>JAETNQ010000054.1 GCA_021772075.1 Lachnospiraceae bacterium
CACCGTACCGGCTCCGGGAAATGGATTTTCTAAATATTCCGGGTAAAGCAGTATCAGCCGGACGCAACCGCCCGCGATTCGCCATCCGGGCTCATGGCGGGCTTTTGGCGACATCCGTGTCACCAAATTGCTGTTTCCTGAACGGAATATTAAGAAAGTCTCATTCCCCTACGTAAGGTAACGATGAAAATATTCCTAACTTGTCTCCCCCGCTGTTCTTCCCCTGCCGTCCTCCCGCTCCGCTTCCTTCCCGCCCAGCCCCCGGACAAAATTGATTTCCCTGGGTTGATTTTTGTGTCATTACCTTGACACAAGCAGGGCATGACCTGGGAAGCGTGGGGGAAAGCCATAAACATATGCCGGGGCTTACAACGGAGGAATGCCTGGAGGAGATAGAACAAGCTCATACGAGAGTACAGGAACTGACCGGATATGAGATGTTTTTATTCCGTCCGCCTTATGGGGATTATGATAACCGTGTGATAAGTTCTGCGGCAAAATGCGGGTATTATTCTGTATGTTGGGATGTGGATTCGCTGGATTGGAAAGATTATGGAGTGGATGCTATATTGAACAATGTGCTGCAGAGCGGGGATTTGAAAAATGGATCGATCATCCGCTGCCATAACGGGGCGAAGTATACGGCCCAGGCGTTGGAAAAATTGATTGCAGGGCTGGAAGAGCAGGGGTATGAACTCGTGCCGGTGTCGGAGCTGATTTATAAGGAGAGGTATCATTTGAACGGGGAGGGGAGGCAGATGAAGGATTAGAGAAAGGGGGCGGCGGGGAAACCAATTTTGGCAGACAGCAAGGGCATGCCATGCCGGAGACAAAGCCGTGGAGCCTGACGAAAGAATCGGTTGGGGGGAGGGCATTTTTTGTTGGAGCTTCCCATCAGATTTCACTAATGAAATGGGAAAATATTGTGGAACCGATCGGGGCGGAAGAAAGCGGCATCCATGCCCCTCCTTCCTAAAATTGCCATCCATGGCAATTTTTCCCTGGGCTTTTGTCCATTTCATAAGTGAAATTCTGACGGGAAGCAACAGCAAAAAATGCCCTCCCCCAACCGATTCTTTCGTCAGGCTCCACGGCTTTGTCTCCGGCATGGCATGTTCTTGCTGTCTGCCAAAACGGATTTCCGCGGACGGACGGCTACCATTGTTTCCAAGTCATGTATATAACGGTAGTCAGGAAAAGGGTGACGCATATCAGAATGCGCACAGCATGCTGGAATATGGAAAAAAAATTCCGATAGGCAGAAAAGCTGCCGTCAGAAGAACTGAGGGCAGTTCTGTTGTCCGGATGCTGGCAGGAACAGGAGTCGTCAGACAGGCCGATAGCAATGTAGACGAGACAGACGGCGATATAGCGGAAGTCGCTGCTGCAAGTGTAGGGATATTTGAAAGAAAAGACGGCGAAACTCAATAAAAAGGCCAAATAACCGGAAAAGAGGAAGAGGGCTTCATGGGCTGCGGGCTGATGAAGCTGTTTTTTTGCCAGAATATATTTTTGGCATTGGAGGGCAAGAAAGAGAACGGCTGAACAAAGGGCGGCAAGAATAGCGAGGGGATATACGGTCTGGCACAGGATAAGGGGCAGACCGGAAAGCTCTTGGGGATATACTTCTGCGAATAAGGAGGTCTGGAACATGATGACCCATGTATTATGGATGACATCGCCGCTTAAAGGATGAAAAGGAAAAGAAAAATGCCAGTCGGCGAATGCCGGGAGGCCGATTCTCGCCCAGATGCCATAATTCCCGGTATACATGACAGAGGCCTCCGTGGCGGAGGAAATGCCGGGCTTGACATGGAAAAGGATGAGGTTGCGGATAATCCAGGACAAGCCAATCGATCCGGCGACGAGTCCGAACAGTGTATAATTCCGAATAGAGAGAAGGAGGTTTTGTCGGTTTTTGGATCGGATGGCCCGGATAAAATCCAACAGGAAAATAAGTCCTAAGGGAAGGGCGATAATGGCGGTGTTGATTTTGCATAACATGCCGAAGCCTGTGGAAAGGGCAATAAATATCAGATTTTTCAGAGTTTTTTTCCTGATCCAGCATAGAGCGGCATAGATGCAGCAGGCAAGCAGCAGGGTAGAAAGCATGTCGTTATTGATGCTGCCGGACATGATGGTAAGGGCAGGGTGGAATGCAACAAGGAGCAGGCCGGTATAGAAAGGCTTGCCATGCGCGCCTAGTTTCTTTAAAATAAGAAGGGTGAGGAGCATAAACATGCCGGAATAAAACAAGGGAAGAATCTGAAGATTTTCGAAAGCCAGATCCTCCGGCATTCCGATCCCGGTCAGAAAGACCAGCCAAAGCCCGGATAATACATAATGGAGGGGCGGATGGTAATAGGAAAAGAGCTGGTAAGGATTAAAGTCGGGCAGTTTACGGAATTTATAAATATATTCGATATATCCGATATGGCCGGGGTTTACCTGGCTGTCAGCGATTCCCGTATAAACGCCTTCGTCATGCTGCCTGTCGTAAAGGCCGGATAGAAGTACATAACAGCAACGGAATAACATGCCTGAAAAAATAATGGCGTATATGATTTTTTCTTCCGTCAGTTTTCCGGTTTTATAAAGAAGAAAGAGGATAAGGGGAACCGGAAGAAAAAGGAAAAGCGTGCCATACCATACAGTATTCCTTGGAATCCGGGAAAGCACAGGCAGTCCCTGGATCAGCGCCGCAGCGATACAGAAAGCGAAAATAGTAAACAAGATAGATCGTATATTTTTATTTTGTGGATTTGTCATATGTATGGAAACCTTTCATTGGAATAAGCAGTAAGCTTGCGCATCGGCATGCTTTATTATATCATATGTCATAAGGAGGGACCCATCGCAGATGGGAGGATGCCTTATGACCTGCGCATGCATCAGCATGCTTCATTATATCATATGTCATAAGGAGGGACCCATCGCAGATGGGAGGATGCCTTATGACCTGCGCATGCATCAGCATGCTTCATTATATCATATGTAGGAAAGAAATGTATCGATATTTTACAAATCGACAGGGAGAGAAAACAGTGATAAGAGAAACGGGAAAGCTACAGACAGGGGAAGAAAAAACGAAATTAAAGAAATACCGGCCCATACTTTGGATGATCTTTGGGGTTTTAGCGGCAGAGATTTTTCTTTTCAATTTTTCTGCATGGAAAAGCCTGTTTTATAAGGAAAGGATAGTTTTTGAACAGATCGGCGTGGAAGGGGGAGTGGAAACGGCGGAAGGCACCAGGGAATATGTGGTGCCTGAAGGAACTTTGGTTTTGCATGTTGCCGGAGCGGACAGAAAAATACATAATCTTTTCTTCGCCGTGGATTTTTCGGAAGAAGAAGGAATTCCTTATACGGTGACGCTGACGGACGAGGGGAATTATTATCCATACTCCCTGCCGGAGAGAATGCTGATGCCGGGCATAAAGAAAAGCTATTATACGAATATCTATCCTTCCGGCAAGGCGGGGGAGATAACGGTGCAGTTTACAGTACCGGCGGGGAGCGTGGCGACGGTAAATGCGGTCTGCGCCAATGCCCGCATTCCGTGGGTATTCAGCATAGGCAGAGTTATTGTGCTGTTCGGCGCCGTGCTTTTGTTTTACCGGGCATTATGGGGGGAAAAGAGGCAGAAAGAAGCGGAGGTCTGCCTTGGAACAAAAAAACAGATGTGGATAGCGGGAGTGGCCGTTCTGCTGATGATAGGGATGGCATGGAAGCTCGCCCATGTGAATCCGATATGCGTTGTGTCGCCCTGGCCTCATCATAAGCAGTACCAGGAACTGGCGGAAGCCTTGGCGGAAGGGCATTGCTATTTGGACTTTGAACCGTCGGAGGGGCTTCTCAATGCGCCGAACCCTTACGATACGATTTATCTTCAGGCAAACGGCATTGATTACCGGGCGGATTACGCTTATTTTGAAGGAAAATATTATGTTTATTTCGGGGTAGTGCCGGAGCTTTTGCTCTATTTGCCCTGTTATCTGCTGACCGGTCGTCACTTGCCTAATTATATTGCCGTTTTTCTGTTTTACAGCGGGTTTATCCTGGCGGTATTCGCGTTGTTCTGGGAAATGGTGAAACGGTGGTTTTCGCGGATTCCATTTTTCCTTTATCTCCTGGCGAGCGTTCTGACCGTATGCGCGGGAAATTATTTGTTCGTCATCGCAAGGCCGGATCTGTATGACGTGCCGATTATGGCGGCGAATATGTTTACGGCGGCCGGACTCTGGCTATGGATCCGGGGAAAATATACTCCGTCCGTGAAAGGCAGGAAGATATGTTACGCCCTTGGTTCCCTGAGCATGGCGCTGGTGGCAGGATGCCGCCCCCAGATGCTTTTGTTTTCGTTTTTGGCAATTCCTCTTTTCTGGGAAGAAGTGATGGAAAAAAGGGAGCTGTTCGGCAAAAAAAATTTGTGGGATACATTCTGCCTCTGCATTCCTTATCTGCTGGTGGCGGCCGGAATTATGTATTATAATGCGGCCAGGTTCGGTTCGCCTTTTGATTTCGGAGCTTCTTACAGCCTTACGAGCAACGATATGACGAAGCGTGGCTTCAATGTTTCCCAGGCCTTGCTCGGGCTTTGGCATTATTTTTTCCGCCCGCCTGTGGCAGGAAGCGATTTCCCTTATCTGGAAGGAGTCCAGATCGCTTCCGGCTCTTATATGGGAAAGTTGAATGCGGAATATACCTATGGCGGCTTGCTGGCGGGCAACGCGTTTTTGTGGCTCCTGTTCCGGCTGGGCAGAGGCAGGGAATTGTTGAAGAAAAAGAGGTTATACGGAGCGGTTCTGACAGGGATTGCGGTATCGGCGGTTCTTGCCGTCGTGGATGTGACCGGAGCCGGAATCCTGCAAAGATATATGGTGGATATGATATGGGGCGTGTGGCTTGCCGCCGTGCTTGTCTGCTTTGCCTTGGGGGAAAAAGCCATGGCGGAAGGAACGATGCGCAGGCTGATGGTTTGTCTGGCGGTTGTATGTATTCTTCAGGCATTTTATGGTTTTGGAGTGGTTTTTGGGAATGGGGATCTGAGCGTGAATGTGAGAACGTCCAATCCCGAACTGTATTATTGGCTGGAGGGATTGATGAGGTTTTAAGCGGAATTGCCGGAAGAAATCGGAAAGCATATTAACCGCCCGGTTTTTGGACTAAATGTCCAATTTTTTTGGACGTTTTTTCATTGACAGCCCAAACTATGGGATGTTATCATAATCTAACAATATTCGTGAAAATAATAGATGACGTGAAACCTGTCGGTCGGAATGCAAGTTCCGATAGATAGGTTTTTTTGTCCCCGATAGGGAACTGCATTGCAACAAGAAGTAAAAAAACAAGAGAGAAGGAGAACATAGATGAGGAAAAAGAGAAAAGAGGGATTGGCCCGGATCACAGCTGTTTTGTTCGCTGCGGCGCTTGCTATGCCGTCCGTATCTTATGCAAAAGAAGAAAACAGGATATCGGCAAAGATTTATCATATACATACAGGAAGCCGGGAAAAAGGCGGCGGATGCTATGGGGAAGAAATAAAGCATGTCCATCAGGGAAACGAGGAAGTAGGAGGAAGCTGCTTTTCCGATCCGGTTTATCATATTCACCAAGGCGGTGAAACAGGCGGGGAATGCTATCAAAAGGAAGTTTTCCATACGCATGAGGGGACAGAAGAAGATGGGACGGGCTGTTATGGAGAGCCGGTTTACCATGTCCATACGGGAAGCGAGGATGTAAAAGGGGGATGCTACAGCCAGCCGGTTTATCATAAGCATACCGGAAGCACGGCTGGAAAAGGAGGCTGTTATGGAGAGCCGGTTTACCATGCCCATACCGGAAGCCAGACGGCCGGGGGAGGCTGTTATGGGCAGCCGGTCTATCATAGCCATAGCGGAAGCGCGGCATCGAAAGGCGGTTGTTACCAGAAGGCGGTTTATCATGTACACGCGGGAAACGAGACTTCAGGAGGAGACTGTTATGAACCCGTATATCATCAACATACGGATTCCTGCTATCGGGAGGAAAGATGCGATATGATATATGAAGGGAATCTACAGACGGTGCGGGAGGAGAGCGGTTACTGCTACCACCATGGGAATGTGCTCGTCCTTCATTTCAGGGCGAATTTCCGACATACGGCCTGCGGGGCGGGAATCACTGAGGATGGAAATTCGACATGCTGGACCTGTCAGTATATGGATTCATGGCATACCTACCGCCGGCTCGTCTGCGGAAAGACGGATAAGACGATAGAAAGATATCAACGAATTTGCGGGAAGGAGACAAATACAGTGGAATCATGGGCGCTGAACTGTGGGAAAAATGGTTCGAGCGTGGAACAGTATGCGTTAAATTGCGGAAAGAACGGACAAACCGTAGTTTCCTACGGGCTAAGCTGCGGCAAAAATGCCGGTACTGTGGATAGTTACCGGCCGGGCTGCGGGAAGACGGAGGCTTCTATAGAAAAATACGGATTAAACTGCGGAAGGACTTTGGAAGACGTGGATGCTTATGCACTCAGCTGCATAAAGGATGAAAAAAGCATTGACGGCTATCGGCTTTCTTGTGAAAAGACGGAGGAAACAGTGGACGGATATGCGCTTTCCTGCGGCAGGAGCGGGGAAGGGAGCTATGCGGAATTTTCAGCAGCCAGCAGGAATCCGGAATGGACTGGCGGCGATGTCGTTTTGCAGGCATCTGTGCAGGACGAAGGAGGACTTCTTCAATTGCCGGAGGTTCCTTTTTCATGGAAAGGAAAAGGGATGGATGATGTATTGTCCCATGAAGTGAAAGTGAAAGAGAATGGGATATATTATGTACGCCTGCTGGCAGAAAATGAGGATATAGATAAAAAAGAACTGGTTTTGTCCATAGAGGTAAAGAATATTGATGTTACGGCGCCTGCGATAAAAGGGATCGGTTATTCAGGGCAGGATGGAAGGAAAGACAACGTCGTTTATGTGACGGCGGAGGATATCCAGCCGGATGGGAGCCCGGGGAGCGGACTGGCCCTGGAGGCGTATTCTTTTGACGGGGGAAAGACTTGGCAAAAGGAGAACCGGATGGAATGGAAAGAGGCAGGAACCGTTTCCATCGCGGTCAGGGACCGGTGCGGCAATATCTCTGCACAGGATGTAGAAATAAAGGATATCGGAAAAGAAGAAAGCAAAGGTGAGGAAGGGAAGAAACCAGAGGAAGGAAGCCAACCGGAGGAAGGAAGCCAACCGGAGGAAGGAAAAGAAGGAGGGCAGGAAGAGAAAAAAGAAGGAAATTCGGGAGAAGATACTGCGGATGGCCAGGAGAATTCCGGCATGGGTTCCGGGAATAAGCAGAAAGAGGAAAACAAAAACGCGGGTTTGGTAAAAAGTGAGGAGGAGAAAGAAAAGGAAAAACTGACGGAAGAGAGAGAACCGTTGAAGAAAAGAAAAAGTAATTCGGCGGGGAATGGGAAAAAGAAAGGAAAGAAGGAAGAGGACGGAACGGGCGAAAAGAACGGAACGGGCGGAAACAGTGATGAGGACATGGAAAAAATGGAAAAGCCTTCCGTCAGAATTCCTGAGAAGAAAGAAGCATATGAAAAAGAAACCGTGCAGGCAAAAGTGCCGGAAACCGCTGCAAAGCCGGAAGCTGGAAAATATTCCAAAATGACGAAGCGCATGGAGGCGATGGGAAAAGTAGTAAAGGCAGTGACTTTTACCATAAGCGGTATTATGCTGGCTTCAGGGGCGCTATACCTGGTTTATCTGATGTTTCGGAGCCTGCAGATTTATGACTGCGACGGAGAAGGGAATGTGAAATATGCCGGCAGCTGTATTATGAAAAAGACAGAGGACGGATTTGAAGTAAAAATTCCCGATATGATATGGGAGCATTCCGCCACAGGGCAGTACATCCTGAAACCTGGCAGGATATTTGTGAAAAAAAATAAGGGGAAGGAGCTGGCAGTGATCGCCGGGGGACAGGGCAAATCGGTATGGATTGACCGGGAAATTCCGTTCGGGATGACGACGGGTGTATAAAATGCAAGGAAATGAATATTAATTCTTGATTTTCCATGATGAACATGATATGCTGACCTATAGCGAAATGGGATGCTGGAAACAGGAAGGCTGTAAACAGCATCGTAAAACGGAATCAGGAGGATAATATTATGAAAAGGTTATTGGCGGCAATGATGGCATCCGTATTATGCTTCATTCTTTTAACAGGATGCGGCGGAACTTCCGATGGGGGTACAGGAGAGGGGATTCCTGCCGGAGAACAAGCTCCTGTCGAAGAGACGGCGGCTGCAGGGGATGCGGAAGGAGAAGCAGAAGAGGCAAATGGAGAAAGCGCAGGAGGATCGGGAGCTTTGGACGACGGAGTCCTGAACGTGGGAACAAATGCGGAGTTTCCGCCTTTTGAATATGTAAATGACAACGGGGAACCGGATGGGTTCGATATTGCCCTGATCAAGGCGATCGGCGAAAAAATGGGCGTTGAAGTACAGGTGGAAAATATGGAATTTGATGCCTTGGTGGCTTCTATCGGGAGAAAGATCGACGTTGCTATCGCGGGTATGACGATTACAGAAGAGAGACAGAAGATGGTTGATTTCAGCAATCCTTATTATCTGGCAGTGCAGTATGTCATTCTGCCGGAAGGTTCCACGATTGCAGGCGCGGAAGATCTGCAGGGGAAAGCGATCGGCGTACAGCTTGGCACGACCGGGGACATCCTTGCGGAAGAGATTGAAGGAGCGGAAGTTGCCCAGTATAATAAGGCATTGGATGCAGTAAACGACTTGGTAAACGGAAGACTGGACTGCGTGATCGTGGATAAGAACCCGGCGCTGGTATTTGAAACCAAATTTGAAGGAAAAGTAACGGCAGTAGACGGAGAGCAGTTTGGCTTTGAGACGGAGGAATATGCCATTTCCCTGCCTAAAGGAGATACGGAACTGGCGGATAAAATTAACGCGGCTTTGCAGGAGATGATGGAAGACGGAACGTTTGACGCCTTGGTAGAGGAATATATCGAGGGCGGCAAAAACTGACAGATTTTCTGGAAGACATCCAGACGTGTTGGAAGTACAGGGAATCAGATAGAAACACGAGAGGATAGCGGGATATCCGCTATCCTCTTTCCATCGGCAATATTGCCGTATGCGCCTGGAGGCGTATATTCTTATGGATGAAGAAAGGATGACAGGAAATGCAGGCATGGTTGGAAAGAGTGGCAGAGATGTTTGATGCCGCGTTTATTAGCGGAGACCGGTGGAAATTGTATTTGCAAGGTCTGGGAGTGACTTTGCAGATTGCGGCGTTTGCCGCGATACTGGGTATGATTATCGGTACAGTTCTGGCGTTTATGAAGCTGTCGGTAAGAAGAAACGGGAAAAAGACAATATTGGCAGTACTCGCTAATATTTACATAGATGTGATCCGGGGAACGCCTTCCGTGCTTCAGCTGATGATCATGTGGTTTATTATATTTTACAGCGCAAAGAACCGGGTGGCGGTAGCCGTTCTTTCTTTCGGCATCAACAGCGGCGCTTATGTGGCGGAGATCGTAAGGGCCGGTATTCTGGCGGTGGATAAAGGGCAGATGGAAGCGGGGCGTTCGCTCGGCCTGTCAAAAACCCAGACAATGATATCCATTATTATTCCGCAGGCGGTGAAAAATGTGCTTCCCCCTATCGGGAATGAATTTATTGTATTGCTGAAAGAAACAGCGATTGTAGGCTATGTGAGCCTGACAGATCTGACAAGGGTGGCCAACCAGATTGCTTCCAGGACCTATGAACCGTTTATGCCTCTGATTGGCGCGGCCGTTATATATTTTATAGTGATAAAAATACTGACGATCTTGCTGGAAAGATTTGAAAGGAGGCTTCGTAAAAGTGATAATCGTTAAGGATCTGCATAAAACATTTGAAAATAACCATGTATTGCGAGGCGTGAATTATCATGTACACCACGGGGAAAAAATCGTTGTGATCGGCCCTTCGGGTTCCGGGAAAAGCACGTTTTTACGTTGCCTGAACCTATTGGAAGTACCTACCAGCGGGGAGATATGGTTTGATGGCGTGAATATTACCGACCCTAAAACGAATATCGATAAAGTAAGGGAACATATGGGCATGGTATTCCAGAACTTTAATTTGTTCCATAACCTGACGATCATGCAGAATATTACCCTGGCGCCGGTAAAGCTGAAAATTATGGAAAAGGACGAGGCCGGCGAGAATGCGTTGAAGCTGCTCGAGCGGGTCGGGCTTAAGGAAAAAGCGGATGCTTACCCGAGCCAGCTGTCCGGCGGACAGAAGCAAAGAGTTGCTATTGTCCGTTCCCTGGCTATGAATCCCCGCGTTATGCTGTTTGATGAGCCTACATCGGCGCTGGACCCGGAGATGGTAGGAGAGGTTCTGGCCGTTATGAAAGGTCTGGCGGAGAGCGGGATGACAATGGTGGTAGTAACCCATGAAATGGGATTTGCCAGGGAGGTAGGAACAAAAGTACTGTTTATGGATGAAGGGATTATTATGGAAGAAAATACTCCCCAGGAATTCTTCAATCATCCAAAGAGCCAAAGGCTCCAGGATTTTTTGTCGAAGGTATTATAGGAAGGCTCCCTTAGTCATGGCTCCTGGATAAACGGCAGCAGCAAATAAAGGGGCATCGTATATGCCAGAGAGTAGGCATAACGGAATTCCGAGGAAACGGGTGTCGCTATCAGCAGGGTCAGGATAACGGCCAGGCCCGGCAGAAACAGGATGGACCGGCGGTATTGCTTTTTGGCGAAAACAATAGCGATACAGCATACCATGCCCCAAAGCATAGCCCCCATGCTGAAAAGAAGTCCGTAAAGCGGGAGCATGTCTCCCAGCTTTAGAAGGATTTCTTTTGTTTTTACGACGAAAGGGCCGCCGATCAGCGGCTGGCTCGCAACGCCTGTTCCATTGGATATGATACCGTCGATATCCCCGACGGTGTAAGCCGTATCGGGATACCAGTATCCGATCGTCTGGTCGATATATGCCCTTAAATAGGCGGATGGATACCGAAAGCCGAGAGACAGCCAGAGCCTGAAATATTCGCCCTTATGCTTTGCCAGATAGTCCGGATTCCCGGCCCGCACCAGTTCTTTCATGTTGTCGGCAAAACCGGGGGCATACAATTCCTTGATGTAGGTAGTGTCTATGACTTTATGGATCTGTTCCCATTCTTCCGTTGTCAGTTCCTGATCTTCACAAATGACTCTTGCCGTCTGCTGCAGTGGGATGCAGACGGATTCGACGAAGTCCGGCTGCGCGACATGAAAAGCATTCATAACCGGGATTTTTATCATCAGGGCTACGGCCAGAATGACAAGGTTCAAAGGCAGCATTTCCTTAAGGCGCCGGCGGAAGACATAGAGCAGGAAGGGCAGGGAAAACAAAAAGGCATACCATCCGTTGGAGCGGAAAAGGCATATCATGATTCCGGATAAGGGATAGATGATATAGGGGGAAAGCTGTTTGGCGCGGAAAAAGAACAGGCGCGTCAAAGCTGTGGTGAAAAGGAGGACGGAACCGGAAAACATCACGTCCTTCCATATGGTGACGGCAAAGACCGCATGATAGGGAACAAGGGCATAAAAGGCGGCAGCCCAATAGCAGATGCAGCGCTTAACGCCGAGTTTCAGGAGCGTGGCGATCAGCCAGGAGACACAGGCCGCCATAAAGCACATCTGGAATAGGGTGAAAAAAGCGAGGGCGGCGTTTGGGTTTCCGGTCAGGAAAAAGCCGAGGGAATAAAATGCTTTCAAAACCATAGTATGCGCCCATGGATGGTGGTTGCTGTACGGGATCATGGAAAGAACCTGTTCCAGCTGGTTGATGCTGTCAGGGGTCATAATGGCGGGATATTCATAGAGAAAATAAGGAAACCAGCCGAGCAGGCAGGCGAAGAAGCAAAAAAGCGGAATATGCTTGACTTGTTTGGAATTTTCTGTCAAAGTATAAGGAACTGCAAGGATGAGCAGAAGGGTAAGGGAACGGTAAATAAGGAAAAAGAACCCTGTGCCGCAGACTGCCAGGATTACCAGCCGGAAAAGCTTGTGGTCGAGTCCGTCCGTTAAAGAAGGGGACTCGGCGAGAAGAAACAACATAGTAAAGAGGAAGGAAACAGCCGTAGCGACGGCAGAAACATGTTTGGTAAAAATTTCCGGCCGTTTTTCTTCGAGCTGTGATATATATTTAAAATAAAGGAAGAAAGCGATAAACAGGATAGGAGCCAGAATGCTTCTGGAGGAAAGGCTGCAGGCGCGGCATACGGTCCAAAGTGAAAAAAAACTTTGGATGAGAAGGACGGGGATAAGAAATTTTTTGTTGTATGGAATAGTAAACATAAAAACCTCCGTTTGAAGCTTTGGAACAGCTATGGATAAATGCATATTAATGATATAATGAATTGCGCTGATGCGCAAGCAGGTCATAAGGCATCCTCCCATCTGCGATGGGTTCCTCCTTATGACACATGATATAATGAATTGCGCGGAAGCGCAAGCAGGTCATCGATTTCCTTGGGAAATTGGCGGCAGGAAGCCTATGGAGGGAAAAGGAATGGTTACGGTAAGCTTATGCATGATTGTGAAGGACGAAGAAGAGACTTTGGGAAGATGTCTGTCCTGTCTTTCCGATTTAGTGGATGAAATCATTATTGTAGATACGGGTTCGACGGACCGGACGAAAAAAATAGCTGCGGAATATACGGAGAAAGTGTATGATTTCCAATGGGTGGATGATTTTTCGGCTGCCAGGAATTTCGCGTTTTCAAAGGCTTCGGGGGATTATATTTATTCTGCCGATGCGGATGAAATTCTGGATGAGGAAAACAGGGAAAGGTTCCGGGTGCTGAAAGCCAATATGCTCCCGGAAGTGGAGATCGTCCAGATGTACTATACAAACCAGTTAAAATTCCGTACGGTTTATAATTACGATAAGGAATACAGGCCGAAGCTTTTTAAACGGCTGAGGAATTTTACATGGATTGACCCGGTGCATGAAACGGTAAGGACGGCGCCGGTAGTATTTGACAGCGATATTGAAATTATTCATGAGCAGACGGAAAACCATGCCAAAAGAGACTTGGAGGCGCTGCATAGGGCGGCTGCCGGGGAAGGAATGCTGTCGAAGAGGCTGTTCGATATGTATGCAAGGGAGCTGTATCTGGCCGGGGATAAAGAGGATATGGGAAATGCCGAGGCCTTTTTTGAGAACATGTGCAATAGCGGAGAGTGCAGCGGCGAGGAGCTGAAAGCGGCTCTTTGCATTATGGCAAGGATAGAGAGGAAGCTGGGGAATATACCGAAGTTTTTTAAATATGCGATAAAAGCGGTGGCTGCGGGAGGAGTTTCGGAATTATGCCTGGAGCTGGGGGATTATTATATGGAACTGGAGGATTACGAGGAGGCATCCATATGGTTTTATAATGCCGCTTACGAGACAGAAAGCATTTTCGATGCCGGGAGCAGAGGCGGCAAGGCGTTAAGGCGGATGGCGGAGTGCTGCAGAAAGCTGGGCGCGCCGGAGAAAGCGGAGCATTATGAAAAGAGCGCCGGGGAATGGGAAGAGAATGCGGCTATGACATGAACGGCTGCCGGAAATGGCGGCAGGGATCAAGAAGCAGTGACAAAATGAGGAGAGAACCGAAAATGAAGTGGGAAGAAAATATTCGCAGAGTAGTTCCATATGTTCCGGGAGAACAGCCAAAGGACAGGGACATCATCAAGCTGAATACCAACGAATGCCCTTATCCGCCGGCTCCGGGTGTGAGGAAAAGGGCGGAAAGCTTTGATTATGGAAGGTTGCGCCTGTATCCGGATACGGAAGCGGGGGATTTGGCAGAGGCTCTCTGCCAGTATTACCATATCAGGAAAGAACAGTTATTTATCGGCGTGGGAAGCGACGATGTGCTGGCAATGGCGTTTCTTGCTTTTTTTCATTCGGGCAGGCCGGTTTTGTTCCCGGACATTACGTATTCCTTTTATGATGTCTGGGCGGAGTTGTTCGGCATTCCTTATGAACAAAAGAAGCTGGACGGGGATTTCCGGATTGTAAAAGAGGATTATATGGCGGAGAACGGGGGGATCGTCCTTCCGAATCCCAATGCGCCTACCGGAATCCTGGAACCGGTGGAGGCGATAGAGGAGATCGTGGCGGGGAATCCTGGCAGCGTAGTGATTATTGATGAAGCCTATGTGGATTTTGGGGGAGAAAGCTGCCGGAAGCTGATCGACCAGTATGAAAACCTTCTGGTCGTGCAGACTTTTTCCAAGTCCAGGGCGATGGCGGGGCTTCGCATCGGGTTTGCCATGGGTGGTGAGAAACTGATCCGTTATTTGAAAGACGTTAAGTTTTCTTTTAATTCCTATACCATGAATATGCTTTCCGTGGAGCTGGGAGTGGAAGCGGTAAAGGATGAGGAATATTTTAGAAGTACCGTGCAGAAGATTATAATTACGCGTGAAAGGGTGAAAAAAGAACTGGCGGATCTGGGGTTCGTTTTCCCCGATTCCAAAGGGAATTTTATTTTTGCTTCCCATAAGGAGATTCCGGCGAAGCGGATCTTCGAAGAATTAAAAAGGAGAGGCGTTTATGTCCGCTACTGGGAGAAGCCGAGGATCGATAATTATCTTAGGATTACGGTCGGAACGGATGAAGAGATGGATATATTTATCGGCCATCTGAGGAGTATTATGAAAAAAGAGCCGGCAGAAGAAGGCAGAGAGAAAGGAAAGGTTAAAAATGATTAAAAATGTTTTGAAAGGAATTGTAATCGGTCTGGCGAATGTGATTCCCGGCGTCAGCGGAGGCACTATGATGGTATCCATGGGAATTTATGATAAGCTGATCCATTGTATTACCCATTTATTTTCGGAGTTGAAGAAAAGCATACAGTTTTTGCTGCCTATTTTTATCGGCATCGGCATAGCGGTAGTCGTCGTGCCTTTCGGCATTGAATTTTTATTTGCCCAGTATCCGTTCCAAACGAATCTTTTGTTTATCGGTTTGATCGTCGGAGGGCTTCCTGCGGTGTGGAAAAAGGTGAAAGGAACTTCCGTAAAGATCGGGCATATCATAGCGTGCCTTGCTTTTTTTGCCTTGGTGGCAGGGCTGGCATTGGTAGGGGAAACGGAAGGAAATGCTGCGGATCTGTCGTTCAGCCTGGTTTCGGTGATCAAGCTGTTCGGAATCGGCATAATTGCATCCGCGACGATGGTAATTCCCGGCGTCAGCGGCTCGATGGTGCTGCTTTTGCTCGGGTACTACCACCCGGTGCTGGAAACGATCACAAATTTTATCAAAGCGGTTCTGGCTTTCGACATGAATGGGATTTTAGCGGGCATCGGAGTCCTTCTGCCTTTTGGCGTCGGCGTGGTAGCGGGGATTTTTGTGATTGCAAAAATCATAGAAATTATTTTTGAAAAATTTCCATTGTATGCTTATTGGGCGATTATCGGGCTGATCGTTTCTTCCCCGGTGGCGATATTGCTGGTCAGCGGGATGGGAACTATTACCGTTATTTCTATTCTTACAGGGATTGTTTCCTTAGCAGTCGGCTTTGTCATCGCAATGAAACTTGGCGACTAACAGGAGGCGGTATGGAAGCGTATACGGATTTTGCAAGCGTATATGATACGTTCATGGATAATATTCCTTATGAGGAATGGGCTTCGTATATTGCAAGCATGTTAGAGGAATACGGCGTGGCAAAGGGGAATGCGTCCATGCCGGACGGAATGGATCTGCCGGAGGAGAATCTGGCGCATCAAAAGGCGCTGGCTGTGGAACGGAACGTGGTGGTGGATCTGGGCTGCGGGACGGGGACGCTGACGGAGCTTTTGGCGGACAGAGGCTATGACATGATCGGCGTTGATGATTCCCAGGAAATGCTGAATATCGCTTTGGAGAAAAAGGAAAGATCAGGAAAAGAAATTTTATATCTGTGCCAGGATATGAGGGAACTGGAGCTGTACGGAACAGCGGGGGCTGTCATCAGCGTCTGCGATTCCCTGAATTATCTTTTGGAAGAAGAGGAATTGCTCCAGGTCTTTCGCTTGGTAAACAATTATCTGTATCCGGGCGGAGTTTTTCTTTTTGATTTTAATACGGTTTATAAATACGAAACGGTGATCGGGGATTCCGTGATTGCGGAAAACAGGGAAGACTGCAGTTTTATATGGGAGAATTATTACGATATGGAAGGGCAGATCAATGAATATGACTTGACGGTTTTTGTAAGGGAGGAAGGCGGAGCAGGCAAAGATATGTTCCGCCGTTTTACGGAAACCCATTACCAAAGGGGATATACGATGGAACAGATACGGGGAGCCATAAAAAAAGCCGGAATGGAATTTATTATGGCAGCGGACGCGGATACCCGTGGAGAAGTCAGGGCAGAAAGCGAACGGATCTGTGTGATTGCCCGCGAACATGGAAAGGACAGGGAATGAAAAGCAGGGACTATATGGTAAGGGCGACGGCGGCGGATGCGCAGATACGGGCTTTTGCCGCGACGACGAAAAATCTGGCGGAAGAGATGAGGAGCATCCACAATACAAGCCCGGTGGCGAGCGCGGCTTTGGGGCGTCTGCTGACGGGAGGAGCCATGATGGGGGCGATGATGAAAGGGGAGAACGATCTGCTGACGCTCCAGGTCAAGGGCGACGGGCCGATCGGGGGAATGACGGTGACGGCGGATGCGAACGGAAACGTAAAAGGATACGCCAACGAGACGCAGGTCATCCTGCCCGCCAGTCCGGCGGGGAAGCTGGATGTGGGTGCTGCCGTAGGAAAAGGGATGCTGCGTGTCGTGAAGGATATAGGATTAAAGGAGCCTTATGTGGGGCAGACTATATTGCAGACCGGTGAGATTGCGGAAGACCTGACTTATTATTTCGCGGTTTCGGAACAAACGCCTTCTTCCGTAGGCTTGGGAGTTTTGATGGAGAAAAATAACACGGTGAAGCAGGCCGGAGGATTTATCCTGCAGCTTATGCCGGATGCCGAAGAATCGGTGATTACAAGGCTGGAAGATAATCTGCGCCGGTTTCCGTCGGTGACGGCGGCGCTGGAAGCAGGAAAAACCCCGGAACAGATGCTGGAGGCGCTGCTGGACGGCCTTGGCGTGGAGATGGGGGATACTATGGACATGCGGTACCGCTGTGACTGTTCCAGGAAAAGAGTGGAGCGGGCCATGATCAGTCTGGGGAAAAAGGAAATAGAGGAAATGATAGAGGAAGGGAAGGAAGTGGAAGTGGGCTGCCAGTTCTGCAATAAAAAGTATAAGTTTACGGTGGAAGAACTGGAAAAGCTTGCTTTATAACCGGGGAAGGACATTGCTTGAAAGTTTGCAGATCATAGAAAGGCATGGTTTACCATCATGAAACATGGATTTATCAAAGCGGCGGCGGTAACGCCGGAGATTAAAGTGGCGGATACGGTATATAATGCGGAAAGGATTATCCTCGGAATAGAAGAAGCGGCCGGGAACGGGGCGAAAATCCTTGTTTTTCCGGAATTGTGCATCACCGGATATACATGCGGGGATTTGTTTTTGCAGGAGCTGCTTCTTCGGAAAGCGGAAGAAGGGCTTCTTGCCATAGCGGAGCATACGAGAGGGATAGACGCCCTTGTTTTCGTCGGCCTTCCGATAAGAAGGGAAAATAAACTCTACAATGCGGCAGCGTCTATTTATGAGGGGAAGATCCTGGGATTTATTCCAAAAGCCAATATTCCCGCCTATGCGGAGTTTTATGAGAGCCGGCATTTCACCGGGGGAAACCGGGAGCCGGTGGAATATGTGATGAGAAATGGGGGAGAGGAAGAGAGAATACCGTTCGGGACAAATCTGCTGTTTGAAATAGAGGGGATCGAAGGGCTGAAGGTAGGCTGTGAGATCTGTGAAGATATATGGGTGGCGGATTCTCCTGCGAATGCGCATGCGAAAGCCGGAGCAACGGTAATCGTGAATTTGTCCGCTTCCGATGAAACGGTGGGGAAGGACGAATACCGGGAAATGCTCGTGAAGTCTTCCAGCGCCAGGAATATCGCCGGTTATATCTATACCAGCGCCGGAGAAGGGGAATCGTCCCAGGATCTTGTGTTCGGCGGCCATAACATCATTGCGGAAAACGGCACGGTGCTTGCCCAGTCCAAAAGGTTCGGGAACCAGATCGTTTATGGGGACATCGATATCCACAGGCTCTGCCATGAAAGACGGAGGATGACCACATACAGGCAGGAAGGGGCGGAGCGGTATCTGACGGTCAAGGTTCCCATGAGGCGGGAAAAGACCGAAATAACGAGGACGTTTGACCGTATGCCTTTTGTGCCGGAAGAGAAGGGAAAGAGGGATAAGCGGTGCGAAGAGATCCTTTCGATCCAGTCCTTCGGATTGAAGAAACGTTACCAGCATACGGGATGCAGGAAAGCGGTGGTAGGTATTTCCGGCGGCCTGGATTCCACGCTGGCGCTGCTCGTAACGGTGCGGGCGTTTGACATGCTTTCCATCGACCGGAAAAATATTGTATCGGTAACGATGCCCTGTTTCGGAACGACGGACAGGACTTATGATAATGCGTGCAAGATGGCAAAAACGTTAGGAACCAGCCTGCGGGAGGTCAATATAAGAGGGGCAGTTGCCCGTCATTTTGAAGATATCGGGCAGGACATGGATAACCATGATATCACCTATGAGAACGGACAGGCGAGGGAACGCACGCAAGTGCTGATGGACATTGCCAACCAGGAAAACGCCCTTGTGGTCGGAACCGGGGACATGTCGGAGCTGGCGCTGGGATGGGCCACCTATAACGGGGACCATATGTCGATGTACGGAGTCAATGCCGGAGTACCGAAGACCTTGGTAAGGCATCTGGTGCAGTATTATGCGGATACATGCGGGGATAAGGAATTGGAAGCGGTGCTGCTGGATGTGCTGGATACGCCGGTCAGCCCGGAACTGCTGCCTCCTGTGGACGGAGCAATCGCGCAGAAAACGGAGGATCTGGTAGGACCTTACGAACTTCATGATTTTTTCCTTTACTATATGCTTCGGTGCGGGTTTGAACCGGAAAAACTATACCGCATCGCCTGCATGTCCTTTGCCGGGCAATATGACAGCGAAGTGGTTTTGAAATGGCAGAAAACTTTTTACCGGAGGTTTTTTGCACAGCAGTTTAAACGTTCCTGCCTGCCGGACGGGCCGAAGGTGGGAAGCGTCGCCCTGTCGCCAAGAGGGGATCTGCGTATGCCCTCCGACGCCTGCGGGCGTATCTGGCTGGAGGAACTGGAAAAGATTGACGGTCGCGGTGCTGACGGGGCGAAGTAGATAGAAGAAAAGTGCATGCTGGCAGGATTTTTCCATTCCGCCATAAAAAAAGTTGGCCGTCGGCCAACTTTTTTTATGGCTGTTTTTCGGCAGTATTGCCGGTCGCCGCCGCAGCTTCCGCTTTTTTCAGGGATGCCTTGATAGCGTCTAAAAGCACCATGGAAGTATATTTGTTATCATCGGAATAGGTTATGCCGTCTAAAGACTGGTTTTCGCATATCTGGGACGCGAGGTCTTCAAATGCCGGTTCGATCAACGGATACATGGCAGATACGGCCTCATCCAGGTTGACAATGCGGATACTGTTAATGTTCGCTTCATCTACCGTAACTTCAATATCCACTATATTATCGTTCAGAACAAGAGAAGTCGTATAGACACCGGGCATATAAGAGTTCGCCGGCCGTACGGTGTCGGTCTCTTTATCCTTGTTCTTTGGGAGGAACATGATGATCAGCAGTATAATGAAGAGTATCCCAAGAACGGCAAAGATGCCGGTATATATCAATTCTTTCAGATGAAGCACAACGATTTTAGTTTTGGAACTCATAGCAATATTCCCGCCTGTTTTCTTTTTACTATCATATTAATGGGAGGGGATTTTTATACCTAAATTTGTGGGTTTCCTGTTGGAGGGGAACAGCAGTGTTTGGATGCAGAAAATAAGAGCATAATGAGTTGCGTTGATGTGCAGGCAAGTCATCAATTTTCTGGTGCAAATTGATGACTTGTGGTATAATAATAAAAAATGGAGATGCTGAAAGATGAAAGAAATAAATAAACAGATAGATATGAATGCCAAGTGGGAAAATTTGGGTATTTCTAATGATTTTCTGTTTGGGAAGGTTATGCAGGACCCGGAGCTGTGCAAGGAACTGCTCCGAAGGATATTGCCGGAACTGGAAATAGACCGTATAGAGTACCCTGAACTGCAAAAAGGGATTCACCTTGATGCCGATGCGAAAAGCGTGCGGCTGGATGTATATATAAAAGACGGGAAGGGAACGGTCTATGATATAGAAATGCAGGC
>JAETNQ010000055.1 GCA_021772075.1 Lachnospiraceae bacterium
CACCGTACCGGCTCCGGGAAATGGATTTTCTAAATATTCCGGGTAAAGCAGTATCAGCCGGACGCAACCGCCCGCGATTCGCCATCCGGGCTCATGGCGGGCTTTTGGCGACATCCATGTCACCAAATTGCTGTTTCCTGAACGGAATATTAAGAAAATCTCATTCCCCTACGTAAGGTAGCGCTGTAAATATTCCTAACTTGTTTCCCCGCTGTTCTTCCCCTGCCGTTCTCCCGCACCGCTCCCTTCCCGCCCAGCCCCCGGCCTGACAAAATTGATTTCCTTGATGACAGAATGACTTGCCGCAGGCATCATCCTTTTTGCGGGAGGAGTACGGTGTGGCTGGCGGGGTGTCTGCAGCCTGGGGGACAGCGGTTTTCAGACCGTTGCTTCCCATCAGCCATTTCACTTATGAAATGGTCAGACACCTAGGGAAAAATCGCCATGGATGGCGATTTTAAGAAGCACCGGACATGGATGTCCGTTGCTTCTGCCCCGTTCGTTTCCATAACTTCCCCCATTTCATTAGTGAAATCTGACGGGAAGCCCCGGTCTGAAAACCGCTGTCCCCCAGGCCGCAGACACCCCGCCAGCCACACCGTACTCCTTCCGCAAAAAGGATGATGCCTGCGGCAAACTGCCCACACATAAATTAAGGAGCCGCTTATGAATACACATTCCCCATTTTTCAAAATCCTCTTTCTTTTTATATCCATTTCCTTGATCCCCACCCTTACGGGATGCGGCGGGAAGAGCGAACCTTTATCCAGAACCGGTTTTTACTTCGATACGGTTATTACGGTCACGCTCTATGACAATCAAAAAGAAACCATTCTGGACGGATGTTTTTCCCTTGCCGGAACTTACGAAAATATGTTAAGTAAAACGAAGGAAAACAGCGATGTATGGAATATCAACCATAGCGGCGGAAAGCCGTCAGCCGTCAGCCAAGATACTCTGGCTTTGCTTCGTGCCTGCCTTTTCTATGCGGAGCTTTCCGGGGGAAAAGCAGATCCTACCATCGGGCCGGTCACGGAACTGTGGGATTTTTCCGCTTCTTCTCCCGCCGCCCTTCCTGCACCGGCCGATCTGGAGAAGGCTTTGGCCCATGTGAGCTACGAAAGGATTTTAATAGAAGGGAATACGGTCAGACTTGCCGATCCCGATGCCGAAATCGACTTAGGCTTCATTGCCAAAGGGTATATCGCGGACCGGATGAAGGAATATCTTGTCTCCCAGGGCGTGGAAAGCGCTACCATTAACCTGGGGGGAAATGTCCTTACCATAGGTTCCCGCCCGGACGGCTCTCCTTTTCGGATCGGCATCCAAAAACCTTTTTCATCGGTAGGCGATACTGCACTGGTATTGCCCGTTACCGATCTGTCCGTGGTTTCTTCCGGTACTTATGAGCGTTATTTTGAACTGGACGGAACGATTTATCATCATATCTTGGATACAAAAACAGGTTATCCCGTACAGAATAACCTGTTTCAAGTTACGATCCTTTCCCAGTCCTCCATGGACGGAGATGCTCTTTCCACCACCTGTTTTTTACTGGGTCTGGAAGACGGATTGAAGCTTATCGAATCCATAGAGGGTACGGAAGCCTTGTTCTTTACTTCCGATGGGAAGATCCATGCTTCCAGCGGACTGAAGGATCTCGCGCCTTAAATTTTTACGATTGATTTACGAGGGCATTTTTCCATGCAGGTACCGCACCCCGTACATTTTTCATAATCGATCGCGGCATGGAAATCCGCGATTTCCACCGCCTCCGAAGGACAGTTTTTCTTGCAGAGCTGGCAGGCGATACAGCCGACCGTACAATCCTTCATCGTTACAGGGCCTTTGTCCTGGGAGCTGCAGGCTACTGCATACCGGGAGTCATAAGGAATCAGCTCGATCAAATGCTTCGGGCAGACTTCCACGCATTTCCCGCATGCCTTGCAGGCCTCTTTGTCCACTACCGCTACCCCGTTCACCACATGGATCGCGTCGAAAGGACAGACGGATACGCAGCTTCCATAACCGAGGCAGCCGTAATTACAGGATTTCGGCCCGCCGTTAGGCACAAAAGAAAGCATACGGCAGTCCTCGATCCCATGGTAATCATAATCGGACTTCGTTTTCTCACAATCCCCCTGGCATTTTACAAAAGCTACTTTTCTTACCGATTCTCCGGCTTCTACACCCATAATCCCGGCGATTACTTTTCCCACCGGCTCGCCGCCCACCGGACATGCGTTGACCGGAGCCTCCCCCTTGGCAATCGCCGCCGCCAGACCGGAGCAGCCCGGGAAGCCGCAGCCTCCGCAGTTGTTTCCGGGCAGCGCATTCAATACAGCCTCTTCTTTTTCATCTACCTCTACTTTAAACTTGATTGCGGCAACGCCCAGGAACAGGCCGATAAAAAGCCCTACTCCTCCTACGATTGCTGTCGCCGTAAGAACACCCATCATCATCCTGCTACCTCCTATAGCAAACCGGAAAACCCGCAGAACGCGATCGCCATTAAGCCCGCTGTCACAAGCACGATCGGCATTCCCCGGAAGGATTCCGGTATATCGTTATACTCCATTTTTTCACGGATACCCGCCAATATTACGATGGCCACCGTAAACCCTGCCGCAGTCGCAAAACCATTTACGATTCCTGTCAGGATTCCGTACTTCTTCTGTACATTGGTAAGGGCGATCCCCAATACCGCGCAGTTCGTCGTAATCAAGGGCAGATATACGCCAAGAGCCTGATAAAGAGGAGGCATGAATTTCTTCAGGAACATCTCCACAAACTGCACCAGAGCCGCAATCACCAAAATAAACACGATCGTCTGAAGATAGGTCACATCAAACCGTTCCAGAATAAATTTGTATACCAGCCCGGAAACTGCGGAAGCCAGGGTAATGACAAAAATAACCGCGACTCCCATCCCCGCAGCCGTATTTGTTTTCTTGGATACCCCGAGGAAAGGGCAAAGCCCTAAGAACTGGCTCAAAACCACATTGTTCACCAAAGAAGAGCTGATCAATATAATAAGCAGATCCTTTATCATTTTTGCCCACTCTCCTTTCCCTCTCCATAGAATCTATGGCTGCATCCCTTCTCATTGCAGTTCATGCAGTCTTCGCTGCATCCCGACTGTATCTTCGACATATCTTTTCCTTTCCGTTCCCCATTAATCCGTATCTTATTCTGTACGGCGGTCAGGGCGGCCAGCACAAAAAATGCGCCGGGAGCCATAATAAAAATCGCGCAGGGAACATAGGAATCCGGCATAATATGTAATCCGAAAATCTCCCCGGCCCCGATCAGCTCGCGGACCGCGCCGATACAAGTCAGCGCAAAAGAAAAACCGAGCCCCATGCCGATACCGTCAAACAGCGAAGGGATGACCGGGTTTTTGGAGGCATATGCTTCCGCTCTTCCCAGAATAATACAGTTTACAACGATCAAGGGAATATATAAACCGAGCGCATCATAAAGAGCCGGAATAAAACCCTCCAGCAGAAGCTCCACCATCGTCACAAAGGAAGCGATGACAACGATAAAAGCCGGTATCCTCACCTTATCCGGGATGATATTCCGAAGCAGGGATATGATCATATTGCTGAGCGCCAATACCACCATAGTCGTAAGACCCATGCCCAAGCCGTTCATTGCCGATGTCGTCACCGCCAGGGTCGGGCACATGCCGAGCATCAGTACGAAGGTAGGATTTTCTTTGACCAGGCCGTTGTACAGCCGTTCCATCGAGTTACTGTTATCCATTGCCGTTTCCTCCTTCCATCAGCATTTCCCTGAAATAATACAATCCTGCGTTGACCCCGTTCGTAACCGCATTCGTCGTAATCGTAGCGCCGCTGATCGCTTCAATCTGATGTTCGCCTGCGGCGCCGGATTTCACGTATTCAAAACTTTCGGCATTTTTATCCGCAAACTGGGGCTTCAATACTTCCTCCGCCCGCATTCCGAGGCCCGCTGTCTCCGATATGGCCAAAAGGGATATCCCGTTTAAGGAGCCGTCATTCCTTACCCCCATCATAAACTCGATATCGCCGCCGTATCCTTCGTGGTCATTGACCGTAATCACATAGCCCAAAATAACACCGCCCGCATCCTTTGCCGCCATGACCTCTCCGATGTCCACGCCGCCAAAGCCCTGTTCTGACCATCCGCCCGGCAGCGCCTGGCTGATTCCGTCTTCCGCCAGTATTGCTATCTCTTCAAAGGAGGCCGCATCTTGGAAAACTTCCATGCATGCTTCCTGTTTCGCTTTCTCCTTCTGTGCCGCGATCGGCTCCTTCGTCACCTGGTACACGGTTCCGAGAACCAGCCCGGCAATCAGGGTGATCGCAAACAAAATAAGGGCATCTCCTATCATGCTGCTCTTTTTCTCATTCATGCACGTTTTCCCCCTTTCATCCCGAATGCTGTCGGAAGGGTTATCTTCTCAATCAAAGGAACCAGAAGGTTGCCGATAATGATCGCATAGGAAACCCCTTCCGAAGAGGGACCGAAGATACGGAAGATTCCCGTCAATATCCCGAGCAGTATTCCATATACATACTGCCCGTTTTTCGTGATCGGCCTCGTCACATAATCCGTCGCCATGAAAAAGGCTCCGAGCATCAGCCCGCCGCCGGCCAGCTGGGCGCTGATATAAGCCGGATCAAAGCCATGCCCCCCGAACAGACAGGCAAATATAACAAAACTTGCGATATAGCTGCCGGGAATGCGCAGATCGATCACCCCCAGGAGGATCAGGAAACACGCGCCCAGCACAATGGCGATCATGGAAGTCTCCCCGATCGTGCCGGAAGTCCTGCCGATCACCATGGACAAAATATCCACCGGCTCCCCGCTCTTAAGCGCCGCCAGGGGAGTCGCCCCCGTATAAGTATCGCACTCAAAATTCGTCATAATGGACGTAAAGGAAATCAGCAGGAAGCATCTTGCTGCCAGCGCCGGGTTCATAAAGTTCTGGCCTAACCCGCCAAAAAGCATTTTTACTACGAGAATAGCAAAAATACCGCCTAATGCCCCGATCCACCAAGGCGCGCTGGACGGCAGGTTGAGCGCCAGCAAAAGCCCTGTCACCACTGCCGAATAATCTCCGATTGTCACTTTTTTCTTCATTAATTTTTCATAGGCAAACTCCGTCAAAACCGTGCTTGCCACCGTTACCACTATCAGTATAAGCGCATCGATCCCGAAATTATAGATACCGAAGCCCGCCGCCGGGAGAAGGGCGATCACCACCATCATCATGATGCTGCTGGTCGTCACCTTGCTTCGTACATGGGGATTGGATGACACTTTCATCAAATCACTCACTTTTCGTACCTCCTGTTATTCTGTCCATTGCCGCCGCGCCCGGAATTTTCTAAGCTTTCGCCTTTTCCTGCTTCGGCGCGGGCTTTTTATTGCGCTTTGCCAGCTGCATCTTGCGCATGGATTTGATCGTCTGCGTCAGCGGCCGTTTCGCCGGGCATACAAAGCTGCAGCATCCGCACTCGCAGCATTCCATGCCATTATGGGCAAGAAACGCCTCTTCATCGTAATGCTCCGCAAAATCCGCCAGTTTTCTCGGCACGACCCTGCCCGGGCATACTTCCACGCATTTCCCACAGTTAATGCAGGCGCTCGGCTCCATTTTGGAAACGTCGTCCTGGGTCAGGCATAAAAGCGCCGAGGCTGTTTTTGTCGTGGGGACATCCAGATCGAAAATACCGAACCCCATCATCGGGCCGCCCGAAACGATCTTCACCGGCTGCTCTTTAAAGCCTCCTGCTTCCTCCACCAATTCATGGTAATTGGTTCCGATCCGCACGATAAAGTTCCTCGGATCGGCAACCGCATCCCCCGTCACCGTTACAATGCGGTTCATTAAAGGTTTTCCCAGCATTACCGCATGGTAAATGGCCACGATCGTATCCACATTGTCCACCACGCATCCCGCATCCGCAGGAAGCATGCTGGAATTAATGCTCCTCCCCGTAGTGGCATAGATGATCTGCCGTTCCGCCCCTTGGGGATACTTCGTTTTCAACGCTTTGACGTTTATCCTTGTCTCATCTTTCGTTATTTTTTTCAAAAGCTCGATGCAATCGGGCTTATTATCCTCCACTGCCAGAATCCCCCTGGCATTATCAAAGAGCCGCAGCATGATCTTCATTCCTTCTACCAGCTTTTCCGGCTCCTCCAGCATCCTCCGGTAATCCGAAGTCAGGTAAGGCTCGCATTCCGCGCAGTTAGCAATGACATAATCTATCTTTTCCGGCTCTTTCGGCGAAAGCTTGATAAAGGTAGGAAACCCTGCGCCGCCCATACCGACGACTCCCGCCTCCTTTACCCTTCCTATGATCTCTTCCTTGGATAATTGGTCCGCCGATTCTACCGGCGAGTATTCCACCTCTTCATATTCCCCGTCATTCTCTATGATGATGCTCATCACATTATCGCCTGTCACTACCCGCCTCGGCTCAATCGCCTTCACGGTTCCCGACACCGTAGCATAAATCGGGGCGGATACAAACCCGGAAGCCTCTGCGATCTTCTGACCGGTCAGCACACGATCTCCCTTTGCCACGATCGGCGTTGCAGGAGCGCCGATATGCTGGGACAGGGGATATACCAGATCTCCCTTGGGCAGCACCGCTTTGATCGGCTTATCCTTCGACATATCCTTTCCGTCGTAAGGATGGATACCCCCCACGAATGTTAACTTTGCCATTTGTCACCCTTCTTTCTCTCAGAATTCAAATGCCGCCGGACAGTCCGCAAACCATCATTCTATTGCTCCCGTCCTGCCGAACGCGACAACTTTTAATACCAATATACTATTTTTCTACAAAAAATACTACTGAAATTTGAAAAAACATGATAAAATAAACAAGGAAATATTTTAGAGGAAAGGACATGATCATACCATGAGAACATTACGTCAAACGATATACCTCCCAAACCTCGGCTACCCTTTGGAAAAAATTGCGCCTTTAGATAAAATTCTTTTTCTTGATATAGAGACCACCGGTTTTACCGCCAAAAGTTCTTCCATTTACCTGATCGGCACAGCCTATCAGGAAGACGGCAAATGGTATGTAAAACAATGGTTTGCAAATAATTATGACGAAGAAGCGGAAGTGCTGTCCGCCTTTTTCAGTTTTGCAAGAAACTATACCCATCTGATCCATTTTAACGGCAACAATTTCGATCTGCCCTATCTGCTCCAAAAATGCGGGCAGTACGATCTGCCCTACCGCTTCGATTCATTTGAAGGCATTGATATTTACCGCAGGATCGCCCCTTACAAAGCTTTCCTGCGCCTTCCCAACTGCAAGCAGAAAACGCTGGAACAGTTCCTTGGCATCGAAAGGGAAGATTCTTACAGCGGAGGCGAACTGATCAGCGTATACCATACTTACGTCAAGACCCCTACGGACTATGGCCTGCAGGCGCTCGCCCTCCATAATGCGGACGATATGAAAGGGATGCTCCAGCTCCTCCCTCTGCTGTCCTATTATGATCTTCTCAACGAACTGCCCCGCCCGAAAAAAGTACAGGCAAATTATTATCTCGATATGGACGGGAACAAGCACCAGGAACTGATCATGAAACTGAACCTTCCCACCCCTCTGCCACGCCCCCTTTCCGGCACGGCGGAAGGCTGTTATTTTAAAGGCGAAGGGGCGGAAGCCAGCCTCCGGGTTCCTCTTTATGAAGAAGAAATGAAATATTTTTATTCGAATTATAAAAATTATTATTATCTGCCTGAGGAAGACACCGCCATCCATAAATCGGTCGCTTCCTATGTGGACAAGACCCGCCGCGTACAAGCGACGGCCAAAAACTGCTATACCCGCAAACTTTCCTCTTATCTCCCCCAATGGGACATCCTTTTCCAGCCGTTCTTTAAAAGAAAGTATGAGGACAGGGATATCTTTTTTGAACTGACAGAGGAAATGAAAAAAGAACGGGCGCTTTTTTCAAGGTATGCGGGGCATGTAATAAATATGATTGCCGAGTCCTATAAGCAAAAGTAGTGTGAGAAGTACTTCTAAAGCTCATGCCAGAGGGCATTTCGCTAAGAAGTACTAGACTTGCTTCGCAAGTCTTTCTCACACCGAAGAACGCCAGAAATACGGCGTTCTTCTCGTTGATGGTTTGTGCCGCCGGGAGGTGGCGTTCTTCCCGTTAATAGTTTGTGCTGCCGGGAGACGGCGTTCTTTCCGTTGGTGGTTTGTGCCGCCGGCAAGGCCGGGGTGCTGCATTTTTGACCATCATGAAAGGCAGACTTCCATTCTCATGAAAATCTGCCTTTTCCTTTTATACTTTGAAATATATCGTTTGGTTTGCCTTCTATCAAGGTTTCTCATAAAAGAAAGAATTCTTTCTTTCGTATCCGATTTCCTTATAATTAATAATCTGCTCCGTACTGCCGATAAATAACAGCCCGCCCCTTGCAAGGGACTTCTGGAATTTGATGAATACTTCGTTTTTCGCTTCTTCCGTAAAATATATGAGTACATTACGGCAGACAATCATATGCCATCCGTCACGATAAGCATCTTTCAAAAGGTTATGCTGGGTAAATTCCACCCGTTTTTTCACGTTATCCGAAATCTGGTAGGACAAACCGACTTTTGTAAAAAACTTCCTCTTCAAATCATCCGGTACATTGGCAACGCTCTTTTCGCTGTAGAGTCCTACTTTCGCCTTGGCAATTACTTGTTTATCCAGATCTGTCGCATATATCTTTATCTGTTCCAACGGAATATGCTTGGATAAAGCCATCACAAGAGAATAAGGTTCATCTCCTGTAGAACATGCCGCGCTCCATATTTTCAGATTTTTCCCGTACTTGGAAATCAGTTCCGGTATGATCTGTTGATCCAATACTCTCCACTGATCCGCATTCCGATAAAATTCGGACACGTTTATCGTCAGATAATTAATAAACTCTTCGAACTTCGCAGTATTCGCCTTCAGAAAAGCAATGTACTTGTCATAGCCAGTTACATTATTCTTCGCAATCAGCGTATCGATGCGACGTTTCATCTGCTTTTCTTTATATGCGTTCAAGTCAATTTTGGTAAGATCAAATACTGCTTTCTTGAACCATTCATAATCATAAGCCATGGCAATTACCTACCGTCATTTATTTTTTGTCTAACGTCTTACTCTTCTGCGCTTTCTTCCTGTTCGTTGGCAATTACAGCATCAATATCCACCGATACCACGTCGGCATCTTCTTCCGGTGCCTCCGCTTTCGGTTCGGGAGCAAGCATAGCCTTTACGCTCAGGCTGATCTTTTTATCTTCATTATTAAAGTCAACTACTTTCGCCGTAATCTCTTCGCCCACTTTCAATACGTCCGCAGGTTTCTCGATATGCTCCTTGGAAATCTGGGATACATGAAGCAATGCATCCACGCCCGGCTCCAGCTCGATAAATGCGCCGAAATCGGTCATTCTTGCGACTTTACCCGTAACAATATTGCCGGCAGCATATTTCTCAGCCGCATCTTTCCACGGATTTGCATCCGCAAACTTAAGGCTTAACGCAATCTTATTTCCAGAAATCTCTTTGATTAATACCTTTAATTTCTCTCCAACCTTAAATACCTTCTTCGGATTCTCCACTCTGCCCCAGGACATCTCGGAAATATGAAGGAGTCCGTCTGCACCGCCCAGATCGATAAATGCGCCGAAATCTGTTACGTTCTTAACAGTTCCTTCCACCACATCGCCCTCTTGGATGGATTCAAACAGTTTCTTCTGAAGTTCTGCTTTCTCCGCTACAATCAGCTGCTTGCGGTCTCCGATATACCTTCTTCTCTTAGGATTATATTCACTGATTACGAATTGTATTTCCTGTCCTGCATATTTTGACAGGTCTCTTTCATAAACATCCGATACAAGGCTGGCAGGAATGAAGATCCTTACTTCCTCCACTACGACGCTCAAGCCGCCGTCCAAAACCTGCGCCACCTTCGCCGTAAGCACTTCTTTACTATTAAATGCTTCTTCGATCCTCTTATTTCCGCGGTCGGCCGCCAGTCTCTTATAAGTAAGAAGAACTTGTCCTTCGCCATCGTTTACTTTCAGTACCTTTACTTCCATCGTATCGCCGACTTTAGCGATCGTCGTCAAATCTACATTAGGTTCGTTCGTGTATTCGTTTCTTGTGAGTATGCCGTCCGATTTGTAGCCGATATTGAGAATAATCTCTTCAGGCTTGACATCGATCACTGTGCCTTCCACTACCTCTCCCGCATGTATTGTCTTTAATGATTCTTCTAACATTTGTTCAAAAGTTAATTCTGACATAATTTTGAACCTCCTCAATAATATTATTTGGGGTAGACGCCCCGGCAGTAATACCGACCGGTGAAGCCGCTTTAGGTAGTTCTAAACGCAAGTCATCCAGTGTCTGTATAAAATAAGTATTCTCACATTCCTCCTTACAAATCTCGTACAGCTTTCTTGTATTAGAACTGTGAGTACCCCCTATTACTATCATGCTTCCAACCTGAGACGCAATCCGCCTCGCCTCAGTCTGCCGTTCTTCTGTTGCGTTACATATAGTGTTCGCAACACTAACATTGTAACCTTTTTTTAAAAAAATTTCAACTAATTCTTTAAATTTGTTGTAGTTAAATGTCGTTTGGGAAACAATGCATATTTCTTCGTCCTTTATGGCAAGGTTTTTTTCCTCATCCGTGAAGCATTCCGCCTCTTCCCTTGATTCCATAACCTCCGTTTCTCCCGATGCCCATCCCCGGATTCCCTCCACTTCAGGATGCCCAGGATTGCCGATAATAATGATCTTTTTCCCCTGCCCGCTTTCCTTTTCCACAATATCGTGGATCCTTTTTACAAAAGGGCATGTGGCATCCACGCATTCCAGCCCTTTTTTTTCCAGCAGGTCATAGACTTCTTTGGAAACGCCGTGGGAACGTATGACTACCATGCCTTCTTCCAGCATTTTCAATTCCTCTATCCCTTCAAGCACCGTCACCCCGCGCGCCTCCAGATCTTTGACAACCTCGTCGTTATGTATGATCGGGCCAAAGGTATATATCTTCTTGTCCTTCCCGATCTGTTCATAAACCTTCTCGACAGCCCGTTTTACCCCAAAGCAAAATCCGGCGCTTTTCGCCCTGATTACTTCCATTCCTTGCCCGTTCCCTTCTTCTTTTATTTCCAATCGCACAATCCAATGATTTTTTCTGCCACTTCTTCTATCGTCATATCGGAAGAATCCACCAGCACCGCGTCTTCTGCCTGACGCAGAGGGGATATCTCCCTGTTCATATCCCTCTCGTCCCTCTCGATGATATCCCGCTCTATCTTCTCCAGATCGCACTCCACTCCTTTTGCCCGCAACTCCTCATATCTTCTTTTTGCGCGGACTGTACTGCTCGCAGTCAGATAAATCTTCACATCCGCATCCGGCAATACACAGGTGCCGATATCACGGCCGTCCATTACCACGTTCGCGCGCCTTGCCAGACATTGCTGCAGCTCTACCAGCTTCTTTCGCACCTCGGGATTTACGCTGCTGGCGGAAGCCATGTTCCCCACCTCTTCCGTACGGATCAGCTCATTGACATTTTCACCGTCCAGAAGCACCACCTGTTCTCCGTCCACATGGCAAATCGTAATATCCGCATTCCTGCATTTTTCATTTATCTTCTCCACATCTTCCGGCCGGACTCCGTTCCTGATAAAATAGAGCGCCATGGCGCGGTACATCGCGCCCGTATCCACATAAATAAATTTCATTTCATCGGCGATCTTTCTCGCTATTGTGCTTTTTCCTGCTCCCGCCGGACCATCTATCGCTATGCTGTAACTCATACTTTCCCTTCCTTTCCTACTCCTTCTTACAGAAGGAGTTTCCCTCCGCCGCAGAAACCCCCGCCTGCCAGCCGGTAGACCAGGCGATCTGCAAATTAAAACCTCCGGTCAGCGCATCCACGTCCAGCACTTCCCCTGCAAAATAAAGCCCCTCTATGATCTTTGATTCCATCGTGGAAGGATTTACCTCTTTTACATGAATGCCGCCCCTTGTAACCACTGCTTCCGTATATCCCCTCGTCCCCGTCACCGTCATCTTCAGATTTTTGATCAGCTGGACCAAACGGGTTCTTTCTTCCTTTGTAATCTCATGCACCTTCTTTTCTCCGTCGATACCGGACAGCAAGACCATGACCGGAACCAGCTTGGACGGAAACAATTTTCCCAGTGAATTTTTGAACTGCTTATTTTTATTTTCCTCAAAATCCCTTAAAAGCCTTTTGTCCACCTGTTCCGGCGCAAGAGCCGGTTTCAGATCCAGGCGCAGCGTGGCTTTTTCCCCTTTCCTCTTTTGTCCGTAATAGCTGCTTGCGCTTAAAATCAACGGACCGCTCACCCCAAAATGGGTAAAAAGCATTTCCCCGAAGCCTTCATACAAAGGCTTTTTCCCCTGCATAAAAAGAGAAACTTTTACATTTTTCAAAGACAGCCCCTGCAAAAGCCTGCACCATTCTTCCTGAACCGTCAGCGGCACAAGGGAAGGAGAAGTTTCTTTTATGGTATGTCCTTCTTCTGCTGCCATCCGGTAGCCGTCCCCGTCGGACCCCGTCAGCGGATAAGACAGCCCGCCGGTGGCAAGGATGACCGCATCCCCATATTCTATGCTGCCGTCCGCCAGTTCCACGCCTTTTATTTTTTCATCTTCGGCCAGGAGCCTTTTTACTTCCATATGGAGCCGGATATCCGCCTTTCCCCTTCGAAGCTGTTTCTCCAGCGCAGCCGTTACGTCATATGCATGGTCGGACACCGGAAATACTCTTCCGCCTCTTTCCGTTTTTAGCGGACAACCCGCCTTTTCAAACCAGTCCATTGCCGCACGGTTGTCAAACCCGTAAAAAGCGCTGTAAAGAAATTTGGAATTCGTCATGACATTCTGAAATAACGTTTCCATATCGCAGTCATTGGTCAGGTTGCATCTTCCTTTTCCCGTAATAAACAATTTTTTTCCAAGCTTTTCATTTTTTTCAAAAAGGACGGCCCTGCCCCCCGTCTGCAATACCGAAACGGCAGCCATCATCCCGGCAGCCCCTCCGCCTATGATTATAACCTTTCTCATCTCTTCCTCATTTCCTGGCTTCCTGTTGGAAATTCCTCCAAAAAGATCATTCCCTGCCCAAGGGCTTGCTTTCGCTCCGAAGCGGATAGTTTAGCATCGGCTCTTCGTCGATAAAATTAATTTCGTCGTTCAGGTAAACCTGGTAATTACTCCATGCCTGCTCCAATTCTTCCAGATTATGTTTGACATCTTCCGGGCGTTTTAAACAAAGCGCTACTACCAGCGCATTGATCAAACTCAAAGGGGCTACCAGTGAATCCACGATAGATACCATATCGCTCCTGGCAAAAAGGTTGCAGGAGGAATACAAGTTCATCGGCGAATGCACGCTGTCCGTAATGGCAATCACCTTGGCATTCCTGTCGTTGGCAAATTCCATGGCTTTCAAAGTGCGCATGGAATATCTTGGAAAACTGATCCCCACAATAGCGTCCTTTTCATTAATCCTTATCATCTGCTCAAACATTTCGCTGGTGCTGGTAGTCCGCAGCAGCATCACGTTTCCTCTTATCATATTCAGGTAAAAATGCAGGAAATCGGCCAGCGGCTCACAGCTCCTGATTCCAACGATATACACAGTCCGGGCTTCCAGAATAATATCCACGGCCATTTCAAAGGATGCTCCGTCCAGATGGCCGATCGTATCTTTTATTTTTTCTATATCCGCCTCCAGCACGGAGGTAAGTATTTCCGACTGTGTGCTTCTCCCATATTTGACGCCGATCTTCTGAACCGAATTCAGCTTGTCTTTGACCCATTCTTCCAACGCCTTCTGAAACTCAGGATAACCGTCGTAACCAATACCGGATGCAAACCGCACCACTGTGGATTCGCTCACCTTCACGGTCTCGCCGAGCCTGGCCGCCGTCATAAACACTGCCTGTTCATAATGATCGGTAATATAAGCAGCTATCGCCTTATGGCTTTTGCTCATCTTGGGATATCTTTCGCTGATCTTTGAAATAATATCGATATTTTCTTCCTTTCCCGTACCTCTTTCCATCCTGTGTATCCTCTTTTTTAAAAAAGAGCCGGCCCTGCGGCCGGCTCCTGATAAAATCTTTCCTAAACCGGATAAGCCCCGTTTTTTGTATCCGCCTGGGTCATATCCACTTTTTCCTGCTGTGCCTGGCGGTATTTGAAGAAATCGGTAGCAACCTGGGGGAACAACGCATAAGATAATACATCCTCATCCTGCTGCTTCCATTCTTTCATCTCCGCTTCCAGCTTATCCAGCTCGTTCTCGATCAGATCCGCCGGACGGCAGGTAATCCTCTCCTCGCCCGGAATAACCTTATCGATAATTTCCTGGTTCATCGGCTTTATCGTCTGTCCGTATTCGCCGCGCAGAACCGCTTTTGTCTCCTTCGTCGCCATCTTGTAACGCTCGCCCAAAAGTACGTTGAATACTGCCTGTGTACCAACGATCTGGGAAGAAGGCGTAACGAGCGGAGGCTCTCCAAGATCCTTGCGAACCGCCGGAATCTCTCTCAGCACATCGTAATATTTGTCTTCCGCGTTCTGCTCTTTCAGCTGGCTCACCATGTTGGAAAGCATGCCGCCCGGCACCTGATAGAGCAGCGTCTTGATATCAACGCCCATAACCTTCGGATTCAAGAGCCCGCTTGCCAGGCATTCGTCCCTGTAGGGCCTGAAGTAATCCGCAATTTCCGCAAGCAGATTCTGGTCATATCCCGTATCATAAGGAGTACCTTTAAAGGTTTCCACCATAACTTCCGTCGCCGGCTGGGAAGTACCGAGGGCGAACGGCGAGATCGCACAGTCGATCACATCCACGCCCGCTTCCACTGCCTTCAGATAAGTCATGCTGGCTACGCCGGAAGTATAATGCGTATGAAGCTGGATCGGAAGCTTGGTCGCGCTCTTCATGGCGGAAATCATTTCCGTCGCTTTATAAGGAACGAGAAGCCCTGCCATATCTTTGATGCAGATGGAATCCGCCCCCATTTCTTCGATCTTCTTCGCCATGTCCACCCAATATTCCAATGTATAAGCATCCCCAAGCGTATAGGACAGCGCAACCTGGGCATGCCCCCTGCCTTCCCTATGTTTTACCGTATTGGTAGCATTTACCGCTTCCTGCAGGTTCCTGAGGTCGTTCAGGCAGTCGAAGATTCTGATAATATCGATGCCGTTGGCAATGGATTTTTCTACGAAATAATCCACCACGTCATCCGCATAAGGGCGGTATCCAAGGATATTCTGCCCTCTGAAAAGCATCTGTAATTTTGTATTTTTGAAACCGTCCCTTAACTTTCTCAATCTTTCCCAAGGATCTTCCTTCAGGAAACGGAGAGAAGCGTCAAAAGTAGCTCCGCCCCAGCACTCTACCGCATGATAACCCACTTTATCCATCTTTTCAATGATCGGAAGCATCTTTTCGGTAGGCATCCTTGTTGCGATCAAAGACTGGTGCGCATCGCGGAGAACGGTTTCCATAATTCCAATCGGTTTTTTCACCTGTTCTGACATTTTCTATTCCTCCTTAACAATCCGGCTTTACGCCATTCCATTAAAATACTCCAAATACCGCCATGAAAGTACCGGCCGCTACTGCCGTGCCGATAACCCCGGCCACATTAGGTCCCATCGCATGCATAAGCAGGAAGTTGGTCGGATCCGCCTCCGCGCCTACCTTCTGGGATACCCTGGCCGCCATAGGGACTGCGGACACGCCCGCGGAACCGATCAATGGGTTTACCTTTCCATGGGTGAAAATGCACATCAATTTGCCGAACAATACGCCCGCCGCCGTACCGAATGCAAACGCAATCAGGCCGAGCGCGACGATTTTCAGCGTATCCCAATTCAAGAACGCTTCCGCACTGGTAGTAGCGCCTACGGAAGTACCGAGCAGAATGACTACGATGTACATAAGAGCGTTGGACGCCGTATCCGTCAACTGCCTTACCACGCCGGATTCCCTGAAAAGATTACCGAGCATCAGCATACCTACAAGGGGAGCCGTGGTAGGAAGGATCAGACATACAACGATCGTTACGATAATAGGGAACAATATCTTCTCCAGTTTGGAAACCGGACGAAGCTGCGCCATTTTGATTTTTCTTTCTTTTTCCGTTGTCAGCAGTTTCATGATCGGCGGCTGGATGATCGGCACCAGCGACATATAGGAATAAGCCGCTACCGCGATAGGTCCGAGAAGCGCCGTCTGCCCCAGTTTTCCCGCAAGGAAAATGGAAGTCGGGCCGTCCGCCCCGCCGATGATAGAAATTGCCGCCGCCGCCTTATCGTTAAAGCCAAGGCCGATCGCTCCGAAATAAGCGGCAAAAATACCGAACTGTGCCGCCGCGCCGAGCAGAAAGCTCTTAGGATTGGCAATCAGCGGACCAAAATCCGTCATCGCCCCCACTCCCATGAAGATGAGGGAAGGCAGGATCGCCCATTCGTCTAAGAGATAGAAATAATAAAGCAAGCCGCCCGCCCCGTTTGCCGAATCCTCGATACTCATCATAATATCAGGATAGATATTCACAAGCAGCATGCCAAACGCTATCGGTGTTAATAACAATGGCTCAAAACCTTTTGCGATAGCAAGGTATAGAAATCCGCAAGCTACTGCAATCATCAGGTAATTTCCCCATGTAAGGTTGAAAAAGGCCGTCTGATGCACTAGGTTGTCTAATGTATTTGCTATATAACTGAAATCCATTACTTTGACCTCCTGTTTTGATTCACGATCTGCAAACGCACGCAAGATACAGAAATATTCATCCCGTATTTACCCGCGTCCCCGTCTTTAGTTTAAAGTTGCGAGCAATGCGCCCGCTTCTACGGGATCGCCAACGGATACGTCAACGCTTGCCACCGTGCCGTCCTGAGGAGCCACAACCGGGATTTCCATCTTCATAGCCTCAAGCACAACTACGGTATCGCCTGCTTTTACTGTCTGTCCAACTTTCGCCTCTACTGCAAATACTTTGCCGGCTGCGCCCGCTTCTACCCTTACGCTGCCTGCCGCGCCGCTTGCTGCAGGTTTGGCCGGTGCCTTGGGAGCCGGCTTCGGAGCCGCCTTAGGAGCTGCGGGAGCCGCCGGAGCGCCTGTGGATGCACCTTCTTCTACTACTACATCATATACGTTTCCATTTACGGTAATGGTATAATTCTTCATTTTTTTATTCCTCCTGTTATCAACTCACAACTTATCAACTTAGATTAAAACATTCTTCTTTTTCTGATCGATCTGACTACAAAACCGTCCGTGGAAGCCGCGCCTTCGCCCGCTGCCTCCGCGGCTGCGACCGCCGCCGCAATGACAGCCACCAGTTCCATGTCGTCCGTTTCCCCTTCCGCTGCTGCAGGAACAGAAACCGGAGCCGCCGGAACGGGTCTTTCCGCCTCCTGTTTCGGCTTCTTCGCGAATGCCGCCTGAATCTTAGGGATAAAGGTAAAGCATGAAATAATCAGGCTGATAAGGATCAGCACGATAAATACCGTTCCCATGCCGAGCAGCGTATTCATGAATGCCTTTGCCATTAATTCTTTGAATGAATAAATCACGTTTGTGGACATGCTGGTCATCATATATTCGTCATCAAAAATAATTTCGATATTTGCATCATGGCTTGTGCCGTCCACCTTCAAGTTGACGATAATTCCGTCGTCATTAATTTCTGCGCTTTTTTCCACAATATCAACATAATCACCCATATCGGCCTGAGCGCTTTCCCAGCTGCTGAATGCTGCCGCCGAAACCGGATCTGCCTTTGCATACTGTGCTTTCTGCTCTTCGTATGCCCCGGAGCAAAGCTCCCTGACGGTCTGGAAAATTCCTTCGCCGTAATAGATTGCCTCTTCTTCCGACATCTCCGACCATGCGGACGCATCCTTCTGTTCATCCCCGCATGCGCTCGCTCCCAGGATACAGGTAATCATACCTAATACTAATAACCATTTTTTCATATTAAGTATCATCCTTTCTATACGGTACCATGTTTTTTCGCCGGGCGGTCTTCATGTTTTGTATATAACATTTCAAATGCGCCGATTACATATTTTCTCGTATCTTCCGGCGACACAATCTGATCCACATACCCTCTTCTTGCCGCGCTTTCCGCACTTGTCTGGAGGCGTGCATACTCTTTTGCACACGCATCAATCGCCTCGGAGCCTTGTCCGTCGCAAATAATTTTTGCCGCAAGCCCTGCATCCATCGTTCCGATCTCCGCATCCGGCCACGCCATCGTAATATCCGCACCGATCGCCTTGGAGTTCATCGCCACATAAGCGCTGCCATATGCCTTGCGCGTAATTACATTCACCTTCGGAACTGTCGCGTTCGCGAAAGCGTATGTAAGGCGTGCGACTGCCTTAGCCATTCTCTTTTCCGAGCATTTTGCGGAAGCAAAGCCTTTTACATTCGTCAGGGATAACACCGGAATATCGAAAGCATCGCAGAATGCGATGAAGTCCGCCGCTTTCTCGCATCCTCTTACCGATAATACCTCATCGAATTTATCCGTAACCGTTCCCTCTTCGCCGTAAACTTCCGTACGGTTTGCCACAGCGCCTACCGTAGCCCCGTTCAGTTTGATGAAGCCTGTCACCATATCCTTTGCATAATTTCTCTTCGTTTCAAAAAATATGCCGTTGTCGGATATCTGGGAAAGCGCGATCGAGGTATCTCCTGCACAATTTTCCAGTCCTTCGCATACTCTGTTCAAATCGTCCGCGCATTCCTCGAACGCCGCATTGTCTTCATTGTTCGCCGGAAGCATGGAAACCAGCTCCCTGATCTGCGCAAGGATATCCGCTTCTGCCGCCGTCACATCCACAATACCGGCTTCTTCGCTCTGGAATGCCGCCGAGGATGTATTGCATCTGGATATCTCATTGCCGTCGATCGCATTGGGGGAATTCACAAATAATTTGGCATTCTTTTCCTCCATAAACGTAAAGTCCGTCAATGTAGGAACAACGGCAAGGCCGCCGCCGCAGGTTCCAAAGATCGCCGTGATCTGGGGAATTACCCCTGACGCATCCACCTGTTTCTTATAAATCTCGCCAAAACCGTTCAACGCATCCGTCGCTTCCTGCAGCCTCAAACCGGCAGAATCGATCAAGCCGATCACAGGAGCTCCCACCTTCATTGCCAGATCATAAAGACCGGCAATTTTCTTCGCATGCATTTCACCGATGGTTCCGTTCAATACGGACGCATCCTGGCTGTAAACATACACAAGACTGCCGTCGATCACTCCGTAGCCGGTAATAACGCCGTCCGAAGGAGTCTCTGTTTGTTTCAGGTTGAAATCAGTCGCCCTTGCCGTAACAAGCGCCCCTATTTCAACGAAACTGTTTTCGTCGAGTAAAGCATTGATTCTTTGACTCGCTTGTGAAGTAGTACTCATTTTTTCAGCCCTCCATTTTATATTAAATAAATAAAAACTATTTAACGGGGAAAATACCATCCTTTCGGCACGAATACCGTAGACGGAACCTTATTGCCCAAACTTCCCCATGATTCACGGTAGTAGTATACCACAAAAGCGGGAACTAGCATAGAATTATTTTCTTTTTTTAGCACAATTTTTACCTATGCCTTTTCAAACGCCCGTCTTACAACGCATACAGGCTCCATATATATCC
>JAETNQ010000056.1 GCA_021772075.1 Lachnospiraceae bacterium
ATTTGTTCCTTTGCTACTGGCATAAAAACACTCCTTTTCGATAAGAATTTCCATATCCTAATTCTTACCAAAAAGGAGCCATTTATTTACAAAAACACAGACTTATTTACACTACCCGAGAAAAAAAGAAAACCCCAAAACACCGATTTTATCAGTATTTCAGAGTCATTCATCCAATGCAGGAAAAGGGACTTGAACCCTCATGATATTGCTATCACACGGACCTGAACCGTGCGCGTCTGCCAATTCCGCCATTCCTGCACGCAAGGATTATTTTAACCGCTTTTTGTCGTTTTGTCAACTACTAAATTGAAATTTTAGGAAAAATGAATATTTGACTTATAAATACAACTGTTATATACTTCATATGGAAAGTTGGTTAGCAATTTATTTTGCCGACAAGGCAGGACGGAGGAAAGAATGAAGAAACTGGAACAGCTTTATGAAGGAAAAGCGAAGAAGGTATTTGCGACGGAAGATCCTGATGTAGTCATCGTGGATTATAAGGACGATGCTACGGCTTTTAATGGAGAGAAGAAAGGAACCATCGTGGGGAAGGGCGTCATTAATAACCGTATGACGAACCATGTATTCCGGCTGTTGGAAAAAGAAGGAGTGCCGACTCATTTGATCGAAGAACTGAGCGACAGGGAGACAGCAGTAAAGAAAGTGGAGATCGTACCTCTGGAAGTAATCATTCGTAACGTGGCGGCAGGCAGCTTTTCGAAAAGGCTGGGCGTACCGGAGGGAACTCCGTTTAAAGAGCCGACGATTGAATTCAGTTATAAGAATGACGAACTGGGCGATCCTTTGATCAATAGTTATTTTGCAGTAGCTCTTGGCCTTGCGGACTGGGAAGAAATTGAAACGATTAAAAAATATGCGTTTAAGGTAAACGAAGTGCTGAAGGCTTATTTCCTTCAGGCAGATATTAAGCTGATCGATTTTAAGATTGAATTCGGGCGTTTCCATGGCGAAATCCTGCTGGCGGACGAGACCTCCCCGGATACTTGCAGGCTGTGGGATGTACATACGAATGAAAAATTGGATAAAGACCGTTTCCGCAGGGATCTGGGGAACGTGGAAGAAGCATATAACGAGGTTTTTAAACGCCTCGGATTAGCATAAAGGGAAAAGGAGAGGCTTATGAGTACGGACAGGTATCAGAGCCCTCTTTCCGAGCGTTATGCCAGCAAGGAGATGCAGTACATTTTTTCCCCTGATATGAAGTTCAGGACGTGGAGGAAATTGTGGATCGCTTTGGCGGAGACGGAAAAGGAGCTGGGACTGAATATTACGCAGGAGCAGATCGACGAACTGAAGGCCCATGCAGAGGATATTAATTACGACGTGGCAAAGGCGCGGGAAAAAGAAGTGCGCCATGATGTGATGAGTCATGTGTATGCATACGGCGTACAGTGTCCGAAGGCGAAAGGGATCATCCATCTGGGGGCGACTTCCTGCTATGTGGGAGATAATACGGATATTATCGTAATGACAAAAGCGCTGGAACTGGTGAAGAAGAAGCTGGTGAACGTGATCAAGGAGCTGGCGGATTTTGCGGACAAGTATAAAGCACAGCCTACGCTGGCATTTACACATTTCCAGCCGGCGCAGCCGACTTCTGTGGGAAAAAGGGCGACTTTGTGGCTGCAGGAATTTTGCCTGGATCTGGAAGATTTGGATCATGTTCTGTCCCATATGAAGCTTCTTGGTTCGAAAGGGACGACAGGGACACAGGCTTCTTTTTTGGAACTGTTTGACGGAAACCAGGAAGTTATCGACAAGATCGATCCGATGATCGCGGAAAAAATGGGTTTTCGGGAATGCTATCCTGTATCGGGCCAGACTTATTCCCGGAAAGTGGATACGAGAGTGGCAAACGTGCTGGCGGGCATTGCGGCCAGCGCCCATAAGATGTCCAACGATATCCGGCTGCTGCAGCATTTAAAAGAAGTGGAGGAACCTTTTGAAAAGGGACAGATCGGTTCTTCCGCCATGGCATATAAGCGCAATCCTATGAGGAGCGAGCGGATCGCTTCCTTAGCCAGGTATGTGATGATAGATGCTTTAAACCCGGCGATCACTTCGGCCACCCAGTGGTTCGAAAGGACGCTGGACGATTCGGCGAATAAGAGGCTTTCTATTCCGGAAGGGTTCCTTGCCGTAGACGGGATATTGGATCTTTGCCTGAATGTGGTGGACGGGCTTGTGGTGTACCCTAAGGTAATCGAAAAAAGGCTGATGAGCGAGCTTCCTTTTATGGCGACGGAAAATATTATGATGGACGCGGTAAAAGCCGGGGGCGACAGACAGGAGCTGCATGAAAAGATACGGATTCTTTCCATGGAAGCGGGAAAGAATGTGAAAGTGGAAGGCCGGGAGAATAATCTGCTGGAATTGATTGCGGCGGATCCGGCATTTAACATGACTTTGGAAGATCTGCGCAAGACGATGGAGCCGTCCAGATATATCGGCCGTTCCAAAGAACAGGTGGAAGCTTTTCTGAGGGATGTGATAGAGCCGGTTCTAAAGGAAAATGAAAAACTGCTTGGCGTGAAAGCGGAGATTCATGTATAAAAGAAAAGATGAAAATAAGCGTATTTTTAAGGTCGCAGCGTGGCGGCGGCTTTGAGGATGCGCTTTTGTGCTTGCACTGACAGAAGCGAGAAAGGAATCAGGTAAAAGGTATGGGTGGATTTTTTGGAGTGGCATCGAAGAATGACTGTATGTTTGATTTATTTTTTGGGACGGATTACCATTCGCATCTGGGAACAAGAAGGGCCGGAATGGCGGTTTACGGGGAGAAGGGGTTTGACCGTTCCATACATAACATTGAGAATGCGCCTTTCCGCACCAAATTTGATAAAGATGTGAATGAGATGAAAGGGTATATGGGGATCGGCTGTATCTCCGATTACGAGCCGCAGCCTTTGATCGTGCGTTCCCATCACGGGACTTATGCGATAGAGACAGTGGGGAAGATCAATAATACGAACCAGATTGTGGATGAGATCTTCAAAAACGGGAATGCCCATTTTCTGGAGATGAGCGGCGGGGACATTAACGCTACGGAGCTGGTGGCGGCTGTCATCAACCAGAGGGAAAATCTGGTGGAAGGCATCCAATATGCGCAGGAATTGATCGAAGGTTCCATGACGATCCTGCTGATGACGACGAAGGGAATCTATGCGGCGAGGGACAGGCTGGGAAGGACTCCGGTTTCTATCGGGAAAAAAGAGGGTTCTTATTGTATATCCTTTGAAAGCTTCGCTTATTTGAATCTGGGATATAAGGAAGAAAAAGAACTGGGGCCGGGGGAAATCGTGATTGTGACGCCGGAAGGGATACATACCTTGGCGGCTCCCGGAAAAGATATGAAAATATGCACATTCCTGTGGGTGTATTACGGCTATCCTTCTTCTTCTTATGAGGGGATCAGCGTGGAGGAAATGCGTTACCGGTGCGGTTCCCTGCTGGCAAAACGGGATGACGTGAAACCGGATATTGTAGCCGGGGTTCCGGATTCGGGAACGGCGCATGCTATCGGTTATTCCAACGAATCGGGCATTCCGTTTTCGCGTCCGTTTATCAAGTATACGCCTACCTGGCCCCGTTCCTTCATGCCGACGATACAGAGCAAGAGGAATTTGATCGCGAAAATGAAGCTGATTCCGGTACACGACCTTATCCAGAATAAGAGCCTTTTGCTGATCGATGATTCCATCGTCCGGGGAACACAGATGAGGGAGACGACGGAATTCCTTTACCAGAGCGGCGCGAAGGAAGTGCATATCCGCCCTGCCTGCCCGCCGTTGCTCTACGGCTGCAAGTACCTGAATTTTTCCCGTTCCACTTCGGAGATGGATCTGATTACGCGCCAGGTTTTGAAAGAACTGGAAAGGGAGGGCAGATTTACCCGTCTGGAGGCTTATTCTGATCCTGAGTCGGAGGAATATAAAGAAATGGTGAAACGTGTGGGAGGAAAGCTCAATTTTACTTCCTTGCGTTATCACCGGCTGGATGATATGATAGAGTCGGTGGGAATTGACCGGTGCAAGCTTTGTACTTATTGCTGGGATGGGAAAGAATAATTTTGACGGATTGCCAGCGGCCGGCCAAACATAATTTTCCCTTATAACAAGCATAATATATATTGATTTTACTTATAATAGGATATCGGCTATAATCATCTGGTAAAAGGCAGGAGAAAGTACCTTTTACGGTTATCTTGCATGACGGAAACGGGAAAGACAGATGAGTACAGGAGGGATCATATTATGGTAAAAGCAGTAGTAGGCGCTAACTGGGGCGACGAGGGAAAAGGAAAGATCACGGATATGCTGGCGAAGGAGGCGGATATTGTTATCCGCTTTCAGGGGGGTGCTAACGCGGGGCATACGATTGTGAATGATTATGGCAAGTTTGCCCTGCATACCCTGCCGTCGGGAGTATTCTACGGTCATACTACCAGCGTGATCGGCAATGGAGTCGCCCTGAATATTCCGGTGCTTTTTCAGGAGATAGAAAATTTGACGGGCAGGGGAGTGCCTATGCCCAAGATTCTGGTGTCGGACAGGGCGCAGATCGTGATGCCGTACCACATTTTGCTCGACCAATATGAGGAAGAGCGGTTAGGGAAAAAATCCTTTGGCTCCACGAAGTCCGGCATAGCGCCTTTTTATTCCGATAAATATGCGAAAACAGGGTTTCAGGTGAGCGAGCTTTTTGACGAGGAACTGCTGGCGGAAAAGGTGGAGAAGACGGTGGAAATGAAGAATGTGCTGATGGAGCATCTCTACCATAAGCCTTCTATTGACGGAAAGGAACTTCTTGCCACGCTGCACAGTTACAGGGAAATGATAGCACCCTATGTATGCGATGTGTCCGCCTATCTGGACCGGGCGCTGAAAGAAAATAAAGCGATTCTTCTGGAAGGACAGCTGGGGACATTAAAAGATCCGGACCACGGCATTTATCCGATGGTGACATCCTCTTCCACACTGGCGGCATACGGCGCTATCGGCGCAGGACTTCCGCCTTATGAGATCAAAGAAATCATTACGGTCTGCAAGGCATATTCCTCTGCGGTGGGAGCGGGCGCCTTCGTATCGGAGATCTTCGGAGAAGAGGCGGAGGAACTGAGGAGACGCGGCGGGGACGGCGGCGAATACGGAGCGACCACCGGGCGGCCCAGGAGGATGGGATGGTTTGACTGCGTGGCTTCCAAATACGGATGTCGGCTTCAGGGGACTACGGACGTAGCTTTTACGGTATTGGATGTACTCGGCTATCTGGATGAGATACCTGTCTGCGTAGCCTATGAAATCGATGGGGAGGAAATTACGGACTTCCCTGTGACGGCGAAACTGGAAAAAGCAAAGCCTGTCCTGCGGACGCTGCCCGGATGGAAATGCAATATCCGTGGAATCAGGGAATATGAAAAACTGCCGGAAAATTGCAGGAATTATGTGGAGTTTATCGAGAAACAGATCGGTTATCCGATCACGATGGTAAGCAACGGGCCGGGAAGAGATGATATTATATATAGAAAGAAATAAAAAACATGACAAATCATCTGGAGTATTATAAGGTCTTTTATTATGTGGCGAAGTACCGCAGCCTGACAGCGGCGGCGGAACAATTGGCAATCTCCCAGCCGGCGGTGAGCCAGGCGGTCAAAATGCTGGAAAACGGGGTGGGAACCAAGCTTTTTATCCGTACTTCCAGAGGAGTGCGGCTGACGGCGGAGGGGGAGATCTTGGCAAGGTATGTCTCGAAGGGTTATGAGCAGATCGAGCTTGGGGAAAAAAAGCTGGCACAGATGCTGGATCTGGAGATCGGGGAACTGCGGATCGGAGCCAGCGATATGACGCTGCGTTTTTACTTATTGCCCTATTTGGAACAGTTCCATGAGCAGTATCCGGGGATCAAAGTGACGGTATCCAACGCGCCTACTCCGGAGACGCTGGATTCCCTGCTGGAAGGAAAAATCGATTTCGGCGTGGTAAGTACGCCCTTTGACGTCGCGCCGGGCATCGAGGCGGTGAGAGTGAAAGAAATCGAAGATATTTTTATCGGGGGACTGAAGTTCCGGTCTTATAAAAACAGGATGCTGGATCTGCAGGAAGTGGAAAGGCTGCCGATCATATCTTTGGAGAAAAAAACGAGTACGAGGAAGTTCATGGATGCTTTTCTGGAAGAAAACGGGGTGGAGTTGAATCCTGAATTCGAACTTGCTACCAGTGACATGATCGTACAGTTTACGTTGCGCAATATGGGCATCGGGTGTATTATGAGAGAATTTGCGGAGGAATATCTGGAAACGGGAAGGCTGTTTGCCCTGCGGTTTAATAAAATCATCCCAAGGAGGCATTTTTGTATTGTAACGGATGAGAAGAACCCGCTGTCGGCGGCCGGCAGGAAGCTGTTGGACTTAATTTCTGAAGAGGGAGGGCCGGCCGGCGGATTGGCCCGCAAGGAGGTAAAAAAGGAAAATGATAAAGACGGTTATTTTTGATATCGGCAACGTGCTTGCCGGGTTTGCCTGGGAAGAGTATTTCCGCAGTTTCGGCTATCCGGAAGAGATTTTCCAGCGTCTGGCAAAGGCAACGGTAGGAAGCCGCTCCTGGCAGGAACATGACAGAGGCGCGCTGTCCGATGAGGAGATTATGGATTTATTTATCGGAAATGATCCGGGCATCGAAAAGGAACTTAGGGAAACGCTGGATAATATTGACGGGATGCTGGTCAGATACGATTATGCCATACCATGGATCCAGGAGTTGAAAGGAAAAGGATACCAAGTGCTTGTACTCTCCAATTTCGCCCACAAGGCATATGAGGACTGTAAAGACGTCTTGGATTTTCTGGATTATGTAGACGGCGGCATTCTTTCCTTCCGGGACAAAGTAGTGAAGCCGGAACCGGAGATATACCGGCTTTTGATGGAACGGTATGGCTTAAAGCCGGAGGAATGCGTTTTTCTGGATGATACGGAGAAGAACCTGCCGCCGGCGGAGGCGTTTGGGATGCATACGGTTCATTTTAAGAATAGGGAGCAGGCGGTGGAAGAACTTAAGAAAATGGGGGTTGAATAAAGGAAAAGTCTGTTAAAAGAGCCACATGCTGATCAGCCTGGGTAAGAGCATGGATATGCCGATGCCGTAAGCCAGGTCCAGCCAGAACATGGAACCGAATGCACCGAGGTAAATCAATCCGATGAAAGGTGCGGTTACTGCTTTGGCAAGGATATGGACTTCTTCATTTTTCAGGACGTTCTTTACCAGTGATTTCGCATCCCCGGTACTTGGAAAGGCATGCATCAGGATGGATACGCCAAGCCAGTAGAGCAGATAACTGCACAATTTTATGAATGGATGGAGATCCGAGCCATAGCCGAAAACATTGGCATAGGCGGGCAGCGTGACCAGAATTCCTAAAAGTGTGTTGACGAAAAACGGACCAAGGCCGGTGAGCAGATTTTTCCAAGGATTGGATGTCCTTTCATGAAGAACGTAGCCGCAGGGGTTTTTAATTTGGAAATATTTCACTTCATAAACCGGGATCCGGCATATTCTGCAGCAGATCTGGTGTGCCAGTTCATGGACGGCAACCCCTGGAAAAGTTAATATGGACATAAGTATTCCTGGTATGATCATAATAATATAACTCCTTTGTTGTTTATCCTATGTAATATTCTTCCAGCGTTATATCCCCGTCCAGAAAATGATACAGGTCTTCATCAAACATGTAATCTTTTGCATATTGCTCTACGAGTATTTGCGCTTCTTCCATCATGCCGTTCGCTGCCAGGGCAACGATATAAGTATCTATGACATACTCTCCTTCTGGATAAATTTCATAGGCTTGGGATGCGTAATCGAGTCCTTGTGCCAGATTTCCTTCCACAAGTTCTAATGTGGCATAAGACCTCAGGACGGCATAATCTTCTTTATTTACCTGGTATATTTCTTCCAGCTGCCGTCTTGCTTTTTCCAGTTCTCCGTTTCTGCGGTAATAAGTGGCAATCTGTGCCTGTGCATCATAAAAATAAGGGTTCAAGTTGATACATTCCTGCAGATAGGAGATTCTTTCTTGCTCATCGGTGGACATATACCCCAGATAATAGTATAGTAATGCTTGGTCATATTCGCCTTCGCCGATATAACCGGATAATTCGCGTCTGAATTCTTCCAGAACTCCGGTTACATCCTCTATATCGGATGCATTGCTGAACAATTTCTCCCCGATTTCCTCATATAAGTCATAAGTGGCATAATAAGCATCCAATTTTCTTATGTATGAAGTTAACTTGTCATACTCGCTGTCTGAAACTTCTTTTCCAGCCAAGTAATTGTCTATAGAATATGCCGCATAATCATAATATGCGTATTCCATTCCCAAATCGGCCAGCCTGATGGCAAGATTTTTGTTTTGGGGGTTTTCCTCTAAAATATCCAGCAGATTATCCAATACCGTGATTATATAGCCTTCCCCGGCCATGCTTTTGGATTTGAGGTAAGTGGACAGATTGCGCAGCCCTCCAATGGAAGCGGCGAATGTAAGCGCTGCCAATAGAATGGCGACGGCGCCGATCAGATAAAAGACCCGCGGAATTTTCAGGCGGATCAGTTCTTCCCGACAGTCCCGGCATAAAACGGACTCCGGATTCTCGCTGCAGTCTATGGTTCTGCATCGGCATCTTTTACATAATCCATCCGTCATATTTTCAAAAGGGTTTCCTGTATAACCGCCATTGTTCGTATGATTTCCAGCTGTCGCTTCCTGGTAATCCGTTTTTTGTTGTGCGTTTTCCATGGTTTTGCCATCCTCAAATATATTTTTCATTCATGTGATCCCGCTTGCCGCAAGATAGGAAATGCGCCATAGAGCTGAACTTTTTTTGCCGGTATAAATTCTATCGGTCTCTATCTCTCAGTCTGCGGTAAAGCCACAGGTACATCCATAAAAGCGTAGGAAGGACGATGGTAGCGCCGAGGCAGGTGCGGAAAAGGGTGCCGGAGCCGGGGGCGTCCAGGATCGCAGTTAGGAAAGTGGCGATATAAAGGGCGATAAGGGAAAGGATACATATCCAGGCGGCAGCTTGTTTGACTTTTCGGTAAGAGCCGCCAGGGGAGCCGGTCTGATTTTTATTCATAGCTTTTTATACCTCCTCCATCTGGCGGGCAACTTCTGCCTCGCAGGACTTCATGGCTTCGATGGTTTTGGCAAAAAGCTCGTCCAGTTCCCAGCCCAGCCTTTCTGCCCCTTGCCGGATTACGTCCCTGGAGCATCCGGCGGCAAAGCGTTTGTCTTTGAATTTCTTTTTCAGGCTGGAAACTTCCATGTCCATGACGCTTTTTGAGGGGCGCATTCTGGCGGCAGCGCCGATCAGGCCGGTCAGCTCATCCGCGGCAAAAAGGATTTTTTCCATGGGATGTACTGGTTCTATGTCGCAGCACAGACCGTATCCGTGGCTGCAGACGGAATGGGTCAGATCCTCGCCGGCATTGATTTCCGCAAGCAGTTCCGGCGCTTTTTTGCAATGTTCTTCCGGGTAGGCTTCAAAATCCACGTCATGCAGCAGGCCGGTGAGCGCCCAATATTCTTCTTCCCCGGCATAACCCATTTCTTTCGCATACCATCTCATAACGCCCTCTACCGTATAGGCGTGCAGGAGATGGAAGGGTTCTTTGTTGTATTTTTTGAGGAGGGAAAGGGCTTCCTCTCTTGTAATAGATGTTGTCATGGCTAATTCCTCCGTTTGAGTTAGTTGATAACTGTCTGTTCTGATTATAACGCAAGACGGGGAAGGACACAATAGACTTGCATTATATGAAAAATTTAGTAAAATATTAAATAAAAACAGTGCCGTACCGGTCAGAAGAGAGGGAGGCGTGTATAAAATAGAGAAAGGCAGGAAAAAGGAGAGGAGCGGCAATGATACGTTTTAATTGTGATTACAGCGAAGGCGCGCATGAAAAGGTATTGGAAAAGCTGATTGCGACTAATAGGGAACAGACGGAAGGATATGGAACAGATCGTTATTCGGCACAGGCGAAGGAGCTGATTCGCCGGCTCTGCGGGAGAACGGATGCGGATGTTCATTTTCTTGTAGGCGGGACACAGGCAAATCTGACGGTGATTTCAGCCGGGCTGCGGCCTTACCAGGGGGTGATAGCGGCAGATACGGGGCATATCAATGTGCATGAGACAGGAGCGGTCGAAGCTTGCGGGCATAAGATTCTGGCGCTTCCGTCCAGGGACGGCAAGATCACGGCCGGACAGGTAGAGGCTTGCTGCAAGGCGCATAGGGATGATGCGGACCGTGAACATACGGTACAGCCCAAAATGGTATATATCTCCCAATCGACGGAGCTTGGGACAATTTATAGCAGGGAAGAGCTGGAAATGCTTTCAGAGGTTTGTAAAAGAAATGGTTTGTTTTTATTTATGGACGGAGCGAGGCTGGGATACGCTTTGGCTGCGGAGGGAAATACTATGACGCTGGAGGATATCGCCCGTTTGTGCGATGTATTTTATATCGGGGGAACGAAGGCGGGCGCGTTGTTCGGGGAAGCCGTAGTTATTACTGCGCCTTCCTTAAAAGAGGATTTCCGCTATCTGATCAAGCAAAAGGGAGGGATGCTGGCAAAGGGAAGGCTGCTGGGACTACAGTTTCTCGCTTTGCTGGAAGATGGCTTGTATATGGAAATTGCCCGCCATGCGGATGAACTGGCAAAGCAGCTCCGGGAGGCATTTTGCAAAGCCGGGGTTTCCTTTTTGGTGGAGAATACGACCAACCAGCTGTTTCCGGTATTGCCGGACCGTATTCTGGAGGAATGGAAGGAAAAATATAGTTTTTCTTATCAGCAGAGAATTGACGAGAAACACAGCGCGGTAAGGTTCTGCACGAGCTGGGCGACGCGGCGGGAAGATGTGGATCTGCTGATTGCAGATATCGAAAAAATAGTTCTGTGAAAAGGAGAGGATGCGTATGTATCAGTTTTTTAAGGAATTAAGGGCAAATTATATTCTATCTGCGGTTTTTTGCATTTTGTTCGGGCTTACATTGGCTGTGTGGCCGGATGTATCTTCCAAAGTTGTGTGCATGGGCTTGGGCGCGGTACTGGCTTTGAGCGGGATCGTAAATATCGCGACATATTTTTTGCAAAGAGATGGGCGGCTGGTTTCCCAGATCCTTCTTCTTGTAGGAATTATACTGACCGTGCTGGGCGGCTGGATCATTTTTAATCCCGGCGTGCTGATCATGATTATTCCTGTGGTGATCGGCGTGGTTGTGGCAGTACATGGGGTACACAATCTGATCCAGGCATTGGATTTGTTTAAAAGTAATTATAGTAAATGGTGGGTTGCCATGCTGCTTGGGGCGGTTACAGTCGGCTTGGGGGCTTTGCTGATCTACAATCCCTTTGAAGCGGTGAATACGGCGATTACATTAATCGGTATTTTTCTTATTTATGACGGTATATCCGATCTCTGGATTATTTCCCGGGTGTCGAAAACGGCGAGGAATATCAAGCAGACAATGGAAGCTTTGGAGGTGGAAGCGGAAATCGAAGAGTAGAAAGAGCATATTGTTGTAAAAGGAGCTATATGGGAAAGGAGCAGGAGATATGAAAGTATTATTGATCAATGGAAGCCCGAACGAGGCGGGCTGTACTTTTACCGCCCTCAGCGAGGCGGCGCGCATATTGGAAGAGGAAGGAATAGAGACGGAAATTTTCCAGCTTGGGAAAAAACCGGTCCGGGGATGCATCGGCTGCGGAGGATGCGTAAATAAAGGGCGCTGTGTCTTTGATGATGACGCGGTAAACCGGGCGATCGAGAAGGCTGAAGGTGCGGATGGCTATATCATAGGCTCGCCGGTGTATTTTGCATCCGCCAACGGCGCTTTGGTCGCATTGCTCGACAGGATGTTTTATGCCGCAGGAAAATGTTTTATGTATAAACCGGCGGCAGCGGTAGTTTCCGCAAGGAGGGCGGGAACTACGGCGAGCATCGATGAGATCAACAAATATTTTTCTATAAGAAATATGCCTGTGGTATCGTCGAAATATTGGACGATGGTGCATGGGAACACGCCGGAGGAAGTAAGGCAGGATTTGGAAGGAATGCAGATTATGCGAACGCTTGGCAGGAATATGGCATGGATGTTAAAGTGCATAGAGGCGGGGAAAAAAGCGGGAATCACTGCGCCGGAGGCGGAGACCCCGGTCAAAACGAATTTTATCCGGTAGAAGACGCGGATACGGGAAGCTGTAAAGAGACTTGCTTCGCACAGATTTGTGCCGCGCAGCGGCATCATGGGGGTTGGGATGAAAATAAAGGACAGAGAGAGCGGGCGGAAGGCAGGGATCATAGGGGCGGCAGTTCTTCTGCTGGCGGCCGGAGCTATATTTTTTACGGGCAGGGGCAGCCGGGAAGAGGAGCCTGTTTACCGGCCCATAAGGAGTTTTTCCAATATGTGCGCATATGATGGGAAGGTATATGCAGGGGTAAATGCGCCTTACGGAGAGGCAATTTGCCAGGAAAGCAGCATTTTTACCATATGGGAGGACAAAATCTATTATGTGGAAAAGGTGCAGGAGGCATATGACAGCCTGACGGATGAATTGCTGGAGATCAAGCGTTCCGATATGGATGGGAGCCATGCGGAGACGCTGGCGGAAGATGTATTCCTGGCAGGGGCCGGACATGAAAAGCTGGTTGGAGATAAGCTTTTTTATGGTTATGAATACGATGAAAATTACCGTATGCGTTATGCTTGTGTCGATGTCAATACGAAGGAGCGCAGGGAGCTTGGTTCTGACCGCATTGATGAGATTCTCGGTTATGACGGAAACTATGTATATTATAAAGGAATGGATGCGGAGGACGGGAATCTCCTGGGGCGTATTCATTTAAAAACCGGGCGCGATGAAGCGGTGGTTTTGTACGGGGCGGAAAATGAAAAGGGATATATTGAAAATGTGTCTTTCGCGGATGGCAAATTTTATTGTTTTACTTTAGCCCAAACGCCGGAGGGATATGATTACCGTACCTATATCTACCGTCTGCAGGTCAGGAGCGGGGGGACGGGAAAGGTGGAGAAGGAGATCCCTGTGGATTTTACCGGTTCTTCCAATTATTCTGTTTTGATACAGGAAGACGAAGCATATATGGCTTTGGCGGGCGATATTGTCGCGGTTTCCATGGATGGCGGCATAAGGAAGATCGGGAGTTTGGAGAAAGGGGAATATTGGGGAATCATGCATTTTATCCCGGGGGATGGATATCTTTACTATGAAGCTATTGCGGAAACGGATGAAGAAACGGGGAATAACGATTATTTCTACCGTATTCCGGTATCGGGAGGAAAAAGAGAACTGCTGAAGGAGTGGTTTACGGTTTCTGAAATTTTTTTCTATTTAAGAGTACAAAGTTGCTATAATATGGTATAATGAAAAAAGGATCGCATGAATGTGCGGACAGGGGTATTTACCTAAGGAAAATTTTAAGCAAAGAGAGGGCAAAAAATGGCAAAATGGGTTTACTTATTTGAAGAAGGCAGTGCGGACATGAGGAACCTTTTAGGGGGGAAAGGCGCGAACCTGGCTGAGATGACAAGGCTGGGACTGCCGATACCGCAAGGGTTTACGGTAACGACGGAGGCATGTACCGATTATTACAATCAGGGAAGAAAAATTTCCGAAGAGATTGAAGCACAGATTTTTGAAGCTTTGGAGGGGCTTGAGAAAAAGCAGGGAAAGAAATTCGGCGACACGGAGAACCCGCTTTTAGTGTCTGTACGTTCTGGCGCAAGGGCATCCATGCCTGGAATGATGGACACGATCCTGAATCTGGGGCTGACGGATGTGGCGGTGGAAGGATTTGCAAAAAAGACTGGGAATCCCCGGTTCGCATATGACTCTTACCGAAGATTTATCCAGATGTTCTCCGATGTTGTAATGGAAATACCCAAGTCTTATTTTGAAAGAATTCTGGACGAGATCAAAGACAGCAAGGGAGTTAATTTTGATACGGAGCTGACGGCTGAAGATCTGCAGGAGGTAATTAAGAGATTTAAGCAGATTTACAAGGATAAAATGGGCAGCGATTTCCCGCAGGAACCCAGGGTACAGCTGATGGAAGCTGTGAAAGCAGTATTCCGTTCATGGGATAATGACAGGGCTATCGTATACCGCAGGATGAACGATATTCCTGGCGACTGGGGAACAGCGGTAAACGTTCAGGCGATGGTATTCGGAAATATGGGCAATACCTCCGGAACGGGCGTTGCATTCACGAGGAATCCTTCCACGGGAGCAAAGGGAATTTACGGGGAATACTTGATTAATGCGCAGGGCGAAGACGTTGTGGCAGGAATTCGTACGCCTCAGCCGATTACCAAGCTTCAGGAAGACCTGCCGGAATGCTATGGAAAATTTATGGAGATCGCAAACAAACTGGAAGCACATTATAAAGATATGCAGGATATGGAGTTTACCATTGAGGACGGCAAATTGTTCTTCCTTCAGACGCGTAACGGCAAACGTACCGCAGGGGCGGCGATTCAGATCGCCTGCGATCTGGTGGACGAAGGCATGATCACGCCGGAAGAAGCGGTATGCAGAATCGAAGCAAAATCTTTGGACCAGCTGCTTCATCCGAATTTTGACGTGGATGCATTGAAGAGAGGCGAAGTGATTGGACAGGCTCTTCCGGCATCTCCCGGGGCAGCTGCGGGAAGAGTGTATTTTAACGCAGAAGACGCGGTGCTGGCACATGAAAGAGACGAAAGAGTTATTCTGGTACGCCTTGAGACTTCGCCGGAAGATATTGAAGGGATGCATGCCGCAGAAGGTGTTCTGACAGTGAGAGGCGGCATGACGAGCCATGCGGCAGTAGTTGCCCGCGGAATGGGAACCTGCTGCGTATCCGGATGCGGTGATATTATTATCGATGAGGCGGCTAAGACTTTTGAACTTGGCGGATATCGTTTTAAAGAGGGCGATTATATTTCCTTGGACGGTTCCACCGGCAAGATATATAAAGGCGACATTAAAACGGTAGAGGCTGGAATTACCGGAAACTTCAAAAGGATTATGGCTTGGGCGGATCAGTTCCGTACTTTGAAAGTCCGTACGAATGCGGATACCCCGATGGATGCTGCTAATGCGGTGAAGCTTGGCGCAGAAGGCATCGGCCTTTGCCGTACGGAGCATATGTTCTTCGAGCCGGAAAGGATTCCTAAGATCCGTAAGATGATCCTGTCATCGACGGTAGAGGCGAGAGAAGCCGCTTTAGCGGAATTGATTCCTTTCCAGAAGGGTGATTTCAAAGAATTGTATGAAGTAATGGAAGGAAGGCCGGTGACAATCCGTTTCCTTGATCCTCCGCTCCATGAGTTTGTTCCTACGGATGAAAAGGATATTGAAGACCTGGCAAAGGATATGAACCTTACGGTAGAGGAAGTAAAGGCTACCTGCGACGCGCTGCATGAGTTCAATCCGATGATGGGCCACAGAGGATGCCGTTTGTCCGTAACTTATCCTGAAATAGCAAGAATGCAGACACGGGCAGTGATGGAAGCGGCTATTGAAGTAAAGGAAGAGAAAGGCTATGACGTTGTACCCGAGATTATGATTCCTTTGGTAGGCGATAAGAAAGAGCTGAAGTATGTAAAAGAAGTTGTTGTAGAAGTTGCGGAAGCGGTGAAGAAAGAGAAAAATTCGGATATCCAGTATCATGTAGGTACGATGATAGAGATTCCGAGAGCGGCGCTTCTGGCAAATGAGATTGCGGAGGAGGCGGAATTCTTCTCCTTCGGAACCAACGACCTGACGCAGATGACCTTCGGGTTCTCCCGCGACGACGCAGGAAAATTCCTGACATCTTACTATAAGAGCAAGATCTATGAGTCCGATCCGTTTGCAAAACTGGATCAGAACGGCGTAGGGCAGCTTGTGAAGATGGCAGCTGAAAAAGGAAGGGCTACGAGGCCGGATCTGAAACTTGGTATCTGCGGCGAACACGGCGGAGATCCTTCTTCCGTAGAGTTCTGCCATAAGGTTGGGCTGAATTATGTATCCTGTTCACCGTTCCGCGTACCGATTGCTCGGCTGGCGGCGGCGCAGGCGGCTATTAACAGTAAGTGATACATTGGATGCTGATATTCTTGCAGAACATTTTTTGTCTGATTGCAGATTTTAAATTTTTCTGAGGACACTAGAAACAACTAAATAAAAAAGCAAAATTCAGGACCTTGTGGGATTCGTTCTCATAAGGTCCTCTTCTTTCCCATCTTTCTCCCTCAGCCTATCCCTCTGAAAGAAAAGTAAGAATTGCTGAGTCGGTGCGATGTCGCACTAGCATAGCAGAATCCTCTTCTTTTCCTTCTTTTCTCCTCATCTCTCCAATCTCCAAAGGTATCGAAAACCCTGATATTTCCTACATATCTGAAAAGAAAAATGAGTCCTGCTGCCACCATACTTTAACCGATGGCTCTCAGCAGCAGAACCTCTTCCTTTTTTCTCAGTAAATTTTCAATCTTCCAATGGCAACCTCATCCATGAAACTCCCATAATAGTCCATCACCTTAGAAGCCTGTATTTCCCCTTTTTCTTCGGAAAGGGCGGTGGGGAAGAGAAAGGAAAGAAGAGGATAAAATAAAATCTGCAAAAGTATTAAAGAACTTTTGCAAGAACACATTGTTTTTCTAAAATTATGTTTTGGGCACAATTTTGGGCGGAATATTAACTGAAAAATGCCCATTTTTGGCTTGAAAGTAGACTAAATGCCAATAATCTGCCCAAAACTTTGCCCCAAATTTATTTTTGGGCACTATTTTTGAATTTCGGGCAGAATTTGGGGCGGTTCTTGAAGGGTAGTAGGGACAAAAAATCTCATAATATTTTTGCCGAAATGACCTTTAATTCTTATATGTAATAATATCTGTAGAGAAATTACAAGGGAGGATAGAACTTAATGAAGCCTAAAGGATATAAAAGAACCAGATGTGAAAAAAAGTATGAGCAAATGTACAGATGGTGTCGCTCGCACCTATAATGCCATTGAAGCTAAGTATGCAGAAAAACTGGAAGAGAATACCGATGTGAAAGAGTTTCGATGTCAAGTGTTGCTTGAGGGCTTGGAAATCGGTGAATACTGTTCCGATTTCGTTGCAACTAAGATGGATGACGAATTAATGGTGAGGGAATGTGTCTACAGAAAGCATCTGTCGAAACCTATGACAGCGAAACTGCTTGATGCTTCCCGAAATTATTGGCGGAGAAGAGGTGTGACGGATTGGGGGATTGTAATAGAGAAGAAGGAGGCTGCTGATGGAGAAGAATCAATTAATCAAGTGTCAGGGAATCATATATAGGGTTTTGGCGGTAGAAGAGGATAGTATTCTGCTTATAGACTGTATCAAGAAATCAATGCCTAGGTGGTACGAAATTGGCAGGATAGAGGGGTATGAGGACTGCACAGAGGAAGAATTGTTGGAATCCAAAGGAATAGAACTGGTTGTTGAGCAGGATTTAAGTCAGAAGGCCAGATGTACTGCCCATAAAAGGTTCACAGTGGTTGCAGGTATACTTCCTTTTCTTAATGATGACAGGTTTAGGGTAGAGGCCGTTAAGAAGATTTCAAAGGAAAAAAGGATATCTAAGCAGACGGTCAGAAATTACTTATGTCAGTATTTAACATACCAGTCAATATCTGCACTTGTGCCTAAAGAAAGAGCTGTTCCAGACAGGGAACTAACCGAAGACTAAAAAAAATTTAGATGGGCTTTGAACAAGTTCTATTTCACGAGACATAAGAATAGTTTAAAGACAGCCTATACTTATATGCTTAAAGAACGTTACTGTGATGGAGATGGGAATCTGCTGTCTGAATATCACTCTTAAAGAGGATGGGCATTGAGGTGTATTTCACCGAGGACGGCATATGGACCATGAACGTTGAGGACGGGGAGCTGCGGCTGACCATCATGGCGACCCTCGCACAGAACGAATCGAAAAAGACCTCCATGCGCGTGAAGGCGGGGCAGATGGTCTCCTTCCAGAATGGCGTGATCTACGGCACCGGGAACGTGCTTGGCTACGACAAGGTGGGGCCGGAATATGTCATCAACGAGGTGCAGGCGAAAACGGTCAGGAAGATATACGATATGTACCTTGCGGGCAATGGCAGTCAGAAGATCAAGAGGCAGCTTGAAAAGGACGGCGACCTCACGGCGATGGAGAAGAGCCTGTGGCATTATGCCACCATCAGCCATATCCTGAAAAACCGCCTCTACTGCGGTGAACTGGAATACCGGAAGGAGTATGTGCCGGACTACCTCGAACAGAAAAGGGCAAAGAACAACGGGGAGCTTGACCGCATCATCGTGGAGGGGAAACACCAGCCCATCGTCACCAAAGAGGAATTTGAGCGGGTGCAGAGGATGCTGGAGGAAAAAAACGCACAGACGGCGCAGTGGTGAAAAAATAAAGGTGTCTATTCGGATGACCTCTGGCGCAGGAAGCTGCGGTGCCAGTGCGGACACGCTTTCGCAAAGACCAGGTGGCACTCCAAGTCAAGGGACTTCACCACCTACACCTACAAGTGCTATGACCAGACCAGGACGGGGACGGTCCCGGCAAGGCTGAAAAACGGCCTGAGTATCGAGGGCGTCTGCCGGGTGCCGCTGGTGCAGGACTGGAAGATACACACGATGGCGCAGAAAGTCCTCCACGCC
>JAETNQ010000057.1 GCA_021772075.1 Lachnospiraceae bacterium
TGATATACTTTTTAGGTCTTGCCATAGGAAATCACCGCCGTTTCTTTTATTATACTATGAAACGGCATAAATAGCCAGTTCTATTTTACTAGATATCAACGGTACAGTACACTAGTATGTCATAAATTAAGTTTCTGATATATTAACTTCCTGAAAAACGTTGTATTGCCAATCTATATGACGAATTGACCATGCCGTCTGAACTTCGCAAAGCTCACATACAGAACGACAAAGCTGTTATGATTGAAAAGGTTTTTTTATAAAATTTCAGAAGTTATTCATATAAGAGCTGTCCAATATATGGATTATGGTAAAGAATTTATGCCAGAAGGAAATGGACTATATTTAGGATTACATAAAAGAAAAAGTTTCGAGCCTGAAAGTGAGGTTAGATGTATTTAGATGAAAATCCCCGCAAGTAAACCTGATCCTGCTAATCCGTCTATAACAGTTATTGATTCTAGTGAAAAAACACCATGTAGATTTAATTGCAAATAAATTTAACATTACTGCAAAAGTAATTCAGTCAAAACTTTTCATGTTGAATTAGACTATAAAAATGGCTCTAAATATTTAAGATTGGCTCAAGTTGTGGCATATAAAGTAACGAATAGTAAAGGATATGATTTTTCTTTTCCAGGAGAGCAAGGCATGGTGTTTTCTTCATGACCAGCCGCTTATTATTATCAAAAAAAGCGTACCATTTGTAAATAATGTATGCCGTCAGAATGGGAAAATCTTTCACCAAAAATCTTATAGTGATTCTTTTCGACATAGAAATTTTTTAAATGCTGCTTGTCCTCGCAATCCAGGTAAATAATTCCACCGCCGATTCTATGCTGGATATCAGCCATAATATCATTGGCATAGTCAATTAGTTCATCTCCCGTAATGCGTCTCTCGCTATCAATGCCGTAATTTTTCCCTATCTGCGCAAGCAAAAATGCAGAAACAGTAAAGGAATTTGTGTCGGAATCAAGTCTTGCATGGGAAGAAAGCTTCCGGCGTGTGGTATTGCTTATGTTATCATTTTTGATTTCAATAGCTTTATGTGTCAGTGTGAAATACCCTGTAATGGCTCCGTCGGCATTGTCAAGAAGAATATATGTAATAGACAATTTCCTTTTGGCAAAATCAATCGCGTTGTTGCGGATAAAATTTTCTATTTCTACATTTTGAGGGCATAGAAAATCGGAGAGACCTTTTTGGACTTCATTCTCTCCGACTGAATCTATCAAATCTAAAATATTCATTACTGTATATTGATTCATTTCTCATTTTTCCTTTTGTTCCATATTTTTCTTATTGTATCAGGGTCAGAAAGTACGGCTTTTCTTGGTGTATCTGAGCGTGGCATTGGGTCAGCGATTGAAGCGTCCAGCGCTGTGACAAATGCTTCAATTTTTTCTGGCTCAGTTATTTTTATATTGGCAAAAATGCTTGAAGTAGCCATAGTAAGCATCTCCTTTCTTCATGGGATGATTCATTTTTGGTTTGTTAAGCATATTATATGCGAAAATACATGATTGAGCAATGATTTTGTGATTTTTCCGAACTCATCACTTGGTTCTTGGCTATGAGTTTTTTTTCGCGGCAAGGAACATAGCTAAAATTCAGATGCAAAGTTTGAGAATATAGTTATAATGAATCTATATATTTTATTTAGTTGGGTGATAAAAATGTTAAAAAAACAGTATGTCTTTAAAATCGTGTTGTTCATAGTAATACTCGTTTTATCAGGCTGTGGGCAAAATGAGAATGCAAATAACCAGGAGGGTATTTCCGCAGCTGAAACAGCTAATCACCGCATGAATGTAGAATCTGGTACGAAGTTTACGGAAGCCGAAAAGAAAGCGGAAGATATTCTTTACCACAGCGAAGACGGTATTGATTTATTGAGAGCCTTGCATCGCTGTGTGTCCGATGGGGAAAACATATACCTTGTCTATGGTGAACCAGATCTATATATTATGCCCATAGGCACCGGCGAACACAGACCGGCCAATGTGAATAATCCTGAAAAAATGGATGTTTGCAATATTGCTTTGGATGCTCATGGAAGGATTCATCTTCTTGTTGCCGGTCAGGACAATGAGAAATGGCTTATCTGGCGGCTTGATGAAAACTATCAGGTTGATCGGGAGATCGATATCTCGGCATATTTTGAAACAAAATATATGCCGCTTTGGTTTCTGGTTGATGCGGATGGAACATATTACCTTCAGTGGGTTATAGACAGGAATGGCATTATCATTGACAACGAAGGTGCGCTTCGGAACAGATTTACGCCGGAATCGCTTGAAATAGAGTGGATATATGAAGCTACAGTTGGAAAGGATGGTCTGATTTATATCGTTTATAGTCATTCAGATGAAAAACTGGAAATTGGTAAGTTTAATGTAGAAAAATGCTTAATAGAAAATGAAACCTTGGCTCTTTCTTTTCCTGGCGATGAGATTTTTAATGCGATGGCTGGCGGCACAGATACGAATCTGTTGTTATTTAGCCCCTATAGCGGGGTTTGGGCTTATGATAAGGAAAGTGGGATTGAAAACCTTGTGCCGCTATCTGAAATTGGTTTTGGCTCCAATACGGAATTCTATCCCCTTACGTTCCTGCCCGATGGCCGACTGGTTCTGTTGGCCGGAATGGCAGACGGTAATTATATGGATGATGAAAGTTCTAAAGATTGGCTTCTGAGATATATTCCGATAGGGAAATGATGAGCAAATAATTTGATATATAGCTTGATTGCGGTATGGAGATAAATCCTATGAAAAAATATATGGTGAAGACTTTATTTATATTGTGCTTTTTGTTTGCGGGATGCGGTACGAGGGCCTCTGCGGATACGGAAACAAAAATTTTAACATTAGCTGTCCTTGAAAATGAATCGCAGTTATCCGCGTCAAAATTATTGCCATGGGTAAATTTGTATAATGAAAATCATTCCGATATAAAAATTGAGGTTGTAAATTATTTGGATAATTACTCGGATCCATTGGAAGCGCTTAAACAAATTAAGATTGAAATCAGTGCCGGAAAGGGTCCTGACATGATTAATTTTGGCAGACAATATTCACCGCTTGATGTCTCGTCCGGAATGTTGGTTGATTTATATACCTTTATGCAAAATGATGAATTATTTGTAAGGCAAGAGTATTTTTGTAATATTCTTGAATCTTTTGAGGTAGGCAATAACCTTTACGTTCTTGTACCTGACTATAGAATAGATTCATATACTACGGTTAATAGCAGGCTTTCAGGGTTAGACAGGATGGATATGGCTCAATTAATAGATGCTTATAATATGCTGGATGATGAAAGTATTCTTTTCCCCGGAGAGACAAAAAAAGCTGTTTTCGGGATGCTTAGTTATGGAAATATAGGAAATTACGTCGATTGGGGTACGGGAACGTGCCATTTTGATAGTGACAGCTTTAAAAGCATTTTACATTTTGCTGATCAGTTTCCGCTAAGTCTAAATATGGCAAATGATTTTTCGGCGAAGGAAGTTTTTGTGGAAGGGCGCGCCCTTTTATATCCGGTTTCTATTGACAATGTTTATGGAATGACCAGGGTAAGAGTATTATATGGGCGGACTCCGACTTATATCGGCTATCCGTTTGATACAGGCAATGGGAATTTGGCTGCAGTTGTTGATACTGCGATTGGCATTAGTGCAACCAGTAAAAATAAAGCAGAGGCATGGGAATTTTTAAGAAGTCTGCTGGACAGCGAATTCCAGGATCGTATCGAAAGGGGATTGCCCCTGCGCATTAGTTCTTTGGAGCAAAAGTTAGAGGACGCAAAGAAAGCAGAGTTTGATTCCAATGGGGAAAAGGAAGTGAAAGAACAACTCGTTTTTGATGGTGAAGAGCCTGTCAATATCTATGAAATCTCCAAAGAAGATGCAGAAACGCTGAAAAAAGTGATTTACAATATTGAGTATAGTATGACTATTGATTCTAATTTATATAACATTATACTGGAAGAGGCGGATTATTTGTTTCATGATGACAGGAATGTAGACGATGTGGCAGATATTATTCAAAATCGGGCAAGTGTGTATATCAATGAGAACAAATAGATCGGCAAGGAGCTTGTGAAATTGCGTTGCATTCTTTTGCATTGCCACATCGTTGTCAAAGTCCATAATCTGCTCAAAACAGCGTCCAAAACCCTTTGAACAGTCAAATAAAAGAAAAAAGTTTTTCGCAAAGGAGCCTATATGAGCAGGAACAAGAGAGAATTTGGAGAAAACTGGAAAACAATTCGGTCATGGAATGCAATAAGATCAGGAACAGGTATTGCCCTGACCCATTCCGGCATATAGGTAGTTGGATACCGGCATTTTCATGAAAATTTAGTTACAGCGAAAATGATTTGATAGAATAAAATATGGTTTTTTACGCAAGCTTGTGTTATACTGTGCGATGAAGATATGGAAGCGGCAGATACAGGAGCAGAAGGAATATTGGAGGAAAATAGATGTTAAACGATAAAACGATTTTAATCACCGGAGGAACGGGTTCCTTTGGGAAATGCTTTACCAAATATGTATTGAAAAATTATGAACCGAAGAAAATCATCATTTATTCCAGGGATGAATTCAAGCAGTTTATCATGGCCAATGAGTTTAAGGAGCATGAGAGCAGGCTGCGTTTTTTTATCGGCGACGTGCGGGATAAGGAGAGGATGAAGAGGGCGCTGGAAGGCGTGGACTATGTGGTGCATGCGGCGGCGCTGAAACAGGTTCCTGCTTGTGAGTATAATCCGAATGAAGCGATCAAGACAAATATTCATGGAGCGCAGAACGTGATCGACGCGGCCCTGGATTCCAACGTGAAAAAGGTAGTGGCGCTGTCTACGGATAAAGCGGTCAATCCGGTGAATTTATACGGAGGGACAAAACTGGTGTCGGACAAGCTGTTTGTGGCGGCCAATGCTTACACGGGCACGAAGGATATTAATTTTTCCATTGTAAGATACGGAAATGTGGCGGGAAGCCGGGGATCGGTCATTCCGTTTTTCCATAATATCATAAAAAACGGCGGAACCGAGCTGCCGATTACGGATTACCGGATGACCAGGTTCTGGATCAGCCTGACCCAGGGAGTAGAGCTGGTGATCAAGGCTTTGGAAGAGGCTACGGGAGGGGAAACCTTCATCAGCAAGATACCTTCCTTTAAGATTACCGATCTGGCGAAAGCGATGCTGCCGGACTGCACAATGCCGGAGGTGGGCATCCGCCCCGGGGAGAAGCTTCACGAGATTATGATCACTACGGAAGATTCGTTGACGACTTATGAATATGACAAGCATTTTATCGTATATCCGCAGATGGTGTGGAACAACAAGCAGCAGCCGGACCTGAGCGGAAAGAAAGTAAAGGAAGGGTTTTCCTACAGCTCGGATAATAACGCCTGGTGGCTTTCGGCAGAGGAGATCAGGGAACGGCTGGAGACGGTGGATCTGGAGAAATAAAGAGATATCTGCAGGGCAGGGAAAAGATACGGAACAGGAAGAGGGCATAAGGATATGGGAATAGAAAAGCCGGCAGTCTGCGGCGGGGAACCGGTAAGGGATACAAAATTGTTTTACGGGCATCAATATATCGACGAGGCGGATATCCAGGCGGTTGTGGATGTGCTGAAGAGCGATTATCTGACTTGCGGGCCCAAGATCGGGGAATTGGAGAAAAAGTTATGCGAGGTCACAGGAGCCAGATATGCGGTGGTATGCAGCAACGGAACGGCGGCCTTGCATATGGCCTGCATGGCGGCGGGAATCGGCCCGGGGGATGAAGTGGTTACTACGCCGATCACCTTTGCAGCATCGGCGAATTGCGCCCTGTACTGCGGCGCCAGGCCGGTATTTGCGGATATCTGCGAGGATACCTATAATATAGATCCCAAGTCGGTGTCGGAAAGGATCGGAGAAAAGACAAAGGCCGTAGTGGCGGTGGATTTTACCGGCCAGTCGGTGCAGCTGGACGAGCTGCTGGCGGTCTGCCGGGAAAAAGGACTGGTGCTGATCGAGGACGGGGCTCATGTGATCGGAACAAAATATAAAGGAAGGCCGAACGGATCGATTGCGGATATGACTACCTTCAGCTTTCATCCGGTGAAGACCGTGACCGGCGGAGAAGGGGGAGCCGTGCTGACAAACAGCGAGGATTATTATCAAAAATTGTTGTTATACAGATCCCATGGCATTACGAGGAATGAGGATCTGATGGAAGGCAGGCCGGAGGGCGGCTGGTATTATGAGCAGGTCGGGCTTGGCTATAATTACCGGATGACGGATATGCAGGCCGCGTTGATCATCAGCCAGCTGGATAAGCTGCCGCTTTTTTCCAAGAGACGGAAAGAAATCGTGGAGAGGTATAACGAAGCCTTTTCCCGGCTGCCCCAGATTGCGGTGCAGAAAGAAATCCCGGAGTCGGACACCACAAGGCATTTATATATCCTGCGGCTTGTGCCGGAAAAGCTGAAGATAGGAAGAAAAGAATTTTTTGACGCCTTGGCAGCGGAAAATATATGCTGCAACGTACATTATATCCCTACGTACTATTTTCCCTATTATCAGAAAATGAGATACCGGAAGGGCATCTGCCCTAAGGCGGAAAAACTGTATGAAGAAATCATCAGTCTTCCTCTTTATTATGCCATGACGGACCGGGATGTGGAAGATGTGATCAGGGCGGTGGCAAAGATTGCGGGATACTATGGACGGGAATAGGATAAGGTTATGAAGCTGAGTATTATTGTGCCTGTTTATAATATGGCATCGGACGGGAAACTGGAATATTGCCTGGATTCCCTCGTCAACCAGACGGTGGAGGATTATGAGGTCATTGCGGTGGACGATTGTTCCGCCGACCATTCTTTTGAAATATTGAAACGCTATGAGGCGCGTTATCCGGAAAAATTCCATGCTGTTCATTCGGAAGTGAACAGACACCAGGGAGGAGCGAAAAATATCGGGCTTCGGATGGCGAAGGGAGACTGGATCGGGTTTATCGACAGTGACGACTGGATTACAAAGGATATGTATGAGCGGCTGATCGAAAGGGCGGAAAGCGTCGGCGCGGATCTGGCCGGCTGTGATTATTGCCTGACGGACCGGCATTCCATGGAGGTAGGACAGATCGTCCCCAATAATAAGCGGAGCCAGAGCGGAATTTTGGACAGGGAGAAACGGGCCAGCCTGATTCTGGACGGAGGAAGCCTGGTGGTGAAAATTTTCCGCCGTTCCATGATTTTGGAGAACGGCCTTTGGTTTCCCGAGGATATTTTTTATGAAGACAATGCTTTGGGCAATTCTTACCTTGTGCTGGCAAAGCATTTTGAATATATAGAAGAACCGATGTATTATTATTACCAGCACGATACCTCCACGGTACATACGATTTCTCCCAAAAGATGCGAAGACCGTATGGAAGCCGGGCGGCTGATGCTGGAGGAAGCGAAGCGGCATGGTTATTATAAGGAATATGAGAAGGAATTGGAGTACAGCTTTACTTTGCTGTTTTATGTGAATACTCTGTTTACTTATATGGCGGGCGTCGATAAGACAAGACATGGGTTTGTGAAGAGGATGGGAAATGAAATGAGGCGGACTTTCCCGGATTTCCAGAACAATCCCTATTATCTGGAGAGAACCCATCAGGAGGAAAAGAAGCTGATCCGGATGCAGCAGAGATCTACGCTTTTTTTCATGCTGTATTATAAGATACTTTGGGCATACAGGAGATGGAGGAAAAAACGGGGGGCAAAAGGCTGAATATGGAGATCGGGAGCATTTATGAAATGGATCCGGCAAAGGTTCCGTCTAAGACGGGTTTGCCGGAAAAATCTTTTTCTTTCAAACAAATCGAAAAATACGGAAAAAAACATGCCGCATTTACCATGTCGGGCAGGTCAGCCATTGCGCTCGCCCTGCGGAGCTTAGTCCGGAACCGGAGCGGAATCGCAAAAAAATGCCTTTTGCCGGCGTATATGTGCGATACTGTTTTTTTCCCTTTTCAGAGGGAAGGATGGGAGATTTGCTTTTATCATTTGAATAAAAAACTGGAGGCGGATGAAGAGGAACTGCGCCGCCTGATTGGGCTGGAAAGACCGGGTCTGCTTTTTATCCATGCTTATTACGGCGTGGATACATGGAAGCCGATGCGGTCTTTGTTGAAGGAGTGGAAAAAAGAAGGACTCTGCATCATGGAAGATGTAACCCAGTCTTACTATTTGGAAGGCGTTGGAGCAGAAGCGGATTATGTGGTGGGGAGCCTGCGGAAATGGTATCCCATTCCTGACGGCGGTTTTGTGGCGGCGGATGAAAGCATTTGCCAGAAGGAGATAGTTTCGGAAGAGGGGTTTACGGAAAAAAGGATCGAATTTCTGACGGAGAAATGGAATTATCTGCATGGGGAAGGAAGCCCGGAAGAAAAGAAGGGCATGAAGGACCGGTTTTTAAGAAAGAACCGGGAAATGGAAGAATGGCTGGACCGGTATGAGGGAGTGGGAAAAATATCGGAGGAAGCTTTGGGAATACTGGCCGGGATCGACGAGGAAGCCTGCGGGGAACAAAGAAAGAAGAATTATCGCTATTTATATGAAAAGCTGAAAAATAAGACTCGGTTTTGGCCGGTTCTGCCGGAAGCAGACGGGGCAGCGCCGCTGTATTTGGCAGTCTATGCCAGAGAACGGGAGGAACTGCAGAGTTTTTTGACAGCACATGATATTTACGCGCCGGTATTGTGGCCTGTCGGAAGGAAAAACGAAAGCTGCCTGACAGAGGAGGAAAAGTATATTTACGGCCATATGCTGGCGCTGCCCATGGATCAGAGGTATGGCAGGGAAGAGATGGAGCGGGAGGCAATGGTTCTGGAAGAATATGAAAATCGGAAAACGAATCGGAAGCAGATGACAGGAATTCGGGCGGATGCCAACGAAGAAGCCGGCATGGGGCATATCATGCGGTGCATAACGATCGCAAAACAGCTGCGGAAACTCGGACAAGAAGTTCTTTTTTTCACCGCTGACCATTATGGCTGCGGATTGCTGGAACAGGCGGGGATGGAATACCGGTGCCTGGAAACCTTCTGGAAAGACATGGAAGGGGAGACGGACAGGCTGCGGGAAGAACTGATACGGGCAGGCTGCGGGAATTTGCTGGTAGATTCCTACCATGTGACAAGGAAGTACTTTGATAAAATAAGGGATTTATGTAAAATCATTTATATCGATGACTGCTTTGAAGATATTTATCCGGTGGATATGGTGATCAACTATAATGCGTACCATGTGCGGTTTCCCTATGAAGAAGCCTACCGGGGAAGAGCCAGGCTTTTGCTCGGCACGGAATATATGCCTCTTAGGGAGGAGTTCCAAGAGGGGGGCCGGGGGGCAGACTCCTTGGCATGGAAGAAACCGGAAGAGGAAGAACCGCGTCTGCAGGAAAAATATGAAGTGCTGGTAAGTTCCGGCGGCGGGGATACCTGTGACGCGCTATATGGCATTCTCTCGGGATTAGGGGGAGAAGAGGCTTTGCGGGGAATTCTATTTCACGTAGTGGTGGGACGCTTCCATCCGAATAAAAGAAAGCTGGAAAAGCTGGCGGCAGAAAACAAGAATATAAAATTGCACGATCACGTAGACAACATGGCGGAGCTGATGGGCAGATGCGACATGGCCGTTTCGGCGGCCGGAACGATGCTTTTTGAATTATGCGCGATGCGGGTTCCTACGGTATTTTTTGTCTGCGCGGACAACCAGCAGTATGACAGCGAGTTTTTCGGACAGGAAGAAAGAATGGTGTTTGCAGGGGATATCAGACAGGGCAGAGAGGATTGCCTGGAGCGTATTTACCAGGGATTAAAGATGCTGATCGGGGACAGGGAGATGCGGGATAGAATGAAGGAAGCTCTCGGCCGCGTGACGGACGGATGCGGCGCGGCGCGGATCGCAACGCAGATTGCAACACAATCTGCGTTACAAATAGTGTCGCAGGCGGAACCGTATACGGAGTCAGCGGTGGCGGTGATTACCGCTAGAGGAGGGAGCAAGAGAATACCGGGGAAGAATAAAAAGGAGTTTTTGGGGAAGCCCATTATCTGTTATTCCATAGAGGCGGCGCTGGCTTCCGGTTTGTTTGAGGAAGTGATGGTATCCACCGATGATGAGGAGATTGCAAAGATCGCCAGGAGCGCGGGAGCAAGCGTTCCTTTTATGAGGAGTGAGGCCACGGCCAATGATTATGCCACGACCGATGACGTTTTGCTGGAGGTGCTGGAGGAATATGAGAGGCGTGGAAGAACTTTCCGTTATATGGCATGTATTTATCCGACGGCTCCGTTCGTGACGGCGGAAAAACTGAAGGCGGCGTTTCGGCTGCTGGCGGAAGAGGAAGCATCCGGGGTAATGCCGGTGGTGCGTTTTTCGTTTCCGCCCCAGCGGGGAATGGCGGTGAGAAACGGCAGGCTGGAATATTGCCAGCCGGAAAACGCGATGAAGCGTTCCCAGGATCTGGAACCGATGTACCATGACTGCGGACAGTTTTATTTTTATGATGTGAAAAAATACCGCGCCTGCCGGGGGAATCTGGAAGACGGCTATGTTCCTTTTCCGGTGCCGGAAACGGAAGTGCAGGATATCGACCATATGACGGACTGGAAACTGGCGGAGATCAAGTATGGGATGATGCAGGAACGGGAATAAGGATGGCGGCAAGTACGAAGATATTTTTGCGGAGAGGCGGGAACGGTTATGAAGAAAAAGATAAAGATCGGAAATCGGTATGTGGGGGAAGGGGAAAGGACATTTCTCGTGGCGGAAATATCCGCGAATCATTTGCAGGATTACGGGCGGGCGGAAGCTATCGTAAGGGCGGCGAAGGAAGCCGGAGCGGATGCGGTGAAACTACAGACCTATACGCCGGATACGATTACCCTGGACTGCGATAACGATTATTTCCAGATCACGCAGGGGACGATCTGGGACGGGACGACCCTCCATAAGTTATACGAGCAGGCTTATACTCCTTGGGAATGGCAGCCGAAGCTGATGAAGCTCGCGAACGGGCTGGGGATGGAATGCTTTTCTTCCCCTTTCGATGCTACGGCGGTGGATTTCATGAGGGAGATGGATATGCCGGCTTATAAGGTGGCATCTTTTGAAATCAACGATATCCCTTTGATACGGAGAATCGCGAGGATCGGGAAGCCTGTGATTTTTGCTACGGGGATCGCATATCTGGAAGATATCGAAAGGGCGCTGGCGGTCTGCAAAGAGGAGGGGAATGAGCAGGCAATCCTGCTGAAATGCACTTCCACTTATCCTTCCCCTTATGAGGATATGAACCTGAAGGTGATTCCCCATATGGCGGAGACCTTCGATTGCCTGGCCGGGCTGTCCGACCATAGCATGGGAACGGCGGTGGCGGTGGCAAGCGTTGCCTTGGGGGCGAAAATGGTGGAGAAACATTTGACGCTATCCCGCTCGGACGGCGGGCCTGATGCGGCATTTTCCATGGAACCGGAGGAATTCAGGAAAATGGCGGAAGAAATACGTATTGTGGAAAAGGCTTTGGGGCGGGTTACTTATGACCTGACGGAGAAACAGAAAAAGAGCAGGGAAGACGGACGCTCTCTTTTCGTGGTAAAGGATATCAAGGCAGGAGAGGCGCTGACAGAGGAAAACGTCCGTTCCATCCGTCCGGCATTCGGTATGCATACGATGTATTATGACGAGATCATCGGGAAAAAAGCTAGGACGGATATTGCGAAGGGAACGCCGCTGGACTGGAAATATATCGTATAAAGGAAAGGGATAAGTGCCTGATCGGAAAAGATTGGGGCAGGGAGGAGGGAACGAATGGGGAAGAAAATGATGATTCTGGGCGGGAGCGCGCTTCAGGTTCCGGCGATCAAGGCGGCAAAGGAGCTGGGCTATGAGATCATCCTCGTGGATTATGATGAAAATGCGGCAGGCTTTGCGTTGGCTGACGTAAAATTAGTGGTCAGCACTCTCGATATGGAAGAGGTGTACCGCCAGGCATTGGTCTACCGTCCTGATGTAGTGATCACTTCCACCAGCGACGGGCCGGTGAGGACAGCCGCTTATGTCAATGAAAAGCTTGGCAAGAAACCGGACCTGGCCTATGAAGATTCCCTGTGCGCCACGATAAAAAGCCATATGAGGAAACGGCTGGAAGAAAACCATGTGCCGATTCCTGCCTATTATATAGCGGAGGATTGGGAAGAATTCCGGGAAGCGGCAAAGGCGCTGGGCTGGCGCTGTATCGTGAAGCCGTCGGATAATGCGGGGAGCCGGGGGGTGACTCTTCTGGACGGCGGAGAAAAAACGGAAGAAGAGCTGCGCCAGGTTTATGCATACAGCAAAGGGAACTCCAGAAACGGCATCGTTATGGTGGAGGAATTTATGTCCGGGGAAGAAGTGAGCGTGGAGGCGATGACTGTCAATGGAAGAACAACAATTATCGCCATTACCGATAAATATATTACGCAGCCTCCCTATTTTGTAGAGGTCGCCCATAGCGAGCCGAGCCGGCTGTCGGGAGAAATACAGGAACGGATACGGGAAGTTGCCCTACAGGCGGTCCGGGCGATCCGGCTGCAGAACGGCCCCTCCCATACGGAAATAAAAGTGACAAAGGAAGGGCCGAAAGTGGTGGAGATCGCGGCAAGGCTGGGAGGGGATTTTATTACTTCCAGGCTGGTGCCGTTGTCTACAGGGGTGGATCTGGTGGGCGCATCGGTACGGCTGGCCGCCGGGGAGGAGCCGGATCTGTTCCCAAAATGGCAGCGGGCTGCGGCGATACATTTTATTCAGAGCGGAAAAGGGAAACTCAAGCGCCTGGAGGCGGGAGAGGAAGTCTTTGGCATGGATGGAGTGGAGGAAGCGGTTCTTTATAAAAAAGCGGGAGACATCACGAACGGCACGAGATCCAGCAATGACAGGCTGGGGCATATTATTACGGTCGGCCGGACGCCGGAAGAGGCCATGGAGGCTGGAAGGAAGGCTTTGGAGAGGATCTGCATGGAATATGAAGAATAGAGTATATGTGTGCCATACGTATTACCACGTATATGTGGCATGTTTAAAGGAATTAAATCTGCCGGGGGAAGAGCGGAAAAATGCGGATCTGGTACTCAGCACTATGTCCAATGATTTTGGGGATTTGAGAAGCAGGGCATTGAAATGCGGGCTTTTTGACGAAGTTTATATGTTTGAGGAAAAAGAGGACGTGAATTTCCCTGAGGTAATGAAATACCATAAGGATCGCGGGAATTTGCTTTGGAACATGCTTGCCAGAATGAAATATACAAAGCTTCTGGGAAAGATGCAGCAGAATTATGTGCCAGTGGATTTTAGGAAATATAAGGATGTATATGTATTCTGTGATTCCGATCCGATCGGTTATTATTTGAGTTATAAAAAAATTCCCTATCATGCGTTGGAGGACGGCCTCGACTGCCTGGCTACATACGATACGGCCCGGTATGACAACCGGGGGCATTTTGGCCTGAAAGCTTTTTTGGCAGCCAGAAATCTGATTTTTATCCAGAACGGATGGGCGAAATATTGCCTGGATATGGAAGTGAACGATCTGTCCGTACTGCCTTATCCCTGTCCGAAGTATATCGAAAGGCCGCGAAAAGAACTGACGGAAAGGTTGGACGAAGAAGGAAAGGGTATATTGGTGCGCCTGTTTATTGAGGATATGGATGAGATTCTGGAAAAGATCAACGGGGACAGCGGCAGGGACAAGATACTGCTTCTGACAGAGCCGCTTTGCGAACTGGATGTGAGAGAGCGCATTTTCAGGGACTGCATCGAAATGTATGGGAAGACCGACGGGGAGGAGCCGGTGGTTTTCATCAAGCCCCATCCCAGGGATGTATTGGATTATCGGAAAGTATTTCCCGAACATATTGTATTGGATGGAAAGTTTCCGATGGAAGTGCTGAATTATATCCCGGGGCTGAAGTTCCGCAGGGTGATTTCTGTGTTCACGGTGGTGCATTCGATCCAATTCGCGGAGGAAATCGTGTATCTGGGGGAGGATTTTATGGACGGGTACGAGGAGCCGGAGAAGCATAGGCAGAATGAGATGATTTGAGGATGAGGAGGTAAGAAGCAAATGTGGGCTGTATTCGCAGTATTATCCGCAGTTTTTGCGGCACTGACATCGATTTTGGCAAAAATAGGAATTGACGGTGTGAATTCCAATCTTGCTACGGCCATTAGAACGGTAGTCGTAGTGGTTATGGCATGGGGAGTGGTTTTTTTGACCCATACGGGAAACGGTATTTCATCGATAAGCCGTAAAAGCTGGATCTTCCTGATTCTTTCCGGTCTGGCCACGGGGGCATCATGGCTATGCTATTACAGGGCTTTGCAGCTGGGGGAAGCTTCAAAAGTAGTTCCGATCGACAAACTGAGCGTTGTCATTACATTAGTGCTTGCTTTTGTGTTTCTGCATGAGCAATTTACCGCAAAGTCGGCGATCGGGTGCATATTGATCGGAGCAGGGACGCTTTTTATGGTATTGTAAATTTGGTTTGGCATAAGTTGACGAAAATAAAAAGAAGATTTCAGGAGGAAGAAATTATGGTAATAAAATGCATGAATGAAAAAAGAATATTTCCTATCCTATTTGTTTTTTTAACAGTTTTTATGATTTTTTATGTTGTAAAAAAAGAAAGTATATATTCAGAACCGGATAGTTATATTCTTCCGGCGATCTCGATACAGTACGGGGGGGGGTATTTTGATTACGCAGGAAGATATTGATAAAGCCCGAGAAGATTTTCCTGATCTGTATCAAGATGTATATACATACGAAGATTTAAGGACATCAAAATTACTAAAAATGGATGAAGAACATTGGATGTCTTTCTATTTTCCTACCTATGCTCTGCTATCTCTTCCTATAAAGCTTTTATTGCAAGTCTTTCAACTGAACCAATCGAAAGCATTTGTAATCACAAATGTAATATTCAATATATTTGCCGTATACTACTTTTTTACAGTATACAAAAGAAAATCAGGTTTTTTCAGTGCATCTCTTTGGACGTTATTATTATTGGCAAATCCGATTCTGCTGTATTATAGGTTTATAAGCGCAGAGTGTACTTTATTTTCTCTCATGCTTATGTCTATGGTTTTATGGAGTGAAAATAAATATAAGAAATCAGCATTATTAATCAGTGTAGCAAGTACAATGAATCCTACAGCTATGGGAGTAGGCATCTTCCTTTTCATCGATTATGCTCTGTCATATTTGAAAGATAATAAAGGAAATCTTTTTCAGAAGAATAATATGCTTGATATGTTCAAGTTAATTTGTTGTTATGTTCCTTCTCTCATACCATTTTTCGTCAATTATCATTATTTAGGAGTATTTTATCCCAGTTCAAATCTTGCGACTGCAGAGGGATTGTTTACCAGGTTTTTAGCATATATCTTTGACTTGAATTTAGGCTTAGCATCTATATCCATATTATTAATTTTACTTTTTGTTGCATCACTTATATACAGTATCTGTAAAAAGGAATGGAAATTATTCATACAAAGCGGTTCTGTTTTATTTACAATTTTATTATTTTCAATTACATATCATATTAATTCGGGAATGTTAAATTGTGCAAGATATGTGATGTGGATTTTTCCGGCTTTTATTGTAGTTATTGCAAATACAATGAATTTAGTGTTCCAAAAAAGAAAAGTTATCCATCATGCAATATTATTGTTATGCATTGCTTTTCAGTGTATTCTATTGGCCTATAACGGTTTTTATGGACCGCGTGAATTTAATAAATTTTCAAAATTAATTTTAAATAATTATCCATCATTATATATTAATGTATATCCTTCGACATTTAATTGCAGGGTTAATAATATAGACGGTGCATATACAATAGATGATGTGGTTATTTATGTAAATGAGAAGAATGGGGAAGTTCGAAAGATTTTATATTTTAATGATGAAAGGAATTATGATAGTTTATTAAATAAAATCGGTTCTTCGGAAGATGAAGATTTATCAAAGCTAAAAGAAAAAATAAAATCTTTTGATAAGAGGAAGTTTTATTATATAAACATAAATAAAAATGCGGAAGTTCAGTATTATTTAAAGGATTGATAAGGAAGCTTGCGGTTGCGTGAATGGCATAAGAACATGTATTTGTATCGAGAATATAAATGCATTGCAATTTGACATGTGCAAAAATATTAGTAGTAATTTACTTTTCAAATAAATGGATGTATAATATATACAGAGAATAAGCAATAGAATTATAATTTTATTAGAATGAATACAAATTATTTGAAAGGACTGATGGATGAATGAACGAAACATTAAAACAAGCGTTAGAGGATTATTACAAAACGATCAAAACGGAAAGAGCCAACTACCAGGCATGTTATAATAGTTTTTTAGAATACTGCAATAAGTATATAAATGTACCTTTCTCTGAAATGTCTAAAGCGCTTACTAAAATAGAAATTGAGTATGCCTGCAAATATTATTTTGAAAAGAGTAAAAAGGCAACAACTATCGAAGCGATTCAAAGGTATTTGACAGCAATAGACCAATTTTGTAAGTATATGAAAGGACGAGATACTACGTGGGAGCACTTAGAAGGTGGGTGCAGAAACAAGCAGATAGTGCATGATATATGTGTAAGCTTAAACGATGAATTAAAACAAAAAATATATTTACCGTTTGATGAAGAAAAAGCAGTAAAGATTGTGGAAGAGCAAATAGCGTTATTAAATAAAAATAACTTTTTTCAATTTGGACAATTGGTTATGTATCGCTTGCTCACCACATATGGGTTTAAGGAAAAGGTTATTATTAATATTAAAATTGAGGATTTTAGTGTAGCTGAAGGAACGCTGCTGATAAATGGCGAGGAAGAGCAAGGGCTGCGTATAAAGTTGGATGAGGATATATTAGCTGATTTAGTAAGGTATTGTGAACTGCATAAGTATCCTGATAGATCATATTTGTTTACAAAAAGCAACGGAACACAACTGACACCTGATAGTATATTTACAACCTTAAAAGAAAGAATGAAAAAGTTAGATGTTTCTAATTTTACTCCTACAACAGTTGCGCTGCAGGGAGTTGTGAATTTGATTGAAAAGGGTTTAACATTACAGGAAATAAAAATTCTGACAAAATTTGAAACACAAAAGATAGAGGATGTTTCAAAATATTTGTTGACAGATGAAGATACTGAAAAAGTAATTAATGAAAAGCTGCAAAAAAACATTGTGCAGACATAGAAAAAGTTGAGATGGGGTGATATTTTGGAATTAAAAAATTTTGATAACTTTCAACAAAATCAAAGAATGTATGGCGGCACGGCTGGGAGAAAAATGGGAATCACCTATGAAGGCAAGGACTATCTTTTAAAATTCCCGGGAAATTTAAAAGAGCAGCAGATGAAAAATATCAAGCTGAGTTATTCGAATAGTCCTGTTTGTGAATATATTGGCTCAAAGATATATGAGATGGTCGGTTTGTCAGTTCACAATACAATTTTAGGAACCAGAAATAACAAAATCGTAGTGGCTTGTGAGGATTTTTTAGAGAATGGAGACAGGCTCTATGAATTTGACAAAATAAAAGTTACATTTGAACCACATTTTTTAGATTCAAATGGTAATGAAACAAATGGTGTCGGTGTAGATTTGTATGAAATCATGATGACGATACAAGAACATCCTTTTTTGCAAGATATTCCGAAGGTAAAAGAGCATTTTTGGAATATGTTCATAATGGATGCATTGATTGGAAATACAGATCGTAATAACAGTAATTGGGGTATCATTTTGAAAAAAGATGGTTCGAAGGAGATTGCGCCAATTTATGATAATGGCAATTGTTTAAATAGTAAATGGGATGATGAAAAGATGCAGATCGTAATGAATGATGCTGATAAAATGGAAGCGGAGGCATATAAAGCACGCAGATGTATATTTGAATTACATGGGAAACGGGTAAATCCGTATCATATAATAGAAAGCAGAGAATATCCGGAATGTTTAGAAGCTGCTTATAGATTGACGCCCCAAATAGGCAATCGTATGAATAGAATACAAGCAATGATAAGAGAGATACCAATATTATCAGAAGTTCAGAAGAAATTTTTCACATTAATTATTGAATACAGGTATGAAAAAGTATTGTTAAGATGTATAAGAAAATGATGGGTACATTAGGCTGTAAAAACCATAAATGGAAAGGTAATAAAAATAATGTATGTAGATGAACAAATAATTTTAAGAGATAATTTGCCGGATGGATTGCAGCGTGATTTTATAGAATTACAGGGATATTATAATGCAGGTGACTGGTTTATGTTTGATACTGCTTTTGAAGCGATAGAAGCCAGTGTAAAAGCCTATTATCTTGCAGGAAAAATCAGTAAAGAAGATTTGAATAGTATTTTCAAAAAATATGGTATTGCATAATCTGTTTTATGAGTGCAAAAATATCCCACGACAAACGCATGAATGAATAAATTATGAACACTTCATCCATTTTTTGGTATAATCAAAGAAAACAGGATGGATTTGTTTATGAAAGCACTTTTAGACTATGTAAGTACAG
>JAETNQ010000058.1 GCA_021772075.1 Lachnospiraceae bacterium
ATTATAAGAAGAATGTAAAAGAATATGTGAATAACTTTCTGGATATTTCCGCTTTTTTGTATTCCACATTTTGACAATCCGCATTTTTTCATAAGCAGGCGGTGTTATCCACAGTCATTTTGGCGAAAGGTCTTTCGGAAAATGCATTGAAAACCATTTGAAAATTGGATATAATAAAAATACATTAAATTATGCATTCCAAGGAACTTTTTTATAAAATGATAACAATAGAACAATTAAAATCATTAGCCAAACTTGAGAATATCGCTGTAACAGAGCATGCGCGTATTCGCCTTTATGAACGAAATATAAACATTAACGATATTATAAATGCTATAAATACAGGAGAAATAATTAAACAGTATCCTGATGACAAACCATTACCAAGTTGTTTAATACTAGGATTTTCCCGATCCTGATATATGGGAAAATAATTCTAAAACAAGAAAGGAGCATTAACTATGGTATGCATAAAATGTGGTGCCAATACAAAAAAGGGATATACAACAAGCGTTACCGACTTAGGAAATTGTCTTTTAATCGTAAGGAATGTTCCCTGCTATAAATGCACGGAATGCAACGAAATTATTTATACAGGCGATGTTATACAAAGACTGGAGCAAATCATAGAACAGGCAAAACAATTCTCACAGGAAATTTCCATCGTAAATTACAGCAGCGCCGCATAAAAAAGAGTTTTCCACAACTCTATGGCGTATTTTCCTATCTTATAAAAAAGCGCAGACTCAGCACAAAACAATATTCGCCGCCCCCGCATATTCCTCCGGCCTCGCATCCGTCAGAATCGTCCCGGCGGAAAATGCGGCAAAGGTAACGGAGCTGACGATATGGAACTTGCTGTTATCGCACAAAATATATGCTTTCCGGCATTGTTCCAGCGCAGTCCGCTTGACCAGCGCTTCGTTCGCGTCCGGCGTGGTAAACCCTGCGGTCTTGTTCACTCCGTTTGTCCCAAAAAATCCTTTGGAAAAATGATAGTCTTTCAGCGTCAGCGCCGCCATTGTCCCCACCACGGCTTCCGTCGAGCTTTTGAGCGTCCCGCCCACCAGCAGGACGTGAACGCCCTTTGCCGCAAGCCGCTGCGCATGCGCAACCCCGTTAGTAACAAATGTCGCCCCTGTTTCCCCGATAAAATCAAGCATATAGCCGGTGGTCGTCCCAGCGTCCAAATATACGAAGTCCTGGGGCAGGATCAAAGAAGCGGCATATCCGGCGATCCTCTTCTTCTCTTCCCTGTTTACCTCTGCTTTCTGGGTCACTGTAGGTTCCACAAACTGATAAGCGCCGTCCGGAAGCACGGCTCCGCCGAATACTTTCACCAATTTTCCCGCTTTATCCAGTATCGTAATATCCCTTCTCGCCGTAGATTCCGAAATATCCAGGCGTTCCGTCAGCTCCGCCACGGTAACGCTGCGCTTTTCCTCCAGAATTTTTAAAATAATTTCATGCCTTTGTTCGGATAACATAGCTTCCTCCGTTCCACAATACCTGAATATATGAAAATTCTGCTGCGGCCCGGCTCTTTACCTTGCCGCAGCAGAGTTGCTGCCTATCTGCTTCTCCTTATTATTTTATTATGTTCTTTTTTATTATGCAATCCCTTTTTAGAAAACCGGCCGCCGGGCCCTCTCATTTCCTTTTATGCTTCTGCATTTTTCTTTAAAATGCCCAGCAGAAGGGTGGATACCAGCGTCCCAGCAACCAGTGCCGCTGTGTACGCCAGCGGGCTTCCTACTACAGGGAATACAAAGATACCGCCGTGGGGCGCCATTAAAGTACATCCGAACAGCATGGACAACGCTCCCGCCACTCCCGAACCGACGATGCATGCCGGAAGCACATGAAGGGGATCGGATGCCGCAAAAGGAATCGCTCCTTCCGTAATGAATGCCAGCCCCATAATAAAGTTGGTCGGCGCCGATTCTCTTTCCTCCTTGGTAAATTTCTTTTTAAAGAGAAGGGAAGCAAGCGCGATCGCACATGGCGGCGTCATACCGCCGATCATGACCGCCGCCATAATATCATAGTTGCCTGCCGCGATAGAAGCTGTTCCGAATACATATGCCGCCTTGTTGAACGGACCGCCCATGTCGATCGCCATCATGCCGCCCAGGATCAGCCCGAGAATCACCTTGCTCGTTCCTCCCATGCCGGTCAGGCCATTGTTCAACGCTGTATTGAGTCCGCCCATCACCGGTTCCACAACGAAAGACATCAGCAATCCCATCAGCAGCAGTCCCGCCAGGGGATAAATCAGTACCGGCGCAATTTTCTCCAGGAATTCCGGCAGCTTGTCGCAGACCTTACGAAGCAGGACAATGATATAGCCCGCCGCAAATCCTGCCGCCAGAGCCCCAAGGAACCCGGACTTTCCGCCCGATGCTATCATGCCGCCCACGAATCCGAGGGCAAGCGCCGGCCGGTCGCCGATCGCCATAGCGATAAATCCCGCCAATACCGGCAGCATAAATCCAAAGGCAGCGTCTCCCAGATTCTTAAACCATGCCGCCACCGGAGTGATCGTGCCAAAGTTTGCCCTCTCCGCCACGTCCAGGGCGTTCATATCCACGCAGATCCCGTCAATCAAAAACGCAAGGGCGATGAGGATGCCGCCGCCGACTACGAAAGGAAGCATATGGGATACGCCGTTCATCAGCTGGGTATAGATCTGGTGTCCCGCGCCGCCGCTTTTCCCTGCCGTCTGTGCGGAAGCGCTTTTGCCGGATACTGCATGATATACCGGAACATCGCCGGAAATCGCCCGGTCCAATAATTCCCCGGCTTTGCTGATGCCATCGGATACCTGGCACTCGATCACTTTTTTCCCGTCAAACCGTTCCATCGGCACCTGCGCGTCCGCCGCAACGATAATACAGGAAGCTTCCTCAATCTCCTTCGCCGTCAGCACATTTTTTGCGCCTCCGGAACCCCTCGTCTCAATTTTTACCGGACAATCCCTTTCCTTTGCCGCCTTTTCGATCCCCTCCGCCGCCATATAAGTATGCGCTATGCCGGTAGGACAGGATGTCACCGCCAGTATCCTGGCCGGGCCGGAAACCGCCGCGCCCGTGCCGGCCAGCCTCTCGTCGATGCTTTCCTGCTCTTCATCCGCCTTGTCAATAATGGCAAGGAATTCATCCACGCTTTTTGCGTTGCGCAGATTGTTGGAAAACTCCTCATCCATCATCAGCACCGAAAGTTTGCTCAATACATCCAAATGGACATTATCCTTTGTATTCGGCGCGGCAATCAGGAAGATCAGCGTTACCTTTTCGCCGTCCAGGGAATCAAAATCCACGCCATCCTTCACCACCATCGCCGCCAGGCCGGGCCTGAGCACGGAATCCCCCCTGCCATGGGGAATGGCGATTCCCTCGCCGATGCCGGTCGTGCTTTCTTCCTCCCTTTCATATACCTGCGCCCGGTATGCTTCCTTATCCCTGATTTTCCCGCTTTTAATCATCAGCTCCACCACTTGATCCAGCGCCTCGTTTTTGCTTTTCGGCGTTCCGTCGAGCGAAATGCTCCGTTTGTCTAACAATTCCGTAATCCTCATTTTTATGCTCCTTCCTTTCTTCTCCCTTATTTATTCAATACCCTGTTACATTCAGCTTCTAAAACCCGGTTTTCCGACCAGCTGCCGGTATACTGCCTCGATCTCCTTCCGCGTCGCCAGCCGCTCGGAAAACGCGCTTGCGCTGCCGGCCGCTACCCCCACGGCAAAAGCGAATTCATAGGACTTGTTTTCCATCCAGCCCGCAACAAACCCGGCCACCATGGAATCCCCTGCGCCCACGCCGTTGACCAGTTTTCCCTTTGGCGCCGGAGATTCATAAATATTTCCGTCTTCTGCCGCCAGGACAGCCCCTTCGCCCGCCATGGACACCAATACATTGGCGGCTCCCATTTCCTGCATTTTTTTTGCATAAGGAATGACTTCCTCCCTTGTCTTAAGTTTCGTCCCGAATATTTCTCCCAACTCATGGTTATTCGGTTTTACCAGGAAAGGATGATCTTCCAGCACATTAGCCAGCAGATCCCTGGTAGCATCCACCACGATCATAATGCCTTTTCCTGCCAGCCTCTTCATAATCCTTTTGTACATGTCGTCCGGCATGGAACCCGGAATACTTCCGGCAAGTACCAATATATCTCCTTTTTCCAATGCATTCAGTTTTTCCATCAACGCCTGTACGTCTTTTTCTCCGATTTTTGGCCCGCAGCCGTTGATTTCCGTTCCGTCGATCGATTTCAGCTTCAGATTGATCCTTGAAATCCCATCGGCGATCGGGATCAAATCGGATCTTACTCCCATCTGTTCTATCCTTCGGACGATCTCTTCCCCCGTAAATCCCGCCACGAATCCGAGCGCTGTATTTTTTATTCCCAGATTTCCCAGAACCATAGAAACATTGAGTCCCTTTCCTCCAGGAAGGATCATTTCCGAACTGGTACGGTTCGTCAGTCCCAGCTTGAAATCCTCTACCGAAACGATGTAATCCAACGACGGATTAAATGTCACTGTATAAACCATTCCTTTTCCTCCTATATTTTCTGTTGATTTCTTTTCCTCACGCCTGCTGTTTTCTTTTGTAATTGCATTATACATTCAAATTCAGCCAAATTCAATCGCATATATGCATGAATTTGACTGAATTATTTTGTTTATTTTGCACTAATTTGAATTTTTATGATTGTTTATGGTTGTCCGATACCGCTTTAGCGGCGGCCTTCCGTTACACGGGCCTGTGCAATCGAGCAGGGAAGAGGAATCTTCCCTGCTCGTGCGCCGGGGCAGGCGGCGAAAGCAACATATACCTTTCTGCCCCGTGCGCATAAAAAGTACCGGCAGAACTTTTCCCGCCGGTACTTATAATTATCGTCACCAAATATGATTCCTGTTCTATTTCTTTGTCAATTCCCTTTTCCAATCTTCATCGTCAGTGCAATCCTTTTTTTCGCCATGTCCACAGAAAGTACCTGGACGTCCACAATATCGCCTACGCTCACTGCTTCCAGGGGATGCTTGATAAACCGGTCCGTGATCTGGGAAATATGGACCAGGCCGTCCTGGTGGACGCCGATATCAACAAATGCTCCGAAATCAATGACATTGCGCACGGTTCCTTTTAAAACCATTCCCGGTTTCAGATCCTTCATTTCCAGCACATCGCTTCTTAAGATAGGAGCCGGCATGTCCTCTCTGGGATCCCTCGCCGGCTTTTCCAGCTCTTTCACGATATCGGTCAGGGTAATCTCCCCTATGCCCAGTTCCTGCGCCATTTTCTTTTTGTCTTTTATCTTTTTCTCCAAAGAACCGGCTGGCGCCGTTTCTTTTCCCTTGCCGCCAGCTGCCGCCTGTTCTTCCTCATGGCCAAGGCGGATGCCGCCCATGGCCGCTGCCAGAACTTTCCCCATCGCGGTATCAGTATTGCGGATGACTACCTTGTTCTGCTTCTTTTCCTGTTTGGGAGCCGCTTTTTTTGCTCCGCCCTTTTCTGCCGCCGCTTTTTTCTGCGCGGCCCTGACATCCTCCATCGTAAGCCCCATCCTGTCCAATAATTTCATAGTTGCTTCATAGGACTCCGGATGCACGCTGGTTGCGTCCAAAGGATTTTCCCCGTCCAGGATGCGCAGGAAACCCGCGCATTGTTCAAATGCCTTCGGCCCCAGTTTCGCTACTTTCAAAAGTTGCTTCCTATTGGTAAAACGGCCGTTATTTTCCCTGTAATCCACGATATTTTTTGCTATAGTCTTTGTAATGCCGGAAATATATTCCAGCAGCGATGCCGAAGCCGTATTTAAATCTACGCCCACCTTATTCACGCAGTCCTCCACGACGCCGCCCAAGGTCTCGCTTAATTTTTTCTGGTTCATATCATGCTGGTACTGCCCTACGCCGATCGACCTGGGGTCAATCTTCACCAGCTCGGCCAGCGGATCCTGCAGCCTTCTCGCGATAGATGCCGCGCTCCTCTGCCCTACATCGAAATTCGGGAATTCCTCGGTGGCCAGCTTGCTTGCGGAATAAACGGAAGCACCCGCCTCATTCACGATTACATACTGTACCGGCGTATCCAGCTCTTTGATCAGTTCCACGATCACCTGCTCCGACTCTCTGGAGGCAGTGCCGTTTCCTACCGAAATCAAGGAAATCCCATATTTTTTAATCAGTTTCTTCAGTTCCGCCTTGGCTTCCGCCGTCTTATTCTGCGGCGCCGTGGGAAAAATCACTTTGGTATCCAATACTTTGCCCGTAGCGTCCACGACTGCCAGCTTGCAGCCGGTACGGAACGCGGGATCCCATCCCAGCACGACTTTTCCCGCGATCGGCGGCTGCATCAGCAGCTGTTCCAGATTTTTGCCGAATACGGAAATCGCCCCGTCTTCCGCCTTTTCCGTCAGTTCATTGCGGATTTCCCTCTCGATCGCCGGAGCAATCAGGCGGCGGTAGCTGTCTTCTATCGTTTCTTTTAATACCGGAACCGTAATAACGTTATCCCTTGTAATGACCTTTTTCTCCAAAAAGCGCAGAATGCGCTCTTCCGGCGCGGCAATCTTTACCGTAAGCACCTTTTCGTTTTCCCCCCGGTTCAAAGCGAGAATGCGGTGTCCTGCCGCCTTTTTCACCGGTTCTTCATAATGATAGTACATTTCGTATACGCTCTCGGCTTTCTCATCTTTCGCCGTACTGGTCACGCTTCCCTCTTCCATCGTAATATTTCTGATGTATATGCGGTAGTCCGCTTCGTCGGAAATGCTCTCCGCAATAATATCCTTTGCTCCCTGGATGGCTTCCGCAGCAGTCATTACCCCTTTTTCTTCATTAATATATTGCAGCGCCTCCTCTTCCAGCGGATGTTTCGCATCCTGCGCCAGTATCCACTGCGCCAGGCCGTCGAGTCCCTTTTCTTTCGCCACGCTGGCCCGCGTCTTCCGTTTCGGCCGGTACGGGCGGTATAAATCCTCCACCACCACCAAAGTCTCCGCCGCCAGAATTTTTTCCTTCAGTTCTTCCGTCAGCTTGCCCTGTTCCTCTATGCTGCCGATCACCTGCTCTTTTTTCTCTTCCAAATTGCGCAAATATACGAGTCTTTCATGAAGATTGCGAAGCACCTCGTCGTTCAGCGACCCTGTAGCCTCCTTCCGGTATCTGGAGATAAAAGGAATCGTATTTCCTTCATCAATCAGCTTGACAGCCGCCTCCGCCTGCCACTTCTGCACAGCCAGCTCCTGGCTTAATTTTAATATGATATCCATGTCCGATAACCTTATTCCTTTCTCAACACTCCCCATTATCCTATACGAAAACTATTCAATTTTCAAGATTGTATTATGGCTTATTAAGTGATACAATAAATATGTATATTTTCGGGTATGGGAATCCGCCCGGCCTAAAGATGAATGGAGAAAATTATGGATTTTAACAATAACGGCTCTCACATGAACAACAATCAAAACATAAATAATAATATGGGAAATCTTCCTTACGGCTATCAGGCTCCCCCGCCATATGCCGTGCCGGGGCAGAAGCTTGCCAACGCTGCGATGGTTCTTGGGATTATTTCCATTTTATCTACTATTTTAATGACAATTTATATCCCCATGATCCTTGGCACTATCGCGATTATCCTCGCGATCCTGTCCAGGGGCCTCAAATCCCATATGGCCGGCCAGGCCATGACCGGGCTGGTATGCGGCATCGGCGGGCTTTTGATGAATCTCGGGATACTGGTATCGTCTTTAATGTTCATTTTTTCCCACCCGGAGCTTCTGCAGGATGCGGCCAGAACCTATGATACCCAGTTCGAGATTATTTACGGGGAATCCACGGAAGACGTTCTCGGCCAGTCGCTGGAAGACTGGGTAAATGAGACATTCGGTTTGGATTAACATGAACAAGCAGAAAGGAGATCTTTATGAGTACGATCAGCCCAATCAGTAACGGTTTCAATTACAGCGGTTATAACGTTTCCGCCGGTTCCTCCCCGGAAAAAACTTCCGGCGTTACTAAGAACCCGGGGGAATCCAATGTCAAATCTCCCGGCAGGAAATCTTCGCCCGCTGAATGCGAGACATGTAAAAACAGGAAATACCAGGATGGCTCCGATGAAATGGTATCCTTTAAATCGGCCACGCATATTTCTCCCCAGGCATCCGCGAGCGCTGTCCGCTCCCACGAACAGGAGCATGTTTCCAACGCGTATAAAAAAGCGGCGCAGAATAACGGCAAAGTGATCTCCGCCAATGTAGCCATCCACACTGCCGTATGCCCGGAATGCGGACGAAGCTATGTATCCGGCGGAACGACATCGACCCAGATCAAATATTATAACGAAGATAATCCTTACCAGAAGGATCTGAAAACCGCCGACTCCATAAAGTACCAGGGCATGAATGTGGATATGGCAGTATAAGCACAGAGAATTTATTTGAACAGGAGACTTAAGACTATGAAAACATATAAATCCTCCGCCGAATTAAAAGGCATGTCAAAGGAACAGTTATTCGGGCATTATGGTACCGTGATCGGCGCCTTATTCCTTATCGGAACCATCAGCCTGGTCGCGAATTCCATCCCGTCCAAGCTGATCGTTGCCAGCAGCATCCCCGAGCTGATCATTTATTACCTGATCAGTTTTGTCATCAGCCTGTTCCTTGGCATTTTTAACTCCGGGGAGGCTTTTCTCTATTTGAAGCTGATATGCCGGCAGCCGATTTCTGCAGGGGATATTTTTTACGGTTTTAAAGTTTATCCTGACAAGGCAATCCTCCTGCAGTTCGTACACTCTCTCATCACCTATATATGCATGACCCCTGCCATGATTTTTTATTATTTATATCTGACAACCCATTTATCCGCTTATATGCTGCTTATGTCTGTTTTTTTTGCGATCGGCGCAATTATCATTACCGTCGCATACTTGATGCTTTCCCAGTCGTTCTTCCTGCTGCAGGATTTTCCTCAATATTCGGCCAAAGAGCTGATGAAAATGAGCTGCCAGATTATGAAAGGGCATAAGGGGCGGCTGTTCTATATCTCAGTCAGCTTCCTTCCCCTGTACTGTCTGAGCGCCTTTTCCTTTTTTATTGCGTTCTTCTGGCTGGTACCGTATACGAATGCCGTAATGGCTAATTTTTATATGGATCTGATGAAGAACAGGAATCAAACCTCAGCAGATGATATTTTTCAATATAATCCCTGACCAGCGACTCCCCGTAAGTAAGGGAGGTCGCATAACCGCATTCCTGCAGATACCGGCAGGCAAGCACATGGTCATCACAGCCGATTACTTTGGAATACCTCAATGTCCTGCCGCCGTCAGTGCTTCTCGTCGCTATATAATCATTATGGTCATGGATGGACTGTTCCCAGCTGTCATAGGCACGCCAAAGGGTGTCGTCTTTTATGTAATAACTGCCGTCGCTGCGCTGTTCTGTGGCGGCTTTTTTATATGTCCTGCCTGTCCACCCATTTTTCTTTATGCCAAACAGAGCGTTCGCTTCCCTTGCCAGCTCCGAAGTCCCCCACGCGGATTCCTTGATCGCCTGTGCCACTACCACCGAAGGAAGGACGATCCTCCTCCTTTCCCAATCTTCTTTCGCTATTTTCCCAACAAACTCTTCAAACGGTTCATGAGGCATCCGATCCGCCGCCTGTCCGCATATTCCTTTGCAGATCGCTTCCGCCGCTGCGGTTTCTGCTCCCGCGCCGATATAAAGATCCACATCGTTCCGGTTATCACAGAAACAAACTTCTATCAGCATAGCTTTCGCCTTTGATCTGTGAATCAAGTATAATCCGTTTCCCTTTTTTACTCCCCGGTTCTTTAAGCCCAATTTGGCAAAGTTTTCACATATATTTACCGCTTCTTCATATTGCCTTCCCTCATAAGTATAAATCTCCATGCCTTGTCCCAAATGGGCAGGGGAGGCATTGAAATGGATGCTGATAAACCAATCCAGGTCTTCCCTGTTGGCAAGCGCCGTCGCCATCTGCAAGTACTCCTTCTGCGTATCGGCTCTGTCTATCGTGCAATCCACCGTTTCTATCCCCTCTGCCCTCAACCGGTCCATCAAGGCATATCCTACCCGCCTCGTATGTTCCGATTCTTTTATGATCCCGACTGCTCCATAACCAGGCCCGCTTATGGTATGCCCGCAATTTATCCCTATCTTCATAGCATTTTCCTCTTTCTCCATTTTTTTACTCTGTTTTCAATTCCGGCAGGCCTGCTGCCGATGTCAGCAATGACAGCAAGCCGGACAGAAGGGAGGCGGACAGCGCCATCATCCAGTCAACATCCCTTAACACCGCCGCTGTTCCAATAGTTGCCGCCGCCGTCTGCGCCATTGTTTTTACCGCCCTTATCCCGGCCGCCTTTATCCATCTTTTTATTTCTTCCTTATGTATCAATTTTTCTTTCTCCATATGCTTTCCTCTTTCCTTTCCTATCCTACATTGACTGCAACACCGCTGTTACCACAGCGCCGATCAGCCCTCCCGACAGTGCCGTGATAATTGCCGCCTTTATCACCTTCCCTGTTTCAGCCGGCACTCTTTCCAGCGTTTCCAGCCTGTTCCCCTGGCGGTCCAGTTCCTGCAGCATGCTTTCTATGCTGACCGCCATCCTGTTGACCGATATTGCGAGATCCTGGATGACTTTGCTCCGGGTCTCCAGATCATCGGCACGGCGCTTCAGGGAATCGATCCCCTGTTCGTGTGCTTCCAGCTTTACTGCTACCTCCGTTTCATCCATGCTTCCACCTTCTTTCTTTAACCTGAATGCTTTTTCAAAAAATCCGCTATTTTTTTCAACGCCCTATGCTTCAACTGGTTTACCGATTGCCTTGATTTCTTGGATATCCTGGCAATTTCCGCCGCTGTATATCCTTCCTCATAAATCTGATAAATAATCCGGTATTCCTTTTCGCTCAATAATTCCCTGATTCCCAATTCCCCTAAACCATCTATTTGATTTGGTTTTGCCGCCCGCGCCTCCACATAATATTTTTGTTCCTCCGTCAGATCCGATAATGCCACTTCTCTTTCATGCTGTATCATTTTCCGCACTCTTTTGTTATAATAGTTTATAATGGAAATATTTATATAGGAGACGACCGCCCCGTCCTCCTGGCTGGCGATCCTGTCCGGATCCATAGACCGGATCATCTCCATATAGAAAAGAACAATATCCTCGTAGGCATCTTCGTAATCCAACTTCCTGGCATACTTTCTGAATAATGGGGAAAATTTGTCAATCAATTCCATCATTGCCTTTTTGTCGTCCGCTTGAGCGCTGCGAATTAAATCACATAGCATGATCCCTTCCTCCTTTATTGTAATGAGGCATTTTTATCAAAATTGTAAACATAAAAAAGCCTTCTTACTATGTATTCCTGAAATGGCATAAAACGGCTTCATACATTTGTTTAAAAATATATAAACTTTTTTACATGAAAATATAGGGCAGCGGGGAACCGCAACCAGCGATTGACATATTGCATATCCCCGGTAGGTGGTCTGCAACTGCCCGAACCGCTAAAATGGACATACCAAAAAACAAAAAAGGAGGAAATCTACTATGATTTTCGCAGATAAACTCATACAGCTCCGTAAGAAAAACGGATGGTCCCAGGAAGAACTGGCAGAACAGATGGATGTCACAAGGCAGTCCGTCTCAAAATGGGAAGGCGCGCAGTCGATTCCCGACTATGAAAAAATGATACGCCTTTCAAATTTGCTTGGGGTAAGCATCGACTATTTACTGAAAGATGAAATAGAAGAGGAGGAATTTTTAATTTCTGCCAAAGAGGAATCTTCGTTAAGGCGGGTGTCCATGGAAGAAGCCAATACGTTTCTTTCCATAAAATCCGCCACTTCGAAACCAACTGCTTATGCGACATTTTTATGCATTCTGTCCCCCATTTGCCTGTTCCTCGGGGCAGCGGCCAGTGAAATGCCGGAATATCATTTTTCGGAGCAGATGGCCGTCGGCATTGGCATGACCGTTCTGCTCATTCTCGTTGCAACAGCAGTCACTATTTTTATTTCAAACAGCAATAAAGCCGCTTCTTTTGACTTTTTGGAAAAGGAAGTGTTTGAAACGGAATACGGTGTCAGCGGAATGGTAAAGGAACGCAAGGAGCAGTATAAAAATACTCATACGAAAAATAATACGGTCGGCAGCTGCCTGTGCATCCTGTCCCTGATTCCTTTGTTTGCGGGTACTATTATTAATGACGACAATACCTTGTTCCTGACAGCCATGCTTTCGGTGACGCTGGTTATTGCCGGTATCGGAGTCACTTTCTTCGTCCGCAGCGGTGTTATCTGGTCCAGCTTTGAACAACTTTTACAGGAAAACGATTATTCCAGGGAAAAAAAGAAAAAGCAGCCAATCGTCAACGCCATATCCGGCATCTATTGGTTAGTTGCGACCGCGATCTATCTGGCCTATAGCTTTATTACGGAGGATTGGGGATACAGCTGGATTGTCTGGCCTGTTGCCGGGGTGTTATTTCCTGCAGTGATTGGGATCATTCATCTTTTTAACACGAAGTAGGGGCAGACGGCGAAATTTTCTCCGTCATACCTGAAATCTCTTCCGAAGCATGCCGGCTAAGTGTTTATAGGGGCGGAAACCGGGAATCCGGTGTCCGCCCTTTGCCTTTTGCATGAGAACAGGAGTTTGTCTGTATAAACCGATGAAAACTAATGCAAATTATAAAAAACAATTACAAACGCCCTTGCTTTATGCTATAATAACACTTAGTGAATTTTAAGCAATTTTGAGTTGGTTGAGGTGAGACCATGAGCGACAGAGTCGAGGAAAAACGGATTAACATTGATGAAGCTAAGGAGTTTGCAGCATGGGCGAACAGTTCAAAGTAGTAGATTTATTCTGTGGGGCAGGAGGACTCCACATGGGATTTGAGAAAGCCGGATATGATATCAGGCTTTGCGTTGATAATGACAATCTTGTAGAAAAAACGCATAAGAGGAACTTCCCAAACATTCCGTTCATCAATATGGATATTAGAAAGCTGTCATCTTCAGAAATCAAAAAATACCTTGATGATGGCGAAATAGACATAGTTATCGGCGGTCCTCCCTGCCAGGGCTTTTCCACCATTGGCAAGCGGGTATCTTCCAATCCTGAAATAAGGGCTGAACATGATCCGCGCAATGAACTGGTATTGACATATGCAAGGCTCATCCGGGAACTGCGGCCGAAATTCATTGTTATGGAGAATGTAAAAGGTATTCTCACCATGAAGGATGGTGCGTATCTTGCGACCGTTCTCAAGGAACTGAAGGATGCCGGATACGATGCGGACTATCGGCTTATAAACATGGCCGACTATGGGGTCCCCCAGATCAGAGAGAGGGTTATTATCATCGGAAACCGCATAGGACTTCCAGTCACATTCCCTGAGCCAGACCATTCAGACAATCCAGAAGACGGCCTGCCGGGATGGGAGCCGTGCTGGGATGTCATTAAGGATTTGGTTGGACTTGGAGATACACCAGAGTTCAATCATGTAGCTTTAAAACATACGGACAAAATAATAGCGAGGTATCAGATGATTCCAGAGGGCGGACGTCTGCCGGAGGATTCATTGCCGCCCGAACTGTATAGGAGGAATTTTGGCAACACATACAAGAGGCTTAACCGGTCACGACCAGCGCTGACTATGGTTCCGGGAAATGATGCATTCCCGATACACCCAGAACTGAACAGAAGCCTTACCGTTCGTGAAGCAGCCAGGATTCAAACATTCCCAGATAAGATGGTTTTTGAGGGGAATCGAAGGCAGCAGGGACATCAAGTGGGAAATGCGGTACCGCCTCTCTTCTCCGAAAAGCTGGCCAAGTTCTTGCTCTTGCAGTTGGAAAAAACTTCGGAGGAGGAAGAGAATGCAGGCAATTGATTTGTTTTCGGGAGCCGGTGGTTTGACACTGGCACTGCGAGATAGCGGATTTGATGTGCTATTGGCAAACGAAGTGAATGCACAGTTCGCTGAAACACACAACTATAATTTCCCTGATATTCCTTTGATCCTTGAGGACATCAAGAACCTTGGACAAAATGAACTGGAGGCTATACTAAAAGGCAAGGATGTTGATTTGGTTGTCGGAGGCCCACCTTGTCAGGGTTTCTCGGTTTTCGGGAAACGAAGATTTATCAATACACAGGGCTATGAGCCGCAGAACGATCCTCGGAATGCGCTTGTATACGAGTATATCAGGATCGTAGAACTGCTAAGGCCGAAGTTTTTCTTTATGGAGAATGTAAAAGGCTTTACCAACCTTGATAAGGGGCTGTTTGTGAAAAAAATCAAAGAGCGGTTCAAAGAAATCGGCTATGGGGATATATGGTGCGAAATTGTCTGTGCAGCAGATTATGGTGTACCGCAAGAACGCTACCGTATGTTCATGATCGGAAACAGAATCGGTGTAAAGTATGAACCGCCAAAAAACACGAATTTTCCAATCGGTTCCGGCAATACACCGGAGTATGCCACGGTGGGAAGTGCCATCATGGATTTGATGGGACAAGAAAACCAAGTGCCTAACCATGTGCCTTTAGCCCATAAGCCAATAGTGGCTGCTAGATATGGATATGTAAAAGAAGGTTGCAAACTGAATGTTGAAGACCTCCCTCCCGAACTTGCAGCAGCAACACGGAAAGACTCAAAAACCGGAAAAGTGGCAAATTACAGCCATGTCTATAAACGGCTGGACAGAAACAAGCCTTCAACGACAATGGTTCCGGGGCATAACGCATTCCCGATTCACCCGGCGTTGAACAGAACACTTACAGCAAGAGAAGCCGCCAGGATACAAACCTTTCCGGACACGCATATTTTCTTCGGAACAAGGCAGGAACAATGCATACAAGTTGGCAATGCGGTTCCCCCTAAAATGGCGGAGCCGTTTTTGAAGAAAATACGGGAATATATTGAAGCCAACGAGGAGGTAACGCCATGAGCCATGATACAGAAGCCGCGTATGCTTCATCTGAAATTGCGGATATGATTATGCATAACCAGGCTGCATTCTTTGGAACGATGGGAACAAGCGGTCGGTGGTCAGTTTGGGCGATGCGGGAAGGCGGTCACCAGTGGCCGCTTGCGGATGGTGTTATTTTAGCCGAGAATAGCACCCATAGTGACATTAAAATCGCATTCGAGTATAAACGGCCTAACGAGGGAGTTCATGGCATACTGACTGCGCTGGGGCAGTCGTTTGCTTATCTGGAAAAGGGATACGATGCATCCGTTATGGTGATTCCCGATAAGTATTCATCGCACAGTACACCAGGCGCACATATCAAGAGAGTTATAGATGCGACTGCGCCAGACATACCCATCAGCATATATACATATACAACGCCCAATCTCTCTGCCGTTCGTCCGTTCCAGGGAAAGCTGAACTGTGTTCGGGATATTTCTCTGCCAAGTTGTCGAAGTATCGGTGCAACTGCGGCTGCCACTACTACAGGAAGCGTATCGACCTTATGGGCGCATATGCGAGAGGGTATGAGTCACCCTGATGCTTTTTTCAGGTTTTGCCAGGCGGTAAAGATAGTAACTGCAACAGGCGAGGATTTGAGAGGAATCAACATCCCCGCCAAGCTGTCGGATGCGGTAAAAAGAATTGCTCCAACTGCGGATGTTTATAAATATTTGTCAAACACACCTGGGGATACTGTTTCGGACATGGCGTGGCGCTATGTCTGGTTCCGTTATTATTTTTGGAATGAGCTTATGCCGATTTATCAAGGTACCAGTCCGTTTACGGTAAATGATACGCCTTCAAAAATACGCTTGGATGACGATGGACATTACCAAGGGCTTTTTTCCGGCAGGAGTGATTCGATAAAATCCAAACTGGTAAACAAGCTGAATGCAAATCCGGCTGGCGAGGATACTGTTTGGGAGGAATATGCCGTAAAAGTCAGAAAAGACTCCCACAGCTATCGAGAGGTCATTGATTCGGGGCTGTATCACATAGGATTCCTTGCGCCGGGTGGGACATTGACGGATTTGGGCTATAAGTATGTAGATGCCTGTGAGAGGGTCGCAAGTGCTTATGCGGGCATCCCAATGGAAATTTTGAGGGCGGCAGTATTGCAGAATGGGCAGTATGGTGCGATGCTTCACTATTTCTATAAATTGTCCGAAGAGAAATTTGAATCGGATTTATTTGCATTTGCTACAAGGGACAGCCACGGTAATTATAAGTTTGACTCTGGAGCCTATTTGTCGTGGCTGGATAATGAGTTTACAAACACATTACATTTGGCGAAGAAAAGCACTGTCCGCGCTGGTGGTACGAGAAAGCCTTTCCAAGCAGAACTTTCATTCTTAAAAAAGATGGGCTTTGTGAAAGAAAACGGTCGTTCAGCAGCATATCGGGTTGGTGTCGGACTGGAGATAAACTGGCCGCAAGTGCAAAACAGCATGATGTATTTCAATACTCTGTAGGAGAACGCTTGCCAATGCTGTGCGGTCTTATCCGGCACCCAGAGGAGCAGTCATCCACTCCGGCCGGGGCTCACAGTATACCAGTGAAGCTTACCGCATGACTGTTGCAAAGTACGGCATTCTCCAAAGCATGAACAGCGCCGGACGTTTGAAGGTTGTTCCCCGGATTCCGTCATCTATAAAATGCCAGATATTGGTAAAGATTTTTTTCCTGCGTAATCCTCTAAAATCCGCTTTTGGTTCTCAATGCTTACGAATTCGCCCGCCCCTTGTCATCATGGGAGAGCCTTTCGTATAAAGCTGTGAGTTTGTCTTTTTCTGCTTGCTTCTTCATATTGTGATCCTCTTTTTTGAGGGTGCGCGCTTCCCTATACTCTTATTATACTTATCCATTAGGAGCAATATTTCTGTAAGTGTCAGATTTGACGCTTACACGCTTCCTCCTTTATCCCAGTCTCTTACCAGATAACGGACTCCTGTCGCCGTGCCGTTTGACAGCAAAACCTTATTAGTCTTTATATGGAATTTTATACTATAAAGAAAATTTGCACAATAATTAAAATTGTATACAAAAAACCGAAGTTATTCAAAAACTTTTTAAGGCTATAGAATAACTTCGATTCCATGTTTTTATTTTAATACCAAAAACAAATGTTTTTATATCTCTCAATAGATTTCCCACATAAGGATTAGATAATCATCAAAAAACTCTTTATCTTTCTTGATAATCATATTATTCATTATCATACAAAAGGTAAACTTCACACATGCCACTTACATCTCTAATCCCTTCACAGCATGAACTTTTTACTTCTAGTTCATTCTTATAAACAGGCAAATCCTCATAAAAAATATCATACCACATTGCAAAACTGATATTTCGCTCCATCAATACAGATATAATATCACATATTTCTGTTGCGGAAAAATCAACACCGTCGTTCATTTCTTTTTGAGCTTTTGTTAAATAATAATCAATCTCCTTTCCATCAATTAGTAACGACCACGCCTCATTATCTGGCCAAATTTTACATGCCGCATTCTTCATAAAGCCATCTAACTTTAATATTGAAAATCTCCCAGAAATATCTTCCAATTGTTTTTTATCTCCCTTACACAAAATACACTCACTCACATCTTATCTCCTTCCTTTTCTCAAAATCATTTGGCCTGTTCTTAATAATTTATCAGCCAAATTTATATCTGCATCTGTTGTATCCGATATAACTCTATTAACCGATACATGCGCTCCATTAGTATTTATTTTGGGTGAGTGCGTATGTGGAAAGTCAAATCCTATTTCTTCCTTTCCCAAATTATGGATTTGAAACCAATCACCCTTTTTTCCTGTTCCTATCAAATTGTAATTTTTACTTGTATCCATAACCGTACCTTTAGATGTTACTATAAAATTAGTCTTACTATCGACATTCTCTTCTGCAAAAAATTGTAAATTATATTTTAATCCAGAATTACTCTTATATAATGAACTTCCTTTCCCCCGAACATCCCGTACACTATCCTTCAGGAACCCAAAAGCCTTCCCGGCTCCATAAAACACCGTACCAGCCAAGCCGCCCATCACGCCGCCAACCGCCGCTTCCTTCAGCAGCCCCAGCATGCTGAAGCCTTCCTTCTTCCTGCGTACATTTCCTGCCCTCTGCAAGGAACCAACATCATACCGGTAGCCATACGTCATAGGCTCCCCGACCCGGTTCGATAACGGGCTGTGTACCCCGCATCCTCTCCTCGGGTCGCGGTTTTTGCTATAAGGGGAAATTGCCATCTGCCCGATTCCTTGGACTAAGCCAAGGACGCTTCCGGCCAGGTCGCT
>JAETNQ010000093.1 GCA_021772075.1 Lachnospiraceae bacterium
TCAGATGATAAAAACAGGGATTGAAAATACTCCTGTTCCCAGGGATTACCGGTACATAGGCCAGTGCGGGCTCAAAAGCAGTCCGGTATGGGATTCCTACTCCTGGAAGTGGCCCACGGGGGAAGATTACTATTATGAAGAACGTTGGAAGTCTTTTGGCGAAACCGCCAGGTCGGCATACAAAAAATATATAAACAGCGGCGATTTTGTGTCCGTACATGGCAGAATGTTTCGAAAGAATACCGGAGGGCTGCGGGATGACCTTTACCGGTGTCTGACAGAAAAAGATACCTTAGAAGAGTTTCCCTGTATCACGTATGCCGAAGTGCAGGGGTATTCCGGTAAGCTTCAGAAGCTGTTCTCCACAGCGCCTCTGCTTCGGACACTGCGCCTGCAAAAGGCAGATGTGGAGGTGCTTGACCTTGGGAATACCTGCCTGGACAATCTTGAGCTGGATATGAGCGGAATCAGGAAACTGGTACTTCCAAAAGATACCCGCTTTCTGAAGCTGTATGGGAAGATCCGGCCGGAACTGCAGATTGACGACAGCCTTTGCAGTGGGAAACTGACTCTGGAAATATCCTTGAAAAAGGCACTGCTTCTAAGATACGGACTTCAAAAAAACCGGATCCCAAGGCTCCGCCTGACCGACATAAAAGAGCTGGATATGAGGCAGGCGGCCGAACAGTTTCCAGAGGCGGAATATTTAAACATAAGCGGAGTTCCCGGCACCGTAACCCATATGCAGGAGGCAGGAAAGCTGTCCGGGCTTCGAACCTTTTATTGTAAGGATCTGTTTGGATATGATGAGAGGGATATGGAAGCATTGGAGGGGCTGCAGGAACTGCGGGAGCTGGACTTTGACAGCGTTCCCGAAGAAGCGGGTCTGTACCTGAAAAAATATTGGAAAGGGAAGCTGGACAGGCTAAGTGTCACCCATCTGCGGGATGAAGGATGGCTTAGGGATAACCTGGAGAACCCGCTCCGCCATTGGGACGGAAACGAGTTCATTCCTGAGGCGGCATACCGGAACGCCAGAAAGTGTTACAAAAATACAAAAAAGCTGCTGACGGAGGCGATGGGCAGGGCGGCGGACAGAAAAGAAATCGAAGAGATTGTCCGCAGGTACACCGGGTATTTTAATAAGCTCAATGACCGTTATGAGGAGTTCATCGAGACAGAGGAACGGGAGGATATCTTTATGGCCATGCAGAGGCTTTACGAAGAGTGTATCCTGCAGGGAGAATACGGGCAGGCGGATGAGAATGCGGCGCCTGTGACGCTTTCGGAGGTTTGGAATGTCATGGATGAGGTGCGGGAGAACTGGTAATCGATGTCCGGACATGGAATGTTTGGAGAGGAGGCAGATGCATATGAAGGTACGAAGATTTCGTTTTTATGCTAAACGAGAGGATCTGCAGGATATCCTGGAAGAATTTCAAAATAAGTTCGATGTCTATTATGTACCCACATATTCAGATGAAGGCCCTGTCTTTTTTAAGGATGCTGCCCATCTGCCAGACCTGGGAACTAATTTTTTCGGCTCCCATCAGGGTAATAAACAGATCTCCGCCTTTTCAGGAACAACCGCCTGCTCCTGGAAGGAATACAGATGGAAAGACCATGGGAAGGGAGGGATACGATATACTTCCCTTTGCGATGAAAATATAGAACGGATAGATATGGACTTAAACGGCGTGTACCAGGAAGAGGCAATCTTCCCCACGGAGATCACAACGATGCATTATGACAACGAAACAGCAAAGGAGCTTTTTGACGGACTGAAAAAAATCGTGCGCAGGCAGTCTGTAAAAACGGTGAACGGCAGTTTTATTTGCAAAGAGGCATAT
>JAETNQ010000094.1 GCA_021772075.1 Lachnospiraceae bacterium
TGCCTTTTTCGTCCATCGCCCGCATGGTGAGCAGGATATGGGCGTGGGGGTTGCCGTCCCCCTTGTCGTGGATAGCAAAGTCGGCTATCATGCCTTTGGAAACAAAAAACTCCCGGCAGTAGTCACGGATAAGGTTGGCATACTGTTCCGGCGGGATTTCCCTTGGGATGGCAAGCACGAACCTACGGGCAAGCTGGGAGTTCCATTGTTTTTCCTGCGCTTCGGCGGAGTTCCATAAGGTATTGCGGTCTGCAAACTCCGGCGACGCATGGGGCGGGAGCAGGATTTCTTTGTGGGTGACTTCGTTCTTGTAGGGATAGTATTTCTGTTCTTGGTCATATTCAGAAAACAGTTTCTCACCGCTCTGGTAGGCGGCGGCAGAAACGGCGGATTCATTGTTGCTCCGCTTGATGATGGTGATTTTACAATGCGGGCATGGCAAGTGTGCGCCCTCCTTTCTCCCGGATTCCGGGCATAGAAAAAGCAGGATACCTTTTCAGATTTCCTGCTTGATGATACCACTAATAAGTAGCTAGCTATTTAGTTTTTGATAGACTGTCAATTCAGTAACCTTGAATTATCCAATCTGAAAAACAAAGCTGGATAGCGACACATTGCTCGCCGTTCCATATGTGTGTTATTCGATGTTTTCTCCAGACCCATTAGGCCGCAGAGCCATATAACCCATGAGGGTTCCGGTTCCGCTGTTGATTCGGGTAATGGTCTGTTTGAATTTCTCCTTACGTTGAGCGTTGAATGTTTCCTGCCGAGCATCTACTTCCTTTTGGGCGGCATCGTAAGCTGCCTGAGCAGTTTCTTTAGCCCTATCTTCCACGCTAGAGAGTCGCTTCATTCCCTCGGCTCCCAGAGCATAGGAATCTGCCAAAGCAACACCCTTACCAAAACGCAGACCTTTCAACTGGTCATAAGCCATATCTGCCTCAGCCTTAGACATACCGTTGGGAGCCGCTGGGAGCGGAGTCCCCGGAATGAAAACATCCTCCATATAGGGCATTTTGTAGGTCTTAAAAAGGTAGTTCATCGCTTCTTGATCGCTCATACTCTGGAGCTTGGAAGATTCTGATGAATAATGAGCCTCGACTTCTTGCTGTACTGCATATAAGTTTTCCACTAGAGCTTTGATGTAGTTATCCTGATAGATTTTCGGATTCGCCTGAACTTCTAGTGTCGGGAACTCGAAAGTATCCCAATCCGGCTCGTTGACCTTAATCTGCCCAGAAGCCAGCTTCACCGCCACCTCATGGTCAAATCCATCTTTTTCCATTTCTGCCACCATAGCCGCCTGACGGCCTGCTTCGGAAATCTCCAAACTATCAGTGTTGGAATTAGAGTGGGAGTTGAATGTTTTTTCGCTCTGTTCCGGTTTCTTTGCACCAGAAATGATACCTATATGGTTATTCCGTTGGATTGTTTGTGTCCAATTTGTGACTTCCATGAAACCATCCTCCTAACATTATTACTTTTTTCCTATTGGTATATTATACTAACTCTAATATATTGCAAAATCAATCGAATGTAAAGAAAAAATTTGATTTGTTGTCGGCTCATACACTTGCTGAATAGAAAATGCTGGTACTACAATGCACTTTCAAACGACAAGCCCACAAAGGGGTAGCTGGCGGAGCCAGCGCAGGGGAAGGGTAGCTTCCCCTGTGATGAATGGAGTGGATTAGAAATTTACGGAAATCATCTGCTGTCCGCAGGACGCCCCCGGCAGGGCGCAATGCACCACTTCCCGAAGTGGTGTATAATTGCGCCCTCTTTCAGAGGGGAGTTCTCCGGGTTTCTGTTTTTTTGCCCTTTTTTACCGTTCCTGGTGTC
>JAETNQ010000004.1 GCA_021772075.1 Lachnospiraceae bacterium
ATTTAATATCGGTCTGGAGGTGTAATATTTATATAAGCACCTCCTGTTAATCATGCAAAACCCCGCAGTCAGTATCTGCGAGGTTTTTCTTTATCGGTTAGGCCGTGAATTGTAACGGGTTATGTATCGAGGTAGTTCTCCAGAGCAGCTATCTTCTGCGTAACATTTTGCTGTATAATTTGTGCATAAATTGCAGGTGCAACACTGCTTTGAAGAAGTTGATTCTGCTTTTGATAGGCATGAACCAGTTGATCTGCTCTTGTGGAACTAAAATCAATACGTTTCAGTAAACAACACACGATAATTATATAGTCGATAAGAGAATATAAGGTAATGTTTTGTATGCCAGTTTCTTTTTCAGCCCACTTTTTAAGTATAGGGCTGATTTTTCTGTCCTTAAATCTGGTATCAAAAATAATATTATTATGGGCAACGGAATTGCGAAGTGACTTTATGGTGTAAAGCATACTACTGAGCAAACTTCTGTTTGTATCGATGGAAACATCAAACATGTTTAATTGTGTCATGATATATTCCCTGGTTATTTCGTTTAAACACTCAAAAAAGCTGGCAAGATCACTTAGATACAATATTTCAAAAACGACCCATAAAGGAGCGTCTTCTCCACGATTATAAAAGTGGCGAATCATTTGGTTATCGTTGCCCTCTTCATCGCGGTATCGTGAAGATAACTTTGAATATACAGAATTTCTTAGCTTGAGCCGTTTGGATTGCAGCTTTGTATTTGTAGTGTTGTCGCGCATACGTTCTTTATAGACGTGTTCAAACGTGCCGAGTTTTAGGCCATTTACAGACTCATTGCAAACAATATTTTTTATGGCAGTTTCGATAAACATTAAGTCTGAATATAACGCGGCTTTTAAGTTGTTGTCATATTCAATTACAGCAACTACTTCACTGAAATCTGTATAAGGAATTTGATTATAGCTGTTCTTGATGAAACGATAGCCTTTATACCCATGATAGTAACCATAGCTGATTAATTGTTGCTTTTGGTAACTGCCATTAATTTGAATATTGCAATCATTTCTCAAATGTCTCATTAAACCGTTTATTGTCTGTGGAGCACTCATCTAAGAACCTTCTTTCTCTGTGCATATGCAAAGTATAACAGCAAATAGAAGGAGATGCAATAGAAATTCACTGGCACGCCAATGACGTAAAGTCGGCTAAATGACTGACAGGTTTTAACATAAAAAAAGATATTGAGGACTGCTTAGATACAGAGATGAGATAGCCACAAATGCATAGGGATGACAGGGATTTCATGGAATTTATTGCGGAGAGGGAATTTGAGTCCCAGAAAGAGATCCTGCGGCTGTTCCAGATTCCGTTTCCTGAAGAGGGGCAGGAGCAGGGGACGAGCCGGTCTTCCATCAATCTTCTTTTGCAAACAGGGCGTTAATCGCCCTGTGGTAGTGGCCTGAATGTTGTCGCTCATAGTTCTCCTTTTGGGCGCAAAAAAGACGCATGGTCTACAATGTATTGTTCCATGTGCCTTTACGCTGTTTTATTGATATTAAATTGTTTATTATGCCAGTTGCCTAATTTCAAAAGTCTGTGTGCATTTTCTTTTGTTGTTTTCCTAACAGCTTCCCGCGCCGCTTCATTTCTCATATCTTCCATAATTTTGCACATGACAGCAACTCCTTTCTCGTCTTGCTTAAAATATCGTACTTTTTTAGCAAGTGCTTCATAATTCATATCATCGGGATTAGTGCATGAAAAATCGTGCATTAGCTTTCCGATTTCATCGTTGCCCCCTATATTTCCCATTAACATATAAAATATGCGAACCATCGCCAAACAATACCTTATTTTCCCCGATAGTGACATATCTCTCTGCCGGATAGATCGGATAGTTTCCTTTCATTACATCATTTTCTGTTATGAAAATTAAATAGCTGTCAGAAATATCCTCCGTATCATCACTAGACTTTAATATGTGTGCGTCCGATAGGCTGCTGTTATTCCTTGCTCTCTTTGCACCTGCTCCGGCGTCTTTTCTCTGAATTTCTATAGAATTCCTTATCGGTGCTGTCAATCGCATAAACATCTAAAATAGCCGAACGTCCTTGCTAGCATAATATCATAATCACATTTATATTTCCATTAAATTTCTTCCTCCCTCCGTTTCACTCTGCCAACTGTCTTACGGATGTAAAAGTAATGGATAGGAACGATAGTTATGCCGCCTTGGCGGACGGAGAAGTGGCAAAGGATGAGGAGGTCATAACGGGGAGCGATAAGGAGATCGGGAATAATACGGTGATACGGGTAAGCCGGTGAGGGATTCCGCAAAGAAAAACGTTTTATCATTGCTTAATATTCAATAAAATATTTGAAAAAAATATTATTTTTAAAAGAAATATTAATCTTGAAATGGTGGGAATGCCGTATTTATGCGGCTTTGAGGCTTGACAAAGGGGATATTATTTTCTATATTTATAATATGTAACAAATAATAAATTGAGTTAAGGAGGATGACTATGAAACCACTATCAAAAAAATGGCTGATCCCTGTGACCGCCGCATTCGTATTGGTGCTGGCAGGATCTGACAGCAATGCAAGCGTTGCAGAAGCAAAAGCAGTAATTGCTTATAACGAAGCAACCACACCGCATTATGATGTAGTAAAACGTAGTGAGAAAATCACCTTAGATGGAAAACTGGATGACAAAGTCTGGGAAACTGTCCCGGCAATATCCGGCGGATTCCATTTTCCGTGGGACGAGAAAGAAGCGCCGTTGACTGAATTTAAGGCGTATAATGACGGAACCGATTTTTATTTTGCATTCCGCGTTACGGATGAAGACGTGGTGGTAGAAAAAGAGTGGAAAGATGATGAAAGCACGGTAGACGCAGAAGACAGAGTGGAATTATTCTTTGCCGGCGGAAGCGTTGATAAACCTACGCCGGACGGCATGCCTCTTTATTATGGAATAGAGGTGGATCCTGACGGGAGGGTGCATGATTATTCTATAGAATATTATAGAAAATTTGACAGCAAATGGAATCTGGAAGGCTTGGAAACGAAGGGCGTGAAAAATGGTAACGGCTATACTGTGGAAGGGAAAGTTCCGCTGAAGAGCTTGCAGGATCTGGACTTGATCATAAATGATGTGATGAGGGCAGGGGTTTACCGCGCTGAATTCTCAACTCCGGCAAAAGAGGGGGACGACCCGGTGATGGAATGGATTTCATGGGTTGACCCTAAGACGGAAACACCGGATTACCATGTCAATTCTTCATTCGGTGAATTCAGATTTTTAAAATAATCATATAAAATGAAAAGGCGCTCAATCCCGGAAGGGAAAGAGCGCTTTTTTGTATGAGCCATATGCCGTACAGGAGAGAAAAAAAAGATATTCATTTTTTGAGGTATCTGTGTTATGATAAGAGAAGTATAAGCGTAGTGATAGATAAGAAAGGCGGTTTCATATGTACGAATTAAAAGATGAATATCTGGTCGGGATCGAATCCATTGATAAAGAACACAAGGTGTTGTTTGAAATAGCGGACGAGATATATGAATTATGCATCAATGAATTTGTGCCGGATAAATATGACAATATAGCGGCGTTGATTCAAAGGCTGAAGGATTATACGGAGATGCATTTTGCCCATGAGGAGGCTTATATGGAAAGTATCCAATATAAGCGGATGTTTACGCAAAAAGTCCAGCATGATAATTTCAGGCGCAAGCTGGAAGAGATGGATCTGGAAGTGATTGATGAAAACCAGGAGGAAACGATCAAGGATCTGCTGAAATTTGTGACGGACTGGCTGGTGGAACATATTATGGAAACGGATAAGAGGATTGCGGAATAGCGCAATCCTCTTTTTACAATAAGCTGGCTCGCGGAGCGTGACAGCGTTTATTCATTAGGGGCGTTGGTCCTTTGCCGCCTGGCCGGTGAAAGGAATGCCGCAGCTGTCAAAAAGGGAATATACTTGTTCCCTGGAAGCGGAACAGGAGCCTTGCACCATTTCCTTGCTGCCGCCGCCCTTGGCGGGCAGTTCTTTTTTCAGCCTGTCATGGAGCGGGCGTACATCCTGGGAGGAAGAGGCGATCAGGTAACGGTAGCCTTCCCTGTCGCTTCCGGCAAAAACGGCACAGATGCCAGGGCATTTTGCTGCCAGCAGGTTTACATATTTTTTATGTACGCCGGATTCCAGCCGGGGTTCGAAAAGCAGCAGATTGGCGGCATCGGCCGGAACAGCATTGGCTTTTTGTTCCATCAAAGCGGTCTGCAAGGCCATAATCTGGCCTTTGAGAGCGAAATTTTCGTCCTTCAGCCTGCCGACGGCATCTGCCGCCGCTTCCAGTTTGGCGGACAGGAGGACGGAGACGGCGCTTAATTGCTGCTGCTTCATGCGGTAGTCTTCCAACGCGCGGTCGCCGCATTGGATGCTGATACGCATGCCGCCTTTGTATTTGATGGCATCGGTGATTTTGATCAGGCCGATCTCTCCGGTTCGTTTGACATGGGGGGCGCAGCAGGCGCAGACATCATATCCCGGGATAGTCACGATACGCACCGGGCCGGTCAGTTCTATTTTGCTGCGGTATTCCAACGCATCCAGCTGTTCCTTGGGAAGATAGGCGGCATCGATCGCGATATTTTTCCAGATTGCTTCATTGGCAAGGCTTTCTATCTGTTCGAGCTGTTCCGGGGTGAAAAAGCCGTTAAAGTCCAAGGTGACATTTTTGATGCCGAGATGGAAGCCCACATTATCATAACCGAAGCGGGCATGGACAAGCCCGGACAAGATGTGTTCCCCGGAATGCTGCTGCATATTGGAGTAGCGGGGCTGCCAGTCGATCTGCCCTTCCACCTGGCTTCCGGGGGAAAAGGGGACATCGGTCGTATGGCGGATCAGGCCGTCTTTGATCTGCACGTCGAGTATGGGATGGGAATTTAAGGAGCCGCTGTCCGCGTTCTGCCCGCCCTCTTCGGGAAAGAACAGGGTCTGGTCCAGAATGATGTCATAAAGAGGTTTCCCGCTGTCCGCTTTTCCGTCGTTTGGGGAATGGCATTGTGATTGGCTTTGCAGATGGCTCTGCGGCTTGTCCAGCGGTTTGTCCCGCAGTTCGCAGGAAAGGACGGAGGCGCAAAAATGTGTCTGGTATGCGTCATTATCATAAAGTTTTATCGTATTTGGCATCATAACAAGATTCCTTTCTGTCCGTAGGTTTTTATGGCATAACGGATTTTTTCCAATGCAAAGGAATCCGTTTGCGACGCAAAGGAATTCCTTTGCTAAGAAGAGCATACCACAAACTGCACGTGAGTAACATGGCTGAATGGGAATTTTCCGGTTTTTTTTCAATATTTATTTGACTGGGGAAATCAATTTTTGCCGATTGCGGGCAGGGCAGGGCGGGAAAGAAGAAGGGCGGCAGCAGAAAGACAGGGGGCGGATGGGGATGGCTTAGCCGTGCCGGCTTCGGGAAATGGATTTTCTAAATATTCCAGCGTCGCTGTATCAGCCGGACGCAACCGTCCGCGATTCGCCGTCCAGGCTCATTGCGGACTTTTGGTGACATCCGTGTCACCAAATTGCTGCCTGTTGAATGGAATATTAAGAAAATCTCATTTCCTTGCGCAAGGCAGCGTGCGCAAGGCAGCGGCGAAGCCATCCCCATCCGCCCCCTGCCTTTCTGCTGCCGCCCTTCTTCTTTCCCGCCCTGCCCTGCCCGCAATCGGCAAAAATTGATTTCTGTAAAATTTGGCTTTATCCTATTGACTCTCACGTTACGTCATAGTGTATTCTGGCAGGAGAAAGGAGGAAAGAATGAAAACAGTGCATGAAGTCAGCAGATTCACAGGGGTAAGCGTCCGTACGCTTCACCATTATGATGCGATCGGGCTGCTGAAGCCGACGGAAGTGACGGAAGCGGGTTATCGGCTGTATGATGATGCGGCGCTGGGGCGTCTGCAGATTATTTTAATGTTCCGCGAACTGCGCTTTCCGTTAAAAGAAATTAAAAAGATCATGGACAGCCCGGGCTTTGACCGGGAAGAAGCACTTGTGCAGCAGATCCGGCTGCTGGAGATGCAAAGGGAACATATTGGAGGGCTTATTGCTTTTGCCCGGGAGATTCAGGAAAAAGGAGTGGACAGGATGAGTTTTGATGCGTTTCGGAATGAGGAAATGGAACAGTATGCGGAGGAAGTCAGGGAACGATGGGGCGATACCGATGCATACAAGGAATTTGAAGAGAGAAGGAAGGGGAGAGACAATGGGGAATACGAAATAGCAGGGAAGGAGATGCTGGCGTTATTTGCAGAAATCGGCGCGCTTCGGGGCCGGCAGCCCTCAGAAGAGGAGGTGCAGGAGAAGATCAGGGCATTGCAGGATTTTATTACGGAGAATTTTTACCATTGTACCGATGAGATATTGGGCGGACTCGGGGAGATGTATGTATCCGATGAACGCATGAAAGGCAATATCGACCGGGCCGGCGGGGATGGCACCGCTGAATTTGCAAGGGAGGCGATCCGGGTATATTGCCGCAGATGACGGCCATGGGAAATTGCGGCGGACGCTTGCAGCGGGCAGGGAAATTTTTTTCTCTGCCCGATTTTATGGGAGCCGGATTCCCGGAGGCCTGGAAATATTTATTGCAAATCTTAGGCGGTTACTTTAAAATCAAGCATAGGAATAAGGAAGATTATGGAAATGGATTTTCGATTAGCTGTTATGGATGATTTACCGCAGCTGAAAGCGGTATATAAAGATATCATCCAGAACATGGATCGCCATCAAATATGCATATGGGATGACATTTATCCTGGCGGGTTTTTGAGGAAGATATAGAAAATAATCGCCTTTATGTATTGCTCGATTATAATGAGATAGTTTCCGCATTTGCTTTGCAGAATACAAGTCCGGGTGAAAAAGCGGTAGAATGGCAGGAAGATCAAGGGAAAGCCTGCTATTTGGATCGTTTGGGAGTAAATATAAACTATTTAAAGAGGGGGATTGGCAGCCTGATGCTCCAAAAAGCAAAAGAAACTGCAAAAAAACTGGGAGTTGTCTATTTACGCCTTTTTGTTGTAGATATCAATAAGCCCGCCATTGGACTATATAGGAAAAATGGTTTTGTAAAGGCAAACGGGGTTTATGATGAAATCGTAGATGAGGATCTTGTTTTACATGAATATGGATTTGAAGCTGCTCTTTAATTACAATGGAAAATTCGGCAAATAAGGCGAGGGAGGATGGAAGATGGCTCAAAATAGTTTTGACTTCCAAAGGATTGCACAAGGTTACAAAGACAGGCCTTTTTTGCACAAACAGGTGATAGAGAGGTTCCAAAGGGTAGTGACGGACCGGAAATTCGCCAGGGGACTGGATGCCGGGTGCGGGGCCGGATTGTCGTCGAGAGCCTTGAAGATGATCTGCAGCCATGTGACGGGAGCGGATATTTCGGCCGAAATGGTAAAAGCCGCCGTGGAAATATGCGGGGATGGGGAAGGATACGACTTTATCGTAAGTAAGGCGGAAGAGATTCCCTCTGTGGAGGGCGGCTATGATATCGTATCGGCGGCCGGCGCGGTACAGTGGATAGCGATGGGGGCTTTTTTACAAAACCTCAGGGAAATTATGTGTAAAGACGGGTATGTGCTGGTCTATGATTTTGGCATTTCTGACAGGATGAAGGGGAAGGAAAGCTATACCGGATGGTGGCATGAAGCTTATTTGAAGGAATTCCCGAAGCCCTTCCGAAACGAGCATGTGTGGACGGCAGAGGAAGTAAAGCCATACGGTTTTTTCATGCTGGGGCAGGAGCGGTATGAACTGGAGCATGAATTCGATAGGGATTCTTTTATCAGGTTTATGATGCTTCAGTCCAATGTAAATGCGAAGATCGAAGGGGAGGGCAGGGATGAGGAAGAGGTTCGGAAATGGTTTGAGAAGTCTCTTGCGCCGGTTTTTGGCAAAGAAAAGGAAAGGTTGATTTTTAACGGGTATAGCTGGTATATGAAATTGGAGGCTGCGGGTCTTTGGAAGGGTGCGGATATGGATCCGTTTTTGGACGATAAAAGGGACGGTGCGGTAAGCGATGGGACGGATTTTGGATGAAAGTTTCATTTATGAAATACTTTCCGTGGTAGATGAAATCCCCAAAGGATGTGTTGCCACTTATGGGCAGATTGCCCGGCTGATTGGCAGGGATAAAAATGCAAGGCTTGTGGGAAAAGTGCTTGGCATGGCGGAATTTTATGGGAAATACCCCTGCCATAGGGTAGTAAACCACGCGGGGCGGCTGGTTCCGGGATGGCGGGAGCAGGAATGCCTGCTTCTTCAGGAGGGTATCTTTTTTAAGGATGCTTCCCATGTGGATCTGAAACGCTGCCAGTGGGATTGTTGAAAAAATTGACTTAAGGAGAAAAGAAGATATGCTGTATACCATGCGTTATGAATCACCTGTCGGCCCGCTCCTGCTTGTAGAAAGGGATGGTGCGCTGGCCGGAGTCTGGATGGAGGGGCAGAAGTATTATCTTGGCACGCTGCGCGATCTACAGGGGGAAATGCAGGAAAATGCGGATTCCAAGGTTTTAAACGGGACAAAGGATTGGCTGGACAGGTATTTTAAAGGGGAAAAACCGGTCATTGGGGAATTGGTTCTTCATCCGGAAGGAAGCGAGTTCCAGAAAGAGGTATGGAAAATCCTTTGCAAAATTCCGTATGGGGAAACAAGAACCTATTGCGATATAGCGCGGGAAATCGCAGCCGGCCGCAGTCTGGAAAGCATGTCGGCACAGGCTGTAGGCGGCGCGGTAGGACATAATCCCATATCCATCATTATCCCCTGCCACCGCGTGGTCGGCACCGACGGCAGCTTGAGGGGATATGCGGGAGGGCTGGAAAAGAAGAGGAAGCTGCTGGCTTTGGAAGGGGTGGATATGGGGAAATAGAAAAGACGGGTAAAATTTTCGCTTTCTACCCGCCTTTTTTTTGCGATAATTTGTTACAATAAGCTGGCTCGCGAAGCGGACAGCGTTTGTTCCTTTCCCGTCTGCCATATCCCAACCTGGCAAAATTGATTTCCATGGCAAAAACTTGACATAAATGAAAAACAAGCGCAAAATACATAGAAGTAGAGAGTTTGGAAAGGAGCGGATAGCGCAATGGCAAAAATTGATATCGTATCCGGCTTTTTAGGAGCCGGAAAGACAACATTGATAAAAAAGCTGTTAAAGGAGGCTTTGGCGGATACAAAAGTAGTTTTGATAGAAAATGAATTTGGAGAAATCGGCATCGACGGAGGGTTTCTGAAAGAGGCCGGCATCGAGATCAAGGAAATGAATTCCGGCTGTATCTGTTGTTCGCTGGTAGGGGATTTCGGCGCGTCCCTGAAAGAAGTGCTGGATACCTATGCGCCGGAAAGGATATTGATCGAGCCTTCGGGGGTAGGAAAGCTTTCGGATGTGATGAAGGCGGTCCAGGATGTGGTATCGGAGACGGAAGTACGGCTTAACAGCGCGGTAGCGGTAGTAGATGCTGTAAAATGCAAGATGTATATGAAAAATTTCGGGGAATTTTTTATAAACCAGATCGAACATGCGGGAACGGTGATCCTGAGCAGGACAGGCAAAATAAGCCCGGAAAAGCTTGCGGGCTGCGTGGAAATGATCAGGGAGCATAATCCCAAGGCGACGATTGTTACTACGCCTTGGGAAGAACTGGACGGAAAAGATATTCTGGAGACGATCGAAGGAGCGAAAGACCTGGAAGCAGAATTGATGGAAGAAGTGCGCAGGAAGCATGAGCAGGAGGAACACCATCATGAACATGAAGGACATGGGCATGGGCCGGACTGCACTTGCGGCTGCCAAGGCCATCATGAACATGGACATGAGGAACATCATCATGCGGAGCATGTTCATCATGAGGGAGAATGCTGCCATGACCATCATGATCGCGCCGACCATGAAGAATGCTGCCATGATCATCACCATGAGCATGCCGGACATGGCGGGCATCACGAAGAATGCGGCCACGGCCACCACCATCATCATGGGGGCCATCACGCGGACGAGGTATTTACGAGCTGGGGAATGGAGACACCGGCGGCTTATACGGCGGAGGAGATCGGCAGATTATTGGCGGAGCTGGAGCATGAGGACGAATACGGTTTGGTACTCCGTGCGAAAGGGATGGTTCCTGCCGGCGACAGCACATGGGTTTATTTTGATTATGTGCCGGGCGAATGCGATATCAGGGAAGGAAAGCCGGATGTGACAGGCAGGATCTGCGTGATCGGTTCCAAGCTGGCGGAAGATAACCTGAAAAAGCTGTTTGCCCGTTAATTCATAAAGAGATTGCGGAGGTTTGCGGATGAAATCGGTTTATATCATTAACGGATTTTTGGAAAGCGGTAAAACGGAATTCATTTCTTATACATTGGGACAGCCTTATTTCCAGATCAAAGGAAAGACTCTTCTGGTTCTTTGCGAGGAAGGGGAGATAGAATACGATGATTTTCTGCTGCGGAGCAGCAGGACGGAGCTTGAGCTGATAGAAGATGAGGAGGATTTTACCCCTTCCCGTCTGATCGAGCTGGAAAAGAAGCACAAGCCGGAACGGATTATTATAGAGTATAACGGCATGTGGAATTATAAAAATATGAAACTGCCCTGGCATTGGACGGTAGAGCAGCAGGTGACGACGATCGATGCATCCACATTTCCCATGTACTATAATAATATGAAGACATTCCTGGCGGAGATGGTGCGGAAATCGGAACTGATTATTTTTAACCGGTGCGACGGCATTGAGGATCTGAACAGTTATAAACGAAATATTAAGGCAATTAACCAGAAGGCGGATATTGTATTTGAAAATTCCGATGGAGAGGTCGATGAGATCATGGAGGACGACCTTCCCTATAGCCTGGACGATGAATTGCTGGAGCTGGACAATCAGGCTTATGGAATATGGTACTTGGATTCCCTGGATCATTTAGAGAGATATATCGGAAAAAAAGTACGGTTTACCGCAATGGTATTAAAGCCTAAGAGCTTTCCCAAAGGATATTTTGTTCCGGGAAGGATGGCGATGACCTGTTGCGCGGACGATATGGCTTTTCTCGGATTTGCATGTGCCTATAAGGGGGCGGAAGATCTGGAGGAGAAGCAGTGGGTAAGAGTGACGGCGCTTGTAAAAAAAGAGTATTTTGCGGATTACAGGGAGGAAGGCCCTATATTGGAAGCGCTCAGCGTAGAGCATACGGAAGCGCCGGAAGAGGAGATTATTAGTTTTCTATAGGGACAGGATAAGAATATGGCGGCAGAGAGCGAAAGAGAGCTGCTCCAGTTGAAAAAGCGGCTGGCGGAGCTTTCCAGGAAGTCTTATGAACACAATATTTATACGTATACGGGATTTTTAAGCATGGCGGAACAGGATGTTTTTTATGGGATGCCTATGGAGGAAAAGGGAAAGGATTATACATTGTTCGGCGGACGGGAGGGCTGCGAGCGGCAGATGCTTCGGTTCGGCAGCCCGGAAAGCCTTGGCTATGAGGAGGATTTTCCTATTGTCTGTCTGTCGCTAAAGCCCTTGTCGGAAAAATTTGCTGAGGCGCCGGCCCACCGGGATGTCCTGGGGGCATTGATGAACCTTGGCATAGACAGGAGCAATCTGGGGGATATTTTTGTAGAAGGAAAGTCTGCCTGGCTGTTTTGTACGGAGAAGATAGCCCCTTACCTCATAGAGAATCTGCACAAGGTGAGGCATACCAATATAAAATGCAGCGAGGCGGATGCAGGAAAGGAGCTGCCTGTAAAGGAGCCGGAGAAAATGCATTTTACGGTGGCCTCGGAGCGGGCGGACGGGATCATAGCAAAGATTTATAGCTTGTCCAGGAACCAAAGCCTGGAACTTTTCCGGGGAAAAAAGATATATGTGAACGGCAGGCTGAATGAGAATAACAGTTATGCGGTGAAGAACGGGGATATTGTTTCCGTCCGGGGGTTTGGAAGGTTTGTGTATTATGGGGCGGACCATGAGACAAAAAAGGGAAAATGGAGCGTGTCGGCGGGCGTATACCGGTAAGGCGGCGGACGAAGGAGGAAAGCTATGTATTCGTATACCATGGCGCAATGGTTGTTTTTCTTTTATTTTTATTGCTTTTTTGGATGGTGCTTTGAATCGTCCTATGTTTCTTTGAAGAACAGGCATCCGGTAAACCGGGGATTCATGCGCGGGCCGTTTCTGCCTTTGTACGGAAGCGGGGCGGTCATGATGCTGATCGTGTCCATGCCGTTCCAACATAATCTGGCGCTGACTTATATTGCGGGATGCATCGGGGCGACGGCGCTGGAATATGTGACGGGAGTGACGATGGAGGCCTTGTTCAAGGTAAGGTATTGGGATTATTCGAATCAGAAATTGAATTTCCAGGGACATATCTGTTTGAGTTCTACGCTGGCATGGGGCGGGTTGACCATATTGATGACGAGAGTGGTGCATAAGCCGGTGGAACAGTTGGTGTTGTCGATACCGGAGAGCGTTCTTTCCGTTGCTGTTTTTGTATTGACCATATATATCGTGGCGGATTTTACCCTGTCCTTCAAGACGGCGATCGACCTGCGGGATATTCTTATTAAAATGGAGGCGGCCAGGGAAGAACTGGAACGGGTACAGAAGCGCCTGGATGTGATTATTGCGGTTTCCAATGAGGAATGGGAAACGAAGGTGCGGGAATATAATGAAAGAAAACAGGAACGCAGCGCAAGGGCGGATGAGCTGGTTGCCGGGATCGAAGAGCGTCTGGGCGGCCTGAAAGAAAAAATACAGAGCGGGATTTCCTCGTATCCTGACAGTATCAAAGAGGAGATCCAGGAACTGCGCATGAAATACAGGATCAATGCGGAAAACAGGATGCAGCTTGGATCATTGAAGGATTTTTATAAGCGCCAGATGATCAAGGGAAATCCGACGATGGTATCGAAACGGTTTAAGGATGCCCTGCAGGAGTTAAAAGAAACGGTGGATGAGCGGTTTAAGGGATAAAACAAACGCTGTCACGCTCAATGATATAGCCGCTCCATCCATAAACGTAGAAGAGAGATATGATGAAGGCGGGCAGGATATCGGAAAGTTTGAGTATTGTATCTTCTCGTATTTACTTGTTAATTTGATATTCTTCCTTCGGAGTATTAATCCTCATTACTCCGACCCGCCCTCGTCATCATTTTCCACATCTTTTTACCCATAAAAAGTGGATGACGATAGCAAAGTTTCATTTGCACAGTTTGACTGAACCAATGACATATAACAAATTTCTTTGAATTTATATGTTTAGCAAGCCCTCTGCCGACCTTTGCGGCATCTGCCATAAATTCTTTAGGAACGGGCAGGCCTGCGGCCGAAGCGGTGTTTGTAAGCGGCGGGTGAAACACATGAAACGAAATCCCATAGCACTGATTTTCAATTTCAAGACATTTGGCAAGTGATTCGATTGCGCCTTTCGAGGAAGCATAAGGCGAAATATTACCAAAGCCCGTAACGCCGACTCCAGAGGAAGTAAAAATGACCCGTCCATGCCTGGCTCGGCGCATATCAGGCAAAACCGCCTTTGCAAGCCGTAATGCACCAAAATAATTGACATCAAACACATCTCTATATACATCCAAATCGGTGTCTGCTTCCGATGTGAAAGTACATTTACAGGCATTGTGAATTGCAATATCAATGTTGCCGAATGTCGCAATTACTTCTTTTATGGCACTATTCAAATCATTCTCGTTTCGCACATCAACTTTGGAAAACAACAATGCGTTTTCATACATTGGTTTTATCATTTCAAGATTATCTGTTTCTATGTCCAAAACTGCGACCTTGCTTCCGGAACGTAGTAAGTTTTCAACAATAAAATACCCTATTCCTTGATTGGCACCCGTTATAACAATATTAGCCATTGTATGCACCCCCTATTTCAGCAAAGAACGATTGGATATATTGGTAAGCGTCTGTACGAAAACCGTTTTTGGTTTCATCATTTAACTTTCCACTGAATAGCCATTTTTGAGCGAAGAAGAAAATAGGTGCATAATACTTTATTGCAAGATATTTACCATCGGCTTTGCAAAGAATTCCCATTCTTATCAGCATTTCAAAAACTTCACTTTGAATATTCAACGGCTTTGTGAAAATCCAATAGTCATATACTTTCTTCGCCTCTGCATTATGGAACTGCTCGATCAACAACAAGCGTATTACTTTATTGCAGAATTCATCCATAAGATAGTTTTCAAAAAAATTATCACAGACAGACATATAGAAATTATCGCCAAGATGATTATTTTGCTCGTTTAATACCGATTCTAATTTTTTCATCATGCTTTCCGCATATTTCTGAAATCGAGAAATCAGCTCGTCAAAAATCGCCTGTTTATTTTTGAAATGATAATACACCGAGCTTTCCTTTATTTGCACTTGTTTGCATATATCTCTAATAGATACCGCCGAATATCCTTTTTCAGAAAATAAATCCAGTGATACACTTAGTATTCGCTCATTTGTTGCATTCACCTAGAGTACCTCCATATCTAACAGTCGTTAGATGTATTATACCTAACGATTGTTAGATAATCAAGCCGCTTCATAGAAAAGTTAAATTTTTTAAAATATTCGGCAAAACCGCTATGGCGGTGCAGTAGGCAGTGAAAGAAAAATTAAGAGGGTTTGGGACACTTTCCAACAAGCAATTTTGACCGGCAATCCACATAGCGTGGACGGGCAAAATTACGGAAAAGGAATGGAAAGGAAACGGAAGATTGAAAACAGCAGTTTTGTGCCGAAAAAGGACAATCCGCTACATGAAACTAGAACGGCTCATAAAAGAGGAAGCCGGCAAAATGCGCCGTTATGCCGCCCTGCGGTATTAAAATTACTTCTTTATGGATGCGCGGCTTTTGATCAGGCCCCTTTCTGGTGCATATAGGAACGCTCGGTCAGATGCAGCTGCACTTTGCGTTTATGCCCTTTATACAACGCCAGGAATTTGTTATAAACCCAGAAAGAATAGACGAGAACGTCGTTGATCCGCCCGATCTTTTGCTTTGTGGTAAACATGTACCGTTCTCCGCCGGAAGAGATGGCGGTGTCGGAACGGAGGGCGTGGATCAGGTCGGTTTCGTTTTTGATTTCGGCGTCTATCAGAGTGTAGCCCATGCCGGCGCAAAGTCCTTTATGGGAATCGCTGCCGCCGATCTCCGGTTTATGGAAACGTTTTGCCAGCTCGGAGGCCGCGCGGTTGGACTCCGGCTCCTCACAGGCGTTATAGGTCTCGATAAAATCGAAGCGGGAGATCAGATCCCGTGATTTTTTTCCTCTTCTGGTATTCATAAGGCTTAGATATTTTTCCCCGCAGGGATGCGCCGGGCCGAGGACTCCCCCGAAATGGTGGACGATGTCGATCAACAAGCCCACCGGAAGCCCGCGAAGTTCTAAAATAGGCAGCTTTACCCCTGTAGGCATAATAACGATAATATGCCCCGCGTCGATGGTGTCGTATTCAATACCTTTCAGGACGATAAAGTCATGGAAGTCTTTGTCTGTATCCTGAATGTTTTTCTTATAATGCCGATATGCTTTATAAGAATTATGATCGGTAATGAGCATGCCCTGGTATCCTTTTTCGCGCAGGGCGAGAATGGTTTCATAAAGTGTGATTTTGCCGTCCAAGGAACCTTCCTTCGTATGGCAGTGCATATCCAGTTTCAAATGATACCTTCTTTCTTTTGGAGTCAAAGTTGTCTGTTACAGTCGTTTGCCGCATTTCTCTTCGCAATATTTGCAGCGGTAGATCTCTTTTTTCTCATCGGAAAGGATAAATATGTGAGGCAGCTCCTGCTCGATGGAAGTAATGCATCTCGGGTTTTTGCATTTGATGATATTGCGGATTTCCTTAGGAAGCGCGAGTTCTTTTTTATCTACGATTTTTCCGTCTTTGATGACATTGACTGTAATATTATGATCGATAAAGGCAAGGACGTCAAGGTCGAGAGTATTGATATCGCATTCGACTTTCAAAATGTCTTTTTTTCCCATTTTATTGCTTCTGGCATTTTTGATAATGGCAACGGTGCAATCCAGTTTATCCAGCTGGAGATGATGATAGATGGAAAGGCTTTTGCCCGCTTCTATATGGTCTAAAACAAAGCCTTCTTCGATTTTTCCTACATTTAACATGGTATCAGTATACCTCCTTTACCGGTTTTTCATTCCTGCGGGGTTGTTGGCTTCGCATATTCGAGCAAAGTAAGAATCAGAGCCATACGGACGTACACGCCGTACTGCACTTGTTTGAAATAAGCGGCTCTCGGATCATCATCTACTTCCACGGAAATCTCATTGACGCGGGGAAGCGGATGGAGAACCAGCATATCCTGTTTGGCAAGGGCCATTTTTTCTTTATTCAATATGTAAAAATCTTTTAAGCGGACATAATCTTCTTCATTGAAAAACCGCTCTCTTTGTACTCTTGTCATATAGAGGAAGTCCAGGCGCGGCATGATTTCTTCCAGCCGGATTACTTCTTCATAGGAGATATTTTTTTCCCGCAGCATTTCCGTAATATAATCCGGGACGCGCAGTTCCTGGGGGGAGATAAAGATGAAATGCACGTTGGGATAGCGCACGAGCGCGTTGATCAGCGAGTGGACAGTCCTTCCGAATTTCAAATCCCCGCAGAGGCCGATGGTAAAATTGCCCAGCGAGCCTTTTAAAGAACGGATGGTGAGCAGGTCCGTCAATGTCTGGGTAGGGTGCTGATGGCCGCCGTCTCCGGCATTGATAACCGGGATGGAGGATTTTTCCGCAGCCACCATAGGAGCGCCCTCTTTGTGGTGGCGCATGGCGCAGATGTCCGCAAAACAGGAAATCACCCGGATCGTGTCGGATACGCTTTCCCCTTTGGAAGCGGAGGAAGAGGCTGCATCGGAAAAACCGATGACGCTTCCGCCTAAGTTCAGCATGGCCGCTTCAAAACTGAGCCTTGTGCGGGTGCTGGGCTCGTAAAAGCAGGTAGCGAGCTTCTTGCCTTCGCACATTTTTGCATATTTCGGCATATTGTTTTCGATATCGTTGGCAAGGTCGAAGAGCTGGTCCAATTCTTCGACCGTAAAATCAAGGGGACTCATTAAATGTCTCATGATAATGGATTCCTTTCTGATCGTAACAAAATCGAAGAGAAGCAATGTTCTCTCCGATTTGCGGATGTTTTTATTTCTATGTATAAGATAACAGATCCTCCACGGATTTGCGCCGGGGTGCTGCAGGTTCCTCCGCCGGATAACCGATCGGGATCAGCGCAACCACTTCCCGGTCGTCTGGAAGGTTCAAAAGCTCGCCTGCCTTTTTATCATCAAAAATACCTTCGATAACGCTTCCGATGCCCTGTTCATATGCGGCGAGGCAAAAAGACTGGGATGCGATGCCGGCATCGAACATCTGCCAGGAATCTCCTCTCCTTGTAGTAAAAGAACCGTCCCTTTCGTAGCCGCATCTGTTTTTCATAACAGCGATGACAATTAACATCGGCGCGCCTTTGATAATAGCGCCATTATTTGGAAATGCGGAAGTACATTCGTCAGCAATCTTATCCTTTAATTCGCCTTCGACGGCGATATAACGCGCGATCTGCGTGTTTTTCCAACTGGGGGAATAGGATGCCGTTTCGATGATCTCTTCAAGCAGGGAATGGTCGATCGGCCGGTCGGTGAATTTACGGATGCTTCTGCGCCCTTTGATACATTCTTTTGCTGTCATTCGTTACCTCCTTTAAATTAGTGTTTGTTTTAAAACATTTTTTGTTTTATGATAACATAACAAAGGAGCGCTTTCAACTCGAAATAGGAATTCCTTTGAAAAATTTAATATATGAAAAGAAAATATGCGGCACGGGAATCCATTTTTACAGAAGGCATGGCCGTCGGGGGATGGGGGACGACAGGAAGGCCGGGATGGGGAAAAGGGGCTGCGGGGTTGGAATTTTCTGTTGGAGCTTCCCATCAGATTTCACTAATGAAATGGAAAAGGAACTTCAAACCGGGCGGGGCGGAAATAAAGGGCATCCTTGCCCTATATTTCCTAAAATTGCCATCCATGGCAATTTTCCCCTATTCTTCGGCCATTTCATAAGTGAAATTGCTGATGGTACGCAACAACAGAAAATTCCAACCCCGCAGCCCCTTTCCCCCATCCCGGCCTTCCTGTCGTCCCCCATCCCCCGGCGGCCATGCCTTCTGTAAAAATGGATTCCCGTGCCGCATGTTTTTCACAGCATATTTTCCTCCGCTTGAAATCCCGGCGGCAAGATAGTATACTGGGAAGAACAGCATGGATCAAAAATCAGGAGGCTTGGATGGCGAAAAAGAAATATTATGCGGTCAGAAAAGGGCTGCGGACAGGAATATTTGAAAGCTGGCAGGAATGCCAGGCCGTGGTATCGGGATATGGCAATGCGGAATATAAAAGTTTTTCCACCAGAGAGGAAGCGAGGGCTTATCTGGGAGAAACGGATGCAGGGCAGGAAGGGGCGGCGTCCGTGGAAGAAGATTTTGAGCAGGAGCCTGGAAAGGTCATAGCCTACGTGGACGGAAGTTATGACGATAAACTGAAAAAATATTCGTTTGGGTGCATCCTGCTTCTGCCTTCCGGCGATATCGTAAAAGAATCCGGAAACGGGGACAATCCGGAGTCGCTGGCGATACGCAATGTGGCGGGCGAGATGCTTGGAGCGATGTATGCCGTAAAATGGGCGATGATCAACGGGTATTCGGAAATCGAACTGCGGTATGATTATGAAGGAATCGAAAAATGGGTGCAGGGAATGTGGAAAGCGAAAAATGAACTGGCCAGGAAATATGCGGCCGCCATGAATGACTGGAAGCGGTTCATACATATTTCTTTCCTAAAGATTGAGGCTCATTCCAACAACAGGTATAATGATATGGCAGATGAACTTGCAAAATCGGCGCTTATCCACGGGAACGGGATTCCTAAAATAAGCAGATACCATGCGGAATAAAAATAAGGAAAAGGAGAAAAGGCGATGGAATATGTGGAAAGAAAGAGGCTGTTGTTTTTCGGTTTGCCATGGACGTTTACAAAGTATACGGTGAGGGAGGATGATGTTGTGATCAACAGCGGATTCCTGAAGACCTGTGAAAATAACTGCTATATGTATAAAATTCAGGATGTGGAACTTCAAGTATCCCTGATGGAAAGAATTTTCGGACTGGGAACGGTGGTATGTTATACCGGCGACACGACCCATCCGCGCCTGCTGCTGGAACGGATTAAACACGCAAAAGAGATCAAGGATTATATCTTGAAGGAATCAGAAGAGGCGCGAAGGAAGAGAAGGACATTGAATACACTGAATATCGGTTCCGAAGGGATAGATGATACGGATCAGGACTGAATGTCCGAACATGCCATAAGGCTGGCCTAAGACGGGGCGGTTCAGCTTTCATCGGTTTCTTTGATAAGACGTTCAAAAAGAAGCCCGGCAAAGATCCAGCAGGGCAGATAGTCCAGGCGGACCACTTTTTTAATGTTCCACTTGGAGCGGCTATAATTCCATGGACAAAGCTCGCGGCGCATTAAAAGGGAACCGGTGACAAATTCCCCGATAAAGATGAGGACTGCATAAAGAAAACCGCGCACAAGGAAATGGCGTTTTTTCACGATGCGGCATACGGGAGCCAGAAAGGCAGCCATGCCATATATGGGAAACATCCAGACGGAGGTGTTTCCGTTTAGGGTGAATTCCCTCCGGCGGAAGGAATTCAGGGCGGTAAAGGATATCTCCAGGCACCAGCCGAGGATACCGCAATGGATGAAGTTATGCACTAATTTTTTCATAGGCATAGTATTTCCTGTTTTTTGGGAAATATACCGGGATTCCGCAGAGATTGCCAGTCTTTCTCTGCGGAATCCTGTTTTATTTCTGCTGCTTTTCCTTCGCCTGCTCCGCAACAGCGGCTGCCTCGGCCTCGCTGAAAACGGTGACATTGACAGGCCCATAGGTCGGAGTCCGGTACATCGGCGTATCGCTGTCGAAAACAGTGAAGTAAACATAGTCGGCGGTCATATTAATATTCGTATAGTTGCCGGAGGCTACCACTTCGTTTTGGCTGCCATCGATATACATGCGTTTGAGGGCAGGATCGCTGGCAGAATTTTTCTGGTAGTAAATATAGTCTCCATAGATATTAAATAAATCCACCCTGTCCTCAGTCAGCACTTCGATCGTGTTTTCCACAGGGAAATAGCGGCATAGGCGGTAGTTGTTGGCAACATCCATATAGTAATAATAGCCCCCGTAATAAATGGGGTTCCATACGTCGGCTCCTGTCCACTGGACAGCGACGGAATGGTTATAAGTATTTAGGGTATACAGATAATGGTCGTCCTGGGTGCCGCTGAAATACATGACGCCGTCTACGATGCAGGCCGGGTTGACCAGGTAATCCGCCACCAGTATGTCTTCGGATTTGTCGATTTTGATCTTATAAAGCTCCGTGCCGTTCTGGTTGTAATTGCTGAAGTTCTGGTAAAAGAGATAATTGCCGCAAAGCTGGATCGTGATGGCGTTTCCTCTTTTCAGGCAATGGGCGTCCTTTCCGTTTCGCTTGCTGCGGAAGATGCCGTAATTGCGCTGTACATAGCTTTCCCCCTTTTTGGCGCTGTCCATATAATAATACAGATAGTTGGAGTCGGCATTGATGGATGTCACCTTGGAGGTGCTCAGTTTTTTCATGTCCGTCCCGTCAGGGTTCATGGAATAGAGACAGCCGTTATCATAGAGATTGGAAAAATAGATGATGCCCTCCGATTCGCAGAAAAGCCCTCCATTATTCAAATTGCCCGCCGTGTTGCCGGTGACATAGCCTTTGTTCATTTTCACACGCTGCGACAGGAGCATGAAGATCATGACCGAAGCAAAGGCGAGTATGGCGACTGCGGCGATAATAATTGTCTTTGTTTTCCTTTTCATTATTTTAACCTCTTACTGCATTGTTATTGTTAAATAAATTATAAACGTTTATTTACTTGCTATCAAGTAGGTTTTGTTATAAGATTAAAAATGATTTAAGGACTGTGAAAGGAACATAAGATATGGATTTGGCGGATTTGAGGGAACGGATCGACGGGATCGACAAGCAGATCGTGGAATTGTATGAGCAGAGAATGGATATTTCCAGGCAGGTTGCGGAATATAAAATCGAGACTGGAAAAAAAGTTTTCGATAAGGAAAGGGAAGAAGAGAAGCTGAGAAAAGTAAAGTCCATGACAGGCGATGAGTTTAACCGCCATGGGGTAGAGGAACTGTTCGAGCAGATCATGTCCATGAGCAGGAAACTGCAGTATAAAATGCTGGCGGAAAAAGGGGGCATGGGGAGGCTTCCTTTTATGGAAGTGGACAGCCTGGAGAAAGAGGAGGCGAGGGTGGTTTTCCCGGGAGCGGAGGGCGCTTATACCCAGGAAGCCATGAAGCGTTATTTTGGAAAGGATGTGAACAGCTTTCATGTGGATACTTTCCGCGATGCAATGGTCGCCATCGACGAGGGCAGGGCGGATTATGCGGTGCTGCCGATCGAGAACTCCACGGCGGGCATTGTGAATGAAATCTACGATATGCTGGTGGAGTTTGAAAATTATATCGTGGGGGAACAGATTATCCAAATAGAACATTGCCTGATGGCGGCGCCGGGGACGAAGCTGGAGGATATCAAGACCGTATACTCCCATCCCCAGTCCTTGATGCAAAGTTCCAAATATCTGCGGGAACATGCTTCCTGGAGGCAGATCGGCATGGACAACAATGCTTTTGCCGCAAGAAAAGTAGCGGAGGACGGAGACGGGACGCAGGCGGCGATAGCCGGCGCCCATGCGGCGGAGGCATATGGCCTGGAAATACTGGAAAAAGGGGTGAACCGGTCCAGTGCCAACTCCACCCGTTTTATTATCGTGACAAACCGGAAAATCTTTTTGAAAAATGCGGGAAAAGTCAGCATATGTTTTGAAGTGCCCCATGAAAGCGGCTCCCTTTACCATATGCTTTCCCACATTATTTATAATAACCTGAATATGAACCGGATAGAAAGCCGCCCTGTAGAGGACAGGAACTGGGAATACCGATTCTTTATCGATTTCGACGGTAACCTCGGGGACGGCGCGGTGAAAAACGCGCTGCGGGGGCTTCGGGAAGAGGCGCGGAATATGAGGATATTGGGCAACTATTAGTGTGAAGAGAAGTTCTAAGGCTCACAGCAAGGGCTGTTTCGCCAAGAACTTCTAGGGTTCGCGTTGCGAACCGCTCTTCACACCGAAGAACGCCTGAAAAGAGGCGTTCTTCCCGTTACAATAAGCTGGCCCGCGGAGTGCGGCAGCGTTTGTTGATGGCTGGTAGGCTGGGAAGCGGTATGAGGGGGAGTGATAAATGAAAGAGCAGGAATTGATCATATACAGAGAGGCGGAAAGCGGCGGGCTGCTGGGGGATATGGCTTGGCTGATGGAGCATTGGCGGGAGGAGGATGCCGGCTGGGGTGCGGATGGGGGAAGGGAGAAGAAACGTTCCCTGTTGTACGGCTGCATGCACCGGCTGCTGGAAATGGCGGGGCATCATGGTTTTTACGGGAATTTGTGGCATTGTTACTTGGCCAATCTTCTTGTCAATAACGAAAACAGCTACAGCATGGCCTGTGAAATGCGGGGGGAAGTGCAGGGGACGATCAACCATGCCGTGCTGCATGACATGGCCATATTCAAGGAGTGGTATGACTATGATTTCAGAGGGATGATGGATTGTCTGGATGTCTGGGAATTTGAACTCGTTTTGGATTATGACGGCTGCGAACGGGAAAGCAAGGTGTATAACAGGCGCATCTGCCAAAGGATCTGCGGCCTGGCGGAGAGGTTTCGGCAGGATCGTTCCCCGGAAGAGATGAAAGCGACCCTGACGGAGTTTTACCGGGAATACGGAGTGGGGAAATTCGGGCTGCATAAGGCATTCCGCATCGCGCATGGGGAGCAGGGGGCGGATATTGTCCCGATTCTGAATATGGCGCATGTGCATCTGGACGATCTGGTGGGCTATGAGATTCCTAAAAAGAAACTGATAGAAAATACGGAGGCTTTTGTGGAAGGGAGAAAGGCAAACAACTGTCTGCTGTTCGGAGATGCCGGGACGGGGAAATCTTCCAGCATGAAAGCGATTGCCAATACGTATTATAATAAGGGGCTTCGCATGATCGAATTGTACAAGCATCAGTTCCGGGATCTGAATGATGTGATCGCGCAGATTAAAAACCGCAATTATAAGTTTATTATTTATATGGATGATCTTAGTTTTGAGGAGTTCGAAACCGAGTATAAATATTTAAAAGCCGTGATTGAAGGAGGGTTGGAAAAAAAACCGGAAAATGTGTTGATTTATGCCACTTCCAACCGCAGGCACCTGATCAAAGAAACCTTTGCGGATAAAGAAGGGCGCAGGGACCAGCTTCACGCCGGCGATACGGTTCAGGAAAAACTGTCCCTGGCATTCCGCTTCGGGGTGACGATCTTTTTTGGCGCGCCGGATAAGCGCCAGTTCCAGGAAATTGTCAGCGCATTGGCGGAAAGGAACGGTATTGGGATGCCGAAGGAAGAGCTTTTGGCGGAAGCGAACCGGTGGGAGCTGTCCCATGGCGGGCTTTCGGGAAGAACGGCGCAGCAGTTTATCGATTATCTATTAGGGCTGGAAAAGCAGGAATGATAAAAGGGAAAGGCAGGAGATGGAATGAAAACATTTGCGGCGATTGATGTGGGTTCTTTTGAACTATCCATGAAGATATTTGAAATATCTTCCAAATCCGGCATGCGCGAGATCGATCATATCAGCCACCGGATCGACCTTGGGACGGAAACCTATGCTACCGGGAAAATGGCGAGGGAGAGAGTGGATGAATTATGCCGTTACCTGAACGAGTATACAAAGATTATGAAGAGCTACCGTGTATCGGAATACAGGGCTTATGGCACGAGCGCTATCCGCGAGACGGAGAACACGAGCATTATTTTAGATCAGATACAGCAGCGGACGGGGATCAAAATAGGGGTGCTCAGCAACTCGGAACAGCGGTTCCTGGGCTATAAGGCGATCGCATTCAAAGGAGAGGATTTTAATAAATTTATAGAAAAGGGAACGGCGATCGTGGATATCGGCGGCGGGAGCATACAGATCTCCCTGTTCGACAACGATAAGCTGATGGCGACCCAGAATATGCGCCTCGGCGTTCTGCGCCTCAGGGAAATACTGAGCCATCTGGACGTGGGGACTGCCCAGTATGAAGCGTTGATTACGGAGATGGCGAATTCCCAGCTATCAGTATTTAAAAAACTGTATTTGAAAGACAAACAGATCAATAATGTCATCATTGTGGATGATTATATTAACGCCTTAGTGCAGAAAAGATTCTTTTCGGAAAAAGTGGGGGAACCCATCGAAGTCAAATCGTTCCATAAGCTGTTGAAGCTGGTGGGGGAGAAAACGCCCCAGGAACTGACGAAGATCTTCGATATGCCCCAGGAGAGCATTGAACTGTTGTACATATCCTATGTGCTGCTGAAAAAGGTGATCGGCGTGATGGACGTGGAGATGCTTTGGGCGCCGGGAGTGACCTTGTGCGACGGCATCGCTTACGAGTATGCCCAGGACCATAAAGTCATATTGCCGGAACACGATTTCGAGCAGGATATCCTGGCCTGTGCGCAGAATATCAGCAAGCGTTATATGGGAAGCCGGAAACGGGGGGAAACGCTGGAAAAAATTGCGCTGACTATATTTGACAGCATGAAGAAGGTCCACGGCCTGGGGCAGAGGGACCGGCTGCTTTTGCGGCTGGCGGCGCTGCTGCATGACTGCGGCAAGTACATCAGCATGGTCAATCTGGGGGAATGCTCTTACAGTATCATTATGGCGACGGAAATCATAGGGCTGTCCCACATAGAACGGGAGATTGTGGCGAATGTGGTAAAATTCAACCATGAGGAATTCGAATATTATGAGGTGCTGCGGACATCCATCCTGGACCAGGAAGCGTATTTGAAGATTGCCAAGCTGACGGCGATCCTCAGGGTCGCGAACGGGCTGGACAGAAGCCATAAGCAGAAGTTCAAGGATGTAAAAACCATATTGAAGGACGATGTGCTGACGATTACCGTGGATACCAATGAAGATATTACCTTGGAAAAAGGGATGTTCAGCCACAGAGCCGAATTCTTTGAAGAAGTTTACAGCGTGAAACCGGTAATCAAGCAGAGAAGGAATTTGTGATGGAGGGAAACAGGAGTTATGAATGGAAAGGAAATGGAGAAAAAGAATGGGGAAACCACGTTTTCGGATCCCCGTTATTATACGAACCGTGAACTGAGCTGGATCTTGTTTAATAAAAGAGTGCTGAGCGAAGCGAGGGATAAGCATATTCCCCTTTTTGAAAGATTAAAATTCCTTAGTATTACCGCTTCCAATCTGGATGAATTTTTCATGATCCGGGTGGCATCCTTGAAAGATATGGTACATGCAGGCTATACGAAGCCGGATATTGCCGGATTGAATCCGTCGGAGCAGCTGAAGATGCTTAATGAAGCGACGCATGATCTGGTGAACCAGCAGTATAGTACATACAACAGATCGCTGTTGCCGCTGCTTTTGTCAAGCGGACTCCGGCTGGTGGAACATCACGAGGACCTGACGGCAAAGGAGGCCGCTTATGCGGATAAATATTTTGAAGAAAACGTATATCCGGTTTTGACGCCAATGGCGGTGGATTCTTCCCGCCCGTTTCCGCTGATCAGGAATAAGACATTAAATATCGGGGCCCTGGTAAAGAAAAAGGAGGGAAAAGCGGAGAAAGAAAGCAAAACCGCAAAAGATGGAAAAGCGGAAAAAGGAGGGAAAGCGGAGCTGGAATTCGCTACGGTACAGGTACCCAGCGTCCTGCCGCGAATTATCCCTATTCCGTCGGAGAAGGAAGGGGAGAAGGCGGTCATCCTGTTAGAGGAGATTATCGAGAGGAATATTGAAAAACTTTTTTTGAATTACCATATTGTCTGCACCAGTCCTTTCCGTATTATGCGTAATGCGGATCTGACGATCGAAGAGGACGAAGCCGAGGATCTGCTGAAGGAGATCGAGAAACAGTTAAAAAAGAGGCAGTGGGGACAGGCCATCCGTCTGGAAGTGGAGAGCGGCATCGATAAACGGCTGCTGAAAATTATCAAAGACGATTTATCCATTGAAGGAGAAGATATTTATCAGATCGACGGGCCTCTGGATCTGACATTTTTAATGAAAATGTATGGCCTGGAGGGATTCAGCCATTTGAAGGAGACTGCCTATCTGCCTCCGCAGCCCGTGCCGGAGCTTCCGGAGGACTGCAATATTTTTGATGAGATCAGAAAAGGGGATATCCTGCTCCACCATCCGTACCAGAGTTTTGCGCCCGTGGTGAACTTCATCAAGACGGCGGCGAAGGATCCCGACGTGCTGGCGATCAAGCAGACCTTATACCGTGTCAGCGGCAATTCCCCGATCATAGCGGCGCTGGCACAGGCGGCAGAAAACGGGAAACAGGTGTCGGTCTTAGTGGAGCTAAAAGCGCGCTTTGATGAAGAGAACAATATCGTATGGGCGAAGATGCTGGAAAAAGCGGGCTGCCATGTCATTTATGGGCTGGTAGGGCTTAAAACCCATAGCAAGATCACTCTGGTGGTAAGGAAGGAAGAAGACGGCATCTGCCGCTATGTCCATCTTGGAACCGGCAATTACAACGATGCGACGGCAAAGCTTTATACGGATGTAGGCATGTTTACATGCAGCAGGCTGATCGGGGAGGATGCTACGGCGGTGTTTAATATGCTCTCCGGTTATTCGGAACCCCGTACATGGAATAAATTGTCCATCGCCCCTCTTTGGCTGAAAGACAGATTCCGCTACCTGATAAAGAGGGAGAAGGAATATGCCAGAGCCGGGCGGCCGGCTCATATCATCGCCAAAATGAATTCCCTTTGCGATAAGGATATTATCGAGGCTTTATATGAAGCCAGCGCGGCAGGGGTGAAAATAGAACTGATTATCCGGGGAATCTGCTGCCTGAAGGTAGGAATTCCGGGCATAAGCGAGAATATCAGCGTACGATCCATCGTAGGCAACTTTCTGGAGCATAGCCGGATCTTTTATTTTGAAAACGACGGTTCCCCGGAAATGTACTGCGCCAGCGCCGACTGGATGCCGCGGAATCTGGAACGGCGGGTGGAGATTCTGTTCCCGGTGGAGGAAATCGAATTAAGGAAGAAACTGATGCATATCTTGGAAGGAGAACTGAAAGACACGGTAAAAGCCCATGTACTGAAGCCGGATGGAAGTTATGATAAGGTGGATAAACGGGGAAAGGCCATTTATAATTCCCAGCTGGAGTTTTCCCTGGAGGCCGGGGCGGAGGCCGGACGGGGCAAAAAGGCGGCGGACGACCGGGTATTTATACCGGAGATGCATCATGAATAGGATAGGGCGCGTAATTCTGGCTTCGGCGTCGCCCCGTAGGAAAGAACTGCTGGAACAGATCGGAATAACCTATGAAACGATGCCCAGCGGAGCCGGCGAAGATACGGAAAAGGAATTGCCGGAGGATGTGGTCTGCGAGCTTTCCTTCCGGAAAGCATCGGATATCCACGCAAAGCTGGAGGAACAGAAAGAGGACGGATATACGGTGATCGGCGCGGATACGGTAGTTTCTTTTCAGGGAATGGTAATGGGAAAACCGAGGGACGAGGAGGATGCCCGCCGGATGCTCGGGCTTTTGCAAGGCAATGTCCATCAGGTATACACAGGCGTGACTTTGTGCATGAAAAAGCAGGGGAAGCCGGTCCGGTTCCGTACTTTTTATGAAAAAACGGATGTATCCATGTATCCGATGTCCGAAGAGGAAATCAGTGCTTACGTGGCGACAGGGGAACCGATGGACAAGGCGGGAGCGTATGCGGTACAGGGCGGATGCGCGGCGTATATTAAGGGCATTTGCGGAGATTATAACAATGTGGTGGGGCTGCCGGTGGGAAGGCTCTGGCAGGAACTGAAACTGGAAAATAGCGGGTGTACCCTAGGAACGAAAGGATAAAAAAGAAGAAATGATTCGATTGGTAGCGAGCGATATAGACGGCACACTGATAAAAGATTCTACGCCGGATCTTTATCCGGAAATGGCGGATGCGATTCGGGAATTGAAGAAAAGGGGCATTTTGTTCTGCGCCGCAAGCGGCAGACAGTATGAAAGTATTCGGAACGTTTTCCGTGATATCAAGGAAGGCATTGTATTTATTGCAGAGAACGGCGCACAGATCAGATACCAGGAAAAGGATATCCGGCTGACGCTGATGAAGCGGGAATATGCGGAAGCGATCATCCGGCAGCTCAGGGAGTATGACGGAATGTGCGACATTATGGTTTCCACGCCGAATGGAGGTTTGGTGGAGTCGAGGAATAAGGCATTTGTGGATCTGCTGACCTATGGCTACCGGAATAAATTCACCTTGGTGGATGATGTGCTGGAAGCGGATGCGGAGATCATCAAGATAGCCGTGTACCAGAAGGACAGCATAAGGGAGCTGGGGGAGAGCGTGCTGATTCCCCAATGGGGCGGCAAGGTGAAGGCATGCATGTCGGGCGATGAATGGGTGGATTTTATGGATCTGTCCGTCGATAAGGGGAAAGCGCTTGCCTTTATACAGGATTACTTCCATATATCCAAAGAAGAGACGATGGCCTTCGGGGACAACAATAATGATATCGGCATGATGAGGGCGGCGGAAGAAAGTTATGCGGTGGAAAATGCCAGGGAGGAAGTAAAGGCGGCGGCAAAGCATGTCTGCCCGTCCTATCTGGAAAAAGGAGTATATCGGGTGGTAAAAGACTTGATTCTTGTATGAGGACAGTATATAGTGAGAATAAGAGTTGAATTTTGTCAGGAAAGGAGGAGCGGATATGCACGAATATGATGATGCTGTTTTGGCATGTTTCCTGAAAAAGCAAAGACAGCTTTTCCCGGAAGACGTAGCAGAAACTCCGGAAGAGGCGGAGGCTTTTCTGGAAGATTGTATGGCTGTTGTAGTGGAGTCGGTGCGGGAAGTATCGGAATACTTTAAAGAAGCGGGCATTGATACGGAAGGCGCGGATGAGGAAGAAATTCTGGGTGCGGATGAGGTATTTGATATTGGCGACGGAAGGTATTTGATTGTGGAAGGCTAGCGGCGTGAGAAGAAGTTTTCGTCGGTTTTTATGACGAGGGAGCAGGATTTTTTTACCTGGAAGGCGTCAAAATAGGCGTTTTCCAAGGGAATCCAGCGGGAGATGAAGTTTTTCAGCATTTCTTCCCCGTTGCGGGCGCGTATACGGGCGATCTGGTGTTCGTAGGAACAGGATAAGAATACGGAGTAATGGTAAAGGCCGTGCAGTTCGGGGCGCATGCAGTAGGAGCCTTCTATTATGGTGAGAGGCTTGGGCGAGAGGGTGATGGCATCGCCGTAGTCCATGATGTCGCAGCGGAAACGGCGGTAGGATATTTCGGAGCCGTTTTGCAGAGGCTTCATGACTTCCTCGATAAAACGTTCATAATGGACATTTCCTCCCGGCTGGGCCAGACGTTCGGCGGTACGGAGGGCAGGCGGGAGAAAGAAATCATCCATGGGGATGATATTACAGTCAAAGTACATAGCGAGCAGGCGGCTCAGCGTCGTTTTTCCGGAGGCGCAGTTGCCGTCGATCGCAAGAATAAGAGGGATATTCTTTTGCAAGGAGGAGTCCAGGGTGCGGATCAGCCGTAAAAAAACGGCATGGCTTTGCAAGACGACCCGATAGGCAGGGCGGTAGGCAAGGCGGTAGGAAGCGCTGTGGCTGACAGGAGGATATCCCTTTTTCCTGTATTCGGAAAGGATGTTTTCCGCATCGGGGTAATAGAGCGGAAGGATGTCCAGGCTCCGTATGAATTTTTCCAGGCTGCCATGTACCTGGCCGGCGGTCTGGCAGAACATGGCATTTAAAACCGGCAGTTCTTCTTTTTTTAATGTTTCGAGGTAGACTCGTACAAGGCCGTTTCCGATAGGTTCCGAAAAAAAACCTGAAGAGGAATGGGGGATATTTTCCCATTCTTCATAAAGGTTCTGCAGGCTGGCAGACGGGTCGGAAACCATATGCCCGGGGCCGAATGCGTTTTGATATAGGAGTTTTACCATATCGGCAAGCTCCATAAGAGGGTATTTAGTTAAGTGTGTCTGAAGGAGCTGGTGAATGGTATTCATGGTCGATAAAATGCGCTTTCTGTAATGCGATAATAATTACGGGTATCAATATTAAATGGCAGATAATGCCGGGTACTGCGTTGAGGAACGCGCCGGCAAGAAATGCCTGGAAGGAGAACTGTATTTGGCTGACTCCGGCCATGACGGTCATGGCAGCGCCCCAGACAATACGTCCTGCCAGCATGGCGCCGACCAGGGAGAGATAAAGACAGGGGATGGTTCGGGGCAGTTTTTTATAAAGAACCCCGGCAGCCGCGCCGTAAGCGGCAAGCTCGAAAGCCATTGCTGCCCCCGTAGGGAAAAGGGGCGGCATGCCGAACAGCATAAAACGGAGCAGCGGAGCCGCAAATCCTACGGTAAGCCCATAAGGCCATCCGCAGATAAAACCGCAAAGCAATGCGGGTATATGCATCGGCGACAGGGCGCTTCCGATCTGCGGGATCTGCCCGGTCAGAAAAGGCAGAACCATGCAGAGCGCGAGGCATAAGGCGGCGTTTACTACATTTCTGACATTTTCATTTTTGGTTTTCGGTTCTGTTTGCTTGTTTGTTGTTTTCATATCAGGCAATCCTTTCTTGATGGGTATGTTTGTTCTCTTTATGGCGGAATATAAAAATACCATAAAGAAATTATCCTTTTTCTAAAGGAATCCTTTGAAAAAAGGCTAATACCTTCATGGTATCGATAAGTGTCCGTTACGAGATTTCATTTACATAAAGAATCACAATCTTCAGATTGCACAGTATAGTCATTATAAACTGGGAGAGCGGGGCGTGTCAAGAGGGAGACTGCAATATCTATGCCTTCACATATTCCTCAATTATTTCCACCGCCCGGTCGATGCACTGGCCCAAGGGGGCCGTTTCGGGAACGGCCACCATAATATTGCATTTCGGCATGGGAATCAAAACCTTCAATGCATCGCTTCTTCCCACCGCCTCCGCCATGCGCGGCGTCACTTCCCCCAAGATGGAGTGGGGCATGACGATCGGCATTACCCCGGCGATAATATGGGACTTTCCCGCATTCAGGACGATGGCGTTTTCTCCGGTGGCGCCGTCGTCGGCTCCCGCTTTCAGCATGGCGTTGGTGGCCAGGGCATTGGTGCCGAGGGCGCGGATCGTTACGTTTTTTGCTTCTGCCAGACGGGGGGCGAGTTTTTCAATCAGCTGCTTTCCGATCCCGCCTCCCTGTCCGTCAATAATAGAAATCAGTATATTTTCTGCCATAATAACCGTTACCTTTATACAAGCAAATGGACGGATAAGCGGTAAGTCCGGCTTTCCCCTGCTTTTAATATTTGAATATCCCGTTTGTGGATGAATTCGTCATCCTCGTCTGCAAAAATGGCCGCGCCGTTCCACGGTTCCAGGCAAAGGAAGGGGGCCTGTGCATTGGCCGGAGTCCAGAAAGCAATGGTGGCGAAGTCGGGGTAATCCATTTGGATTCCTTTGCCGGTAACGGGGTGGATCAGTTTGACGCTTTTTGACTTCATATGAGGGAAGACGACAGCGTCGATATCGAAAAGGGAATAGTCCAGCGGCAGGGTATCGCTGTTGTCAAGATACCTTTTTGTGTTGGCCGGATCAAATTGCAAGTTTTCCAAGTCGTAGACCGGACAGTCGCATGTTTCCGCAAAGGGGAATTTCAGGATATAATCCGAGAATTTTTCGCCCTCTTCCAAAGGACACATGAAGCCTGGATGCGCGCCGATGTGGTAGTACATATCCTTATCGTCTTCGTTGGTAATGATATAGGCGATATGGAGATGGGTGCCGTCCAATTCATAGGTCTGCTGGAAACGGAAACGGAAAGGATAACATTTTAACGTTTCTTCATTGGATTGGCAGGAGAAAGTTACTTTGTTGTCTCCTTCCATTTGATAGCCCATATCGATATCCCGTACAAAGCCATGTTTGGGAATCTCATATTCCTGTCCGTTTATGATGGTTTTTCCGTTCCTCAGATTGCCGATGGAAGGGAAAAGGAGCGGTGAGGAGCGGGGCCAGAATTTGGGATCGGAATTCCATACGAATTCTTTGCCCGCTTCGTTTTTGTAGGATTTTAATTCGGCTCCTACGGTTTCCAACGCAACCGTATAACCTTGGTTTTGTAATGTGAGCAGCATAATCGTTTCATCCTTTCTTATTCATATTCATAATTTATAAAATTTATAAAGGAGGAGCCATACAGCTTCCTCTCTTGATAAGCCGGAAAGGCAGTTCCACACGCATGGGAATCCGCTTCCCGGTTTCTATCCGGTCGATCAATATTTTGGCTGTCATAATGCCTAAGTCCTCCATCGGTATATGGATGGTGGTGAGCATGGGAGTGGTGTATTGGCAGGTCTCGATATCGTCGATGCCTATGACCGACAGTTCTTCGGGAACCCGGCGGCCCAGTTCCCCGGCCGCTTTCATAGCGCCGATGGCAGTCAGGTCGTTGGCGCAGAACAGGGCGGTGATACTGCTGCCGGAGGACAGGAGGCTGGCAGCGGCCCGGTATCCGCCTTCCATGGAAAGCGGGGTATCGATAATATGCTCCCTGTTCAGGGGCAGGGCGAGCTGGGAAAGCGCGTCCCAATAGCCCCGGTAGCGGATCTCGTTTTTCCGTTCGCCCAAGTAGGCGATATGGACATGCCCAAGCTCCGCCAGATAACTGACTGCGGTCTTGGAGGCCAGATAAGCGTTGCATGTGATCTGGTCGAATTCCGAATCGATATTATTTAAGCCGGTATAAATAATTTTTTTGTAATTTGCTTTTAAAAAGGAACGCATTTTGGAGTCGGGGCGGCCCAGAAGGGCTACGCCTTCCACGTGCGTCTGCTGGATGGCCTGCTGGATATCCGGTTTTTGGATGTCCTGGTAGGAAAAAATGTATTTGACATTATAGCCGCTGCGCAGCGCTTCCCGCTCCAGCCCCCTTGTTACTTTGGCAAAAAAGGGATCCGTGGTATGGGTACGGGCCAGGATGCAGCCGATGGCTTTCGGAGGGTCGCTTTCCTGCGTTTTCTGCATTTTAAGGTTTCTGGCCGATGCGTTGGGGATATAGCCGGTCTCCCGGATAACCTGCCATATTTTGTTTTCCACTTCCCTGCCTGCCGCTTTTGTCCCGGGATGGTTGATGACCCGTGAGACGGTGGAGGGGGATACGCCCGCCAGGGCGGCAATTTCTTTCAGCGTCATAAGCATACCTTCTGCTTTTTATTGTATATCATTTATTGTAACATGAGGAGAAAGTTTACGCAAACGTTTGGGTAAAAATTGTAACGGGAAATAGGGGGAATGTGCTACTATTAATAGAAAGAGAAGGAAAGGAGTATTGGCTGGTATGGGAGGAAATTTGTTGGTAGTGCATGGGGGCGGCCCGACGGCAGTTTTGAACGCTTCTTTGTATGGAGTGATAAGGGAAGCGCAGAAGAATCCGGATATCAGGAAGATATATGGCGCGATCGGGGGTTCCGAGGCGATTCTGACGGAGAATTTTCTGGATATGAGGGAACTGGAGGATGAGAAGATAGAACTGCTGCTGCAGACGCCGGGAACGGCGATCGGCTCTTCCAGGTTTCCGCTGGAACAGGAACAATATGAGGCGATGGTGGGTATCCTGAAGAAAAACGATATTAAATACGTGCTGTTCAACGGGGGGAACGGTTCCATGGATACTTGCGGCAAAGTAAGTAAGGCATGCGCGGGCGAGGGAATTTATGTAGTCGGTATTCCGAAAACAATGGATAATGATATTTCGATTATAGATCATGCGCCCGGTTTTCCGAGCGCGGCAAAATATATCGCTACCGTAACGAAGGAAGTCGGCGCTGATGTGAAGTCGTTGCCGATCCATGTGTGCGTGATAGAAGCTATGGGACGGAATGCAGGGTGGATTACGGCGGCTTCTGTTCTGGCGAGGAAAGAGCCGGGCGATGCGCCTCATTTGGTATATCTTCCGGAACGCAATTTCAACGAAGAGGAATTTCTGGAAGACGTAAAAAGGCTTTATGACGAACTGGGCGGCGTAGTGGTGGTGGTCAGCGAAGGGCTGCGCAATGAAAAAGGAGAGTCCATCGTGCCGCCGATCTTCCAAACGGACAGGGCGATTTACTATGGGGATGTGAGCGCATATCTGGCCGAACTGGTCATTAAAAAGCTGGGCATCAAGGCGAGGAGCGAAAAACCCGGCCTTTGCGGAAGAACTTCCATGCTGCTGCAGTCAAAGACGGACAGGGAAGAAGCCGTTTTAGTCGGAAGAGAAGCGGTAAAGGCGGCCGTAGCGGGGCATACCGGCGTTATGGTAGGCATCCAAAGGAAGGATGGGGAGGAGTATGGGATAGAGACTCCGCTCATACCGATCGAAGAGGTAATGTTGAACGAACGGGTGATGCCGGAAGATTATATCAACGAAAGAGGGAACGATATTACGGAAGAATTTGCCCGGTGGTGCAAGCCTTTGATCGACGGGGACCTGCCGGAAATGGTAAGTTTCAAGGACGAGGCCGGACAGGCGTTGAGAAGCAGGATATAGTATTGTAATTAAGGAAGGAGCATATGAATATGAAGCATATTTATTTGAATTTGAAAAGGTTTGATATTCCGAAAGAACTGGGAGGAGTGAACAGTATTGCGCCGGTGAAAGAGTGGGGGGCGTATATCGTGGAGAATACGAAGAAAGCCTTGGCGGAATATGGGGAGGACGAGGCGGAATTCGTGATGTATCTGCCGGAGGCCCATCTGCTTTCGGCGGCAGGAGCCATGGAAGGGAGCAGGAATCTGGCGATCGGCTGCCAGGGAATCCACAGGGAAGATGTAAAAGAAGGGGGTAATTTCGGCGCTTTCACGACGAACCGGACAGGAAAAGCGGTCAAGGCTTTGGGATGCTCCAGCGTTTTGATCGGCCATTGCGAAGAACGCAGGGATAAGATGGGGATTCTGGCCGAGGCCGGGGCGGAAGATACGGACGCGGTAAACCGGATACTGAACCAGGAAGCCAAGGCGGCGGTGGAAGCGGGACTTACCGTTTTATACTGCATCGGCGAGAGCGCGGAAGAACAGGAGAGATGGCAGGAAGTGCTGGGAAAACAGCTGGAAATCGGTTTAAAGGACGTGGATGCTTCCAAAGTGGCGATCGCTTACGAACCCATCTGGTCGATCGGGCCGGGGAAAACGCCGGCAGGGAAGGATTATATCCAGATGATCGCCCGTTTTGTAAAGGAACGTACCGGCGGCCTGCCGGTTACTTATGGCGGCGGCTTAAAAGTGGACAATGCGGCCATGCTGGCGTCCATACCGGAGATCGACGGCGGGCTGATCGCTTTGACCAGGTTCCAGGGGGATATCGGCTTTTACCCTGAGGAATATTTGGAAATTATACGGACATATATGGGCAAATAGAAAAAGAAAAGGAAAGGAAGGGATGAAACATGAGACTGGAATTTGAGTATGGGCAGGGAACGATGGCGGCAGAGCTGCCGGAAAGCACGGATGTGTTTATTCCGGGAGTGACGGTGGCTGATCCGCCGTATATTCCGGAAGAGGAACTGGAGGCTAAGACGCTGGAGTCTTTGAGGAACCCGATGGGGATGGAGCCTCTTTCCAAACTGGCGAAAAAGGGTTCCAAGGTAACGATCGTATTCCCGGACAGAGTAAAAGGGGGCGAGCAGCCGACTTCCCACAGAAAGATTTCGATTAAACTGATCCTGAAGGAACTGTATGCGGCGGGCGTGGAGAAGAAAGATATTCTTTTGATCTGTTCCAACGGCCTGCACAGAAAGAATACGGAGCAGGAGATAAGGGGCGTGCTCGGGAAAGAACTGTTTGATGAGTTCTGGTACTGCGGGCAGATCATCAACCATGACAGCGAAGATTATGATCATTTGGTGGACCTTGGCCTGACGGACAGGGGCGATCCGGTGCTGATGAATAAATACGTATATGACAGCGACGTGGCTATTTTGATCGGGCATACGCAGGGCAATCCTTATGGCGGGTATTCCGGCGGGTACAAGCATTGCGCGACGGGGATCACCCATTGGAGGTCCATCGCTTCCCACCATGTGCCGAAGGTAATGCACAGGGAGGATTTCGTGCCGGTAAGCGGCCATTCCCTGATGAGGACGAAGTTCGATGAGATCGGCCAGCATATGGAGAAGTGCATGGGCAAAAAATTCTTCTGCTGTGATGCCGTTCTGGATACTTCTTCCAGGCAGATTGCCATTTTCTCCGGCTATGCGAAGGAAATGCAGCCTGCGTCATGGAAGGTGGCTGACAAGAGGACTTATGTACCCTTTGCGGAGAAGAAGTATGATGTGATGATTTTCGGTATGCCCCAGTTTTTCCACTACGGAGAAGGTATGGGGACAAACCCGATCATGATGATGCAGGCCCTTTCCGCACAAGTGATCCGCCATAAGAGGGTAATGAGCGATAAGTGCGTGATTATCTGCGCTTCGATCTGCAACGGGTATTTCCATGATGAATTGTGGCCTTATTTGAGGGAAATGTATGATATGTTCCAGAAAGACCGGATGAATACCCTGCCGGATATGAACAGGCTGGGAGAGTACTTTGCGACGAACGAGGAATATATCCGCAAATACCGTTATGCCAATGCTTTCCATCCGTTCCATGGCTTTTCCATGATTGCCTGCGGGCATATCGCGGAAATGAACACTTCCGCTATTTATATCTGCGGAGCACAGGAACCGGGGTACGCAAGGGGAATGGGACTGAAGACGAGGGCGACGATAGAGGAAGCGCTGGAAGATGCGAAGAAGAAATATGTCGGGGATAATCCGAATATCCTGGCCCTGCCGCTGACTTTCAAGAAAAGCGCGGTGCATCTGATGATGAAGGACGAAGTTTATAATGGGTAAATAATATAATTATAATAAAGAAAGGAAGTAGGAACGATGCATGATTATTATTACTACACAAAAGAGGAACTGTTAAAAAATCCTAAGATTCCGCTGATCGTGATGGAGGATAATGCGGCGGTGTTCCGGTCGATGGCGGAGGAAATGGTGGAAGAGATCGTAAGAAAGAACGCGCTCGGCGAAAAAACCGTATTTATCTGTCCGGTGGGACCGGTAGGCCAGTATCCTTATTTTGTGGATATGGTGAATGAAAAGAACGTGGATTTGAAAAATGTATGGTTCATTAATATGGACGAATATCTGACCGACGACAAACAGTGGATCGACAAATCCCACAAATTGAGCTTCCGGGGCTTTATGGACAGGGTTGTTTATACGAAAATAAAACCGGAGCTGGTAATGCCGGAAAACCAGAGGGTATTCCCGGATCCGAACAATGTAGGCTATATTCCCGAACTGATCGAAAAATTAGGCGGCGTGGATATTGCATTCGGCGGAATCGGCATCAACGGCCACGTGGCATTTAACGAGCCGCAGGACGAACTGACAGGGGAGGAATTCCTCGCATTGAAGACAAGGGTATTGGATATTTCCAGGGAAACCAGGGCGGTGAATTCTATCGGCGATTTGAACGGCGCGCTGGACGATATGCCCCATTACTGCATCACGATCGGGATCAACGAGATTTCCCATGCCAGGAAGATCCGCCTGGGCTGTTTCCGCGACTGGCACAGGAGCGTAGTGCGCCGCGCGGCATATGGCGAGCCGACGGCTCATTTTCCGGTGAGCCTGCTGCAGAGCCACCAGGATATCAATCTTAAGTTCACGGAGTTTGTAGCGAATCTTCCGGACTAATAATAAGAAAGGCAGGTATAGGGATATGGAACAGTATATTGTAAACGGGAAAGTATTTTTGGACGGGAGTTTTCAGGAAAAAACAATAGGCGTCACGGGAGGATGCATCCGCATTCTTCCCAAAGACGCGGCTTTGGAGAGCGAAGCAAAGGTATATGATGCGGAGGGAAAAAAGGTAGTCCCCGGATTTCTGGATATACATACCCATGGAGCCGTAGGCGTGGATGTCAACGCGGCGACGGCGGAAGAACTTGGAAAGATCGGTCATTTTATGGCGACTCAGGGAACGACTGCCTGGCTGTGTTCCGTGCTGACGGATACGAAGGAACAGACCTTATGGTGCATCGACGAATTTAAAAAGCATAAAAAAATGGAAAATGACGGCGCGGATCTTCTGGGTATCCATTTGGAGGGACCTTTCCTTGCCAAAGAATTCAAAGGGGCTATGCCGGAGCATCTTCTCCGTGACGCGGATGTGGAGCTGTTAAAGGAATACCAGGAAGCGGCGGAAGGAAATATCCGGTATTTGACGGTTTCCCCGGAGATCGAGGGGATTGTGGACGCGATTCCGGCAATTAAGGATCTGGGAATCGTAGTGGCGATCGGGCATTCCGGGGCGGACTACGATACTTCCATGAAGGCCATTGAAAACGGCGCTGCAAGCTGCACCCATATTTTTAACGCGATGAAGCTGCTGCACCAGCATTTTCCGGCGATCATGGGGGCGGCGATGGAATCCGATATTTATTGCGAGGCGATCTGTGACGGGCGCCATCTCCATCCGGGCGTCGTGCGCCTTCTGATTAAAACAAAGGGGCTTGACAGGGTAGTAGCGATTACCGATTCCATTATGGCGGCAGGGCTTCCCGACGGCAATTATAAACTGGGCGTGAATGATGTAGTGGTTGTGGACGGGGATGCGAAGCTGGCTTCCAATGGAGTGCGCGCGGGAAGCACGCTGACGACCGGACAGGCATTAAAGAATATTATGAAGTTTACGGGCAGGCCGATAGAGGAGGTACTTCAGTTCCTGACCGTGAACCCGGCGAAGCTGATCGGGGTTTTCGATAAGAAGGGTTCGATCGCGGACGGAAAAGATGCGGATCTCGTTATCCTGGATGAAGAAAATAACGTAACCGATACTTTTGTAAGAGGAAAACAGGTAAGCAGAGAATCATAAGGAGGCAAGATATGGCGTTAGTACCTTTGAGACCGTTGCTGGAGGCAACGGACAAATATCATTTTGCGCAGGGCGCTTTTAATGTGAATGCGGTGGCACAGGCTAAGGCAGTGATCGAAGTACACGAGATGTTCCGTTCGGCGGCGATCCTGCAGGGGGCGGATCTTGCCAATGGCTTTATGGGCGGAAGGACTGACTTTTTGAATGCGACCTTGGAGGATAAAAAAGCCGGGGCGAAGAATATTGCGGCGGCGGTAAAGAAATATGGCGAGGACTCGCCTATTCCGGTGGTTCTGCACTTGGACCACGGCAAAGATTTCGATTCGGTAAAAGCCGCGATCGAGGGCGGTTATACGTCCGTCATGATAGACGGTTCCTCCCTTCCTTTTGAGGAAAATATTGAGCTGACAAGAGAAGTGGTAAAGTATGCCCATGAAAGGGGAATCACGGTGGAAGGAGAGCTTGGCGTGCTGGCCGGCGTGGAGGACCATGTGTTTGCGGCATCCTCGACTTACACGAATCCGCTGAATGCCGTGGAATTTTTCCGTAAGACGGGAGTGGACTGCCTGGCGATTTCCTACGGCACCATGCATGGGCCTTCCAAGGGCAAGAATGTGAAGCTTCGGAAGGAGATCGCCATAGCGATCAAAGAATGCATGAACCATGAAAATATTTTCGGCGTACTCGTATCCCATGGCTCCTCTACGGTTCCCAAATATATCGTGGACGAGATCAATGCCCTTGGCGGAGACGTGCAGAACGCTTATGGCATTTCCGTGGAAGAGCTGAAACAGGCGATCCCCTGCGGAATAGGAAAGATCAATGTGGATACGGATATCCGCCTTGCGGTGACGAGGAACATGAAAGAATTCTTTGCAAAATACCCGGAAAAACAGAACAGTCCGTCCATCGGGGGGATTTATGAACTGCTGGAGAAAAATAAGACACAGGTCGATCCGAGGGTATTCCTGACTCCCATTATGGAGACTCTGATGAAAGGCGTGGTTCCTGACGAAGATGTAGCGGCCATTACGGGATGCATCGAGGCAGGAGCAAAGGAAGTGGTCGGGACGCTGATCGTGCAGTTCGGCTCTGTAGGAAAAGCACCGTTGGTGGAACGCGTGACTTTGGACGAGATGGCCGAACGGTATAAAAAAGCCCGCTGAACCAATCGCAGTTTTCTTTTTTGTTAAAAATGATCAGTATGAAAAAATTTCATACTATTTTTTCTGTACATTTTGTAGTATAATGTATTTAAAATCTGTACAAAAAACAAAAGGAAAGGAAGACTGCGATGAAAGAAAAAAGTAAAGGTGGAAAAATCCCGAATAAAGTATGGCTGTTGATTTCTTTCCTGACAGCTATGATTTTATGGTATCTATTGTCCCTGAATCCAAAGACAGCAAGAAGCTTCCCCAATATAGTGGTAACGCTTAAGTCTGTGAAAACGATGATTGAAAGAGGGGTCTTCTGGAAGGATATCCAGAGCAGCCTGATTTCCGTAAGCGCAGGATTTGTTCTTGGCTTTATCTTATCGCTGCCAACTGCTATTTTAATGGCATGGTACCGGCCGGTAAGGAACATTATTGAGCCTTGGATCCAGTTTGTGAGAAATATCCCTCCGCTGGCGTATGTTCCGTTGATTGTTATTTCCGCAGGCGTGGGCAGAAAACCTCAGATTATAGTTATTACGATCGCTACTTTCCTGATTATGACGATTACGATCTACCAGGGTGTTATTAATATCGACGAGACGCTGATCAAGGCGGCCAGGGTGCTTGGCGCTACGGATAAGGATATCTTCCTGAAGGTAATTGCTCCGGCGACCCTCCCGTTTATTATGACGGCGGTAAGGCTGGGAGCGTCCGTTGCCTTGACGACGCTGATTGCGGCGGAATCCACAGGTGCCGTTGCCGGTCTGGGAATGCGCATCCGTTCCTTGAATAACAGCTTCGAGTCGGAGCCGATGCTGTTATATATTATTATCATCGGTATTATTGGTATCACGGTAGAAAAAGTAATTAAACTATTAGAAAGGAAGCTGACGGGATGGCAGGAGAAGAGAGAAATATAAAATTAAAGATTGATAATGTAAAGAAAATATACAATTCCCGCAACGGGGAAATGATCGCATTAAACGGTGTGAGCCTTGATATTTACGAGAATGAATTTATCTGCGTGGTAGGCCCTTCCGGCTGCGGAAAGTCTACGCTGCTGAATATTATCGCGGGCTTGCTGGAGCCTTCTTCCGGCAAAGTGTACTGCGACGGCAAGGAAGTAGTAGGCACGGGAACGGAAAGGGGCGTTGTCTTCCAGCAGTATGCGTTATTCCCGTGGATGACCGTTAAGAAAAATGTTATGTTCGGCCTGAACCTTCAGGGCATTAAAGGCGCTGAAGCGGAAGAAAAGGCGATGAAATACATAAAAATGGTACAGCTTGAAGACTTCCTCGACCATTATCCCAAGGAGCTGTCCGGCGGCATGAAGCAGAGGGTTGCCATTGCGAGGGCATATGCGGTAAATCCTTCGGTGCTTCTGATGGATGAGCCTTTCGGCGCTCTGGATGCACAGACGAGAACCCAGCTGCAGTCCGAGCTGCTGGAGACATGGGAAAAAGAACGGAAAACCTGTTTCTTCATTACCCATGACGTGGACGAGGCGATCATCCTGGCGCAGAAAGTTATTATTATGAGCGCGAGGCCGGGGCGGATCAAGGAGATTGTGGATATTGATATTCCATATCCCCGTACGCAGGAAACGAAGATGGCTCCTGAATTCCTGGAATTGAAAAACCATATATGGAGCCAGGTATACCAGGAATATCTGGAAGTAAGGAAGTAAAAACGATAGTTAAACCGTTCGCTTTCTTTTACGGCGGACGTTTATCTATAAATCAGTTTATCATAAGGAGGATAAAAAATGAAAAAAGTATTAAGTTTGCTGTTAACTCTGGCAATGGTAGCAACCTTTGCCGGCTGCGGCAACGCTCAGGAATCCGCACCGGCGGCAGCTCCTACAGAAGAAGCGGCACCGGCGGCTGAGGAAGCAGCTCCTGCAGAAGAAGCGGCACCGGCGGAAGAGGCGGCTCCTGCAGAAGAAGCAGCGGCGGAAAGCTATGCCCCTGTTACCCTGAATATCGCTTATATGCCTAACTACGGAAGCCTTTGGTCGGTATTGACCGCAAAGGAAAAAGGATATTTTGACGAAGTCGGCATTACGGTTCAAATGGTTGAATTTGCAGACGGCCCTACCATTATTGCGGCTATGGAATCCGGAAGCATCGATATCGGATACATCGGACAGGGCGCACATAAGCTTTGCATCAACGGGCAGGCATCTATTTTTGCGCTTTCCCATATTTCAAACGGCGATGCCCTGATCGGCGGACCTGGAATCACAAAGGTAGAAGACTTGGCAGGCAAGAAAGTAGCATATTCTTCCGGTAGTTCCAGCGAAGATATCCTTGTGAACTCCCTGAATTCCGTTGGCATGTCCATGGATGATATCGAGGCAGTGGATATGGACGCTTCCGCAATCGTTACAGCAATGCTTTCCGGCGGCGTAGACGCTTGTGCGACATGGTCCCCGAACAGCCTGAAGATTTTGGAAGAAATGAGCGATGCAACAAAACTGACCGATAATATGTCATTCTCCGACACGACAATATCCCTTGCAAGCTGGATTGTAATGCCTTCCTATGCGGAAGCAAACAGAGATGTCCTTGTAAGGTTTGCAAAGGCTTTGTTCAAAGCGATGGATTATGCGGCAGACGACCACTATGATGAAGTATCCGAGTATGTAGCGGCTCAGGTTGCCCAGGATTATGACAGCGTATATGCACAAAGGGGCGACGCTGACTGGTTGACGGGCAAGGAAGTTTCTGAAGGCGCGGCAGACGGTACTGTGGAAAAGTATTATGAGATCCAGAAACAGGGCTTTGTGGATGCAGGCGCGGTAGAAGTTGATCCGGTGCCGGCAGTTGCTGATTATGTTATGCTGGATGTTATGATAGAAGCAGGGCAGTAATCAAAAATCATAAAAAAATAGAAATTTTTCTGAAATAATGTAACATGGATTGAGAGTAGTCTGCCTTTATGGATACTACTCTCAAACGCATATTGGCGGCGGCAGGGAGGGAAAGGAGGGGAAGGCCGGTGTTGATTTTACTGCTGGGAGCTTTTTTGATCGCTTCTTGTTTTGTGCTATATAGAAAGAGAAGCATGGAGTCCTTTTTCCTTTCGGGTATGTGTATCAGCCTGATGTTAGAATTCTGCGGCATTTTAATCTTTGTGGCGAAAAAGGGCGGTTATTCCAGGGAAATGCTGGAATTTCTGTTCGTTTCCATGGAGTTAAAGACGAAGATACAATATCTGGTGATTCCGCTGAATGTGATCGGTTATATGATAGCGTTGGGAAGGTATCTGTTTCCTTTTTTCCTTTTGCAGATCGCCATGCGGTATTCCATGATTTCCGTAATCCGACGGGAACCTTTGATAAAAAAACTTACTCTGGTTCTGCCGCTGGCTTCATTGGTTATTTATTACCCGGGAATTTATAAAACAATTACGTTGCACAATCCAAAGCTGCAGGATTTATTATCAGAATTTTCTTATTTCTGGATCTTGGTGTATATATCGATTGCATTGATTTTACTGATCCATGAGTATTTTTCGATAACGATGGTTTTTTTCCGACGCCAGTTCAGCCTGATCGTGGTTTGCATGATTGCTATTTCCGGTTTATATCTGCTTTATTGCGGCCAGGATCCGGGGCAGGTATACCGGTTTTACAATGCGGCTTATAAATGGCGGAGAGGTATCGGTTATTTACAGCACGTATGGGATATCAAGGCATATTATTTTTTGATGTTTGCCAACATTGTTTGCGGTATTTTAGGTTTTATCAGTCTGCTGCGCTATACGCAGGAGAACTATGCGAACGATATGGAAGAAGTGGTGCTGGAACGGAAATACAATACGGCCCGGGTAGGAACGCTGGTATTCGTACATAGCACGAAGAACCAGCTTTTGGCGAACCGTGTTATTTTCAAGCGGCTGGGCGGAATGGATATGAGCAGGGAAAACGATATCCGAAAAATGAAGGAATATATATCCGTACTGGAAGATATTAATGAATCTCTGCTGGAGCGTATGGAGGAGCTGTACCGCTCGGTAAAGTCCAATTCTATTTTTATGGTGGTATGCCGGATGGAGGAAATCGTGGCAAACGCTTTGGAGCGGTTCCACAAAAAATGCCCTGACGTATCCGTGGAAGTGAGGCTGGACTCCGATGCGGCGGTTTTGGCGGATAAAGCCCATTTATGCGAGGCGATTTATAATCTTCTGGTGAACGCGCAGGACGCAGTAGAAGCAGCAGATAGGGGGGAAGAAGGGAAGATTTCTTTATTGAGCCATGATGAGAGGCTGTATACGGTGATTGAAATCAAGGATAACGGGGTGGGGATCCCGAAAGCAACAATGAAAAAAATATTTGAACCGTTTTATACGAGCAAAAACAGAAACCATAATTGGGGGATGGGCTTGTATTATGTGCGGGCGATTGTAAAGGGGCATTTAGGAAGCATAAGGGTGGAGAGCAAGGAAGGAAAGGGCAGCAGTTTTTATATTTTATTACCGAAATATATGTCTGCCTGAGCGTCAGGAAGCAGTAATGGAAGAAAAGAATGAAGAGAAAAAAATAAGAATTATGATTGCCGATGATATCCGGCTGCTGCTGGAAGATATGTGCGAACTCATCGACAGTCAGGATGATATGGTGGTAGTGGGGACTGCAGACAGCGGAAAAGGTATTGTGGAGCTGGCGAAGGAGAAGGAATTTGACATTATTCTTATGGATATCGAAATGGAAAATCTCAATGCCGGGATCACGGCAACGGAACAGCTTCGGGAGCAATTTGGAAATGTAAATGTAATATTTCTGACTGTGCATGATACAAATGATATGATCTTAACGGCGATGGGGGCCGGGGCGGTCGATTATATTGTAAAGGGATGCCGGGAAGAGGAAATATTGACCCATATCCGCAGCGCCTATGCAGGGAATCCGATTATGGAGCGGAAGGTTCATGATGTGGTGATGCAGGAATATGTAAGACTCCAGAAAAGCGAGAAAAGCCTTCTCTTTTTTATCCATAATATATCCCGGCTGACGGCGACGGAAAGAGAACTGACCAAAAAGCTTCTGGAGGGAAAAACGATAAAGGAAATTGCAAAAGAAAGATGTGTGGAGACAGTAACGGTAAAAACACAGATTAAAGGACTTTTAAGAAAATTTGGCTGCAACCGGACAAAAGAAGTGATAAAAATCATCAGTGATTTGAATATTACACATCTTTTCCTATAAATTTTTGGTTTGAAAAAAGTATTGAAAGAGGTATTCTATGAAATTGTTCGCGAGTAAAAAACAGAAAGAGATAAAAAACGACAGAGGGATCGCGCGGCAGGATATACAGGGAGACCTGATAAATGGCATACAGAGCAGGCTGGGTAATTTGAACAGAACCGTTATGGAGATGAATTATGTGGCGGATGATACCAATGTAGCTATCAACGCTGTGGGAAATTCTATCGATACGATCAGTGACGGCAATAGCGAGCTGGTGTCCAGAACGAAAGAGATCAATCAGATCACGGTGAAGATGGGGAAGGTCATCGAAAAAACAGGCGGCTATGTGGAAGAACTGGATATGGCTACCCAAAGCATGCTGGGCAGCAACGAGGAAGTCATAGGGATTTTTCATGAACTGATAGAAGAAAATGCCGATACTGAGAATTGTATTCAGGAAATCGCGGTGAATACGATGGAAACCAATAAGGCGACCCAGGAGATCCAGCAAGCTATTAATATGATTAACAGTATTGCCAGCAAGACAAACCTTCTCAGCCTGAATGCATCCATCGAGGCGGCGAGGGCGGGGGAAGCAGGAAGAGGGTTTTCTGTTGTGGCGGGAGAGATACGCGCCCTGGCGGAGCAGAGCAGACAAAGTGCGGAAACGATCGGAAAGATTATCGCTACTTTGGAAGCAAGATCCAATGAATCCGTGGATAATATTCAAAGAGTGCAGAATGCCTTTAAAAAACAGACGGAAAGTTTGGAGAAAACGGATCTTATGGTGGGTCAGACGAATCGTTTGATCCAGGGCGTAGCGGAAAAAGTGAAGCAGATTGAAATGAATTCCCGGGAACTGGATCAGGAAAAGAGTTTTATTATTGAAAATATGGAATCTCTGGAAAAGCTGAGCGACAGCAATTATTCGGCAACGGGGAATATCGTTTCCAGATTCAAGAATATTGTAGGCAATGCGATCGGTATTGGGGCGAAATCGCTGGAACTGACGAATATTTATGATGAGATGAAGGGAGTTTGCGATAGCAGCCTGACGGGAGGAAAAAAGAAGGAAAAGAGGAAGGTTGAAGAAGTCCGGGTAGCCTATATGCCTAACTATGGCAGCCTCTGTTCCATTGTTCCGGCAATTCGGATGGGATATTTTGAAAGGGAAAATTACGAGGTAAAGCTGTATCCCTATAGCAACGGGCTGGAAATCATAAAGGCGATGGAGGAAGGAAAGATTGATTTCGGCTATATCGGTAACGGCGCCCATAAGTTCTGTATCAAGGGACGCGCATGTATTGTGGCAATGTCCCATTTGTCCAATGCGGAGGCGATCATCGGAAACAGAAAGCATGAAGTAAGGACGATCGCGGACTTAAGGGGAAAAAGAATCGGAAATGTGGAGAACGCGTCCAGCGAAACGATTTTAAGGATTGCTCTGGAAACAGAAGGAATGTCTTTCCAAGACGTGGATATTGTCAATATGAAACCAGAGGAAACGCTGGAGGCAATGAAACAGGGAAGGATCGATGCCTGTGCCGTCTGGTCCCCGTATACCTTGGAGATTTTGAAGGAGCTGGGCAATGATGTGACGGTCATTGCGAATAATATGACTTATTCCGGCAAGACGGCCTCGATTTCTTCATGGATAGCCTTGCCCGGATACGTAAAAGAACATCCGGATGAGGTGCTGCGTTTTACGCGGGCTATTTATGGAGGAATGAATTACAGGGCAGTAGAGGATAATGTGAGAAAAGTTGCGGACTGGATCGCCGAGATCACGGCTATCGATAAGAAAAGCGCATATGAACAGCGCAAAGATGCCCAGTGGCTGACTTCGGGTTTTGTGAGCGTGGGTGCTAAACAAGGCGACGTGGCCAAATTCTATGAAATACAGCAAAGGGAATTCATAGAATCCGGCGACGTGGAAAGAGCAGTGCCGGTAGGACAGTATGTGCTGCTGGATAATATGGTGAAAGCAGGGGCGTAGTGTGGAAAGAAGTTCTAAGGCTCACAGCAAAGGCTGTTTCGCCAAGAACTTCTAAATTCCACACCGAAGAATGTCTGAAAAGCGGCATTCTTCCTGTTGATGGTTTGTGCCGCCAAAAGGCGGCATGAGGGTTAGTGTGAGAAGTACTTCTAAAGCTCATGCCAGAGGGCATTTTGCTAAGAAGTACTAAGTCTCACACCGAAGAACGCCTGAAATACGGCGTTCTTCTCATGGATGATTTATGCCGCCGGGAGGCAAGGGCTGCTTTGCGGTGCGGTTGTTATTTATATTGCAGAAGGATGGGGGCAAGGCCGTCGTGGTCGTTGTCGGTTTCGGTGATGAGATCGGCGTTTTCTTTGACATAGTCTTTGGCATTGGACATAGCGATGCCGATGCCGGCCGCCTGAAGCATGGAAATATCGTTGGCTTCGTCCCCGGCCGCCAGAGTGCGGGAAAGAGGGATATTTATCAAGGAACACAGCTTTTGTATGGCGGAACCTTTGCCGGCGGAGCCTGGGAAAATTTCAAGGTATTGGTCATTGGAGTATAGAAGGCTGACTTCCCCTTTTACAAGGGGAAGCAGGGTTTGCCGGAAATGCTCCAATTTTTCTTTTTCGTGTATTTCAATCGCTATGCATTTGCAAGGTTCCTTGTCGAGAGCGCTGAGAACATCTTCGCAGATGATGACCGGCGTGAGAATGCCGCGCCGGTAATAATGGAGTTCTTCGCTATCGGCCGGGCTGATAATATGGGTATCCGTATAGGTATGGCAATGAACCCCCTGCTTTCTGGCGGTTTCCATAATCAGGGAAGTCTGGGGGAATGTGAGGCCGATGCGGAAAATGACGGTATCGCTGCCGCAGTCATAGATTTCGCTGCCATTGCATCCGATCAGATACATGCCAGGGAAGTCCAAGCCGAGCGTGGCGCGCACATGGTTGACGCTTTCGATGGCCCGGCCGGAGCTGAGAGCCAGTTTGTTGCCGGCTTCCGTCCATTGCCGCAGGGCATCCATGGTGGCAGGGGTGATTCGTTTATCCGTCGTCAGAAGAGTGCCGTCCAAGTCGGTAAAGAAGATTTTAGGGTTCGATGGTTTTTCCATGATCCATTTCCTTTCTGTTATTTCGAATAGTTTTGAGGTCGTCCAGAATTTTTTCGGGGATGCACAGTTTTCCATAACCTGTGGCCATTTCCAGACCGGGTTTGGAAGAGCCGTGGAAGTCGGAACCGCCGCTGATGCACAAATTATATTTTTTAGCCAGGGAGCGCATATGGCGTTCTTCCGCCTGGTGGTAAGTGCTGTAAATACTTTCGATGCCGACCAGCCCGTCCTCTGCCAGAATGCCCACCAGTGTGTCCAATGCTTGGTCGCTCATATGGTAAAGAGGCGGGTGCGCCAGAACCGGCAGGCCGTTTGCCCTCAGGATCAGCTGCACTGCCTGGGAAGGAGTTACTTTTTCCCGTGGGACAAAATATTTGGACCGATCGCCGATGTAGCGTTCAAAAGCCTCCGGGATGCTTTTGATATAGCCGTGGTTCAGCAGATATTTGGCATAGTGTCCTCTTGTAATGACCGATCCGGGAAAGGCGGCCTGCAATTTCTCATAGGAAATATCGATGCCGGCTCCTTGCAGATTCGCGCACATTTTCTGGTTCCGGACAGTGCGGGAGTCTACAAAATCTTGAAGCTGCTGCTTGAAGAAGGGGGCTTCATATTCGATATAAAGCCCCAGTATATGGATGTCCTTGCCTTGGTATTCGGTAGAAAATTCGATGCCGGGGATTACTTCGAGCGGCAATGCCGGTTCGCCGGAAGGAAGAAGGGGAACTTGGCCTTCCTGCAGACGAAGATTATGGGCGGCCGCCGCTTCCATGGCTTCGGGAATTCCCTCCGTCGTATCGTGGTCCGTGAGGGCGAAGGCGGAAAGCCTTTTTTCTACGGCAAGCGCTACCAGACGGGAAGGCGTCAGGCTTCCGTCGGATTTGTTGGAATGTACATGGAGGTCTACGATATTCATTGCCTTTTGGCTCCTTTTTCTGTGAATGGAAGCTCCTGCCAGGCGGCTGCCGGACAGGAGCTTATGAAAAATTCTAATTGTCGTCTTCCGTATTTTGGTTGGTATAAACAGTACGTTTCCTCGCCATTTCATCGCTGGCAAGATATTCATCGTAAGTGGTGATCTTATCTACCAGCTGCCCGTTGGGAAGGATTTCCATAATGCGGTTTGCCGTAGTCTGGACGAACTGGTGGTCATGGCAGGAGAAAAGCTCGATGCCGGGGAATTTGATCAGGCCGTTGTTCAGGGCGGTGATGGATTCCATGTCCAGATGGTTCGTAGGTTCATCCAGGATCAGGCAGTTGGCGCCGCTGATCATCATTTTGGACAGGAGGCATCTGACTTTTTCCCCTCCTGAAAGAATATTTACTTTTTTTACGCCGTCCTCTCCGGCAAAGAGCATACGCCCTAAGAAGCCGCGGACATAAGTGACGTCTTTGACGGGGGAATAGCCGGTCAGCCAGTCTACGATCGTATAGTCGTTATCGAATTCCTTCGTGCTGTCTTTGGGGAAATAAGCCTGTGAAGTGGTCACGCCCCATTTATAGCTGCCTTCGTCCGGCTCCAGTTCATCCATCAGGATCTGGAACAGAGTGGTTTTGGCAAGCTCGTTGCCTCCGACAAAAGCGATTTTGTCGTTATGGCCAACGGTAAAGGTAATATTGTCAAGGACTTTTACGCCGTCTATCGTCTTGGAAATACCTTCTACGGTAAGGACTTCGTTGCCGATCTCGCGTTCCGGGCGGAAGTCCACATAAGGATATTTCCGGCTGGAAGGCTTGATTTCCTCCAGTTCGATCTTTTCCAGCGCCCGCTTCCGGCTGGTAGCCTGCTTGGATTTGGAGGCATTGGCGGAGAAACGGGAAATAAATTCCTGTAATTCCTTGATTTTTTCTTCTTTTTTCTTATTGGCTTCCTTCATCTGGCGGATGAGAAGCTGGCTGGATTCATACCAGAAATCATAATTGCCGGCATAGAGCTGGATCTTGCCATAGTCGATATCCGCAATGTGGGTGCATACTTTGTTCAGGAAATAACGGTCATGGGATACGACGATGACGGTATTTTCGAAATCAATCAGAAAATCCTCCAGCCAGGCGATGGCATCCAAGTCCAGGTGGTTTGTCGGCTCGTCCAGAAGAAGGATATCGGGATTGCCGAAAAGGGCTTTGGCCAGCAGGATTTTTACTTTTTCATTGCCGTTTAAAGTGTTCATGACGGAATTATGGAGTTCCGTATGGATGCCGAGGCCGTTCAGGAGCATGGCGGCATCCGATTCCGCTTCCCAGCCGTTCATTTCTGCGAATTCCCCTTCTAATTCGCTGGCACGGATGCCGTCTTCATCCGTAAAATCTTCTTTGGCATAGATGGCATCCTTTTCTTTCATGATCTGGTAAAGGCGCTCGTTGCCCATAATGACTACGTCCATGACGGTATATTCGTCATATTTGAAATGATCCTGTTCCAGAACGGACATACGCTGTCCGGGAGTAATGAAGATATCGCCTTTCGTTGTTTCCAGTTTGCCGGATAATATTTTCAGGAACGTGGATTTGCCGGCGCCGTTCGCTCCGATCAGCCCATAGCAGTTTCCTTCGGTGAATTTGATGTTGACATCTTCAAATAACGCTTTTTTTCCTAGCCGTAATGTTACATTGTTTGCACTGATCATATAAAACCCTCTATTTTCTTATATTTTTGCCTGTTTCGGCTACTCATATCATTATACATAAAATGGATTTTTTTTCAATGAAAAATGTGGATTTACAGATGGAAAAGGTTGCCGGAGTATTTTAAAAGTGATTGTCTATATGAAAATTGCATGATAGAATAAGTGCATGGGAAACCAGAGAGCTAAAGGCGGCTTGCCCTCCTGCTTTATCGGAGGGGCTACCCTCCAGACGAAAGAAAGGAGGGATGCCAATGTATGTTACATATCCTGATCTGATTCAGGCTGGAATATTCATTGTCGCCCTTGTGAGTCTGCTATACCAGATTTTCAGGGGAAAGAAATAGCCGCCACTATCGGAAGTAGTGACGGCTCGCCGCTTATAGCGGTATAGCTTGTTGTTATCGGAGGGTAGGCCGCTTCTCTGGCTTTCCCTGTTTCTATTATGAATATAACATATCATACCCGGTTATGCAAGGTCATATTTTTTGGCTATTGTGAAGCTTTTTGCCAGGTGCTATACTAGAAAATAACGAGAGGATGGAAAAATAGCGGAAGGGCTGTTGGAGAAAGAGAGGAACAAAAACAGGTATGGGAACTGTGAAATTAAATTATAAACGGACATTTTTTATCGGACTCGCATTTCTTTCCATTTCAGGTTTTTGGCAGATGTATGACAGCATCATTCCGCTGATGCTGCAGAACACTTTTCATCTGGGGGAGATGGTGACGGGGGCGCTGATGGCGATGGATAATGTGCTGGCTATTTTTCTCCTGCCCCTGTTCGGCACATTGTCGGACAAGGCGGATACGAAGATCGGAAAGCGGATGCCGTTTATTCTGGGCGGCACGCTGCTGGCATCCATCTTTCTGCTCTTGCTTTCAGCGGCAGATAAAGAGCGGAATCTGGCAATGTTTCTTTCGGTTTTGTTTTTGCTGCTGCTTTCCATGGGGCTGTACCGTTCCCCGGCGGTGGCGTTGATGCCGGATCTGACGCCGAACCGCCTGAGGAGCAAGGCGAATGCAGTGATTAACCTGATGGGGGCGGTAGGAGGCGTATATGCCCTGATTATGATAAAATTGCTGGTAGGAACTGGGGAAAGGCCGGATTACCTGCCCTTGTTCATCAGCATTGGCGGTTTGATGCTGCTGGCTGTGGCCGTGCTGTTCCTTACGGTGAAGGAGAAAAAGATTGCGGAGGAAATAAGCGGGCAGGATGCGGAAAGCGAGGAGGCTGCCGGAAAGGACGGAGAGGGGGAAAAAGAAACAGCCGTTCCGGGAAAGGCGGCGATGCCGAAGGAAGTAAAACGCAGCATGATTTTTCTGCTGATATCCATTTTTCTTTGGTTTACCGCATATAATGCGGTAACGACGGCATTTTCCAGATATACGAGGGTCGTTTGGCATATGGAGGGCGGGAGCTTTGCCGACTGCCTGATGGTGGCGACGGTGGCTGCGATCTGCAGCTATATACCGATTGGAAACATTGCCAGCCGTGCGGGACGGAAAAAGACGATTTTAGCGGGCATCGCGCTGATGAGCCTTTGCTATTTGGCCGCTGTATTCGCAGGAGCGTACCATCCGCTGGTCAATATTGCTTTTGCGGCGATCGGGGTAGGATGGGCGGCTATCAATGTCAATTCGTATCCGATGATCGTGGAAATGAGCAAGGGGTGCGACATCGGGAAATTTACGGGAACTTATTATACTTTTTCCATGGCGGCGCAGATATTTACCCCGGTGCTGTCAGGGTTTCTTCTGGAGAACGTTTCATACCGGACGCTGTTTCCTTATGCGTTTCTGTTTTCGGCATTGGCCTTTGCGACAATGCTCCAGGTGCGCCATGGGGATTCGAGGCCGGAGAGGAAGAAGGACATGCTGGAAAATTTTGATGTGGACGATTAAAATACGAAGGTGGAGGAAATGACGGTTATTTTTATTATAATAGCAGTATTGGCAGTTTTGTATGTATTGGCACTTATGCCCAGGATGTGGCATAAGCCGGATAAGGCTCCGTTCCAAGGCGTTCTGTATGCCCATAGGGGATTGCACGATAATAGGGGCGACGCGCCGGAGAATTCCATGAAAGCTTTTGAAAAGGCGGTGGAGGGCGGTTATGGGATTGAGCTGGACGTACAGCTTTCCAAAGATAAAATTCCCGTTATCTTTCATGATTTCACGCTGAAACGGGTCTGCGGGAAGGAAGGGAAGGTGTGCGATTATACCTACGAGGAACTAAGAGCTTTTTCTTTGTATGGGACGGAGGAGAGGATTCCGAAGCTGGAAGATTTTTTAAAGATGGTGGATGGAAGGGTTCCATTGATCGTGGAATTAAAAGTGGAATGGACGGATATTTCTGTGTGTCCGCTGGCTGACGGAATATTAAGCGGTTATGGCGGGGCATACTGTATAGAGTCCTTCAATCCGCTGGCGCTGGTCTGGTATAGAAAAAACAGGAACCGGGTGATGCGGGGGCAGCTTTCCGATGCTTTTTTACAGGAAGAGGGGATGAAGGGGCTTCTTTATTTCGTATTGGAACATATGCTGCTGAATTTTATTACCAAGCCGGATTTTATCGCATATAATCATAAGTATTATTGGACGCTGTCGAGGCAGATCTGTAAAAAATTATACAGGAATCTGGCGGTGGCATGGACGATAAAGAGCCAGAAGGAGCTGGATGCGAGAAGGAAAGATTTTGACTTATTCATTTTTGATAGTTTTATTCCAGCAAGAAATGAGTCGCATACGGATCACTGACTCAAAAGTTATAACAGGAGGTCGAGGAAAATGAAAAGAAATGTTTGGGCGGTATTGGCTGTAGTTTTCGGAGTAATGATATTGGGAGCATGCGGAACCGGCAACGGAAATGGGAACGCGGAAGGAGAAAATCAGGAAGGGCAGAAGCTGGAGGGAGAACTGGAAAAGGAGCAGGAAACGGCGGAAGAACCGGGGGCGGACGGCGCGCAGACGCAAGAGGCGGAAACAGCGGAAGCCGCAGGAAATATTTATGTCGAGATGAAAGAATCCGTAATGGAACTCAAAGCGGAGGATGGCACGGTAGTGTTAAAGGCCGACCGTACCGTGCCTGTCGTTACCATATCGGACAATGAGGAAAGCGCGGCGGCCATTAACGAATATATCAACAACGAATTTCCTGACTACGATGAGGAGATGCTGGAAGCCGCAAAGAAAACTTATGCGGACCTCGGAAAAGAAAATTGGCGCGAATATGCATCGGGGGTGACTTTTTCTTCGGAGAGGACGGATTCAGAAGTAATCAGCTTTACCGCTGCTTATTATTGGGATATGGGGGGAGCGCATCCGAACAGCGGAAGGAGCGGGCTGAATTTCCGCACGGCGGACGGAAAAAAGCTGGCGCTGGGTGATGTCATGACGGATCAGGAGGCGGCAGTGGCAGCTATTAATGAATTCCTTTTGGCGGAAACAAAAAAGGAAGAATATGAAGGAATGTTTTTTGAAGGGTATGAAGAGAGCATCGCTGACATTCTGACGGAGGACAGCTGGTATCTGGGAGAAGACGGTTTCCATATTATTGTCAACGAATATATTATTTCCCCGCATGCGGCAGGAATTCTGGATTTTGTGATTCCTTATGCGGAGGCGGGCTTCCTGAAGGAGGAATTCAGGAAATAAGCGGCGCAGTATTCACAAAATAGAAAAAAGAGCCGATATAATATGCATAAACCGAAAACGAACAGGAACAAACGGATTTGTTCCGGGCATGGCAGCTTCAGGGAGGATATGGGATGGCGGCAGTAACGATTCATTTGGCGGGAATCAACGGAAACACGGGCTATGGCGTTTATAACGCTTCCGGCGCAGAAAAAGGAGATAACGGGCAGGTAAAAAACGGATCGGTTTTCCTGGGAAACCGAAAGGGCGATATTTCCGGCATGATAGAGCAGAAGCGCGCACAGGCGAGAAAACAGGCGGCAAAGGTATTGAGGGATCAGTTTGCCAACGATAGCAAGATTACGGACAGCATGAACGAGATGCGCGCCAGAAACGGAGAGATCATGAAGGAACTGACCGATCTGTCCGAACAGAAAAAAGGATTTATGGAGGAACGGGACGCGCTGCAGGAGAAATACGGAATCGATCCTGACAGCCAGGAGCAGAAAGATTTGGAGCTGCTGCGCAAGGCGAACAATTATTTCAAAGAGGGCAATCTTGCCATATTGTCGAAGGACGAGTTAGAGAGACTGGCGAATATGGGAGAGAGGACGGATTACCAGCAGCGTTCTTTGGAATACGATGCGGTCATCGGGCGTATCACTGCCATGGAAGCAGAGCTGGATGCGGAAAGAGTGGGAAATACCAGCGCCATTAGAGCCACCAAGCAGGCTATTCTGGAACAGGGGGGCAAAGGAATCCGGGCGGCGAAAGAAGCGGCGGAATCCATTCTCGATGCCGCTTCCCAATCCATTATCGGAATGCTCTGGCAGGATGCCAGGAACCATGTGGACGAAGAAATGGAAAAACTGGTCGAGGCAGCGAAGGAGCAGGCGGAGAAGAAGGAAGAGCAGGAAGAGAAGCTGGAGGAAAGCAAGGAAGAGAAAGAAGAGCAGGAAGAAATGACGGAGGCCATCCGGGAAACAGCATCGGAACAGGAGAAACTTCAGGGAGAGATCAAAAAGATCCTGGCGGAAGCGGAGCTGTTGGCGGATGATATGAAGGGGCTTATGGTAAACGACTTTATGTAATAGAACCGGAAGAACCTGGATATTAGTGGAAAAGAATAAGGAAAGCTAAGGAGAGCGCAGATAGAGGATGGAGTCCATGGTTATCTGCGCTCGACTGTTATTAGAAGGCAGAGGGAGGCGGCATATGCATATTTATGATTTTGGAAATTCATTTTTGGATCCCCGGAAACGTATGGAGGGAACCAACGAGCGCTGTCGGCAGGGATACGGCGGGAAGACGGAGGAAGAAGGCTCCGAAGAAGACTGGCGGGAAAAGCTGAAAAAATGGGATGAGGAAATGGAACGGATACGGCGGGAAAACCGGAGGGAGAGCGAACGGCTGCAGGAAGAACGGCTCAGAAAGAGGCGCATACAGAAGAAACTATGGGAAAAACTGGCATTAAAAAAATATCTTGCCAGACAGGATGAGATCATGCAGATGAATGAAAAAATATCTTTGGAGCGGGCGACGGGAGAGGATGTATATATTGAAAAAGCTCCTTTGAGCAAAAGTCTGAGCGTTGCTGAGATTATGGCGATCTGTTCGGAATTATAGACATAGGGCGGGAAGGCAGGAGTGCGAATATGAATGCGAATGTGATGGAAAAGAGTAAAACGGCGGTTCAGAATAGGATGGGCGGGAAACAGCAGATGCCGGTCGAACAGCAGTTGATGGAATATGTCCGCAGTATCCGGGAGGAAGGGCGGCGGGGCGAGACAAAGGAGGCCTATGCCGCAAGGGTATATGCCAAAGCCCGTTCCGGGCAGAAGCTGACGCCCGATGAAATGAGCTTTCTGGCAAGAACGAATCCCGAATTGTACCGGAAGGTATTGCGGGCGCAGAGGATACGCAGGGAAATGGAAAGCCGGTTGAAGAACTGCCGCTCCAAACAGGAAGCGCAGGAGGTCTTTTCTTCTTTTGTCGGGAGCATCAGCGAAAAAGACCCGGACAGGGATATGATTATCCAGGCATTGAACCAGGCGTTCCGGGAATTCCAGGAAAGCGGTGAATACCAGAGGCTGCCGGAAACGGAAGAGGAAGCGAAAGAGCGGCCGGGTCTGGAATTGGTGCAAAACGGGATCGGTTACCAGGAAGTTTATGTAGCGGAAGGAATGGAGGAATCGTTCGCGGCGGATGCGTAAAGGGTATGGCGGAGGGCTGCGAATTTCATGGAAAACAACAGGAAAATTCATAGACAAACTTCGCGAAAAAAGGTATACTATTACAAAGAATACGGAATGCAGAAAAGGGATGTGCTATGAGTTATCAAGAGGTTGCTTTTGAAAAGAGAATCAAAGAAAATATTAAAAATTATGCCGTAAAAAATCTGTACGCCATGGATCAGCTGGAAGAATATCTCCGTGCGTTGGAAGATGCTTATGGCATGGAAATACTGTTGACGGGCCGCCATGGGGAGAAGCTTTTGGAAATGGGGGATTTTGCTGGTTTCGAACCGGATGTGGAAGCGGAACCCGGAGAAAAGCTGCGCGTCGCGGACCGTACCGTCGCCCATATTTATGTGAAGTATGGCAGGGTGCAGGAAGAAAAAAGGAAAAGCGCTGTGAAGATGCTGGAAGCATCGATACATCTTTTGGCCGCTTTAGGGAATGAAGTGTATATGCACAGGGAATCCGCCGCCTATATCGACGAGCTGGAAGTGAAACTGGGAGCGGGAAGCGGGCAAAGAAAATGCGGTGAGAAGGAGGACATCCTGACAGGCGTTTATAATAAGAATTACATAGAAAGCAGGATGCAGGTGCTGGAGCGTTCAGAAACCATACCGGTAGCGGTGGTCAATGTAAATATCAACGACTGGAAATTTGTATATGATAACTTTGGCGTAGAGAAGAGCGACAGCCTGATCCAGCTGATTGCTTCTATTTTAAAAAAAGAGGCGAAAAACGAGTACATGATAGGAAGGATTGACGGTGACGTATTTCTTGTGCTGATCCCTATGGCGGAAGACGGGGAAGCGGAGGATTATTGCCGGAGGATACAGGATGCATGCCTGGCTTATGACGAGGATGAGGCGCTTGCCCCTTCCGTAGCGACAGGCATCGTATATAAGACTAATGTGGAAGAGCATTTGGAAGATAAAATATCCGATGCGGAATATGAGATGTTCAACCATAAACTGGAGATTAAGAATGCGCCGGGGTATCAGGAGAGGCTTCGGAGAGGGCTGAAAAAATAAGAAAGATTTTTCGGAGGGATTCCGTGTACATGAGTATGCGGGATCCCTTTTTTCCGTGGGAAGCCGTACGAAGCCAAACGCCCTGCCCGCGCCCGCCTTTTTGCCGGCGCCAGTCCGTCCTGTTTGGGATAGGAAGCTGTGCATACTCTATTGCGCGGGACATTCCGATGGACCTCTTAGAACAAAAATCGTGTTCAGCAGTGGCTTCCACGATTTTTTGAGTTCCATCTCCATCGCGCAGAAGCCGTATGCACAATCTTCCTATCCCGAACAGGACGGGCTGGCACCGGCCAAAAAGACGGGCGCGGGCAGGGCGTTTGGCTTCTGAATTCGTATGGTTCTGCAAAAAAGGTGGATTTTATAAACTTTATAAAATAATTATTAAAAAGCAAAATATGTAAAAAGTGAGTAAATGAGAGAAAAAAAGAGTAAAATAAAGAAAATATGAGATATAATGATTTTGATATTTATAATTGCATTTGCAAACCGTTGCATATGAATTTAATATATGGGTTAGTGATTAGCACTCAATCAAAAAGAGTGCTAATAAGACGAAAAAGATTGAAAATTGACATAAGGAGGCTTTTAAAATGAAATTAGTACCTTTAGGCGACAGAGTTGTATTAAAGCAGTTAGTAGCAGAAGAAACGACGAAATCGGGTATTGTTCTTCCGGGACAGAATAAGGAGAAGCCGCAGCAGGCAGAGGTAGTGGCAGTAGGGCCGGGGGGAACCGTGGACGGCAAGGAAGTGAAAATGGAAGTAAAAGCCGGCGATCATGTTATTTATTCCAAATATGCGGGAACGGATGTGAAGATCGACGAAGAGGAATTCATCATTGTAAAACAGAGCGATATATTGGCAGTAATCGAATAAGCGGCACAGCAAATAGTTTCGCTTTACAGAGTGTAAAGCATTCTTATCATTCAGACAAACAGGAGGTTGTTGATCATGGCAAAAGAATTGAAATACGGGGCAGAAGCCCGCGCGGCATTGGAAGCAGGCGTAAATAAACTGGCAAATACGGTAAGGGTGACCTTGGGACCCAAAGGAAGAAACGTAGTTTTGGATAAATCTTTCGGCGCTCCGCTGATTACCAATGACGGCGTTACGATCGCGAAAGAGATCGAACTGGAAGACGCTTTTGAAAATATGGGCGCGCAGCTTGTAAAGGAAGTGGCGACGAAGACAAACGATGTGGCCGGCGACGGAACTACGACAGCGACCGTTCTGGCACAGGCAATGGTAAATGAAGGAATCAAGAATCTGGCAGCAGGAGCGAATCCGATTATTTTGAGAAAAGGTATGAAGAAGGCGACGGACTGCGCAGTGGAAGCGATCGCGAAGATGAGTTCCAAAGTAAGCGGCAAGGAGCAGTTTGCAAGGGTTGCGGCGGTTTCCTCCGGCGACGAGGAAGTGGGTACGATGGTTGCGGATGCGATGGAAAAGGTATCCGGCGACGGCGTGATCACGATCGAAGAGTCCAAGACGATGCTGACCGAACTGGATCTGGTAGAAGGCATGCAGTTTGACAGAGGATATATTTCCGCATATATGGCGACCGATATGGATAAAATGGAAGCGGTTCTGGATGATCCTTATATCCTGATTACGGATAAGAAAATTTCCAACATTCAGGAGATCCTTCCTCTGCTGGAACAGGTGGTACAGTCCGGTGCCAAACTGCTGATCGTAGCGGAAGATGTGGAAGGGGAGGCTCTGACCACATTGATCGTGAATAAGCTCCGCGGAACCTTTAACGTAGTAGCGGTAAAAGCTCCGGGATACGGCGACAGAAGGAAAGCGATGCTGGAAGATATTGCTATCCTGACAGGCGGCCAGGTAATCAGCGAAGAACTGGGCCTTGACCTGAAGGAAGTAACGATGGATCAGTTAGGACGCGCGAAATCCGTAAAGGTTCAGAAGGAAAATACGGTTATCGTTGACGGCGAAGGCGATAAGGAAGCGATTCAGGCAAGGATCGCCCAGATCAAGAAGCAGATCGAAGAGACCACTTCTGATTTTGACAAGGAAAAATTACAGGAGCGCCTTGCGAAACTGGCGGGCGGCGTTGCAGTAATCCGCGTAGGCGCTGCGACAGAGACGGAAATGAAAGAGGCGAAACTTCGTATGGAAGATGCTTTGAACGCTACGAGGGCGGCAGCGGAAGAAGGCATCATCGCAGGAGGCGGCTCCGCATATATCCATGCGGCGAAAGAAGTGGAAAAACTGGCGGAAAACCTGGAAGGCGATGAGAAGACAGGCGCGAAGATCGTATTGAAGGCGCTGGAATCTCCTTTGTACCACATCGTTGCCAATGCAGGATTGGAAGGCTCCGTTATCATCAATAAAGTAAGGGAATCCGAGGTAGGCACAGGATTTGACGCTCTGCGCGAAGAGTATGTGGATATGGTGGCAGAAGGCATCCTGGATCCCGCAAAGGTAACGAGAAGCGCGCTTCAGAATGCGACAAGCGTAGCATCCACGCTCCTTACCACGGAATCCGTTGTGGCGAATATCAAAGAAGATGCGCCCGCTATGCCCGCAGGCGGCGGAATGGGCGGCATGATGTAATTAAATGAATTTTATAACAAATAAATAAAAACAGCCGGACCGATAATTTGGAAATTATTGGTTCGGCTGTTTTTATTCCCGCGAGCAACGAGCCAAGTGGCTGCTTGCAGACATTTGGCGACTGCCGCGAGGGTCAAATACTTTGATTGTTACATTGAGAAAAAATATTTTTAAAATGGGACGAAAAAGCTTTACATGGCATTGCCGATAAGATATAATCTTTTTACGTTGCGGGATATTTTTTTGTTACAAAAAGAAAATCTGGATGAAGAAAGGAAAAGAGGAATGAGAAAAAGAATATTATGTCTGCTGGCGGCGCTTATGCTGCTGGTTCCGGCGATACCGGCGGCGGCGCAGGAGATGCCGGAGGGTACTGAGAATGTTAGCTATACCTTTGATGGAGCCAACGTAGATGACGGCACAGCGATGACGACAGAGGCTAACGGAAAAACAAAAGTAATTGTTTTTTTTAAGGTTGACTGCGGCCATTGCCAAGCAGTATTGCAGGGGATTGCAAACAGCAGTTGGATTCAGGATGAAGAATTAGCTGATGTATGCGCGATCGCTATGGATAAAAAAACAGATAGAACCACAGGAAATCTTATTGAGGCAACGGCTGATGATGTGAAAGATTTCCGGACAACTTGGTGTTCTAACGCAAATGGCAGGATTCAGTTTGGCATACATTCACAGGCATCTGCCGTGATGTTTAGTTATGGAGGGGCGGCAGGATTAGTGGATGAAAGCACAGGTACAATTACCACGCCAGTTGTCGCTATCGTAGATGCGGAGAATAAACTCCGGGATGTAACGAGCGGTTCTACAGATGTCGTTAGTACAATGGAAGCAAAATTAGAAGCAATTAAGCCCAGTGATCCGAGCAACCCGAGTGACCCCAGCGATCCGAGCAACCCGAGTGACCCAAGTGATCCGAGCAATCCGAGTGATCCCAGTGATCCAAGCAATCCGGATGATCCCAGTACCCCGGAGAACCCTGGAGACTCTGGCAATACCCAGAAGCCGGAACAACCGAGCGTGGAAGAGAGCAGCAACGACCAGCCGGCTTGCAGCCATAGAGTGGAAAGCGTGCTGATGAGTGGGGCGACGGATAGCAGCGATGCTGTTGTTGCATCCAAATGCGTAAAATGCGGGGCAGTTCTGGGATATGAAAAAGTTGCTAATTCTGCATACCACACGTTCTTGAAGGAAACAGCAGACGCGATTGCAAACGCGAAAGAAACGACGGTGGTCATTGATGCAAAGATGTGGGTAAGTTTTAACCGGTCGGTATTTGAAGCGATCAAAAGCAGACCGGACGTAGCGGTAACGGTAAACTATACTTTTGAAGGGCAGAAATATGTTCTTCAGATACCTGCGGGGGTAAATGTAGATTCCCTGATGGATGAGAATGGATTTGGCGGATTCCGTTACATAGATCAAGTATTAAATACAAAAGGCTGATTTTATCGGTATTTTTGCTGCAAAAAGCAGGAAAGGGCTGGCCGCCGGGCCGGCTCTTTTTATCATGAATAGACGCATAGAAGAAAAGCGGATGGCTATGCGGCCTGGTTCGGATGCCGGCCAAAAACCAGGTGCAGCCCTAAAAAATTGATTTCCGCAGGGAAGGCCGGAAAACGGTTGTCATAGGAGGCAGAAGCGGCTATAATAAAAAAGTAGTATCATTAGATGAAGGGTGCGGTGCTTTCCGGATCCGTACTTTAAAGACAGGCTGGGAGTGATAAACAGGAAATGCAAAAAACTTTAGAGGAAGTAAGGAAGTTGTTTGAAAAAGACAGATTTGCGACGGAAAGCGGAGCCGTTATCGACGAGATCGGCGAACGGTATGCGAAATGCAGCCTGAAGCTATCGGATTCCCATAGGAATGCTCTTGGAGCCGTAATGGGAGGAGCCATTTTTACATTGGCCGATTTTGCATTTGCCGTGGCCGCCAACTGGCAGGATCCGGGGGTAGTTTCCCTTAGTGCCAATATTGCTTATCTGGGAACTGCAAAGGGAGAAAGCCTGACAGCCTGGGCGCAATGCGTGAAAAACGGGCGCACCACGAGCTATTACCATATCGATATCGAGGATGAACTGGGAAATCAGGTGGCTGCCGTGACGGCGACGGGCTATAGGAAGCTGGTTTTGGAGCATTGAAATCCGTTGACAAAAAAATAATATATTGATATGATTTTTATGGAAACCATTTATTTATCGGTGCGTTGTTTTTAGTGGCGGGGAAGCAGGATAAGGGTGATCGTATGAAGAAAAAAATAATATTGATGGTAGATGATGTGCAACTGAACCATAAGGCGGCGGGTTTGGTCTTACAGGATACCTACGAACTGTATGAAGCCTTATCCGCAAAAGAAGCGTTTGAGATTATGGAAACAGTACGGCCGGATCTGATTCTTCTGGATGTCATTATGCCGGTGATGGACGGTTATCAGATGATGAAAGTTCTGAAATCAACTCCTTACTATAAATCGATCCCTGTGATCTTCCTTACTGCGGAGACAAGGGCAGAGTCGGAAGTGGAAGGCTTTAACTGCGGAATCGTAGATTATATCACGAAACCCTTTGTCCCTATTGTGATGAAAAAGAGGATTGAAACACAGATTGCTTTAGCTGAGTATGAACGAAGCCTGGAAGAAAAAGTGGCGGAAAAAGTGGAAGAAATCGAGAGCATGTATGATTTGATGACAGTCAGTTTTGCCGGGCTGGTGGAGTCCAGGGATGGCGTGACAGGCGGGCATCTGAAAAATACTTCATTGTTTTTTAAGCTTTTTATTCAATATTTGATGCAGCTTCCGAAATATAAAAATGAGCTTCCTGAGAGCCTTGTAAAGCGGGCGTGCCGTTCGGCTCCTCTTCATGATGTAGGGAAGATAGCTATTGAGGATGCCGTACTCCGCAAGGCAGGAAGATTGAGCAATGAAGAATTTGAGAAGATGAAAATGCATTCTGTGATAGGCGGGGATATTTTTGCTTTTATCAAAGGGCGGATTCCTGACAGGGAATTTGCAGAAGTGGCGGAGAAAATAGCCAGGTACCATCATGAGAAGTGGAACGGAAGCGGATATCCGGACGGGCTGAAAGGGAAAGATATTCCGCTGGTGGCCCGCATCATGAGCATTGTGGATGTATATGATGCCCTCACATCGAAAAGGCCGTATAAGGAACCCTTCAGCCATGAAAAGGCGATGAGGATGATAGCAGAAAAAAGCGGTATAGATTTTGACCCTGAACTGGCGAATGAGTTTTTGAACATAGAGAATCAGATTAAAGAATGCCTTTGTACGAAAGAACAAATGATTACGGAACAACAATATTTTATGGTGAATAAGAACAATAATTTTTAAGCAACATCAGCGGCTGGATAAGCGGGTTGAAAAGGATGGATAAAAAAATGAAAAAGTTGGAAGAATATGTAAGGAGTATACCGGATTTTCCGGAGGAAGGTATTATTTTCAGGGATGTGACGAGTGTTCTTCAGGATGCGGAAGGCCTGCAGCTTGCGGTGGATACGATGCAGGAGAAAGTAAAAGATCTGGAATTTGACGTTATTGCCGGACCGGAATCAAGAGGATTTATTTTTGGCATGCCTATTGCATATAATTTGAAAAAGCCGTTTGTTTTAATACGTAAGAAAGGGAAACTGCCCTGTGAAACGGTTGCCGTCGATTATGACTTGGAGTACGGCAAGGCAACGATTGAAATGCATAAGGATTCCATACAAAAGGGACAGAAAGTATTGATCGTAGACGACTTGATCGCAACCGGAGGAACGACGGAGGCGATGGTCCGGCTGATCGAATCTTTAGGAGGGGAAGTAACAGGGATTGTGGTTCTGATGGAATTGGCGGGATTAAAAGGGCGCGAACGGCTGGAAGGTTATAGGCTGGAATCCGCCATCTGCTATGAAGGAAAATAAGGACCGGGAAATGCCGGATGCCGGAATGGAATGTCCGGCAATATAGTAAAATGTTAAGAAAATGAATGGATGACCGGAGAGATGTATGACAGAAGAAAAGGATCGTGCAGCAACTGAAAAAACGGGATTGGTATTTGATGACGGCAGGATTGAATTGATTCAGGAATTCCAGAGTCCCGACCAGCTTTACCAGGATCTGATTGCCCGGGTGCGGAAATATCATCCTTCGGATGATATTTCTTTAATCGAGAAGGCATATCGGATCGCTTATGATGCCCATAAAACACAAGTCAGGAAGTCGGGGGAGCCTTATATTATCCATCCGCTTTGCGTGGCGATCATATTGGCAGACCTGGAAATGGATAAGGAGACGATCGCGGCGGGGCTTCTGCACGATGTGGTGGAAGATACGATCATGACCGATGAGGAGATAGAGGCCGAGTTTGGCTCCGATGTGGCTTTGCTGGTAGACGGAGTCACGAAGCTGCAGCTTTTGCAGTTATCCGGTGATAACGACGGAAAAACGCCGGATAAGCTGGAAATGCAGGCGGAAAATCTGCGGAAAATGTTTCTTGCCATGGCGAAGGATATCCGGGTCATTATTATTAAATTGGCCGACAGATTGCACAATATGCGGACACTGAAGCATATGCCGCCGGAAAAGCAGCAGAGGATAGCGAAGGAAACTTTGGATATTTATGCCCCTATCGCGCAAAGGCTGGGGATTTCCAAGATCAAGGTGGAGTTGGATGACCTTTCTTTAAAATATCTGGAACCGGAAGTTTATTACGATTTGGTGGATAAGATCGCCGTCCGTAAGAGCGAGCGGGAACGATATATCCAGAATATTGTCAACGAGGTAAGCAAGCATATCGAAAATGCGGGCATCAAGGCGCAGATCGACGGTCGGGTCAAGCATTTTTTCAGTATTTATAAAAAAATGAAGAACCAGGATAAGACGATCGACCAGATTTATGACTTGTTCGCGGTACGCATCATCGTGGATACGATCAAGGACTGTTACGGGGCGCTGGGCGTGATCCATGAGATGTATAAGCCGATTCCGGGCCGTTTTAAGGATTATATCGCCATGCCGAAGCCAAACCGGTACCAGTCGCTGCATACCACGCTGATCGGCTCTAACGGCCAGCCTTTTGAAATACAGATCAGAACCCATGAGATGCACAAGGCGGCGGAATATGGAATTGCAGCCCATTGGAAATATAAAGAGGCGGCCGACGGCAAGAAGGTAGAGGCACAGGAGGAAGAAAAACTGACCTGGCTCAGGCAGATTCTGGAATGGCAGCAGGATATGTCCGATAACAGGGAATTCATGAACCTGTTAAAGAACGATCTGGATCTGTTTTCCGACAATGTCTATTGCTTTACCCCTAGGGGAGAAGTGAAAAATCTTCCGGCGGGTTCTACGCCGATTGATTTTGCCTATAATATCCATAGCGCGGTAGGAAACCGGATGATAGGAGCCAGGGTAAACGGAAAGCTGGTTACGATCGATTATGAGATACAAAACGGCGACCGCGTGGAGATATTGACTTCCCAGAATTCCAAAGGCCCCAGCATGGACTGGCTGAATGTGGTGAAAAGCACCCAGGCGAAAAATAAGATTAACCAGTGGTTCAGGAATGAACTAAAGGAAGAAAATATTATAAAAGGCAAGGAAATGATGGCTTCCTATTGTAAAACGAAAGCCATCAATATGCCTGAAATCATGAAGCCGGAATATATGGACGGCATCATGAAAAAGTATGGCTTTAAGGATTGGGATTCCGTATGCGCGGCGGTAGGGCATGGCGGCCTGAAGGAAGGCCAGATCATCAATAAGCTGCAGGAATTGTACGATAAGGCTCATAAAAAGGCGATGACCGATGAAGAGGCGTTGGCTTCGGTCGTCGAGAACCAGGGAAGGTTTGTGCGGTCAAAATCCCAGGGGGGCATCGTAGTAAAGGGAATCCATGATGTGGCGGTACGTTTTTCCAAATGCTGCAGCCCGGTTCCCGGCGATGAGATCGTCGGGTTTGTCACCCGGGGCAGGGGCGTGTCCATCCACAGGACGGACTGCATCAATATCATCAATATGCCGGAGATGGAGAGGGTAAGGCTGATCGATGCGGAGTGGCAGCAGTCGCCGGAAGAAGTGACAGGAGAGAAGTATTTTGCCGAGATCAAGATTTTTGCCAACAACAGGAACGGTCTTTTGGCCGATATCACGAAGACGCTGACAGAGAAGAATATTGATATTCTTTCTTTGAATACGAGGGTAAGCAAACAGGGCATTGCTACGCTGTCAACATCCTTTGAGGTGAGGAGCCGGGAAGAGCTGAACCGTATTATCGATAAAATCAGCGCGGTGGAGAGCGTTGTGGGCATTGAGAGGACGACGGGCTGACGGAGAAAGGAGCAGAGCGGAGATGGCGGGATTAAAAATAGGCAGGATGGTTCTTGGAATCTGCCAAACGAACTGTTATTTTGTATACAGAGAAGGAGGCAAAGACGTCATTTGCTTTGATCCTGCGGATGCAGGGGATCGTATTTACGAGATGCTAAAAGGAAAAGGCCTGGAGGTGGCGGGCATCCTTTTGACACATGGGCATTTTGACCATATATGGGGCAGCCGGAAGCTGAGGGAGCTGAGCGGCGCTAAAATCTATGCTTATGAGGAAGAAAAAACCGTATGCGAAGACGTGGTGAATAACGTGTCGGAGCAGGCGGGCCGCGCTTATACGGTAAAACCCAACGGTTATTTAAAGGACGGGGAAGAAATAACGATCGCGGGCATGAGCTGTAAGCTGATAGCGACTCCGGGGCATACGGTCGGGAGCTGCTGTTATTATTTTGAAGAAGACGGCATCCTGGTCAGCGGGGATACTCTGTTCCAGGAATCGGTGGGGAGGACGGATTTCCCTACCGGGAGCATGGGAAGTCTGGTTCGTTCCATTAAAGAAAAGTTATTTGTGCTGCCCGATGAGACGAAGGTATATCCGGGGCATGGGGATGCGACAGATATCGGTTCGGAGAAGAAATATAACCCTTTTTTGCAGTAAAAATCGGGGAAGGGGATGAAGATTGAGAATGAAAGCAGTCATAGCGATGGATTCCCTGAAAGGATGCCTGACTTCCATAGAAGCCGGAAGAGCGGCGGAAGAAGGAATACGGCGTGCGGATCCAGGGGCGGATGTAAAAGTAATGCCGCTGGCGGACGGAGGCGAAGGCACGGCGGACGCCTTGATTATGGGGATGGATGGAAAAGAGCGGAGAATCAGCGCAACGGGGCCTTTGGGTACTGTGGTGGACTGCGGATACGGCGTGATCGGGGAGAATAAAACGGCAGTCATAGAAATGGCATGCGCCGCAGGGCTTCCATTGGTGCCGCCGGAAAAAAGAAATCCGATGGACGCTACGACTTACGGGGTCGGGGAAGTGATTAAGGATGCGGTTGCTATAGGATGCCGGAATTTTATTATAGGCATCGGCGGAAGCGCTACCAACGACGGCGGAGTCGGGATGCTGCAGGCTCTTGGTTTCGGTTTTCTGGATAAAGAAGGAAGACAGATCGGGTTCGGGGCGAAAGGGCTGGCCGATTTGGTTTGCATTACCGATGGCGGTGTGATGAAAGAGTTGAAGGAATGCCGGTTCCGCGTCGCCTGTGATGTTTCGAACCCGCTTTGCGGTTCCATGGGATGCAGCCGGATATACGGACCGCAGAAAGGCGCGGATGCGGCTATGGCGGCCCGGATGGACCGGTGGATGGAAAAATATGCCCTGCTGGCGAAGGAAAAATATGCGAAAGCGGATATGTGGAAGGAAGGAACAGGAGCGGCCGGAGGGCTGGGGTTTGCCTTCCTTACTTTTTTGAACGGAACGCTGGAACCCGGAGTGAATATCATATTGGACGAGACGGGAATGGAACGCCATATCAGGGATGCGGATCTCGTTATAACCGGCGAAGGCAGGATGGACGGGCAGACGGCTATGGGGAAGGCGCCTTTGGGAGTGGCAAGACTGGCCAAAAAATACGGGAAAACGGTTGTCGCTTTGGCCGGAAGCACGGCAGAGGGATGCGGACAAGAGGAAATCGACGCATATTTTTCCATTTTGCAGGAACCGATGGTTCTGGAGGCGGCGATGGAACCGGCGGCTGCGCGGAAGAACTTGTCGGTTACGGCAGAACAGGCCTACAGGCTTTGGAGGGCGGGAACCCGCTACTTTTCAAAACCGTGAACCCAGTCGGCTTTTAAAAAGTAGATAAGAAAGACGATGGAACTGAGCGACCAGGTAAGAGGGTAAGCCCAGAAAATAACGTTGATCACCGGGATAAGGCGGACGATAAGAGTGATGTACGATACCCGGACGATGCACCAGAAACAGAGCATGGTGACCATGGGGACGGAAGCCTTTCCGGCTCCCCGCAGAATACCGGCGATACAATGGGAGAAGGAAAGCAAAAAGTAAAAAAGCGTAACGGTTCTCGCCTGGGCTGTGCCGTAGGCGATGACTTCCGGCGTGCGGTTGAAGGCAGAAATCAGGGCGGGAATGGTAAGGTAGATGAAAATACCTACTGCTTCCGCCATAGTAATGGAACAGAGGATGCCGAACCGGGCGCCTTTTTTTGCCCGTTCATACTGCTTTGCCCCAAGGTTCTGGCTGATAAAGGTAGTGAGGGCAAGGGAAAAACAGGTGATCGGCAGGAAGCCGAAGCCTTCTATTTTAGAATAAGCGCCGCATCCGGCCACCGCCATTTTGCCGAATTTGTTGATATTGCTTTGGACGACCACGTTGGCAAGGGCGATGATGGAATTCTGGAACCCTGCGGGAAGGCCGTTGGCGATGATCTGCTTTAACATAGGAAAGTCAAAACGGATCAGCTTCAGGCATACCCGGTAATCTTCGGGGCTTTGGAAGACCAGGCGGAAAAGGCATAAAAGGGCGCTGATGAACTGGGAAAGGATGGTGGCGAAGGCCGCCGCCCCGACGCCGAAACCGAGAACGCCCACAAGCAGCAGATCCAACAGAATATTGATCACGGAAGATACGATCAGGTATACCAGGGGGTGTCTGCTGTCGCCTACGGACTGCAGGATGCCTACGAATACATTGTACATAACGAAGGAGAGGGAACCCATGAAGTAGATGCGGAAATAAACGGCGGATTCCGGCAGCACGTCCGCCGGTGTTCCCATCCATAGGAGGATGCGGGAAGTGAGGAGGACGCCGGCTGCCGTCAGGAAAATCCCGGCGGCCAGCCCGAAAGCAATGGTCGTATGTACCGCTTTTTTTACGGATTCCAGTTCCCTCGCCCCATAATACCTGGCGATGACTACGCCGGCTCCTGCAGCAATGCCATGGAAGAAACCGACCATGAGAAAAATAAGGTTTCCGGAGGAACTCACGGCGGCGAGCGCGTTGCTGCCGAGGAAGTTGCCTACGATGAGGGAATCTGCGGTATTATATAATTGCTGGAAAAGGTTTCCGAGAAAAAGAGGAAAGGCGAAGGCGATGATTTTTTTTCCGATGGGGCCTTCGGTCATTAAAGTTGTCTTTTCAGCAGTGGTGGTCATTGGGGTACCTCGTTTCTTTTGGATAAATGTATGCACATCATATTATATAGGATCGCGGTATATAAATCAAATGTGAAAAGCGGCGCGGCAATGAAATCCGGTTTTCCCCTGTGGTATTGACCATTTCATAAGTGAAATTGCTGATTGTGAACAACAACCGGAAACTCGGCCTCTATAGCTCCGCATTCTTCTCCGGCACACCGGGCCGCTTGCAAAGCTGGCAAAACCGGCTTTCATTGCCGCGCCGCTTTTTCATATTTGATTTATCTTGATAGCCGGGATCGGATGGTATATGATATGGGTGGTTGATGGATAATGGAATGATAAAGCAAGGAGAATACGCATGATTACAATATTAATCAATAAACCGGAGTTTGAATATGATATTCATTCCCTCGTAAAGGCTTTTTATCCGGAAGAAGATGTGAAGGTATATTGCGGGGAGGAAGCAGGGGAAGGAATGGTTTTCCGTATTGGTTTTGAAGAAAACGGGATGAGGATGCGGCTGGGAGAGGAGGAAGGCGAAGGGGCATGGATGGCGTGCGCCGCCGGTGCAGGGCGGGGAGAGAGGAAGAATGTCCTGAAACAGTTGATCTACCAGACATTGTCCGAACGTTTGGGCAAAGAACTGCCTTGGGGTACTCTGACGGGAATACGCCCTACGAAAATTCCTATGGGTATGCTGGAAGAAGGCAGGACGGAGGAAGAGATACTGGAGGCGATGAAAAGGATTTATTTGATCAGCGGGGAAAAAGGCCGGTTGAGCATTGAGATCGCGAAGAGGGAAAAGGAGATTTTGTCGTCTCTGCATTATAAGGACGGCTACAGCCTGTATATCGGAATTCCTTTCTGCCCGACGACGTGTCTTTACTGTTCTTTTACCTCTTATCCGATTGCGTCATGGAAGAAACGTGTCGGGGAGTATCTGGAGGCGCTGGAAAAGGAGATGGCATATGTAGGGGAAGCATACAGGGACAGGATCGTGGATACCGTTTATATAGGAGGAGGAACGCCGACCACGTTGGAGCCGGAGGAACTGGACCGGCTGCTGGCAGCGGTATACCGATATTTTGATTTGAGCTATGTGCAGGAATTTACGGCGGAGGCCGGCCGGGCAGACAGCATAACGGAGGAAAAGCTCCGGGTGCTGAAAAAACATGGGATCACGAGGATATCCATCAATCCGCAGACGATGCGGGAGGAGACTCTGCGTATCATAGGAAGAAAGCATTCGCCGGAGCAGGTGAGGGAAGCGTTTGCCCTTGCCAGAAAGGAAGGCTTTGATCATATCAATATGGACATTATCCTGGGGCTTCCCGGAGAGAAGGAGGAAGATGTAAGATATACGGCGGAGGAGATCCAAAAGCTGTCCCCGGACAGCCTGACCGTGCATTCCCTGGCCATTAAAAGGGCATCCGGGTTAAACCAGTGGATCGAAAAAAATGGGATGGCCGCTTTGAAAAATACGGATGCGACGATGGGGATCGCGGCGGAGGCGGCGAAGAATATGGGGATGCGGCCCTATTATCTGTACCGGCAGAAAAATATGTCCGGCAATTTTGAGAACGTGGGTTATGCCCTTCCGGGAAAGTATGGCATTTATAATATTTTGATCATGGAGGAGGTGCAGACGATTGTGGCATTGGGTGCGGGAGCCATTACAAAAAGGGTATATGGGGACGGAAGGATCGAGCGATGCGATAATGTGAAGGATGTGGCTCTTTATATAGAAAAAATCGACGAAATGATTGGACGCAAGAGACGGTTATTGGATGAAAGATAAAGGTTTCCGGAAAAAGCATTTCCGAAAGAGTTGAAAAACCTTGTCAAACGGTGTAAAATCGTTTCATAATTGAAAGTTTGCAGATTGATTGCGGAAAGGATACGGTTATTCATATGGCGCTTAGTAAAAAGCCGGTTACGGGCATGAAGGATATTATGCCTGCGGAAATGCAGCTTCGGGATTATGTCATCGGGGTTATCAAAGAAACTTATGGGAAATTTGGCTTTACGTCCATAGAGACTCCCTGCGTGGAAAACATTGCTAATTTGAGCAGCAAACAGGGAGGGGAAAATGAAAAGCTGATTTTTAAGATATTGAAGAGAGGGGAAAAACTGAACCTGGAAACAGCAAAGGGAGAAGAGGATCTGGTAGACGGCGGGCTAAGATATGACCTGACCGTGCCGTTGGTGCGTTATTACTCCAACCATGCCAATGAACTGCCGTCTCCGTTCAAGGCGCTGCAGATGGGGAATGTGTGGAGGGCGGACCGCCCGCAGAAAGGGCGTTACCGCCAGTTTATGCAATGCGATATCGATATTTTGGGAGAGCCTTCCAATCTGGCGGAGATCGAGCTGATCCTGGCGACGACTACGACGCTTGGGAAACTGGGGTTCCGGGGATTTCAGATACGCATTAATGAGAGGCGGATATTGAAGGCTATGGCCGCTTACAGCGGATTTCCGGAAGAATCATATGACCAAGTGTTCATTATTTTGGATAAAATGGATAAAATAGGATTGGACGGCGTGGCGGATGAACTGAAGGGAAACGGTTTCAAAGAGGAAAGCGTTGAAAAATACCTGGAACTTTTTCAAGGGATGGAAAAGGCGGAGGACGGCCTGTCCTATCTGACCAAAAAGCTGGAGGGGACGCTGGATGCCGAGGCGGGCCGGAGCCTGAAGGAGATTATTGCCAGCGTGAAGGCGACGAAAGCTTCGGAATTTGAGATTGTTTTTGATCCTACCTTAGTCAGGGGAATGTCTTATTATACGGGAACGATTTTTGAGATTGCCATGCCGGAATTTGGCGGAAGCTGCGGAGGCGGCGGACGATACGATAAGATGGTGGGAAGATTTACGGGCAAGGATGTGCCGGCCTGCGGTTTTTCCATCGGGTTTGAAAGAATTATCCTCATTATGATGGAAAATGGCTTTCCGATTCCGGGCGGGAATAAAAAAGTCGCTTATTTGATTGAAAAAGGCGTTGCCACGGAAGAACTTTGTTCCATTATTGCTAAGGCGCAGGAAGAGCGGGCGGATGGAACTCAGGTGCTGGTAGCCCGTATGAACAAAAATAAAAAATTTCAGAAGGAACAGTTAAATGCGGAAGGATATATGGAATTCCGCGAGTTCTATAAAGATCCGTTGAAGAAATAAGAGGAAAAAAGCAGAAGGCGAGGAATATTTGTTATGGCAGAGGCAATGAGAGGTTTAAAAAGGACGCACCGTTGCGGGGAGCTTTCCCTGGCCCATGCGGGCGAGACAGTGACTGTAATGGGCTGGGTGCAGAAACAGAGGAATAAGGGAGGCATTATTTTTGTCGATTTGCGCGACCGTTCCGGGCTGCTCCAAATTATATTTGAAGAAAGCGACTGCGGCGGGGAGAATTTTGCCAAGGCGGAAAAAATGAGAAGCGAATTTGTCGTGGCGGTAGTGGGAACGGTGGAGAAAAGAGCCGGGGCGGTCAATGAAAATCTGGCTACCGGCGAGATCGAGATCCGTGCGAAAGAGGCGCGTATCCTGTCGGAAGCGGAGACTCCTCCATTTCCCATCGAAGCGGATTCCAGGACGAAGGAAGAACTGAGGCTGAAATACCGTTATCTGGATCTGCGCAGGCCGGACCTGCAGCGGAACCTGATCCTGCGCAGCGCGATCACCGCTAATATCCGCAAGTTTTTGACGGAAGAAGGGTTTCTGGAGATAGAGACGCCGATCCTTGGAAAGTCCACGCCGGAAGGAGCAAGGGATTATCTGGTTCCGAGCCGTGTCCATCCGGGAACCTTTTACGGGCTTCCCCAGTCTCCCCAGTTGTTCAAGCAGTTATTGATGTGTTCCGGCTACGACCGTTATTTCCAGATTGCAAAATGCTTCAGGGATGAAGATCTGAGGGCGGACAGACAGCCGGAATTTACACAGGTGGATATGGAGCTTTCTTTTGTGGATGTAGAGGATGTCATTGATGTCAATGAGAGGCTGATACAGTTCGTATGCCGGGAAGCGATCGGGTTGGAAGTGGAACTGCCTCTTCCCCGCATCTGTTGGATCGATGCGATGAACCGCTATGGTTCCGATAAACCGGATACCCGTTTCGGCATGGAATTGACGGATGTGTCGGAGACGGTAAGAGGCTGCGGCTTCGGCGTATTTGCTTCCGCGTTGGAACAGGGCGGTTCTGTCCGGGGAATCAATGCCAAAGGGCAGGGAGCCATGCCGAGGAAGAAGATAGACGCCCTTGTGGATATGGCCAGGGGTTACGGCGCTAAGGGGCTGGCTTATCTTTGCATCGGCGAAGACGGAAGTTACAAGTCTTCTTTTGCCAAGTTTATGACAGAAGAAGAGCTGGCGGCCCTTGTGAAGGTTATGGATGGGGAAAACGGGGATTTGCTTCTTTTTGCGGCGGATAAGAACGCCATCGTGTGGAGCGTATTGGGCGCTCTGCGCCTGGAACTCGGGAAGCAGATGGGATTGATCGATGAAAACCGGTTTCAGTTCCTTTGGGTGACGGAATTTCCTTTATTGGAATGGAATGAGGAGGAAAACCGTTTTGTGGCGATGCACCATCCCTTTACCATGCCGATGGATGAAGATCTGGAATATTTGGATTCCGATCCGGCAAGAGTACGCGCCAAAGCGTATGACATCGTACTGAATGGCGTGGAACTGGGCGGCGGTTCGGTCAGGATCTTCCAGAACGACATACAGGAAAGGATGTTTGAAGTACTGGGATTTGAAAAAGAGGATGCTTATAACCGTTTCGGCTTTTTGCTCAATGCGTTTAAATATGGGGTTCCGCCTCATGCGGGCCTGGCTTATGGGCTGGACCGGCTGGTAATGCTGCTCGTGCATGCGGAAAGCATCAGGGACGTAATGGCGTTTCCTAAGATAAAGGATGCTTCTTGTCTGCTGACGAATGCGCCGGATGTGGTGGATGAAGGGCAGTTAAAGGAGTTGGGAATCGGGATGATAGAAACTCCTTAAAAGGGAAAATTGGGAAAGCGTATGATAAGGATATACAGGGCAGACACTGCCCTGCTGCCCGATGAAGATGCGGTTCTGGAAAAAATGGTATTTTTGGATGAAACGCGGAAGCGGAAGGTATGGCAGTGCAAGAATTTGGAAGATAAAAAAAGAAGCCTCCTGGCTGGATATTTGATCCAGCAGGGGGTGAAAGAGTGGATGACAAAAGAGGGCGGCTTGCAGGGGGATGCAAAACCGCTTTTTTTGACTTATGACTATTCCCGGTATGGAAAGCCCTATTTTAAAGGGGAAAAGGGATTATATTTTAATATTTCACATTCCAAAAGTTATGTGGTATGCGCTTTTTCGGATAAGGAAGTGGGTATTGACATTCAGATTCACAGAAAGGGAAAGGCCGATATTGCCTGGAGATTTTTTTCCATGGAAGACAGAGCATTGATGGAGAGTTTGGCTGGCGGGGGAAAGAGTCCGGAAGAGATATTTTTTGCCCTATGGACGGTAAAAGAGGCCTTTATGAAACTGACGGGGGAAGGGCTGCGGCAAGGCCTGGATGCGACAGTGATAGAAATGGCCGATGACGGCGGAACCGGATTGGGAGAATGTCCGAACGGCATGTGGAAACAGGGGCGGATAAGGAAAAGGGAAGAAAAGGACGGCGCATATTTTCAGATTTATGAGGAGCGGAATGGGATCAGCAAATACAGCATGGCATTGTGCAGTTATGAAATGGCTGGCGAGATACAAAGAAAAGAAGTAAGAATATAACAATTCTGAACGGACAGACCATGCGGAGAGGGACAAAAATCGGGGGCAGCGATTGATATGAAGGGTATCTATGGATTTGAGCATTTATTAGGCCTGCGGCGGGAACTGCGGGGGATCCGGAGGGATTTTAACCGGGCAAGGAAGGTGGGAAACGTAAGATATGGAAGGTATTTCCTGTTTTACCCGGGAATGGAAAGGTGGATGTACATAGGTTATGAAGATATCGTCTGGGCATACAGGCGGCTTGGGGATATCCCGGGAAATAAAGGAAAGGGAGCCGAGGCGGAGATGCATTTTCTGATGCTGGTGACGAAAGAAAAAAAGAGGTTCGGCGTACCGGTAGGTGAGAAGGAAAATGCATTGACGGGGTTAAAAATTCTGCAGGAGCATAGCTTTATTGATATTGGTTTTTCGAAGGAAAAAGAGGAGAAATATTTATGATCGGCAGCAGTGGAAAGGTGGGTTCCGGCAATTACCATAAGCATGAGGTGACAAAATGTCTGCATGAATCCGGGGCGGCAAAAGGGGAGGCTGGAGGAAAAACAGGGGCGGGAGCGCGGACTTCATTTTCCCGGATACAGCAGGAGCAGAGAACTTTTTCCTTGCAGGAATGGCTGGCGGACGGCTTGCGGGGACTGTTTTCGAGAGCCTCGGGGTTCTGGAGGCGGCTGGGGGAAGAAGGGTCGGCCGGCCGGGACGAATTGGCCTGGGGGGATAAAAAAGAATCCGGGACGGCGGCGGCCGGAATGACCGGGGAAGCAACGAATACCGAGTCCCTGGCGAACGATGCGGCTGCCGCAGTAATGGTTACTGCAATGGTCAAACCGGAAATGGAGAGAAAAGAAGAAGAGCAGGAGATTGAAAGAAAGGTCAAAAATGTGGAAGGAGCCGTAGACGGGGGGCTGAAGAAGGAACAGGGCGGAATACAGAAATTTTTACAGAAATTCGGGGAGGCTGCGGCAAGGGCAGGACAGTTCCTGAAAAAGAAAAAGAAAATGGAACCCGCCCTTTTAGAGAGCGATGCAGATTTCCATATGGGAGACAACAGCTTTTTGCTGGATTCTTACAACCGTGAAGGGGAATATAGTACGTTGGCGAAGGACAGGAGCCTGGAAGGAAGTTTCCGGGCGAAGGGGTAAGACAGGCAGGGGAAGGGGTGTAGGTTCTCTCCGTATTGCTGTCTGATCCTCCTGTTCTTCATAAATCAGTTTTTAAGCAAAAACAACAGCTTGCCGCAGATCATGGCAAGCTGTCTAATATTCCGTCTGCGATAGCCTGGGCAAGCTCGTCAAAGCGATTGTCAAACAGGGCATTATCGCTGTCATTGTTGATAAATCCCGCTTCGATCAAAAGAGAGGGCATCTGTGTGCGGTTCAGCACGACCAGATTGGTTCTTTCATTGACTCCTTGATTGATAAAACCGAGAGCCTGCAGATTTTCGTTAATGTTCTCCGCCATACGGGCGGCATCGCCATAACGGTTGTATACAAGGGATTCGATCCCTGTATACTGGTTGGGATAGACGCTGGAATTCCGGTGGATGGATACAAAGTAATCGGCGCCCGCTTCGTTGGCTTTTTCCGCTTTGCGGGCCGGACTGTCATAAATGTCAGATGTCCTCGTATAAACCACGTTTACTCCGGCGTTTTCCAGCAGGCGCCCGACCGCCAGCGTAAGGTTGAGGGCGTCTGTTTTTTCCTGTCTTCCGTTATAAGTAGCGCCGGGATTGGCTCCGCCATGCCCGGCGTCTAAAACAATGGTATATGCCATAGGGATTGCTCCAATCGTTACTTATTTTAGTGTATGAAGAAGCGGGGGATTGGTGCATTTCCTATGAATTCTATAAAACTACGGATTACAATGCGGGCAGGGCTGATAACCGGCATCAAGGATCTTATTCCTGAGAGTGGTTCGCTCGGACCGCTTGTCAACCGGGATCTCCGCAGCATCGGAACAGTCTTCCGTATGGAAAAGCCCGGTGTCCAGATCCATAATATAGAGCTGCTCGGTAGTTGAATCAGGTACTGTTTCCGTGACAGGAGCCGTATCAGCGGGTGCTTCGGCGGGGGCCGGTTCCGGATTTTCTGTGCCGGAAGGTTCTGCGGCATCGGCAGGGGATACATCGGTACCCATCGCGTCTTCTGCCGGAACCGTATCATTCGCCGGCGCAGGCTTTTCTTCCGGGGAAGCAGACGGCGAGTTCCCCGGCAATTCAATGATATTTCCCTGTTCATCGTAAGCTAGCCGGGAGTCTTCTTCCGTTTCCCCGGTTATCGCTTCCAGCGAACCGGGATGGAAGCGGCGGCCGCTATACTCTGCATAAAGCATAATACCAATCAGCGATATAGTGCCAATCAATAAGATTCCAAATAGGATGTAAAAAAAGCGTTTGATGATTTTCATGATTTTTGTCCTTAGTGTCGATGATTTATTTTCACTTATTCTATCATCTTTTCTGCTTTTTTTCAACGAAGAATATATAGCGGCAGGGAAATCAATTTCGCCGTGCCAGGGGCTGGAAGGGGAGGAAGAAGGGCGGCGGGATGAGGGCAGGGGCAGGACAGCGGGGGAACTGGCCAGGAATGGCTTCGCCGTGCCGGCTCCAAGAAATGGATTTTCTAAATATTCCGGGTAAGGCAGTATCAGCCGGACGCAACCGCCCGCGATTCGCCATCCGGGCTCATTGCGGGCTTTTGGTGACATCCGTGTCACCAAATTGCTGTTTTCTGAACGGAATATTAAGAAAATCTCATTTCTCTACGCAAGGCAACGGTGAAACCATTTCCAGCCAGTTCTCCCGCTGTCCTGCCCCTGCCCTCATCCTGCCGCCCCTCTTCCTCCCCTTCCAGCCCCCGGCACGGCAAAATTGATTTTCCTGATATAGCGGCTTTTCTGTATTTTCCCGTCTTGCTTTTTAAAGCAGGATCGTACATAATACAAAGGAATATATGGAAAGGGAGGGGCTTATGAAAAAATATAAAGCGGTTATTTTTGACTTGGACGGCACATTGCTGGATACTTTGGAGGATTTGAAGGACAGCGTAAACTATGCGCTGGGAAATGCGGGGATGCCGTTGCGTTCCCTGGAGGAAGTGAGGACTTTTGTTGGAAACGGAGTGCGGCGGCTGATGGAACTTGCTGTGCCGTTTGGTGAGGAAAACCCGGAATTCGCCAAGGTCTTTGAAGAATTTAAGAAGCATTATGCGCTGCATTGCAACGATAAGACGGCGCCTTATCCCCATATCATGGAATTATTGTCGGAACTGAAAGCAAGGGGGTATCAAATGGCGGTGGTTTCCAATAAGTTTTATGGGGCGGTACAGGAGTTGAGAAAGCTGTATTTTGAGGGATATATCGAGACCGCGATAGGGGAGAAGGAAGGAATCCGCAGAAAGCCGGCAAAAGATACGGTGGCAGCGGCATTGCGGGAATTGGGGGTCGATAAGGAAGACGCAGTATATGTGGGGGATTCCGAGGTGGATATTGCCACGGCGGAAAATGCAGGCATGGACTGCATTGTCGTGGCCTGGGGATTCCGCACAAGGGAAGAACAGGAAAAAGCGGGCGGCAAAGTATTTGCTGACGACCCGCTGGATATATTGGAATTAGTGTGAAGAGAAGTTCTAATTGCTTTAGCAATTTAAGCTCACAGCAGGGGCTGTTTCGCCAAGAACTTCTAGGGTTCGCGTTGCGAACCGCCCTTCACACCGAAGAACGCCTAAAAAGCGGCGTTCTTCCTGTTGATGGTTAATTCGATCAGCCTTCCGGAGGATCTGTTTCCTGCACGGCAGAAGGAACGGGGTCTTCGACGGGTGCTTCTGCTCCGAGGGATTCTTCTTCCGTGCCAGGGTTTTCCCCGGTTTCTTCCGGAAGGGTCATGGATACTTTTTTAATGCGGTTCTGGCTGATTTCTTTGACTTGCAAAATAATTCCGTCTTCGGTAACGATTGTTTCTTCCGCTTCCGGGAGGCGGTCCAGATGCTCGATGATGAGGCCGCCGATGGAATCATAATCTTCTGAATGCAGGGAAATATCCAGCGCGTCGTTGATATCGTCCAGTTTCATGCCGCCTTCCACAAGATAGGTATGCCCGTCCACTTGCTGGATCAGTTCTTCTTCGTCTGCGTCATATTCGTCCCGGATTTCTCCTACGATTTCTTCCAGAAGGTCTTCCAGGGTGATCATACCTACCGTTGCGCCGTATTCGTTTAATACAAAAGCCGCGTTGGCGGTAATTTCCCGCATTTCTATCATCAGGTCGGCCGTTTTTTTGAATTCATAAGTATAATAAGCTTCCCGGAGGATATTTTTCACCTGGAAATTTTCTTTGTCGGATAACAGGATAAAATCCTTAATATTAATGAGGCCGACAATATTATCCTTATCGTTCTCATAGACAGGAAGCCTGGTGTACATATATTCCTTAAAAACAGTAAGAACCTCTTCGTAGCCCATATCCAGGCTGACGCTTACCATGTCGATGCGGGGAATCATAATGTCTTTGGCCACCGCGTCGCTGAAATCAAAAATATTATAAATGATTTCCCTTTCTTCCGATTCGATGACGCCGTCCTCATGGCTTACATCCACATAAGTTTTCAATTCGTTTTCCGTCATCAGGCTTCCTTTTTTGTTCATGTCAATATGCAGCAGCCGGGAAATGCCCATGGACAGCTTATCGATAATAAAAACCACGGGGGTGAATATCTTCATAAGAAAAAGGATGATTTTGGCATATATTAACGATATTTTATCCGAATAAATCATGGCGGTGTTTTTCGGAATGATCTCCCCGAAAATAAGAATAGTAAGAGTCAGGATGCCGGTGGCGATCCCTACCGCATAGCTCCCGAATACTTTTGATGCAAGAATGGTAGTCAGGGAGGATGCCGTCAGATTGACAATATTGTTGCCGATCAGAATAGTGCTTAACATTTTACTGTATTGGTCCAGGACAGTAAGGGCGGCTGCCGCGCGCGAATTGCCTTCATCCGCAAGGGATTTCATGCGTACGCGGTTTACCGTGGTAAAAGCCGTTTCCGCAGAAGAAAAAAAGGCCGACAGACCGACTAAAACTAAAATAGTAACAAGTTGTATGACACCAGTGGTATCCAAAATTTTCTCACTCCTTATGTAGCTTAATAATTGGTTCCTGCCGTTTTTTATTCGTATCAGGCGGCAGCATATATGAAATATTACAATATTGTCTGTTAGGTGTCAAGATATTTCATGATTCATGCAATTTACGGGAATCCGAGGAATATATATAAAAAGGATAGAAATAGCGGAAGGAGATTGACATGGAAAGAATGGGGAGGATGCGGTCAAAAAACAGGGGAGAATCCCAGACAGGCAATATGCTCAGCGGGGAAGGAATCCTTTTTATGATGAAATGCCTGCTTTTTTCCTATGTGCTGACCGCAGGCCTGCTGCTCTTGCTGGCTCTTTTGCTGTATCGTTTCAGCCTGCAGGAAAAAATAGTGAATATAGGCATTATCGTGATTTACATAGCCGTTACCTTTCTGGCGGGCCTGATGGCAGGAAAACGCGCGGGAAGCAGGAAATTTTTATGGGGGCTTTGCATGGGGACGCTTTACTTTGCGGTGCTGGCCTTGGTATCACTGGCGGTAAACAGGAGCATAGCGGATGTGGCGGCCAATTTTGTGACGGTGTTCTGCCTCTGTGCGGGGAGCGGGATGCTGGGCGGGATGCTGGCGCGTTAAAGTAGTTTCACAGAATGGAAGGAAAATCCGCCTCCAGTCCTCCCCAAAGGCAGGGCGCGCAAGGGGCAGGGCATGAAAAAGGGCATCGCATCGGGGCGGCAGGGAAAGGGCATGGATTTTACAGCTGGAGCTGCCAATCAGATTTCACTAATGAAATGGGTATATGATACCAAACCGATCGGGGCGGGAGCAACGGGCATCCTGCCCTAGGCTCCCTAAAATTGCCATCCATGGCAATTTTACCCTGGGTTTTCTGCCATTTCATAAGTGAAATACCGATTGTACGCAACAGCTGTAAAATCCATGCCCTTTCCCTGCCGCCCCGATGCGATGCCCTTTTTCATGCCCTGCCCCCTGCGCGCCCTGCCTTTGGGGAGGGCTGGAGGCGGATTTTCCTCCCAATTTATAAAAAAGTCCTTTTCCTTGCGGAAAATGTATGCTATACTACAAAAAGTATATAGAAAGTTTATAAAATATTAGGAGGCTTTGCGATGAAACATATAAAGACATTAAGCACAAGGGATTATAAAGAGTCTATGAAAAAAGGCGGCTGCGGCGAGTGCCAGACTTCTTGCCAGTCGGCTTGCAAGACATCCTGTACCGTAGGCAACCAGAGCTGCGAAAAGGTGAAATAATTCCGCAGTTTGGCGCTGGACAGGCTGATAATAAAGACTTCGTAAGCAGCGATTGGGTGGACGTCGCTGCTTATTGTATGCGCAGGGGCGCATAGATGAAATCGTTGCTTACGCAACGTGCGCCCCGCGCAGCGGGCAGGGAGAAAAGCCTTTCCTGCCCGATTTGCAGAGAATGGGACTGGAAAGGGATTGGTGAAGTGGTACATCAGTATAAGAACAATGGATACAATATCGTATTGGATGTAAACAGCGGTTCCGTGCATGTGGTGGATGATATTGTCTATGACTTGATCCGCGCGGTGGGGGAGCTGCTTCCCAAAGAGGGTACCGCATCGATGGGTACCGCACAGACGGAAGCGTGGATGGAAAAGATAGAAGAACTGCATCTGCCTTATGAGAAGGAAGAGATCAAAGAGGCATTGGAGGAGATCCTTCTGTTAAAGGAAGCGGGGCAGCTTTACGCGCCTGATATTTATGAAGGCTATATCGGGGATTTCAAGAAAAGGGAGACGGTGGTGAAAGCGCTTTGCCTGCATGTGGCCCATGACTGCAACCTGGCTTGCAAATATTGTTTTGCAGAGGAGGGGGAATATCATGGAAGAAGGGCTTTAATGAGTTATGAAACAGGGAAAAAGGCGCTGGATTTCCTTGTGGCGAATTCGGGAAACCGGGTAAACCTGGAGGTGGATTTTTTCGGCGGGGAGCCGTTGATGAACTGGCAGGTGGTAAAGGATCTGGTGGCATACGGGAGGAGCCTGGAGGAACCTTTCCATAAAAAATTCCGGTTTACGCTGACAACGAACGGCGTTCTTTTGAACGATGAAGTCATGGAGTTCGTCAACAAAGAAATGAGCAACGTGGTTCTCAGCATCGACGGAAGAAAAGAAGTCAACGACAGGATGCGCCCCCACAGGGGAGGGCAGGGCAGCTATGATGAGATCGTTCCGAAGTTCCGGAAGCTGGCCGAAAGCCGGGGGCAGATGAATTATTATGTGAGAGGGACATTTACGAGGAACAACCTGGATTTTTCAAAGGACGTGGAACATCTGGCGGATCTGGGGTTTGAACAGATCTCGGTGGAGCCGGTGGTGGCGGAGCCTTCCGATGATTACGCGTTGAGGGAAGAGGACCTGGATTTTCTGCTTGCTGAATACGACAGGCTGGCAGTAGATCTCCTGGAGAGAAGGAAAGCGGGAAAACCGGTGAATTTTTTCCATTTTATGATCGACCTGGAAGGAGGTCCCTGTGTGGCCAAGAGGCTTTCCGGCTGCGGTTCCGGGACGGAATATCTGGCGGTAACGCCTTGGGGCGATTTGTATCCATGCCATCAGTTCGTCGGAAAAGAGGAGTTTTTGATGGGAAACGTGGAAGAGGGCATTACGCGTACCGATATCCGGGACGAATTCAAGACATGCAACGTATATGCCAAGGAAAAATGCCGGGACTGCTTCGCCAAATTTTATTGTAGCGGCGGCTGCGCGGCAAATTCCTATAATTTCCATAAAAATATCAACGACGCGTATGACCTTGGCTGCGAATTGCAAAGAAAGCGTATCGAGTGCGCGATCATGATAAAAGCGGCTTTGGCAGGATAAGGGGCGGCCCGCTTCGCGGGAAGCCCATACATTCAATAAAAAGAGGAGAAATGAAGATGAAAAAAAATAAGGCTATTATAGTCCTGCTCGTGATGGTTCTGCTTTTAGGCGGTCTTTCTTATACCGCAGTAGAAGGGATCGGAACCGAGAAAGCGGGAGCGGCGTCGGGCATCAAGCTGGGGCTTGACCTGGCCGGCGGCGTCAGCATTACCTATCAGGTAGTGGGGGACGAAAGTCCTTCCAAGGAAGATATGGCGGATACGATCTATAAGCTTCAGAAGCGTGTGGAAAAGTACAGCACGGAGGCACAGGTATACCAGGAAGGGGACGACAGGATCAGCATTGAAATTCCGGGTGTATCCGATGCCAATGCGATTCTGGAGGAACTGGGCAAACCGGGGTCTTTGTTCTTTATTTCGGAGACGGATCCGGAAGGCGGACTGAATTATACGGCGACGATGGATGAAAACGGAGAGCTGGTTTATTTTCTGCTGAAAGATATTTCAGAGCTTCAGGCTGACGGTTCTATCGTGCTTGTGGGAACGGACGTGAAGGATGCCCGCGCCGGCAGCATCAACGATAATATGCAGGGCAGCCAATTCGCGGTAGATCTGACAATGACCCAGGAAGGGACGAAGAAATTTGCGGATGCTACCAGAAAGGCTTATGAAAAGGGGGAAAGCATCGCGATTTATTATGATGATGAAATTATCAGCGCGCCCATGGTAAATGCGGCGATTACCGATGGAAATGCCCAGATTACGGGAAACTTTACTTTTGAAGAGGCGGACGTGCTGGCTTCTACGATACGTATCGGCGGGCTGAAGCTGGAACTGGAGGAACTGCGTTCTAACGTGGTAGGCGCCCAGCTGGGAAGCGCGGCAATCAGCACGAGCCTGAAGGCGGCGGCCGTAGGCTTCGGCCTTGTGGTGGTCTTTATGGTCGCAGTCTACTGGCTGATGGGTGTGGCAGCGGGTTTTGCGCTGGCGATTTATACGGCGATGACCGTCGTACTCTTGAATTTATTTGAAATTACCCTGACATTGCCGGGCATTGCCGGCATCATCCTCTCGATCGGTATGGCGGTGGATGCGAATGTCATTATTTTTGCCAGGATCAGAGAGGAACTGGCGACGGGGAAAACGGTGCAGTCGGCGGTTAAAATCGGTTTTGAAAAGGCGTTTTCCGCTATTTTGGACGGAAATATCACCACCCTGATCGCGGCTCTTGTGCTTGGGTTTATAGGGTCGGGCACGATCAAAGGGTTTGCCCAGACGCTGGGTCTTGGTATCGTGGTATCCATGTTCACCGCATTGGTGATTACCAAGATGATTATGAAAGCCATGTATGCGGTAGGGTTAAAAAAGGTATCCCTTTACGGCGTCGGGAAAGAAGGAAAAGCGATCGCTTTTTTGGAGAAGAAAAAGGTGTTTTTTGCCGTTTCCCTGACCATTATTATAGCCGGGTTTATCGTGATGGGCGTGAACAAATCGTCCGCCGGGAGCGCATTGAACTACAGCCTGGAATTTGTAGGCGGCACTTCCACGAATGTGACTTTTAACGAGGATATGACGATTGAGCAGATCGACCAGAATATTGTGCCTTCCATCGAGGCGATCACCGGCGACGGCAACGTGCAGACGCAGAAGGTGGCGGGAACCAATGAAGTGATCTTTAAAACAAGGACTCTGACGGTGGAGGAGAGGGAACAGTTCAAGGATGCGATGGTCAATAATTTTTCTGCGGATGCAGAAAAAATTACGGCAGAGACCATCAGCTCGACGATCAGCAGAGAAATGCAGTCCGATGCTGTGGTGGCCATTCTCGTAGCGACAGTATGTATGCTTCTTTACATCTGGTTCCGCTTTAAAGACATCCGCTTCGGGGCGAGCGCGGTGCTGGCCCTGGTACACGACGTGCTGGTGGTGCTGGCATTTTATGCGGCGGCAAGGGTATCCGTCAGCAGTACGTTTATCGCGTGTATGCTGACGATCGTTGGATATTCCATCAACGCGACCATCGTGATCTTCGACAGGATCAGGGAGAATATGGCGCTGATGGGTAAAAAGGACAACCTTCAGGATGTGGTGAACAATAGCATCAGCAAGACTTTGTCAAGAAGTATTTTTACTTCGCTGACGACATTTTTTATGGTGGCTTCCCTTTATATTTTTGGAGTCACAAGCATCCGGGAGTTCGCGCTGCCTCTTATGGTAGGCATTGTATGCGGAACTTATTCTTCAGTATGCATCACAGGAGCGTTGTGGTATGTATTCCGCACGAAATTTGAAAAGAAAGCATAAGTAGATAAATTTCCCCGCCGTCGGCAGAATGTGTAAGAAGTTGCTTTCGGCGGGGCTTTGCATGAAAAGAGGGGAGGAGTTATGGCACAGTGGATGATCGCCGCGAAAAAAGCGGATTTTCAGAAGATAGCCGAAAAGTACGGGATAGATCCCGTCGTCGCCCGTTTGATCCGTAACCGGGATATTATAGAAGAGGAAGATATCCGCAAGTATTTGGACGGAGGGAAACAGGATCTTTATGCTCCCCTGCTTTTGAAAGATATGGATAAGGCGGTCGCGGTATTAAAGGAAAAAATTGCATCGGGAGCGAAGATACGCATTATCGGGGATTATGATGCGGACGGCATCTGTGCTTCCTATATCCTGCTCAGGGGTCTGACGGCCTGTGGCGCCCGGGCGGATACGGTCATTCCCCACCGGGTCAGGGACGGATATGGATTGAACGAGGTTTTAATAAAGGAAGCCTCCGACGGGGGGATCGACACAGTAGTTACCTGCGATAACGGGATTGCGGCGGCGGCCCAGATCGATTATGGGAAAAAGCTCGGCATGACAGTAGTGGTGACGGACCATCATGAGATTCCTTACGAAGAGACGGAGAATGGGGAAAGGAAGTATCTGCTGCCGGATGCGGCGGCCGTGGTGGATCCGAAAAGGCAGGACTGCCCTTATCCGTGTAAAAATATATGCGGAGCGGCGGTGGCTTATAAGTTGGTGCAGCAGCTTCTGGCAGAACATAAAGGAGCGGTCTCCGGGGAAGAGGAAGAAGAGATTCTGGAAGAACTTCTGGAAGTGGCGGCTTTTGCGACGATATGCGACCTGATGGAACTGAAGGATGAAAACCGTATCATAGTAAAGCATGGGCTGGCTAATATGCGGCATACGAGAAATCAGGGGCTGAAAGCATTGATGGAAGTCTGCGGGGTGGAGAGGCGGCAGGTTAGTGCTTACCATATCGGGTTTATCCTCGGGCCGTGCATGAACGCTACCGGGAGGCTGGATACGGCGAAGCGGGCTCTGGAACTTTTGCAGAGCCGGGAAAGGGAGGAAGCGGCAGGGATTGCGGCAGAGCTTAAGAACCTGAACGATATCCGGAAGGAAATGACAGTAAAAGGAACGGAAGAGGCGGCGGCTTCCATAGAAAGGGAAGGGCTGTTAAAGGATAAGGTCCTGGTCGTCTATCTGCCGGAGGTGCATGAAAGCCTGGCAGGAATCATTGCGGGAAGGATACGTGAAAAATATGGGAAACCGACGTTGGTGCTGACCAGAGGAGAAGAGGGGGTCAAAGGCTCCGGGCGTTCCGTCGAAGGATACCATATGTATGAAGAACTGACCGGATGCAAGGAGTTTTTCACGAAATACGGGGGTCATAAAATGGCGGCAGGGCTGTCGATGCGGGAAGAGGATGTGGAGGCTTTCCGGAAAAGGATCAATGAAAGATGCCGGCTGACGGAGGAAGATTTGGAAGAGAAAATCCATATTGACGTAGCGATGCCGTTGTCCTATATTTCCAAAGGGCTGATCGGGCAGCTGGAACTGTTGGAACCTTTCGGGATCGGCAATGCTAAGCCTGTTTTTGCCCAGAAGGATATACATATTATCCATGGAAGGATTATGGGAAAAAACAGAAATGTAGGAAAATACCGGATAACGGACGGAAACGGGGGATTTTACGACATGGTATATTTCGGGGATCTGGAAGCGTTCCATGATTTTCTCGTGGAAAAGGCCGGGGAATATATGGCGAATCGGCTGTACCAGGGGGAAAGGGTGGACATTCCCATCAGCATCCTTTATTATCCCGATATCAACAGGTATGGAGGAAAGGAAAGCATTCAGATCGTGATGCGCGGGTATCAATAAAAAATTCGTATGGCTGCGGAGCGGCGGAAGTGAGGAGAGCTATGATATTAACGGTGACATTAAATCCGGCAGTGGATAAGACTTATACGACAGGAGCTTTGATGCTCGGCCAGGTAAACCGTATGCGTACGGTAAATAATATTGCGGGGGGAAAGGGCATTAATGTGGCAAAGATCCTGCGCCAGTATGGATATGAGGTGGCGGCGGCAGGATTTCTCGGAGGTTATACGGGGCAGTTTATTGAAAACTGTATGCGGGAGATTCATGCACAGTGCTGTTTTACCAAGGTTGCGGGGGAGACGAGGAGCAGTATTAACGTGATTGCGGAGGACGGCTATGTGACAGAGATACTGGAACCCGGGCCGGTGGTATCGGCACAGGAGCTGGAGCAGTTTACCGCCGATTACAGGAAAGCGGTGGAGGGCAGCGAACTGGTGATCATGTCGGGAAGCGTGGCAAAGGGAATCCCGGCGGATATTTACCAAAAACTTGTGGGGATTGGGAAAAAAGCGGGCAGAAGGTGTATTCTGGATACGAGCGGAGAAGCCCTTCTCCACGGAATCAAGGCCGCGCCGTTTATGATCAAGCCAAACCAGAAGGAACTGGAGTATCTGGTCGGGCATAAGTTAAAAGATATAGGGGAAATCGGCAGGGCGGCGGAAAAGCTGCGCAGCACGGGCATGGAATATGTCCTCGTTTCCCTTGGGAAAAAGGGACTGCTGTCGGTGACGGAAGGGGAAACGCTTTGGGCGAAACCGCCTGCGGTAAAGGCGGTCAATACAGTGGGCTGCGGGGACAGCGTGGTGGCTTCCTATGCGATGTCCCTCTTAAAAGGCGAGGATAATTATACGGCATTAAAGAGAGCGGCGGCGATATCGGCGGCCAATACGGCTACGCTGGAAAGCGGGGATATTGCGCTGGAGCTGGCGGAGGATTTGCTGGAAAAGGTGGAGATCGAGGAGAGGTAGGACGAATGGCGGCAGCAAAATCCGTTGCGTGCCGTAACAGCAGAAAAGTCCGGAGAACCGGACTTTTCCTGTTTTTTTATCTTATGAGGGGGGAGATAGTGAGTGTTTTTGTTGCTTAGCTATAAGCTTTCCCGCAACGTTTTCAACTATCTTGCTTATACTATAAAGAAAAAATGTGTTTAAAATGTGTTTAAAATATATAAAAAGAATAAACTTTATAAAATAGTTTTAAAGCTTTTGGGAATCATCGCGGAAATCATAGGATAGAGTTGAAAAATATGGGGTTACATGCTATTCTTTTAGTGCCGCCGGGAGGCGGCGTCACGGAGGAAAGAGGGATTATGAAGGAATTAAGGCAGCTTTTGGAGAAAATAGAGTACCGGTGCATAAAAGGATCCATGGATGTCCGCGTGGATGCGGTGGTATATGATTCGAGGAAGATAACGGAGGGGTGTTTGTTTCTCTGTATCGCGGGGGCGAATGCGGACGGCCATGATTTTGCCGAAGAGGCGGTGGAAAGAGGGGCGAGAGTCCTGGTGGCGGAGAAGGACATTCCGATGGAGCGGACGGAAGGCGCGACGGTGATCCGGGTGAAGGATACGCGTTATGCCATGGCATTTATCGCGGCAGCCTGGTTCGGGAATCCGGCGGAAAAGATGAAAATGATCGGGATAACGGGAACGAAGGGAAAGACGACGACGACTTATCTGGTTAAATCGATTTTGGAGAATTCGGGGCATAAGGTAGGGCTGATCGGGACGATAGAGGTAATCATCGGGGAAAAGCGGATCCATGCGGTGAATACGACGCCGGAGTCTTATCTTTTACAGGAATATCTTTGTCAGATGGCGCAGGAAGGCTGCGATGCGGTGGTGATGGAGGTTTCTTCCCAGGGGCTGAAGCTGCATCGGACGCAGGGATTTGTGTTCGATATCGGTATTTTCACGAATATCGAACCGGACCATATCGGACCGAACGAACACGCGGATTTTGAGGAATATCTGCAATGCAAGGGACTGTTATTCCAACAGTGCAGGACAGGAATCGTAAACCGGGATGACGCACATTTTCAGAGAGTGATCGAAGGGCATACCTGCGGGATAGAGACTTATGGGTTTGACAGGGAGGCCGACCTGAGGGCGGAGAATCTGCAGCTGGTTAAGAAGCCGGGAGAATTGGGCGTGCTTTTTGATGTGAAGGGGCTGATGGATTTTCCGGTGGAAGTCGTTACGCCCGGAAGGTTCAGCGTATATAACGCCTTGACGGCGATTGCCATATGCCGCCATTTCGGAGTGGGGGAGGAACAAATGAAAAAGGCTTTCCTGGGAGCGAAAGTCAAGGGCAGGATTGAAATGGTGAAGGTATCCGACGATTTTACGCTGATGATTGATTATGCCCATAATGCTATGAGCCTGGAAAGTCTTTTGAGCACGTTGAAGGAATACGAGCCGCGCCGCCTGATCTGCCTTTTCGGATGCGGGGGGAACCGGTCCAGGCTGCGGCGGTATGAGATGGGGGAGGTCAGCGGGAAGCTGGCCGACTTGACGATTATTACTTCGGATAACCCAAGATTTGAAGAACCCCAGGACATTATTGAGGATATTAAGACCGGAATCGGGAAGACGGGAGGAAAATACGTGGAGATCTGCGACCGCAAAGAAGCGATCGCCTATGCCATTGACCATGGGGAGCCGGGGGATATTATTGTTCTTGCCGGAAAAGGCCACGAAGATTACCAGGAGATCAAAGGAGTAAAATACCCGATGGATGAAAGAAACCTGATCCGGGATATCTTAAAGGAGCGGGGATGGAAAGAAAATATGCAGACATTATCATAGACATTTCCCATGAAAAGCTGGATAAAACCTTCCAGTATGTGATTCCGGAGCGGCTGTGGGAAAAAGTGGAGGTCGGAACCTGCGTCTTGGCGCCTTTCGGCAAAGGAAACCGCCTGCGAAAAGGATATGTTGCGCGGATCGGGGGGCAGGCCGCATACGCGCCGGAAAAGCTGAAAGAGATAGCGGATGTGGAAAGAAATGCCATAAGCGCCGAGGAACGTTATATCGCCTTGGCGGCATGGATGAAGGAACAATACGGTTCCACGCTGATAGCAGCTTTGAAAACGGTGCTTCCCATCAAGCAGAAAGTAAGAAAGCTGGAAAGAAAGAGCTGTAAGCTCTTGCTGGATGCCGGGGAGGCGGAAGAACTGCTGCGAAGCTGCGAAGGGAAACGGCAGACGGCAAAAACAAGGCTGCTGAAAGAACTGATACAGGCAAGGGAACTGCCCATGCCATGGATTACCGGCAAGCTCCATATATCTTCCCAGACGGTCAAAAGCCTGGAGGGACAGGGGGCGGTAGAGGTTCTTTCGGAAAGCAGCTACCGGAATCCGGTAAAAATAGCGGACAACGCCACAGATGCGAGGATGGAAGCATATAAAAAGGAAAAATGCCTGAATGAAGAACAGCGGGCGGCGGCGGATGGGATTTTGGCGGATTTTGATGCGGGCAGGAGAGGCACCTGCCTGATCCACGGAATTACGGGAAGCGGAAAAACAGAAGTATATTTGGAAATTATAGAGGGAATGATAAAAAGAGGGAAACAGGCGATCGTGCTGATTCCTGAAATTGCCCTGACTTACCAGACGCTGCTGCGTTTTTATGCGCGTTTCGGCGACAGGGTGTCGGTGATGAATTCCACGCTGTCACAGGGAGAAAAATACGATCAGTGCGAGCGGGCAAAAAAGGGGGAAATCGATGTGGTGATCGGTCCCAGGTCCGCATTGTTTACCCCGTTTTCCAGGCTGGGCGTAATCATCATTGATGAAGAGCATGAAGGTACATATAAAAGCGAGTCCATGCCGAAATACCATGCCAGGGAAACGGCGGAGAAAATCGCGTCCATGCAGGATGCCGCCGTAGTACTTGGTTCCGCGACGCCTTCCCTGGAGGCGTATTACAGGGCCAAAACCGGAAAGTATAAGCTTTATGAGCTGAAGCAAAGGCAGCCGGGAAGGGAACTGCCGTCGGTCTGCACTGTGGATCTGCGGGAAGAACTGCGGCAGGGGAACCGGTCGATCTTCAGCAGGAAGCTGCGGGGATTGCTGGAAGAGAGGCTGGAAAAAGGGGAGCAGAGCATTTTGTTTTTGAACCGGAGGGGGTATGCGGGATTTGTATCCTGCCGCTCCTGCGGATATGTGATGAAATGCCCCCATTGCGATGTATCGCTGTCCGAGCATGCGGGCGGGAAGCTGGTATGCCATTATTGCGGCTATACCAGGCCGGGGGTATCGGGCTGTCCGGCATGCGGTTCGAAATATATTTTAGGTTTCCGGGCGGGAACGCAGCAGATTGAAGAGGCGGTCCGCAAGGAATTTCCGAAAGCGAGGGTTCTCCGCATGGATGCGGACAGCACGCGCACGAAGGACAGCTATGAAGGGATCCTGAACAGCTTTGCCAATGGGGAGGCGGATATTCTGCTTGGAACCCAGATGATTGTAAAGGGGCATGATTTCCCGGATGTGACGCTGGTGGGCATACTGGCGGCGGATTTATCCCTTCATGTGAACGACTACCGGGCAGGGGAGAGGACGTTCCAGCTCCTGACACAGGCGGCGGGAAGGGCCGGCAGGGGGAAAAAGCCCGGGGAAGTGGTGATACAGACTTATGATCCGGGGCATTATAGTATTGTGCATGCGGCGAATCAGGATTATTCAGGATTTTATGAAGAAGAAATCATGTACCGCGAGATGCTTTCCTATCCGCCGGCGGCACATATGCTTGCGATTCTGGCGGCATCTCCTGTGGAGGAAGAAGGAATGCGGCTGGCGGAAAAGATAGGGGAGCTGCTGAAAGAAAGCGGAGGCTCCGACGGAAAAGACGCGCTGCGCGTGATCGGGCCGGCGGCTGCTTCCGTAGGGAAGATCCAGGATATTTACCGCTTTATGATTTATGTAAAACATGCGGACGGCGGAAAATTGATTGAGGCGAAAAATGCCGTGGAGGCATTTCTGGAAGAACGGCAGGAGAAGGGGGAGGCGGGAAAGGAAACCGTCCAGTTTGATTTCGATCCCCTTCGTTCTTATTAATGATGAGAATGTTAAGAAAAGTTAGATAAGAAAGGACAGAACCAATATGGCGATCAGGAACATAAGAGAAATCGGAGACGCAGTATTAAATAAGAAATGCAAAGAAGTGAAGGAAGTAACCCCCCGTGTCAAGGAGCTGATCGGGGATATGCTGGAAACTATGTATGAAGCCTGCGGGGTCGGCCTTGCGGCTCCCCAAGTGGGGGTTCTGAAGCGGATCGTGGTGATCGACGTGACAGGAGAGGATCCTTATGTGATGATCAATCCAAGAATTCTGGAAATGAGCGGGGAACAGACCGGCCATGAAGGATGCCTGAGCGTACCGGGGAAATCGGGAGTTGTCACCAGGCCGAATTATGTAAAAGCAGTGGCTTATAATGAAAATATGGAATTGTACGAAGTGGAGGCGACGGAGCTGCTGGCGAGGGCGATCTGCCATGAACTGGATCATCTGGAAGGAAAGCTTTATGTGGATAAAGTGGAAGGCCCGCTCATGAACGTGGAAGACCTTGAGGATGATGAGGAAATAGAAGACTAAGGGAAAGGCAAAGGTATTGGTATGAAACTGGTATTTATGGGAACGCCGGATTTTGCGGTAGGGGCGCTGGAGGCTGTCGTGGCGGCCGGGCATGAGGTAGCGGCGGTGGTGACGCAGCCGGATAAGCCAAAGGGAAGGGGCAAGGAGATGCAGATGACTCCGGTAAAAGCATGCGCCCTCAAGCATGGGATTCCGGTGCTTCAGCCAAAGAAGGTAAGGGAACCGGAAGAGATAGAGAAACTGGCGCAGTTCGGAGCGGATATTTTCGTGGTAGCCGCGTTCGGTCAGCTGCTGCCGGAGGAAATCTTAAGGCTTCCTAAGTTCGGATGCGTGAACATCCATGCCTCCCTGCTGCCGAAATACAGAGGGGCTGCACCGATCCAGTGGGTGATCCTGAACGGGGAAACGGAAACGGGGATCACGATCATGCAGATGGACCGGGGGCTGGATACCGGGGACATGCTGCTGAAAAGGAAGGTTCCGATCGGGGAAAAGGAAACAGGGGAATCCCTGCACGATAAATTGTGCCGGGCGGGAGCGGAACTGATCGTGGAAGCATTGCCGAAGATTGAGAAGGGGGAGCTGACCCCGGAGAAACAGAGGGAAGAAGAGGCCAGTTATGTAGGGACATTGAAAAAATCCTTGGGACGGATTGACTGGACGAGGGATGCGGTTTCGATCGACAGACTGGTGCGGGGACTAAATTCATGGCCCAGCGCGTATACTTATTATCATAAAAAGAGTTTAAAAATTTGGGAAAGCGATCCCGTCAAGGAAAATCCCCGCAGAGGGGAAACAAGGGCGGGAACTGTGGAAAAGGTGGAAAAGGACGCTTTTTATGTGAGGACGGGGGATGGGCTTTTGAAAGTGACGCAGGTGCAGCTGGAAGGGAAAAAGAGGATGCCGGTGAAAGATTTCCTGTTGGGGTATCCTGTAGAACCCGGCTTAGCGTTTGAAGATTAGAAAGGGAATGGTTATCGGTATGTATGGATATTATGGTTATTATTTTGACCCTACTTATTTTCTCGTATTATTCGGGGCAATTTTGTGCATGGCGGCCAGCGGCAGCCTGAACAGCACCTACAGCAAGTATGCCAGAGTGCGCAGCATGAGCGGAATAACGGGGGCGGAAGCGGCGGCCAGGATTTTAAATTATGCGGGGATTCACGATGTAAGGATCGAACATATCGGCGGGAAGCTGACGGATCATTACGATCCGAAGAACAAGGTGCTGCGCCTTTCGGACAGCACATACCAGTCCAGTTCGGTAGCGGCCATCGGCGTGGCGGCCCATGAATGCGGACATGCCGTGCAGCACCAGAAGGGATATGTCCCGCTGAAGATCAGAAGCGCTTTGGTTCCGGCGGCCAATATCGGTTCCCGGATAGGAATTCCGATGATTCTGCTGGGCGTATTGCTGGGACTCAGCCATACGCTGGTGCAGGTAGGGATATGGGTTTTTTCGTTGTCCGTCCTGTTCCAGGTCGTTACGCTGCCGGTGGAATTCAACGCTTCTTCCAGAGCCTTGGTTATGCTGCAGGATTATGGCATTACAGGCGGGGAGGAGACGGGATACTGCAGGAAAGTGCTGCGGGCGGCGGCCCTCACGTATGTGGCAGGGGCGGCGGCTTCGATCCTGCAGCTGCTGCGGCTTGTGCTGTTATTTGGAAACAGAAAGCAGGACGATTAAATGTTCCGGAGGAATGAAATGAATACAAGGGAATTGGTCTTGGATATGCTGCTGGAGATGGAAAGGGAGAGGGTCTACAGCAATCTTTTGATTCGGAGGGCGCTGGATAAATACGACGGCCTCCCGGTGAAAGATAAGGCGTTTGTAAAGCGCGTGGCGGAAGGAACGCTGGAGCGGCGGATACAGATCGATTATATGATCGATCAGTTTTCCAGGACGCCGGTAAAAAAGATGAAGCCTTTGATCCGCAATCTGTTGAGAATGAGCGTGTATCAGATGCTTTTTATGGATGCGGTTCCGGATTCCGCGGTGTGCAACGAGGCGGTGAAACTGGCGGAGAAGAGGAAGTTCCAGGCGTTAAAGGGGTTTGTAAATGGAATATTGCGCCATATAGCGAGGGAGAAGGATATTATTTTATCCGGCGGCGGGGAAAAAGAGTTTTATCCTGACAGGGAGAAGGCTCCCCTTGCTTACTTGTCCGTCCTTTACTCGATGCCGGAATGCCTGGCGGCCATGTGGCTGGAAGAATATGGGATGGAACGGACGGAGAAGATGCTCCGGGCTATGCTGGAAGTACGTCCCGTTATGATAAGGATGAAAGAGTCGCTGACGGAAGAAGAAAAGAAAGGACTCCTCCGGGATATGGAGAAGGCCGGGATCAGAGCGGAGCAGCACCCTTATTTGCCCTATGCTTATTCCTTGGAACATGTGGAGGGCGTCAGGAATATTCCCGGGTTTGACGAAGGAGCTTTTACGGTGCAGGATGTCAGCTCCATGCTTTGCATAGAATGCGCGGGCATCAAAGAAGGAAGTTTTGTCGTGGATGTCTGTGCCGCGCCGGGAGGAAAAAGCACCCATGGGGCAGAAAAAGCAGGAAAAAAAGGCAGGGTAGTGGCCAGGGACATTTCGGAGGAGAAGGTGGATCTGATCCTGGAGAATGCCGAAAGAATGCACTTGGAGAATATAAAGGCAGAGGTTTTTGATGCTGCGGCATATGATAAAGAACTGGAAGGAAAAGCGGATATCGTTCTGGCAGATGTTCCCTGTTCCGGTCTTGGGGTTCTTGGCAGGAAAAGGGATATCAAATACCATATGACGGAAGAGATGCTGGAAGAACTGCCCGGAATACAAAAGAAAATATTGGAGAAGGCACAGCATTATGTGAAGCCGGGGGGGACGCTGGTTTATAGCACATGTACCATACGCAGGGAAGAGAATGAGGAAAATGTCCGGTGGTTTTTGGAGCATTTTCCGTTTACGGCGGAGGATATAAGCGGAAGCCTTGCGAATGTCCCGCAGGCCGAAACGGCGGCAGACGGATATTTGCAGCTGCTTCCGGGAGTACATAGCGCGGACGGTTTTTTCATCGCGGTTTTCCGCAGGAAAGGAAATGTGTGTTAGGATGGGAAATACAAAAGCGGATATCAAATCAATGGATCTGGAAGAACTAAAGAGCGAGATGCAGGCGGCCGGGGAAAAAGCTTTCCGGGCAAAGCAGCTTTATGAGTGGATGCACCAAAAGCTGGCGAGGGATTTTGATGAAATGAGCAATATCCCGAAAGCATTGAGGGAAAAATGCCGGGAGGATTATTCTTATACCGCCTTGGAGCCTGTGCGGATACAGGAATCTGCGGCGGATGGAACGAAGAAATTTTTGTTCCGGCTGGCGGATGGGAATATGGTGGAAAGCGTCTGGATGAAGTATAAGCATGGGAATTCGGTCTGTATTTCTTCCCAGGTAGGCTGCCGCATGGGCTGCCGCTTCTGTGCTTCCGCGCTGGACGGCTTGGTCAGGCCGCTCCTTCCTGCGGAAATGCTCGACCAGGTTTACGCCGTTACGCTTCTGACAAAGGAAAGAGTTTCTAATGTGGTAGTGATGGGAACGGGGGAACCCTTGGATAATTACGATCATCTGTTAAAATTTATCCGGCTTTTAACGGATGAAAACGGGCTGCATGTCAGCCAGAGGAATGTGACGGTATCTACTTGCGGCTTAGCTCCCCAGATGAGGAGGCTGGCAGAGGAAGAACTCCAGATCACGCTGGCTCTTTCCTTACATGCGGCAAACGATAAAAAGAGGCGGGAATTAATGCCCATAGCGAAAAAATACAGGCTGGATGAATTGATGGATGCCAGCGCATACTATTTTGCAAGAACGGGCAGACGGATCACTTTTGAATATAGTCTGATCAGCGGCGTCAACGATTCGCAGACAGACGCGGGAGAACTGGCAGAACTGGTCAGGGGTTTGAACTGCCATATCAATTTAATTCCCGTAAATCCTGTAAAAGAGCGGGATTTTACATCTGCCTCCCCGCAAAAAGCGGCGGCATTTAAAAATAAGCTTGAAAAAAATGGAATAAATGTTACTATAAGAAGGGAAATGGGGAGAGATATTGATGGAGCGTGCGGGCAGCTCAGGCGCAGGGAGCTTCATCGGTAATGCAGGAGGTTTCGTTGTGTTAAAGACATTTTCCATTACGGATATTGGGAAAAGGAGAAAACTAAATCAGGATTATGTGTTTGTATCGGATAAGCCTTTGGGCAACCTTCCGAATTTATTTATTGTGGCCGACGGAATGGGCGGGCATAATGCGGGGGATTATGCGTCCAAATGCGCGGTGGAGACGATAAAGGAAGAGGTTGAGCGATCCCTGGAAAAAAATCCGGTGAAAATATTGGGAAAGGCAATGGAAGCCGCTAACAGCTATGTCAGGCGGAAAGCAATGGAAGAAACGGACCTGAGGGGCATGGGAACTACGTTGGTGGCAGCCACCTGCCTGCAAGGCAGATATTTACAAGTTGCCAATGTGGGCGACAGCAGGCTGTATGTGGTGAATGACGAGAAGATAGAGCAGATTACGAGGGATCATTCCCTGGTAGAAGAAATGGTGCGCAGAGGCGGCATTGACAGGGAGTCGGCAAGAGTTCATCCGGATAAGAATATTATTACCAGGGCGATCGGCGCAGAGGATACTGTGGTGGCTGACTTTTTTGATGTGGAACTGAAGCCGGGCGATACCGTGCTGATGTGTTCCGACGGTCTGACGAATATGCTCGAGGACAGAGAGATCCATATGATAGTGAGCAGCCAGGAAAGCGTGGAAGAAAAAGCGGAGGAATTGGTGAAGGCAGCCAATCATAACGGCGGCAGGGATAATATTGCAGTAATTCTTATCGAGCCGTTTGCAGACGAGGTGGAAAATGATTAAAATTGGAATGATGATTGGAAACCGGTATGAAATACTGGAAAAAATCGGAACCGGTGGAATGTCGGACGTATATAAATCAAAGGATCACAAGCTGAACCGTTATGTGGCGGTTAAGGTGCTGAAGCAGGAATTTTCGGAAAATGCGAATTTTGTTTCTAAATTCCAAGTGGAAGCACAGGCGGCGGCGGGGCTGGCGCATCCAAACGTGGTGAATGTTTATGATGTAGGAGAAGAGAACGACGTTTATTATATCGTTATGGAGCTTGTGGAAGGCATTACCCTGAAAAAATATATTGAGAAAAAAGCCAGGCTTTCCGTGAAAGAGGCGATCAGCATCGCCATTCAGGTTTCCATGGGCATTGAAGCGGCCCACAACAACCATATTATACACAGGGATATCAAACCGCAGAACATAATTATTTCGAAGGAGGGAAAGGTCAAAGTAACGGACTTCGGCATTGCGAAGGCTGCTACCAGCAATACGATTACTTCAAACGTTATGGGATCCGTGCATTATACTTCCCCTGAACAGGCGCGGGGAGGATACAGCGACGAAAAGAGCGATATTTATTCCCTGGGTATTACCATGTTCGAAATGCTGACAGGGAGGGTGCCTTTTAACGGGGAAACGACAGTGGCCATCGCCATTAAGCACATACAGGAACCGCTCCCTTCTCCAAGGGAATATATTCCGGAGATCCCGGTCAGTGTGGAACAGATTGTATTCAAATGCTGCCAGAAAAGCCCTGACAGGCGGTATCAGACGATGGCCGACCTGGTGGCGGACCTGAAACAGTCGCTGATCAATCCAGACGAGGATTTTGTCAAACTGGTAAATCCTGATGAAGAGGCTTCTACCCGGATGATTACCGACAAAGATATGGTTCAGATAAAAAGGCAGTCTGATCGAAGGGACTCTATGGAGGAAGCCCTCCGCCTGAAAAAAGATGTCCGCCGGAAATACCAGGAAGAGGAAGAGGACGATGAAGAAGACATCATGGAAGAGGTGGAGGAAGAAGACATCGAGGAAGACATCGAGGAAGAGGAAGAAGAGTATGATTCCAAAATGGAGAGAATCACAACTGTTCTGGCCGTAGTAGCCGCTTTGCTGATCGGATGCATCGTGCTTTTCCTGGTAGGAAAGACGTTGGGAATACTGCCCTTTGGGGAAGGAGCCGGAGAAGAGGAGGCTGCGGAGGAATCTTCGGGACAGGTGGAAATGCCGAAAGTGGTAGGCAGGCAGCTGGAGGAAGTCAAGACGGAACTGATGGGGCTTGGGCTGATGCCGGAGATTGAATATAAGGAAACGGACGAATGGGAGGCCGGCCTGATTCTGGAGTGCAATATAGGCATCGGACAGATGGTGGATTCCAAAACGGATATTGTATTGACGGTCAGCGCGGGGGCCAGCGGGGTGGAAGTGCCGAAAGTAACGGGAATGTCCACGGCCCAGGGGGTATCTGACTTAGAGCAGAAAGGGTTTGTCGTAAACCGCACGGAAGGTTATGACGACACCGTGCCCAAGGGAAATATTATTTCCCAGACCCCGGAAGGAGGAACTAAGGCGCCCAGCGGATCGGCAGTGACAATCAAGATCAGCCAGGGAGCGGAAGATACGAAAGTGCGGGTTCCGAACCTGATTGGAATATCCGAGATGGACGCTATGGCATCGATAACGGAAAGCGGGCTGGTGGTTGGCAGCGTGACGGAAGTCAATAATGAAGATCCCGCATTGGAGGGGCTGGTCTGCTATCAGAGCTATTCGGTGGGGTCATACGTGGAGCCGGGGACAGCCGTCGATCTCCAGGTCAGCATAGGGCCGAAACAGGCTACCTATAGTTTCAGCGGGAGCATCGAAGCCCCTTCGGCGGAGGAGGATCCGGAATACAGGGACGGATTGAATGTGACGGTGACGATCGATACGGAAGACGGAGTGCAGCTGTTAAACACGAATACGGCATCCTTCCCTATCTCGGTCAACTATACAGGAATCCGTTCTGCCACAGGAACAGTAACGTTTACCTATACGGTGACAACGGATGCAGTGACAGATACGAATCCGGAAACAGGGGAAGTGACAACGACGGAAGGTACTTCCGTGCAAAAGACAATAGCCAGGGAACTGCAGTTTACCCCTGAGACATAAGGGGCGGGAAAGATGCAGGGAAAAATCATCAAAGGGATTGCAGGGTTTTATTATGTATATGCGGAGGAGGCGGCAACCGTATACGAATGCAAGGCGAAGGGCATTTTCCGCAAGGAAAATAAAAAACCTTTAGTGGGCGACAATGTATGTGTGGAAGTGCTGGATGAGGAGGAGCGGACCGGAAATATAGTCCGCATCCTTTCCAGAAAGAATGAGCTGGTGCGTCCGGCGGTGGCGAACATCGACCAGGCGCTTGTGATATTTGCAATAGTGAAACCGGAACCCAATTATAACCTTTTGGACCGGTTTCTTATTATGATGGAGCGGCAGGGACTTTCCAGCATCCTTTGCTTTAACAAAAAGGACATCGCTTCGGAGAAAGAGCGGGCGGCTTTGCAGGAAGCGTATGGCTCCTGCGGTTACAGGCTTTTGTTCGCCAGCGCCGCCAGAGGGGACGGCATAGAGGAATTAAAAGAACTGCTGAAGGGAAAGACGACGGCGGTGGCGGGTCCCAGCGGAGCCGGGAAATCTTCGATTATAAACCGCTTAAACCCCGACGCAGGAATGGAGACCGGGGAGATCAGCAAAAAGATCGGAAGGGGAAAACATACGACGAGACATTCGGAGATCATCGCCTTGCAGGAAAATACCTATATTATGGATACGCCCGGATTTACATCCCTTGGCCTGTTCGGTATGGAAAAAGAGGATCTGCAGGGATATTATCCGGAATTTGCCCGGTATTCGGAGGCCTGCCGTTTTTCCGGCTGCGCCCATCTGAGCGAGCCGGACTGCAAAGTGAAAGAGGCTTTGGCAGAAGGAAAGATCAGCGGAGTCAGGTATGAAAATTACAGGGAATTGTATAAGGAACTGCAGGAGCGAAGGAAATATTAAAAGATGTTGAGTGAGAGGCCAACGGCTTCTCGCTCATTCTTTATATAGGGTGTCGGCGTAGCAAAATATGCCTCAAAAAGTGCAAACTATACCATAACGGTTGATATTTTATTCTGTGCTGATATAGTATAGCTAATTGATCCATAGATGGCAAAAGTTTGGAAATGAGAGGGAAAGACGGTTTATGGAAAAGTACTATAGAAAAGATAACATGACAGCGTTGGATATCTATATTAGCCGGGCATATAAGATTACTCTGCTATCCATTACGCTTGCATGCTTATCTGCGGGAATTTCCTATACGGGAAACAGGCTGCAGGGATTTTACAGCTCCGTCAGCATCATCGTATTCCTTTTATTTGATTTGACAGACATTATCTATCTTGGAATCGCTATTTATTTTGTGAAAACCGGATATCAGGATGGCATTGTAAAACCATCAAAGCTGAAGCACAGTAAGATTTTCCTGATTGTCATTATGTTGATACAGTTCAATTTTATCCTGTATATGGCGCCGTCCAGGGAATTTTGGGCATTTGCCTTTCTGTTTACTATGGTAACGGGACTGCTGCTGGACACCAGAATGCTTCTGGTAACCATCGTGGAAATTAGCAGTTCTTTGATCATAGCATGTTTTGTGCATGGGGAGGAGCTGCTGCCGGTAAAGGATGAGGTATTTGTGCCAAATTTGATATTAAGAATTTTCTGCCTCGTTCTGACGATGATTTTTATTTATTTGAATGTCTATATGGTATCACGGTTTCTGATTACTGCAAAAAAAGAGGAGATAGAAAAGAATAACGAAAGGGTACAGAATGTATTGAATAATGTTACACATATTGCGGGACAGCTGGGGGATGCAAGCAATTTGCTTGTCGCGATTTCCCAGTCCGAAAGTGCTTCTACCGAAGAACTTTCTGTTATCAGTAAAAGCCTGATTAACAGCAGCAATGATATGTTGAAGAAAGCGGAAAGAAGCAGGGGAAATCTTTCACACTTAGAAGAGAGCAACCAGAATCTGAAGATGAAGATGCAGAATGTGGAAAAAGTTGCAAAAGAATTGGTAGACATGTCCGTTTCCAATGAGCAGGCGCTGAATACCCTGATGAGTATGAGCACTGATGTTGAAAAATCAACGCATCAGATGAGAGCGGTTACAGATAAGTTATTGGCGGAAACGAGTGAGATTGGAGAAACCTTAACAATTATCAGTGAGATTGCGGAATCTACGAATCTTCTTGCACTTAATGCTGCTATTGAAGCAGCAAGGGCAGGAGAAGCGGGGAGAGGATTTTCTGTTGTAGCGCAGGAAGTTGGAGACCTTGCAACAAGTACAAAAGCATCGCTTCTGAATGTGAATGATGTAATTGTCCGCATACAGACAGGAACGAACGATGTATCCAGATTCATGAATGAAAATGCGGAACAGCTACAGAAACAGAATCAAGTAATTGTGGAAACGGTAGAAGGCATTCGTACGATGATAGAGCGGTTGAAGGAATCTGTCGCGGCGGTTGTACAGGCAGGTGAAATGCAGATGGCACAGAATCGCGTGATTAATGAAACCGTATCGATCAATGAAGATATTGCCAGCGGCATTCAGTTAGAGAACGACGAATTCAGCAATGTTGCCAATATTATCGCCAATATGGTCCAGAATAACAATCAGGAAATTACGACTATTTTTAATCAGGTAGACACCATCGATAAAATGGTAAATGAATTAGAGCAATTGTTAGAGGCTTAGTAACACATAGAAGTCGAGAATGAATAAAGGGCAGTTATTGTTAGGAAGATAATATGATGTGGGTGTCAAAAGTCAGTGGAAAAATTGACTTTTGACGCACAAAAAGTTACTTTTGTTCTTTGCTACGAAAATAAACCTCATAGCCAAGAACTGAACCTTGGCAGGCATGCCGAAGAAAACAGGAAACGCAGAGGGGAAGGGAAACCAGATACCTTTACATTTTTGGGGTTCACTCATTACTGCTCGCACAGCAAGTCGGGGAATTTCAGGGTTAAAAGGAAAACAAGTAAGAAGAAGTTTGCAAAGAAATGCAAGGAAGTCCATAGGCTGATCAGTTCCATCAGACA
>JAETNQ010000059.1 GCA_021772075.1 Lachnospiraceae bacterium
ATGGTCAATATGAAATTCGTCATGTAATGATGTTTACTTTGAAAATGAATGCCTTACAGTCTTGCTGCGGGGATTAGATCCAGAAAGACTAAATAAAATCGACTGTGAATGGTAACAGAAAAATGAAAAAAGTGCCAACTAACACTTGACACAAACTATAAAAATCCTGTAATTTACTTTTGAGCCTTGATATGCTATACTGACGTAAGTGTTAAGGCTCTTTTTTGAAAGGAGCTTTTACTATGGGAAAAGACTTAAAAGGAAAGGAACTTGGTGTTGGAATAAGTTAAAGGTCGGATGGTTTCTATGTAGGCAGATTTACCACCAAACATGGACAACGGAAACAGAAATTATTCCATAAATTGCAGGAGTGCAGACAGTGGCTGGCGGATTCACAGTATCAGGATGAGCATAGTAATCTGAATTTCCCGGCAGAAATGACGGTAAAGGCGTGGTTTGACTATTGGATTAGCATGAAGAAGCGGACTGTGCGCCCAAACACGGTAAGAAATTATACAGAGCGTTATGAACGTAACATTGATCCTGTGATTGGAAAGCAGATTTTATCAGAAGTAAAACTGATTCAATGTCAAATGATCATGAATCGGATGGCTGATGAAGGGTATCGTACATCTACTATTTATCAGGCAAGGATAACATTGTTTAATATGCTTGATTATGCGTATCAGAATAATGTGATTATGAAAAATCCTTGTAATGGAATGGTAAAGTCTGATATTGGAAAGCCTACACAGAAGAAAGAAGCACTGACATTGGAGCAGCAGAAAAGGTTTGTAAAAGGAATCGTAGAGAATACATACGAGTACCAGTATAAATTTTTGTTGCAGACAGGGCTTAGGACAGGAGAACTTGTAGGATTGAAATGGTCAGATATTGACTTTGATAACTGTACCCTGACGATTAGCCGCTCTATGGAATATCGCCACTCTACCGGAGAATGGAGGGTAGGAGAGCCTAAGAGTAGATCGGGGTGTCGGTCAATTCCATTGACAGATGAAGCAATAGATATGTTGCGGAAACAGAAGCAGAAGAATCTTGAGATTAAAGTGCTTCCAATGGAATGGTCAGAGCATGTTTTCCTGTGCAGGAAGGGAACTCCGGTCAAAAACAGCACATATAACACCATGCTGTTTAAACAGTGTGACAAGATAGGGATTCCAAGGTTTTCCATGCACGTATTGCGGCATACATTTGCTGCCAGATGTATTGAGGGTGGAATGAAGCCGAAAACATTGCAGACGATACTTGGACATTCCAATATTGGCATCACAATGAATCTGTACGTGCATACAACAGAGGATGAAAAACATAAAGAAATTGAAAGGATTGCAGCGTCTCTTAAGGTGGTTTGAAAAAATTGGTACGTAGATTGGTACGTAACCAAAACCTTGAAAGGCGAAAACCGCATAAAATCAAGGTTTTTAAGGAGGATATAGATAAATATGAAACTAGGCATCGTAGGACTGCCCAACGTAGGCAAAAGCACTTTATTCAATTCTTTGACAAAAGCGGGGGCTGAATCCGCCAACTATCCTTTTTGTACGATTGATCCTAATGTGGGGATCGTAGCCGTGCCGGATGAGCGGCTGAAGCTTTTGGGGGACATGTACCGGTCGAAAAAGGTAACTCCCGCAGTGATCGAATTCGTGGATATTGCCGGTCTGGTAAAAGGGGCTTCCAAAGGCGAGGGGCTTGGCAACCAGTTTTTGAGCAACATCCGGGAAGTGGATGCGATCGTGCATGTGGTGCGTTGCTTCGAGGATTCCAACGTAGTACATGTGGACGGCAGCGTAAACCCTTTAAGGGATATTGAGACGATCAATCTGGAGCTTATTTTTTCGGATCTGGAAATTCTGGAGCGAAGAGCAGCCAAAGTGGGAAAAGGAGCCAGAATGGATAAAGGACTTGCCAAAGAACAGGCGCTTCTGGAAAGGCTTAAGGCTCATCTGGAGGAAGGGAAGCTGGCGCTGACTTTTCATACGGAGGATGAGGACGAGCTGGCCCTGCTGGCATCCTATAACCTTCTGACTGGCAAACCGGTGATTTTTGCCGCGAATGTGGCGGAGGAGGATCTGGCAGACGACGGAGCGGGCAACGAAGGAGTTGCCAGCGTACGCGCTTTTGCGCAGGAGAGCGGCAGCGAGGTATTTGTGATCTGCGCCCAGATCGAGCAGGAGATTGCAGAATTGGACGAAGAAGAAAAGGCGATGTTCCTGGAAGATCTCGGATTGCAGGAATCCGGGCTGGAAAAACTGATCAGGGCAAGCTACCGTATTCTAGGACTGCATAGCTTTTTAACGGCCGGGGAAGATGAAACGAGGGCTTGGACGATTAAAATTGGAACGAAAGCGCCGGCGGCGGCGGGAAAGATCCATACGGATTTTGAAAGGGGATTTATTAAAGCGGAAGTGGTAAATTATAAAGACCTGTTGGAGCAGGGGTCTTTGGCTGCGGCAAGGGAGAAAGGCCTGGTCGGAATGGAAGGGAAAGAATATGTGGTGAAAGATGGAGATGTGATTCTTTTCCGGTTCAATGTATAAGACCATATTTCGTACAGCGAACGAATGTTCCTACAATATATGGAAAATGCCGAAAAAATGCACTTTACAAAGGTTTGTAAAGTGCATTTTTTATAGATAAATTCCTGAAAATTGCTTGTCAAACGTCCTGGATTAGTATAGAATCAATATAAAAGTGGTGGAAAGTGGTATGAAGTGGAATGAAGTGGGGATAAATTCCAATATTTCCAGAAGTCAAATGTTCCTACCAATCAGTGGCAGCCCACTTTTTATGACAAGTTGGACGGCAGGTGAGCTTTATGTTTATGGGAGAATACAACCATACGATCGATGCAAAAAACCGGCTGATCATCCCCTCCAAGTTCCGGGAATCTCTCGGCGATGAGTTTGTTGTGACAAAGGGGCTGGACGGCTGTTTATTTGTATACGATAACGAAGAATGGGCCTCCTTTGAAGAAAAGCTTCGCAGTCTGCCGCTTACGAACAAAGATGCGAGAACCTTTGTCCGTTTTTTCCTGGCAGGGGCAGCCAGCGTGGAAGTGGACAAGCAGGGAAGGATACTGATACCCTCGGTATTAAAGGAATTTGCAGGAATCAACAAGGAAGTTGCCCTGATAGGCGTGGCAAGCAGGATTGAGATCTGGAGCAAGGAAAGATGGGAAGGCGAGTCCGCTTATGAAGATATGGAGAGTATCGCAGAGCATATGTCGGAATTAGGCCTTGGCATATAAACATGCGTGCCGCATGAACCATACGATGCGTATGGAATATACGGGGGAAAATGAATGGAATTTGTACATCGCTCTGTCTTACTGAAAGAAACGATAGATTATTTGAAGATAAAAAGCGACGGAATATATGTGGATGGCACTCTGGGCGGCGGCGGGCACTCTTATGAGATCGCGGGGCGTCTGGGGAAAAACGGGAGGCTGGTCGGCATTGACCAGGACGGAGCGGCTATAGAGGCTGCCGGAGAGAGGCTTTCCTCTTTTTCGGACAAGGTGACGATCGTACGTGACAATTACTGTCATACGAAAGAAGTGTTGAAAAACCTTGGCTTGGACAAGGCGGACGGCATCATCCTGGATCTCGGGGTTTCTTCCTACCAGCTGGATACCTTGGAAAGAGGGTTTTCCTACAAATATGACACCGCGCTTGATATGCGGATGGATACAAGGCAGGAACTGAGTGCCAGGGATATTGTAAATGGTTATACGGAAGGAGAGTTGTTCCGTATAATTAGGGATTATGGAGAGGACAAGTTCGCAAAAAATATTGCGAAGCATATTGTCCGTGCCAGACAGGAGAAAGAGATCGAGACGACGGGAGAGCTGAATGAGATCATCAAGGCGGCGATTCCGGCCAAAATGCGCCAGACGGGAGGACATCCTTCCAAGAAGACATTCCAGGCGATTCGCATTGCATGTAACAGGGAACTGGAAGTGCTGAAAGATTCCCTGGATGATCTGACGGACTGTTTAAAGCCCGGCGGACGGCTTTGCATCATTACGTTTCATTCTCTGGAGGACAGGATCGTAAAGACTGCATTCAGAAATTACGAAAACCCGTGTACATGTCCCCCGGATTTTCCGGTATGTGTATGCGGCAGGAAACCGAAGGGAAAAGTGGTGACAAGGAAACCGATACTCCCGGCGGAAGAAGAAACGACAGCGAATAAACGTGCAAAAAGTGCAAAATTGAGAGTATTTGAAAAGGAATAGTGTTATGGCGCAGTATAGGGCAAGAGGAGACAACAGAAGACAGCAGGCATACACGGGAAGAAACGGCGCTTATGTGCATGGAAATGTCGTAAGAAAGCTGGACGAAGGAATATACGCACCCCGGCAGCCTAAGAAGCAGTTGAGCAATACGGCGAGGAAAAACAGAGAAAAAGCCAGGCATATGAGTTTGGGCTATGTGTTTTTCTTATCCTGCGCGGTTGTTGCGGCGGGGTTTATTCTGACGATTTATATCGGGCTTCAGTCGGATATTACCAACAGTATTAAAAATATATCCCGGCTGGAAAGCCAGTTGAATTCTTTGAAGCTGGATAACGACGAGGAATACAGCAGGATCACGAACAGCGTGGATCTGGAAGAAGTAAAACGCGTAGCGATCCAGGAACTGGGAATGAAATATGCGGAAGAGGGGCAGATCGTTACCATTACAGGGGGAGGCAGCGATTATATGAGACAGGTGGCGGATATTCCGCAGTAAAGCAGGTGGTATTTTTGAGCAGACAGGCACGAGTGAGAGAAAATAAGATAAAGCAGGGGATTTACAGCCGATTTACGTTAAGAATGCAGAAAAAGCTGGTGGTACTGTTTTTGGCAGTACTGTCAGCTTTCATCGGATTAAGCATACGGCTGGTACGGATCAATAAGGATAACGGAGCGCAGTATGAGAAGCAGGTGCTTTCCCAACAGGCCTATGACAGCACGACGATCCCTTTCCGGCGTGGCGATATTCTGGACAGCAACGGCACAAAGCTGGCATCCAGCGAAAAGGTTTATAACGTAATTCTCGATGCGAAGGTGATGCTGGACCGGGATGGAAAATACGTGGAGCCTACGCTGGAAGCAGTGCAGAGGGAATTAGGGCTGGATACGGGGATTATCCGTTCCCGGCTGGAATCCCATCCCGATTCTTCCTATTATGTGCTTGCCAAACAGATGACCTATGAGGAAGTGAGAGGATTTAAAGAACTGCAGGCCGATGAAGAAGCCGGGGCGGATATTAAAGGCATTTGGTTCGAAGAAGAATATAAGAGGATATATCCGAATAACAGGCTGGCCTGCGATGTCATCGGGTTTACAAGAAGCGACAACAGCGGGCTGTACGGTTTGGAACAGTATTATAACGATGTTTTGAGCGGTACGCCGGGAAGGGAATATGGTTATCTGAATGATGACGCGGCGCTGGAAAGGACGACTATCGCCGCAGTGGACGGCAACTCTATCGTAACCACGATCGATGTCAACATCCAGAAGATCGTAGAAAAATACTTAAAAAAGTTTAATGACGAAAATAAGAATAATTATCTGGAAAGAAACGGAAGCAATAATACGGCTTGTATTATTATGGAAGTGAATACAGGTAATATTCTTGCCATGGCGAGCTATCCTGATTTTGACCTGAACGACCGTATGAATCCGGAGGATCTGTATGGGATGCCCATGGTGAACGAGGTGGGCAATGTAGTGCCGGGAGAATATATTACCCCGGAAAATTTCAACAATATGGATCATGATCTGCAGATGCAGCAGTTCAATGCGCTGTGGAGGAATTTTTGCATCAACGATACCTATGAGCCGGGATCCGTATCAAAGCCGTTTACGGTGGCTGCCGGACTGGACTCCGGAAAGATCACGGGAAACGAATCCTTCGTCTGCAACGGGTCGCTGCATGTAGGGGACTGGGATATCGACTGCCATAACGAATGGGGCGACGGCGAGCTGACGGTGGCCCAGGGCGTGGAGAGGTCCTGCAACGTAGTGATGATGCGTGTCGCCGAAATTATTGGCCGGAGTACGTTTATTGATTACCAGCATATTTTTAACTTTGGATTGAAAACGAATATCGACCTTTGGGGAGAGTCGAGGACGGCAAGCCTTGTATACAATAAAAATACCATGGGGCCTACGGAACTGGCGACGAATTCTTTTGGACAAGGTTTTAATGTGACGATGATACAGATGATTACAGGATTCTGTTCCCTGATTAACGGGGGGAACTATTACGAACCCCATGTGGTAAGCAAGATCATCAGCCCGAGCGGGGCGACGGTACAGAATATCGAACCCCGTCTGCTGAAACAGACGGTATCTGTTTCCGTTTCCGAAAAGATAAAGGAATACTGCAATCTGGTAGTGGCGGGGGAAAACGGAACGGGGAAAACAGCCCGCCCTGCCGGATATATGATCGGCGGAAAGACAGGGACGGCGGAAACGCTTCCCAGGGGCAATAATGAATATGTGGTTTCATTTATGGGTTATGCGCCGGCGGACGATCCCCGGATAGCGATTTATGTCGTGGTGGACAGGCCCAATGTAATCATCCAGGACGATGCCAAGTTTGCGACCCGTATTGTCCGCGATATTTTGACGGAAGTTCTTCCTTATATGGGGATTTTCATGACGGAAGAAGTGACGGAGAAGGAAAGAGCGGAACTGGAAGCGCTGCAGCAGGAGATCATGTCTCCGGTATCACCGGAAGGAACCGGGGAAGGAACCGGGGAAGAAACCGGGGGAGGAACCGGGGAGGAAACCGGGGAAGAAGGAGAAGGAACCGGGAAAGGTGAAACGGAAGGCGGTGAAACGGGTGAAAGCGGCGGAACCGGAGGAGGAACGGAAGAAGCCGGAGGAACCGAAGAAGGCGGCGAAAGCGATACGCATTCCGAGGCCTGGAAAAGCTTTCCGATCGATCCGGAAACGGGATATGCAAAAGATCCGGAGACGGGCAAGCTGGTCGATCCCGAAACAGGCAATGTAGTATTCGGCGGCGGCAGCGCGCCGGCCGGTTTGGGCGGTGCGGGAACCGGAGGAGGGGACCAGGAAGACAACAGTCCTTTTTAAGGCGGGTAAAATAATTTTTTCCGCCGCTGAAAAAAAGAATAACCTCATAAATGGCATAATAAATTGTAGTAATACCTGTTTATGGGGTTATAACAGCAATGAAGAATAAAACTTATATAAGGAAAAAGATCGTGGTGACATTTTTCCTCTGTGCGGCGGCTTTCCTTATGTTGATCGGACGCCTTGTCTATTTGATGGTGGGGCGCTCCGAGCATTACACGGAAGCAGCGAAAGCCTTGCATGAAAGGGAAAGATCGATCAAGGCGGCCAGGGGGAGGATTATTGATTCCACCGGGGCCGTGCTGGCGGATAACCGGACAGTATGCACCATATCCGTGATCCATAACCAGATCAGCGATCCGAAGAAGGTGGTGGAGGTTCTTTCCAAAGAACTTGGGCTGTCGGAGGAATATGTGTCCCAGAGGGTGGAAAAATATTCTGCCATCGAGAGAATTAAGAGCAACGTGGATAAATCCATAGGAGATAAAATAAGGGAATACGATCTGGACGGGGTAAAAGTGGATGAAGATTATAAACGCTATTATCCCTATGAGACGCTGGCATCGAAAGTATTGGGATTTACCGGGGGGGATAACCAGGGCATTATCGGCCTGGAAGTGATCTATGAGGAATATTTAAAAGGAAAAGAGGGAACTATCCTAACAGTGACGGATGCCAAGGGAGTAGAGATCGCCGAGGCTGGGGAAGAACGGATCGAACCGGAAAGCGGCAACGATGTTTACGTAAGCCTGGATATTAATATCCAAAGCTATGCGACCCAGCTCGCTATGCAGGCGATGGAGACAAAACAGGCGGACAGCGTCTCCATTCTGGTCATGAATCCTCAAAACGGGGAGATACTGGCAATGGTGAATGTGCCGGAGTTCGATCTGAACAATCCCTATACTTTGCCGGAAAACATCCCGGAACCTTCCAGCCAGGAGGAAAAACAGAACGCTTTAAACCAGATGTGGCGAAATGGCTGTATCAATGATACGTATGAGCCGGGTTCCACGTTCAAGATTATTACGGCGGCGGCCGGTCTGGAGTCGGGAGAAGTGACGGTCAACGACCGTTTCAACTGTCCGGGTTATATCATGGTGGAGGACAGAAGGATACGCTGCCATAAAGTCGGAGGGCATGGAGCCGAGGATTTTGTGCAGGGGACGATGAATTCCTGCAATCCGGTTTTCATTACTGTAGGGCTGCGGATCGGGGTGGACCGGTATTATGACTATTTCAAACAATTCGGCCTCCTGACGAAGACGGGCGTGGATCTGCCCGGGGAAGCGGGAACCATTATGCATAAAAAGGAAAATATCGGGGCGGTGGAACTGGCGACGATATCCTTTGGGCAGTCTTTCCAGATCACGCCGATACAGCTGGCGACAACGGCTTCGTCTATTATAAACGGAGGAAACCGGGTGACACCCCATTTCGGGGTAAAGGTGGTAAACGGAGAAGGGGAGACGGTGAAAACTTTGCAATATCCTGTGAAAAAAAATATAGTATCCGAACAGACTTCCGAAACCATGCGGTATATTCTGGAACAGGTGGTGGAAAACGGCAGCGGCAAAAACGGCTATGTGGAAGGCTACCGGGTAGGAGGCAAGACGGCCACCAGCCAGACGCTTCCAAGAGGAAGCGGACGGTATATATCCTCCTTTTTGGGTTTTGCTCCGGCGGATGATCCGAAGGTGCTTGCCGTAGCAATTATCAATAATCCCCAGGGGGTTTATTATGGAGGGCAGATAGCGGCGCCGATCGTGCGGCAGCTTTTTGAAAATATCCTTCCATATTTGGAAGGAATGAATTATAATACATAGGATGCCGCAGGGCTTTGCAAGCAGTGGAACGGCGGTTCCGGTTCGGAAAGGATAGGATGGAGCAAATGAATCATACAGTGATGAATCATTATACAATAATGATGTCCGTAGCAATCGCATTTTCTATAAGCGTCATATTAGGTCCGGTGATCATACCGTTCTTAAAAAGACTAAAGGTAGGACAGACGGAAAGGGATGACGGTCCTAAGAGTCATTTGAAAAAATCGGGTACGCCTACGATGGGAGGAATATTGATTCTCATAGGCGTAACGGCAACTTCTGTGATTTATATCAAAGATTATCCCAAAATCGCGCCGATTCTCTTTGTTACTTTGGGATTCGGGCTGATCGGTTTTTTGGACGATTATATCAAGGTGGTGCTGCACCGCTCTATGGGACTGCGGGCATGGCAGAAAATGCTCGGGCAGATCTTAGTGACGGGCGTGTTCGCTTACTATATGGTAAATTATGCCGGAGTATCCCTGGCCATGAAGATACCTTTCTGGCCTGGAAAATATGTGGACTGGGGCATCCTGAATGTTCCGGTGCTGTTTTTTGTCGTGATTGCCACCGTGAACGGGGCGAATTTTACGGATGGGCTGGATGGGCTTGCGAGCAGCGTAACGGTGATGATCGCTACTTTTTTTACAGCGGTGGCTGTCGGAACGGCCAGCGGGATTGAGCCGATCACTTGCGCGGTAGTGGGGGCGCTTCTGGGATTCCTGCTCTTTAACGTATATCCGGCCAGAGTGTTTATGGGGGATACAGGTTCCCTGGCTCTCGGGGGGTTCGTGGCGGCTACGGCGTATATGCTCCAGATGCCTTTGTTTATCCCCATTGTGGCTCTTATCTATGCCCTGGAGGTGCTTTCGGTGATTATACAGGTGGGCTATTTTAAGATAAGCGGAGGAAAGCGGTTTTTCAAAATGGCGCCCATCCATCACCACTTTGAACTGTGCGGATGGTCGGAAACAAGGGTAGTGGCAGTATTTACGATTGTTACGGCAATGCTCTGTTTAGCGGCGCTTTGTCTTGGAATTTAAAAAAGGGTGGTTGGCGTTATGGAACTGAAGAACAAGAAAGTATTGGTAATAGGAACGGGGATCAGCGGAACAGGCGCGGCGAGGCTCCTTTTGAAGGCGGGAGCCGTCCCTGTCCTTTATGATGAGAAGGAAGACGCAAAACCGGAAGAGATACGGAGCAGGCTGGCGAAGGATGGAAATGTAGAAATATTTGTCGGGAAACTGCCGGAAAGCGTGACAGAAGAAGTTTGTTTGGCAGTTCCGAGCCCGGGAGTGCCGGCAGATACGGAATTTATGGAAGGACTGCGAAAAAAGGGGATTCCCATATGGGGAGAACTGGAACTTGGCTATCGCTATGCGAAGGGCAGACTGGCGGCTATTACGGGAACCAATGGAAAGACGACGACTACCACTCTGGTAGGACAGATGATGAAGGAATGCTATGATTCCGTATATGTGGTGGGCAATATCGGAACGCCTTACACGGAAACGGCCTTTGATACAACGGAAGAGACGGTCACGGTGGCGGAAGTGAGCAGTTTCCAACTGGAGACTACGGAGGATTTCCGGCCTGATGTATCCGCCATTTTGAATATTACGCCGGATCATCTGAACCGGCACCATAATATGGAAACTTATGTGGCGGTAAAAGAAAGGATAGCCGAAAAGCAGACGAAGGAAGACGTATGTGTACTGAATTATGAGGATAGATATACGCGGGAATTCGGCGGAAGATGTCCGGCCCGTGTGATTTTCTTTTCTTCCAAAAGAAAGCTGGAAGAGGGGCTGTACCTGGAAGGAGAAGAAATCTGCATGGCGGCGGGAGGAGAAGTCAGAAAGCTTATGAATATCCACGATATGAAGCTGGTGGGAATGTGTAACGTGGAAAATGTCATGGCCGCTATCGCCATCGCTTTTTCCATGGGGGTGCCTATGGAACGGATCTTAGATACGGTAAAGCGTTTCCGGGCGGTGGAACACCGGATCGAGTTTGTGGCGACGAAAAATGGAGTGGATTATTATAACGATTCGAAAGGAACGAACCCGGATGCCGCGATCCAGGGGATTCGGGCAATGAGCAGGCCTACGGTGCTGATCGGCGGCGGTTATGACAAGCAGAGCGAGTATGATGAGTGGGTGGAAGCCTTTGAAGGAAGGGTCAAATGCCTGGTACTCGTCGGGCAGACGGCGGAAAAGATTGAAGCATGCGCCAGGAAGCATGGCATGGAAAATATCATCCGTGCGGGCAGTTTTGAGGAAGCGCTTCGCATATGTACGGAGACGGCCCGGGAGGGGGATGCGGTATTATTGTCGCCGGCGTGTGCCAGCTGGGGAATGTTCCCCAATTATGAGGCGAGGGGAAAGATGTTTAAGGATTATGTGAACAGTCTTTGAGAGGGCGGCGCAAGGATCCGTTTTCTGGGAGGATGAAAGGAGCGGGAAGAGAAAGTGGCAGGGAGACAAAAAAAGAGGCCGGCGGAAAATTATTTTGATTATAGTCTTTTGTTTATAGTGTTGTTTTTGCTGGGATTCGGTTTGGTGATGATCTATTCCACCAGTTCCTATGAAGCGACTCTGCAGGGGCATGAATCTACTTTTTACCTGAAAAAGCAGGTAATGGCTACAGTGATCGGGCTGGTGGCTATGATTGTGGTGGCAAATATTCCGTATCATTTTTGGGAACAGTTTGCCACGATTGCATACATAGGCTCCGCAGTGCTGATCGTGATGGTGCTTGTCCCGCAGCTGCAGTATTCTGCGAACGGCGCGACCAGGTGGATCAAAGTAGGGCCTTTGACTTTGCAGCCCGCAGAGGTGGCGAAGCTGGGCATGATTCTTTTCCTGGCCAGCCTGGTATGCAGGATGGGAAGGGCGATACGGACGACCAAAGGATTTTTTATGGTGCTTTTGATACCGGCGCCTATATGTGTCATGATATGGCAGATCACGAATAATATGAGTTCTGCAATTATCGTTTTCGGTATCGCGGCGCTGATGCTTTTCGTGGCCAGCCCGGAGTATAAGAAATTTATTATTCTGGCGGCCGGAGGCGCGGCGGCGATAGCGGTACTGGTATTTTTTATTTCCCAGGCGGCTTCTTCAGAAAGCATGGGCTTCCGAAGCGAGCGTATCCTGGCATGGCTGGATCCGGAAGCTTATGCCAGCGGAAAAGGGTTCCAGACTCTGCAGGCGCTGTATGCCATCGGCTCAGGAGGAATCCTGGGAAAAGGACTCGGGCAGAGCATGCAGAAGCTGGGGTTTCTGCCGGAAGCACAGAACGATATGATTTTTTCCATTATCTGCGAAGAATTGGGGCTTTTCGGAGCTATTTCGATTATTCTTATGTTTCTGCTGCTTATATGGCGTTTTATGGTCATTGCCAATAATGCTTCCGACCTGTTCGGTGCATTGCTGGTGGTGGGCGTGATGGGGCATATCGCGATCCAAGTGATCCTGAATATCGCGGTTGTCACTAATACGATACCGAACACGGGGATTTCCCTGCCCTTTATCAGTTATGGGGGATCGGCGGTGCTGTTCCTTATGATTGAGGTAGGGATTGTCCTGAGCGTGGCGAAGGGAATCCGGTTAAAAGATATTTGATGCCGGGGGGAAAGAGACATGGCGCGGCCATGAAACGGACAAGGTACCTAAGGGAAGCGATTGCCATATATATAAAATAGGTCATCATTTAAAAAAATGGTTTAGAAGGTGAATCATTGGATTCTATTTATATTTATGGCGGGAATTTCCTGAGAGGAGAGACGAAGATACAGGGGTCGAAAAATGCGGTTTTGCCCATTCTTGCCGCTTCCCTGCTGGTCAGGGGGACCTGTGTGATAAAAAACTGCCCGCGTATTGCGGATGTCTACCTGATGCAGAATCTGTTGCAGGAACTGGGATGCTTTGTATCCTGGGCGGGCAATACGGTGACGGTTAACGCTTTCCATGTAAATGACAGGCGGATCAGCGGGGAGTCCGTGACCCGTATGCGTTCTTCCGTCATGCTGCTCGGCGCCGCCCTCGGAAGGCTGGGGGAAGCGACAATGGCATATCCGGGCGGATGCGTGATAGGAAGACGGCCGATCGATATCCACTTATCAGCCCTGAGAAAAATGGGAGTGGAGATTGAAGAGCAGGAGCAGCTTTTTACCGCGAAAGCAAAGAGGCTGCATGGCGCGGAGATCAGGCTGCCCTTTCCAAGCGTGGGGGCAACGGAAAATGTCGTTTTAGCGGCGGTTACCGCAGATGGGACGACAGTTCTGGAAAATGCAGCGAAGGAGCCGGAGATCGAGGCATTGTGCGGGTTTTTGACAGCGGCGGGAGCGGAGATCGAAGGAACCGGCAAAAACTGCATTAAGATCAAGGGAGTGGAAAGGCTTCACGATGCCAAATATGAAGTGCCTGCAGACAGAATCGTGGCGGGAACTTACCTTACAGCAGCGCTGGCGGCCGGAGGAAGTATTTTTCTGGAAGGCGCACCGGCCGGGCAGATGGGAGCATTGCTGGCCGCAGCGGAAAAAATGGGAGCCTGCGTGACAGCCGGCGTTGAAGGAATCGGCGTGGATGTGATCCGCAAATTAAAAGCGCTTCCTTATTTAAAAACGGAAGTGCATCCCGGATTTCCTACCGATCTGCAGTCTCCGCTGATGGCAGCCCTGTCCATAGCGCAAGGACAGAGCGTCATAGAAGAAAGCATATTTGAAAACCGTTTCCGGATCGTGGATGATCTGAAAAAAATGGGAGCGGATATTGAAGTCGTGAAAAATAAGGCGTACATTAACGGTGTGGAGAAACTGGAAGGCGCGGGCGTAGAAGCAGAAGAATTAAGGGGCGGCGCGGCGCTCGTGGTGGCAGGGCTGGCGGCAGAAGGAAAAAGCGTAGTAAGAAACAGGCATTTCATTGAGCGGGGATATGAAAATATTTGTAAGGATCTCAGGAACCTGGGAGCAGATATCAATATCATGTAAATATCATGCGGCCAATGGGGAACGGACGGCGGGCATATTATATTAAGGTAGATTGTATGGATAGCAATGAAAAGGATACAAAACAAAACAGCGGACGGAAAATAAAGAGGAGCGCCAAGCAGCGCAACCCCAATTTACGGCTGGTAAAAAATGGAGATAAGCCGGTAAAAGATGAAAGCCCGTCCAAAGGAGGAAAGCCCTCCTTTGGAGGGAAAGAAGCCGGGGAAACGAAAAAAGCAGCCTCAAAAGCGAAAAAAGAGGAAGAAGGAACGGAAAAGGCCGTACAGAAGGGAAAGAAAAAGCCGGACGAAGCGAAAAAAGTTGTTCGGGGAGGAAATAAAAAACGGGAAGGAGCGGAGAAAACCGGCGGCAATGAAAGAAAAACTGTCGGGGAAACGGAGAAAAACCCTGAGGGAAAATCTTCCCAAGGAGAGAAAAAAAAGGCGGCGGAAATGAAGAAAACCGCCCGCAAGGGAAGGAACAAGAAGGGAAAACATTCCTCCGGAAAGGGGAAAGGACCGGAGGAAGGAAAGAAAGCCGGAGAAGGGGACGCGAAAAAAACCGGAGAGAAGGCTGCGCCGGAAGGGGATGCAAAAAAGCCCGGAGGAAAAGCGGGGCCGGAAAGGAATGCAAAAAAGCCCGGAGGGAAAGCGAAGCCGGAAGGGGAATCAGAAAAAGCCGGGGAAAAAACGAAGCCGGAAGAAGGGGCAAAGAAGCCGAAAGAAAAAACGAAACCGGAAGGAGAAACAAAACCGGGCGGAAAAAAGGAAAATCCGGAAGAAGAAAAGAAGAAAACCGGGAAAAAAAGGAAAAAGACAGGGAAGAAAAAAGGGCAGGCGGGAAAGAAGCCGGACAAGGAAAATACGCAAAAGAGAAAAAGCCTGAAACCGGAGAGCAGGAAAAAGGGCAAAGACGTTTATCGGGACAAGCTGGAATTAGGGGAATGGTTTGCCCAGCATAAAAGCCTGGTGATTATCGGTGTTACGATTGCTGCATGCTGCACGCTCCTGACAGGCATTTATTATTACATAACAACTGCTTATGAAGTAACAACGGTATATGTGGACGGAAATGTCCATTATACGAATGAAGAAGTCATGGATATGGTAATGAAAGGAAGATATGGGAAAAATTCCCTCTATCTTGCTATGAAATACAAGGACAAAGGCGTGGAAGGAATACCCTTTGTGGAAAAAATGGATGTGAATATTCTTACGCCGAATACGATCCGCATCAGCGTATATGAAAAAGCACTGGCAGGGTATGTGGAATATCTTGGAAGATACATGTATTTTGACAGGGATGGAACGGTAGTGGAAAGCTCTGCGGAGAGAACCGGCGGGATTCCCCAGGTTACCGGTCTCCGGTTCGATTATGTGGTGGTGAACGAACCCCTGCCTGTAGAGAACGACGAGATTTTTAAGCGGATTCTGGATATCACCCAGCTTTTGAACAAATATGAACTTATGGCGGACAAGATATTTTTTGATTCTTCTTATGACCTGACTTTATTTTTTGACGACGTCAGGGTGACGCTTGGGTCCAGTTCCGAGATTGACCAGAAGATCATACGGTTAAAGAGTATTCTCCCTGAATTGGAAGGCAAGAGAGGAACATTGCAAATGGAGAACTATACGGAAGACACAAAAAATATTACATTTCATCAGGAATAAAATACGGATAAAATGCAAACGGAAAAAAAAGCTCATGAAAAAAGCGAAAAATGGGTTGCTAATTTGTTGAAATAATTATATGATAACATGTAGGAGTTTATCAGGGATGTAGTATGAATCCATACTGATTGGAAAAGGGATAATAAAGGAGGTCACACCTTGCTTGAAATTAAGACAAACGAAGCTGAGGCTGCAGCAAAGATTATAGTAGTAGGGGTTGGCGGTGCAGGCAATAACGCTGTTAATAGAATGGTTGACGAAAGCATAGACGGAGTGGAATTTATCGGTATTAATACGGACAAGCAGGCTTTGCAGCTATGCAAAGCGCCCAGGCTTCTGCAGATCGGGGAAAAGCTGACGAAAGGCTTGGGAGCCGGCGCAAAGCCGGAGATCGGCGAAAAGGCTGCTGAAGAAAGCAGCGAAGAGATAACGGCGGCGCTGAAAGGGGCGGATATGGTTTTTGTCACTTGCGGCATGGGCGGAGGAACCGGAACGGGCGCGGCTCCCGTGGTGGCGAAGATTGCGAAAGATATGGGAATATTGACGGTAGGCGTTGTGACGAAGCCGTTCCGTTTTGAGGCGAAAGCCCGTATGGTAAATGCCTTAAACGGCATAGAGAGGATTAAGGGCAATGTGGACACGCTTATCGTGATACCGAACGATAAGCTGCTGGAGATTGTGGACAGGCGGACGACGATGCCTGACGCTTTGAAGAAAGCGGACGAAGTATTACAGCAGGCGGTGCAGGGCATTACCGATCTGATCAACGTGCCTGCAATTATCAATCTGGACTTTGCCGACGTGCAGACCGTTATGAAGGATAAAGGCATCGCCCATATCGGCATTGGCGATGGCAAAGGCGATGATAAGGCGAGCGAAGCCGTTAAGATGGCGGTAGAAAGCCCTCTTCTGGAGACTACGATATCCGGGGCGACCCATGTCATTATCAACGTATCCGGCGATATAACGCTGGCAGATGCGGCAGACGCGGTGGACTACGTACAGAACCTTGCCGGCGATGAAGTGAATATTATTTTCGGCGCAATGTACGATGCAAATAAAGCGGATACCTGTACGATCACAGTGATCGCGACAGGGCTGGAGGATGCGGCTTCCAAGACGGCTTCGGCATTTTCCGCATATAAACCGGGGTATATTTCCCCTTCGGCTTTGCAAGGAAAAACTTCCAGAGGGGCAGGAATGTCAGTTCCGGGAGCAGCAGGCCAGGGCTTTGGCATAAGTCCGAATAATATGGGAACTGCGCAGTTAAAAAATATTCCAGGCATCAACAAACCGGGCGATATCAGAAGCACGGTGGAAGAAAAAACCCTTAAAATCCCTGATTTTCTGCAAAGGAAATAAGGTAAGGCGCATATATCATACCTTTTGCAAAAAGGATACATAATGAATTTCAGGAGCTGGCCGGTGGCCGGCTCTTTTTATGCACGGGGGCGCACAGATGAAATTGTTGCTTATGCAACGTGCGCCCCGCGCGGCGAGTAGGGGAAGATAAATCCCCTCTTACTCGATTGAGCAGACTCGCATAGGGAGCTTTGGCTTGCGGCATAGCATAGAGGCAGGAAGAGCTGGGGTTGGGAAATGGGGAAGGGAATGTTGCGGGGGGCTATGCGGTGTGGAGGGATGCGCCGGAGGAGGGGGAATATTTCCTGCTGTTGCGTGCAATCAGTAATTTTACTTATGAAATGGCGGATCACCAAGGGGAAAATTGCCATGGATGGCAATTTTAGGAAGCGTAGGACAGGATGTCCGTTGCTTCCGACCCGGTCGGTATGATAGCAGATATCCATTTCATTAGTAAAATCTGATGGAAAGCTTCAGCAGGAAATATTCCCCCTCCTCCGGCGCATCCCTCCACACCGCATAGCCTCCCGCAACATTCCCTTCCCCGTTTCCCAACCCCAGCCTGTCCCCTTTCCCACGACAAACGCATGAATGAATAAATTATGAACACTTCATCCATTTTTTGGTATAATCAAAGAAAACAGGATGGATTTGTTTATGAAAGCACTTTTAGACTATGTAAGTACAG
>JAETNQ010000060.1 GCA_021772075.1 Lachnospiraceae bacterium
TTCAGATTCCGTCTCACGGCGGACACCCTTGCTGTTCAGCTATATGCTTCGTCGTTGCCTACGCGCACTCGGGACTTACACCCGTTAGAGAACGCCCATGCTGGGCAAACAAAACCAGGATAGGAGGAAAATCCTCCCATCCTGGTTTTTCCGGTTATGGTCCGAAACCATTATACTCCTTTGATTTCCTTAATTTTTGCTTCCAACGCCTCTACGCCGTTCTTTGCATTCGTAATCGCTGTAATCTGCTCCGCAAAGTCGTTGACCTCCGCTTCCTTAAACTGTTCATAATACAGTTTTCCGATCTCCAGATAATTCTTTTTCATGACCTCTTCGCAAGTGCTAATCTGGCTTCTCAGGCTGGCGATCTCGGCAAAGTCCTTCGCTTTATCGGCCACGTCCTTTCCTTTCGCTGTAATCGTTTCTCCTACCTTTTCAAAAAATTCCATCTTTCCATCCTCCTTCTTTATATTTTCGGCTTTCTTTTACATACTCTTTTGCATTGAGCCGATTGGCCTCCACTTCCTGTTCGGTCACTTTCCGCACGATCCTGGCCGGATTCCCGATGACCAGCGAACCATCCGGCACTACCGTGTTCTGTGTTACCAGCGCTCCCGCGCCAACAATGCAGTTCTTCCCTATTCTGGCGCCATTGAGCAGAATAGCCCCCATACCGATCAAGGTATTATCCTCAATCCGGCTGCCATGGATCACTGCGCCGTGCCCTACCGTCACATCATCCCCAATATAGACCGGAAAACGTTTGTCTACATGCACTACCGTATTGTCCTGGATATTGCTTCGTTTCCCGATATGTATCTTCCCCCGGTCCCCTCTTACTGTGGCATGAAACCAGATACTGCTTTCTTCCCCTATGGAAACATCGCCAAAGACAATAGCGCCATCCGCTATATACACGCTTTCATGTATCTCCATCTTTCTTTGCGTCCTTCCTCCTGTCTATCATATAATATAATATATGATATAATATTATATACCCTTTTATTTCATATGGCAACCGATAATTCCTGCAAATCTGTAAAAATCATGATCCCTATATTTGGAAAACGGCAAAGCCCGCATGGATTTTCCATCCAAGCAGGCCTTGCCGCCTTTTTTATTCACGTTTTCCTTTCCAGCCGTTCCATATTCCCAGAATCGGCATCCATACGAGCATGACGCTCATGCCCGCCAGAAAGCAATATCCCTCGATTCCCATTGTTCCGCCCGTCTGCCCCGCTGTTCATTTTATGTTATTATCCAGTATGGCAGATCGCGGATATAATATACATTTTCTACTCGATATGCTCCAGAAAGCAGCCCTTCTCATGAGAATAGATTACGCCGATGGCCTGCAGATACGCATAAACAATCGTCGTCCCTACGAATTTCATGCCGCGCCTTTTCAGATCTTCCGATACCCGGTCCGAAAGCTCCGAACGGCTGCATCCTTTTTCATAAACCACCTTTCCTTCCGTCCAATGCCAGATATAATTTGAAAAACTTTGGAATTCCTGCCGGATCGCACGGAATACAATGGCATTGGCCGCCGCCGCCCGGATTTTCCTCTTATTGCGGATAATACCGGGATTTTCCTGCAGCTCCTGCAAACGCTCTTCTCCATAACCGCATACCTTGTCCAAGTCAAAATCATCAAATGCCTGCCGGAACGCCTCCTGCTTGTTCAATACACACTCCCAGGAAAGCCCTGCCTGAAAAGACTCCAGCACCAGCATTTCAAACAATTTATGGTCGTCATATACAGGGACTCCCCATTCCTCGTCGTGATAGCGTATATATCTTTCATTTTTCGGATTCGCCCAGCAGCATCTTGCCTTTCCGTCTTCCCATTCCATTTCCGGCCCTCGTTTCCTGCGCTGCATTTAGCCGGACTTAAACAATCCCCTGCGCCGTCATAGCCTCGGCCACTTTCAAAAATCCGGCAATGTTTGCACCCGCTACATAATTTCCTTCCATGTTATACTTTTTCGAAGCTTCATCCAGGTTATGGAAGATATTTACCATAATATTTTTCAGTTTTGCGTCCACTTCTTCAAAAGTCCAGCTCAGTCTTTCGCTGTTCTGGCTCATTTCAAGAGCGGATGTAGCCACGCCGCCGGCATTGGAAGCTTTGCCCGGGCAGAAAAGCACTCCGTTTTTCTGCAAATATTCAGTCGCTTCCAGCGTCGTAGGCATATTAGCGCCCTCCGCTACCGCGAAGCAGCCGTTTGCCACTAACGCCTTCGCGTCTTCCAGATCCAATTCGTTCTGCGTTGCACAAGGAAGAGCAATATCGCATTTCACGCTCCACACCTTGGCGCTTCCGGCCTCATGGTATTCCGCGCCCGGCCTTGCTGCCGCATATTCCGTAAGCCTTGCCCTTTTTACTTCCTTGATTTCCTTTAACAGCGCCACATCGATTCCTTCCGCATCGTAGATCCATCCTGTGGAATCGGAACATGTCACCGGCTTGCCGCCAAGCTGCTGCGCCTTCTCGATCGCATAAATCGCTACATTGCCGGCTCCTGATACCGCGATCGTTTTGCCCGCGATATCTTTGCCATTGCACTTCAGCATTTCTTCGGTCAGATAAAGCAAACCATATCCCGTCGCCTGTGTCCTTGCAAGGGAACCGCCGTATGTAAGCCCCTTTCCAGTCAATACGCCTTCGTAACGGTTGCGGATCCTCTTATACTGCCCGTACATATAACCGATCTCTCTGCCGCCTACGCCGATATCGCCTGCAGGCACATCCGTATCAGGGCCGATATGACGGTAAAGCTCCGTCATAAAGCTCTGACAGAAAGCCATCACTTCCCTGTCGGATTTCCCCTTAGGATCAAAATCACAGCCGCCCTTGCCGCCGCCGATCGGAAGTCCCGTCAGGGAATTCTTAAAAATCTGCTCAAAGCCTAAAAATTTAATAATACCGAGATTTACCGAAGGATGGAACCTTAAACCGCCCTTATAAGGACCGATCGCACTGTTGAACTGCACACGGAAGCCGTTGTTTACCTGTACCTGTCCCTTATCATCCACCCAAGGGATACGGAACATAACTACTCTTTCCGGCGTTACCAGCCTCTCCAGCAGCGCGTCTTTTCGATAAGCATCCTCATTCGCCTCGATTACGACACGCAGTGATTCCAGCACTTCCTTTACCGCCTGGTGGAATTCCGGCTGCGCCGGGTTCTTAGCCACTACCAAATCAAAAACCTCATCAACATATGACATTCCTATGCCCTCCTTCATTTTATATCAATAGCCAAAAGAATCTTCTTACAGGCAGCCTGCGTCGTTTGCTGGCCGTACGCCCGCTGGCCGCCCACGTATTATTATATAATGTCGTTTTTGATTGTACAAGACACTTTACTATACGAAACTGTAAAAGTTTTCTTTCCATTTTTATTCAAATTGTACAATGATACATGTATACAATTATAAATACTTTTTCAGCCGCTCAATATTTTTCTCTTCAAAGTCCATCAGTTCCTTCGCGATTTCCAGCGAAGTGTGATCCGCCCTTTCGTGGTGGTTCAATGATTTGCACATATCCGTGATTCCCCTGTTGCTGCCTTGGATCATCAATTCCGCGATATGGCTTGTACTCGTGTTGAACAAGGTATTGGAATGTATCCCTCCTACCAGCATCATCTGGCTGACATTATTCGTCCGGTATGGCTCTGCCTTTCCTTCCAATATCCTGTCCAAAGCCTTATTATGGATTTCCGAATACTTCAGCGCCTGTTTCGATAACTGCACCGCCAGATCGTCATCATATACCTTATCGCTGATCGTGTCGATTGCTTTCATCGCCATCTCTGTATTCTTCTGCACTTCCCTTAAAATCTCCGCGTCATCTCTTTTCATATTCTTCTCCTTATCCGAATTTTCCTTTTGGTTTCGTCCATGCATGCGCCTTACGGCGCAGTCCCTATGCGGACCTGTGATCGAGCAGGGGAAAAGCCTTTCCCCCTGCTCGCCGCGCGGCCCGTGTGCCGCTTTAGCAGCAAGCTTCCACTGCACGGGCCTGCGCACAAAAAAGGTATAAGCATATTCCTATGCCTATACCTCTATTTTATCCTTTCCTATGCAAGCTATTCATTCCTGTCCGTTATTGTTATTCTACATAATCTGATTTTACATAAGCCGTCTCGCCGTTATATTTTACCCGCGTCCATCCGTCGGCCTGTTTCATCAGCAGTTCCAATTTTTCGCCGGTATATGCCAATCCCAGCTTCTTTCCGCTTTCGCTGGCCGATTTCCTTACATTGACATTCTCGATCACAGTCACCGTCTGCACGTCCCTGGTATTTGCACCCGTATTATTTTCATTCGCATTATCGGCATCCGTATTCCCGCCGGTATTTTCCTCTCCGGCATCCGCTTCCTCCGCATCTGCCTGTGCCAGTTCCACCTCCGAAACTACTTCCAGATATTCGCTCTTGATAAATGCATCTTTTCCTTCAAAACTGATTTTGCTCCATCCGTTTCCTTTTTCTTCCAAAAGAGTGAATTCATCATCTATCTGGGCCTTTCCCAGTTTATCCGCCGTCTCGCTGTCGGAACTTCTGATATTGACCACATCCGTCGCCCGTACCGTCTTTACCGTCGCCGTCTGTTCCTGCTGCTGCGCTGCTTCTTCGGCTCCTGCCTCCTGGGCCGCTTCCTGCTCTGCCGCCGCCCGGGCTTCTTCCTCCGCCCTTTTTGCATCTTCTTCCGCTTTTGCCAGTATCTCGCCCACGGAAGCGTCAATACGGCTCGATAAGTCTGCCAGAAAAGCGTTCAGCTCTTCATCGCTCGCCAGCAGTTCGTTATACTCCGCCACCGCCTTGTTATTCAGATCCACCATGTCATCCTGCAGGGAAATCTCACGGATATAATTCGTGACTACGGAATTGGCTTCTCCGCCGTTAATATAGCATTTGCCTTCTCCATCGGTGCAGACATAAAATGCCTTCATCCCCGGCACCAGCTTGTCATATTCCGTAAACTTCACTTTAGAATAAACGTAAACGAGGTAAGAACCTTCTACGGGACCCAGCTTCGTATATACATCCAGTTCCTGATAAGAATCCACATACTTGCTCATTTCCTGGATCCTGATCTTTTCCTTGTCTTCCACGTAGGCGTTCATAGACTCCACTGCTTCAATGTCTCCTGCAGCCATTGCCGCGTAATAATCGCTCATCAGGGCGTTCACCGCCGGATAGGCGTTGACTTCCAGTTCCAGCTGCGGCAATTCCTCCTCCGGTATGGCGTTTTCCTCTTCCGACGCTGCGGCAGGATCGATTCCCGCCAACTGGACTTCCGCTTCTTCCGCGGCTTTTTTATTTGCATTGACCGCTACCAATACCGTTATGAAAACGCATACTAAAAGAACGATGGGCATCACAATCTTTGTATGATCCGACACCCATTCTTTCATATCTTCAATTTGATCGCCGATTCCCCCATGCAAAGATGATTTTCTCCGTCTGCCCATAAACCAACAAATTTCCTTTCTTTCATCTAATACATTTGTCTGCTTCCGCTATTTTCAGAGTGATGCAATGCACCCGGCAGGAATCGAACCTGCATTAAAGGCGTCGGAGGCCTTCGTTCTATCCGTTAGACTACGAGTGCATACAATGACCGCGTCATTGCCAGTGATGAAATAACTTATAAATATTACAAATTTGTTACATCACTCTGATATAATAGCACAATAGACGCATATTGTCTAGTGTAGTTTTTGTGAATCTTTAAAACAATTTTTTGATTTTCTTACATTTTCTTGAAAAATAGTAGATGGAATCGGTCAGGACATCCTCTGGCTCCACTTGAGTTTTGTTAATTTCACATACCATTTTCCATAGTTCTTCCGCTTCCTGGAACCCATCGTCCGGTACAAGGATGACTTCATGCAGCGAACTCGGCAGTATGAAAAGGCTTTTCTCTATTTCATCGGAAAATTCCTCCACCACGCCTCGATAAAACATTGCCGCCGCCCCGAACAGCTTCTTTTCATTTCCCAGCACAAACATCCTTCCTCCCTTTCGGAAACCGGAATCCAAAACGCTCTCTTCCTCCTCTTTTTCCATATCTTCCCACGGATTTTCCGCCGGATTTCCCGCTTCCGGTCTTCCGGTGATATCCATGGAACAAATCTCTTTCATCATATCTTCCATCGAAAGTATCTTTGCCGGAAGAATGCGCGGCGTGTTTTTCTGGGCATCCCAATACAGGTGTTCTTTTGTTATGCCCCACATCTTCAAGTGGCTGTTGTATACAAGGATCGTGGCGCTGCCTAACTCTTTCTGCGGCACATGGCAATAAAATACAAGAGCCATGTCCAAAAACAAAACATGGGGAACCTGGCGCAGCAACTCCTTGTTCCGCTCATAACCAACCGCCTTATATACAACCTTATCCTTCATTTTTTCATAATCCAGGAAAAAACTCATATCGACGCTGGTCTCCACTTTGCTCTCTCTATAAAGTTTCCGCACCTCGTCCATGACTGACCGGAAAGTCTCTCCGTTTTCATAAGCCTTATAAAGCCCGTCCATATAAATATGGGGAGAAACGTTTCTTCCATCTCTGGACACCGTAATGCCGTGCAGCACCACCCCGTTATTTTTTGTAATCTTCTTTACGGAAAGCGCAGTTCCCGCTTCCATATCCTCTGCCAGGCTCTTTTTCACTTTCTGGCAAAATTCCATAATATCCATATCGATACCTCTCTTTGCTTTTATTTTGGATTTTCGGGCGATTCGCCCATGATGTGCCTGTTTTGAATTGTTCTTCACATTATTTTGCGAAAAAAAAGACAACGGAAATCATCCATTGTCTTATAAGCTAAATGATGGACTGCCTGTCCGCAGCAGATTCCATATTTTTGATAGCAAGATAGCTTTCCGGCTATACCCTGGAAAGATATTCCCCTGTCCTGGTGTCGATTTTGATGACATCTCCCTGGTTTACGAATAAAGGAACGTAAACAGTCGCTCCCGTCTCCACAACGGCAGGTTTTGTCGCTCCTGTCGCCGTATCGCCCTTAAAGCCCGGCTCCGTATCCGTAATCTCCAGCTCTACAAACAGCGGAGGTTCGATCGCAAATACATTGCCGTTATGGGAGCATACTTTCACCATTTCATTCTCTTTTACGAATTTAAGGGTATCCCCGATAGCGTCTTCGTTCAACGCGATCTGCTCATAGTTCTCAACGTCCATAAAATGATACAAATCGCCGTCCGAATATAAATACTGCATATCTTTTCTATCAATACGTGCTTGCGGGCATTTCTCGGTAGGACGGAAAGTCTTTTCAATCACGCCGCCGTTTTTCACATTCTTCAGCTTTGTCCTTACGAATGCGGCTCCTTTGCCCGGTTTTACATGCTGGAACTCGATAATCTGGTATATATTATTATCCAACTCGATAGTAATACCATTTCTGAAATCACCTGCAGAAATCATAAAATATTCCTCCTAAATTTTTCACGTTATAATTCTTTACTAGTTTATACTAAAAATACTGATATTTCAACTACTTTTTCAAACAAAAATCGATCGCCTCCAAGTATCCCTCCAGTCCATGCCCATAAATCTGTTTATCACAGGCAGGAGCCGTTACGGAAACCTTTCGGAATTCCTCTCTTTTCGTAATATCAGAAATATGGATCTCCACCTTCACCGCTTCTATGCTCGCCAGCGCGTCCCTTATCGCATAGCTGTAATGGGTATAAGCCCCCGGATTGATAATGACTCCCTCCGTGCCGTCGAAATAAGCGTCCTGGATGCGGTCAATGATCGCTCCCTCATGGTTGCTCTGGAATACCTCGATGGCACACCCGCTCTCTTCCCCCTTTTTCGCTATCATATCCAGCAGATAGTCATAATTCTGCGTCCCATATACGTTTTTTTCCCTGATGCCGAGAAAATTCAAGTTCGGCCCGTTAATTACCAGCAGCTTCATCTCCATCCCTCTGTTCTTTCCAAAATTTCATCCACAATCTCATCCGTCACCTTTTCATCCGTGTCGATCACAAAATCGGCGGCGCTTTCATACACCGGCGCGCGCATTTCCAACAGCCGTTTCACTTTTTCTTCTTTATCCTTCCCTTGCAGAAGGGGACGCGATGCATCCCCGTCCAGTCTGCTGCACACGGTCTCCGGCCTTACCCGCAAGTATATGACCGTTCCAAGATTTTTTAAAAGCCCCCTGTTCTCCTCCCGCATAGGCAGTCCCCCTCCTGTGGATATGATCTCTCCTCCGGATCTTTTCGCCAGCCGTTCTAAGCATCTGGTCTCCATATCCCGGAATTCTTCTTCCCCCAGTCTTTCGAAAATCTCCGCCACTTCCATATGATGGAGCCTTTCGATTTCTTTGTCCGTATCCACCATTGTCCGGCGCAGCCGGTAAGAAAGCCTGATTGCCGCGCTCGTTTTCCCGCTGCCCATAAAGCCGATCAAAATGATATTTTTCATTCCTCTATTCCCATCGTTTCTTTCATCTTATCGTATACTGCCAGCACATCTTCCTCGGAAACGGACACGCCGTTCCAAAGCTCATAAGCTTCCACTCCTTGGTACAGCAGCATCTTAAGCCCATGATACGCCTTTCCGCCCGCATCCCTCACCAGCTTCATAAAGCGCGTACAGGACGGCCGGTAAACCAAGTCAAAGCCCGTATGTATCCTTTCATAAAAAGCCCTGTCCTCAATCACTGCAGCCTCTGCACCGGGGTAAAGCCCTACGCTTGTCGCCTGGATCGCAGGATACTTCCGGCCCGGCGGAAGCTTTCCATAATCTTCCAGATGCAGCGCAGCCGCGCACTCCCTTCCAAATACGCCATTTATTTCTTCCGCCACTTTCTGCGCCTTCTCTTTCGTCCGGTTCATAATATAAATCCGGGCCGCCCCTTTGGAAACGCATAAAAACGCAGCCGCCCGGGCAGCGCCCCCTGCTCCGAGTATCAGTATCTCCTCTCCTTCTATGCGGATCCCTTCACTGCGCATCGCGCGGTAAAGCCCCGTCGCATCCGTATTGTACCCCTTATACCCATTCCCTGTCCGCACCAGCGTATTGACAGCCCCTATTTTTTCCGCTATTCCGTCTATTTCCGCCAGACATCCTATGACCTCGCTTTTATAGGGAACCGTTACGTTCAGCCCGAGCGCGTTCAGCGCAAAGGCGCCCTCTACCGCTTTCTTTAACTGCCCCTCTCCCACATGAAAAGGAACATAAACTAAATTCCTTCCTTCTCTTTCAGCCAGCGTGTTATGAATCACCGGCGATACGGTATGCCCTACCGGATTCCCTATCAGCCCGCACAGCCTCGTATGCCCGTCTATCCGCCGCATCCCTTTTTCCTCCTGCTTCCCATCCGCGGCAATCCCTTTGCCACGGCTGATCGTTTTACTTCCCGCTTTGTTTTTGGTCCCGCATATAAAAAAACAGAACGATTTTTTCCAGATACCGCTTTAGAACGATCTGTATTTCTTCCTTCGGATGGATAGGTTTTACAAGAAATGTCCGGATTCCCGCCTTTTTCGCTCCCCAGACATCCGTAAAAAGCTGATCCCCGACAAACAGCGCATGGTCTTTATCCACCCCCAGCCTTTCCATCGACTTCCGGTAATTCCCAACGGCCGGTTTCCCTGCCTTAAAAATATATTCAGCCCCTACCGCATCGTTAAACATCTTTACCCGGGGTTCCTTATTATTAGACAGGAGCATGATTCCATAGCCAAGCTCCTTCAGCCTGGCAAACAGCTCCCTGCTCCTGTCATCCGCCGGCGCGCCATGCGGCACCAGCGTGTTATCAATATCAAAAATAATCCCCCGATAGCCCTCTTTATAAAGCTTCTCATAATCGATCGCATAAGCCGAATCCACATATTCGTCAGGGTAAAATCTCCGCAACATCATTCTTCCTGCCTTATTCCTTAATTGCTGTCCAGAACCTTTTTCAGTTCATCCATAAAGGTATTAATATCCTTAAATTCCCTATAGACCGAAGCAAATCTTACATAAGCCACCGCATCCATATCCTTCAGTTTGTTCATCACCATTTCCCCGATATCCTGCGTGGATATTTCCCTCTCTTCCATATTGAAGATCTCCGTTTCCACTTCTTCCACGAGTTTATCGATCTGCCCGGCGCTCACCGGGCGCTTATGGCAGGCCCTGAGGACTCCCGCCTCAATTTTAGACCGGTCATAAGTTTCCCTGTTATTATCCTTTTTAATAATAATCAACGGAATCGTCTCGATCTTTTCATAAGTAGTGAATCTCTTATCGCACTCATCGCACACCCTTCTCCGCCTGATGGAATTATTATCTTCCGCCGGCCTGGAATCGATCACCCTCGTATTATCATGGCCGCAAAAAGGACATTTCATGCTTCTCCCTCCTCCTCTGTTCTTCTCACGCTAACCCCATGCCGCTGCTTCGCAGCAGCACCATCCATCAACAGGAAGAACGCCGTATTTCAGGCGTTCTTCGGTGTGGAACTTAGAAGTTCTTTGCGAAACGCCCTTTGGCGTGAGCATTAGAACTTCTTTCCACACTACTAGCCGCGCAAATGGAATCTCTCCACCTGTTCATTCAGCGTTACCGCCTGGGCGGAAAGTTCCTCGCTGGTAGCCGAAGTTTCCTCTGCAGCCGCCGAATTGTTTTCTACTACCGCCGAAATCTGTTCCACGCTCTTTTCTATTCCCTTAATGGACGCCGCTTCCTTATCCGACGCCATCCGGATCTCCCCTACGGCGATCAGCACATGCTCCAGCCCTTCCATCGCTTTATTGGTAGCATTCGCTGTTTCTTCCGTAATATCATTCCCCTTCATGACTTCCTGCAGGGAGGTTTCAATCAGCCGCTTCGTCTTTACCGCAGACTGGGCGCTGTCCTCAGCAAGCTTACGTATCTGCTCCGCAACTACCGCAAAGCCCTTGCCCGCTTCTCCCGCCCTTGCCGCTTCAATCGCCGCGTTCAAGGAAAGCAGGTTCGTCTGCGAAGCAATATCTTCAATATCCCCGATAATATTGCTGATCTCCTGGGAAGTGGACTTGATGGACTCCATAGCGCTCATCAGTTCCGCCATTTTTGCCCTCGTCTTCTCCGCCTCTATTCCCACGCTCTTTGCACTGTCATGCAGACGGTCTATGGTAAGGCTCGTTTCTTCTACCTGTCCCGTCACCTCCGTCATCGTCTCACAAAGCTCCTGCACGGAAGATGCCTGGTCTGCCGCGCCTTCCGCCAGCCCCTGCGCGCTGTTGGCAAGCTCTGCGGAACCCGCCGCCACCTGGTCTGACGCGTTCTGGATATTCCCTAATATATCGCTGATCGTATGCACCATCTCGCTCAACTGCGTAAGAAGCGGCTCATAATCGCCTACATATTTATCTCTGCTGTTTGTCCTTACATTGAAGTTTCCTTTTGTAAACTCTGAAATAATATGATGAAGGTCATCGATAATAACCTTCAGCGTACTGCTTGTTGCCCTGAAGCAATCCGCCAGTTCCCCCAGTTCGTCGTCCGAATCATATGTAATCTCCGTGCTGAAATCTCCTACAGCCATCCTCTTTGCCGCTTCTTCCAACTCCCTTACCGGCTTCAGCAAAGACAAGACAACGGCTCCGCCCAGCTTAACTACTAATGCCAGGTTCACGATAGCCGTTATAATCAGCAAAACTAATGCGACCATCCGCGCCGTCGGATTTTCACCCATCACGCTTAAACCGATGACTCCTGCCAATACCGCTATGATATACACTCCAAGCAGTATGGAGAAAATAGCCATTATTTTTTGTTTGATCCGCATGTTTTTCAATTTTTCTTCCATAATATCAGTCTCCTTCATCTTTCAAAAATGCCTTCTTAAATTGTATCAAATTATGCGGCATCGGGCAATAAAATAAATATTAAAATTGGACCCTTTTTTGAGTCCAATTTTAAAACCTTCTTTTATTTTGCGGATCGGCAAAAGCCGTCTGTTTTCTGCTCTAAGCCGTCAGATAATTCTTCATTACGCGCAAAGCATTTTTTTCCAGCCTGGACACCTGGGCCTGGGAGATCCCGATGATCTCCGCTACCTCCATCTGCGTTTTCCCTTCGAAAAAGCGCAAGGTAATGATCTCATATTCCCGTTCATCCAGACGTTTCATAGCTTCGCTCAGGGAAAGATGCTCCACCCATATTTCTTCCCTGTTCTTCTTATCGCTGATCTGGTCCATCACATAAAGAGTATCGCCGCCATCGGTAAAAATCGGTTCATAGAGACTCATCGGATTTTGTATGGCATCCAGGGCATAAACGATATCTTCTTTGGAAATGCCGATTTCAGCGGCTATTTCGTTAATTGTCGGCTCTTTCAGATTCTTTCTCGTCAGATTTTCCCTGGCGTAGATCGCTTTATATGCCGTATCCTTGAGAGAGCGGCTCACCCGGATGGAATTATTATCCCGGAGGAAACGCCTGATCTCCCCGATAATCATCGGTACCGCATAGGTAGAAAATTTTACGTTCAAAGAAGAATCAAAGTTATCGATCGCTTTGATCAATCCAATGCATCCGATCTGGAACAGATCGTCTACATTTTCATTGCTGGATGAAAAACGTTTGATCACGCTTAAAACAAGCCTCAGGTTGCCCTCGATATATTGTTCCCTGGCATCCCTGTCCCCTTCCTCGATTCTTGAAAACAGTTCTTCCTTTTCTGCATTTTTCAAAAGCGGAAGTTTGGATGTATTCACCCCGCATATCTCAACCTTTCCCTGTGCCATCTTACGCCTCCTGCAAACATTTTTTTCGGCTATTAAAAATGATGCACAAAAAAGACTAAAATTATACATCCCAATCTATCCGTACCGGAATCAATTATCCCATCGGATGCATATGTTATTGTAAGTATATTCAGGATGAGGTATTATGCTTTTTTCAGAATTAAAATGCAAGGAAGTCGTAAATCTGAAAGACTGCAAATGTCTTGGGAAAATCGGCGATTTGGAATTCGACGAATGCTCCGGCCAGATATGCAAAGTCATTATTCCCGGCAAAAATAAATTTTCTTCTTTATTCGGAAGCGAACCGGAATATGTCATTCCATTCAAAAATATCAGGAAGATCGGCCCCGATATTATTATTGTGGATATCTGCTGCTGAAAAACTTTTATTTTTTCCATATCTGCACGGACGCATTTTACCGAAAAAATCCGGGGACAAAAACCGTTTTTCCAACCGTTTTCATCCCCGGATCCTGTTTACTCTCCTACTCCTCCCGGATCAATTCCCTTTTTAACCGCTTCATGATCTTCTTTTCCAGCCTTGATATGTAAGATTGGGATATGCCGAGCAAGGCGGCAACTTCCTTCTGCGTCATTTCCTGTCCGTCCGGCGTTCCAAGGCCGAAACGGAGGTTTATAATGGTCTTCTCCCTGTCTGACAATTTATTGATCGCCTTCAACAGAAGCTTCCTTTCCACTTCATTCTCAATATCACGGTAAATAACATCCTCATCCGTTCCGAGGATATCCGACAAAAGCAATTCGTTGCCGTCCCAATCCACGTTGAGAGGTTCATCGATGGAAACCTCCAGTTTGGTCTTGTTATTTCTTCTTAAGTACATTAAGATTTCATTCTCAATGCACCGGGAAGCATACGTCGCCAGTTTAATGTTTTTTCCTGGGTTAAAAGTATTAATGGACTTTATCAGCCCTATGGTGCCGATCGATATCAGATCCTCCACCCCCACGCCGGTATTGTCAAATTTTTTGGCAATATATACTACCAGGCGCAGATTATGTTCGATCAGTATGGATTTGGCTTCATCCTCATATTCCGTTCCAAGATCATTAATGACTTCATTCTCTTTCGCAGCCTCAAGGGGCGGCGGCAGAACTTCCGTTCCGCCTATATAGTGGATATCCCCCTGTTTTGTCATAAAAAAATTAGGCTCTTTCTTTATTATTTTAAACTGCATCTTCCCAGGTATTGCCACCTTAAAAATCATTTCTTTTCCCTCCTGTCATCGGTTTTTCCGAAGCTGCCTGGCGTTTATATTCACATAAATCCGGATGCAATATCATCTGATATTTTCCGTTTGCAGAGATTTTATTTCTGCTGATTCCCACGATTACTTTCTGCCACCGCATACTTTCCTCTTTGCCTTCAACCACAATCTCAGGTACTTCATATCCTTCCATAATGCCATTATTCCTGCCTACGCTGTGGTAAGGTATTACTTTCAGTTTTTCCGGCGCTTTGATTCCCGCCAGCTTAAGAAGGCATTCTTCCTCCACGACCGATACCGGCCTTCCGCTGATCGGTTCCCTCAGGCTGTTTCCGGTATCCATCAAAGCATCCAGCTCAATTTCATTATAATCTCCCCTTAGTTTTACTCTGTAAATATCCGCCGCCCGCTTTTTGCCGGCCTGGGCGATCCACCAGGATATTGCCTGGTATCCGAGCATGCCTGCCCCTAATATGTACCATATCTCCCCCTGTTTTCCCCTGAAAAACGGAACGCTGGAAAACAGAAACTTCATGATTCCCCCAAAGGCAAAGGCGTAAACGGATAAATATCCCGCCGCCTTCCATACTATCTTCACGTTGTCCAGCCGCAGAATGACAGCTGCCGCCGCCATGCTGATCCCTGCCGGGCCGATATACCGTTTTACAACTGCCGGTATTCCAGGCAAAAAAATCAGTAAAACGCAAAATGCCGCCCCTACCGCGCTCCCCCCCGTGATCCTGAGACGCGTGGCAGTACGCTTCAGTGTCCTGGCCAGAAGAGTGTATAAATACAGGTTCATAACAAAATTTATGAAAAAAAGGCTGTCAACGTAAACTTCATATATATGTTGTCTCCATCCTCCTGTCCGTCACCTCCCTTTAGCAACCATTATATAAAGTATTGTCCGCTTTTTTTGTCAAAAAGACGCGCCCTGCCGATGTTATTTGCCGCCGGATCCGACAAAAAAAGAGCCGGCCGGCGGCCAGCTCTTTCCTTTCATTTCCATATGTATCCATCCCTGCTACGTCTCCGGCTCCGTATCCATGATGATAGGCGGAATCTGGGACAGCATATTATCAATATCTTCAAACATAGCGCTTTTCGTTGTGCCAAGGCTGCTGGCACGGTTAATATGCTTTACGACCTCCTGGTATTGACCCCTTATTTCATCAAAAAACTGGCAGACGGTCTGCAATTCATTCCGGGAGTCCTCAATGACTCCGGCGATCTCGGCCTGCACCATGGAAGCCCCCTCTGCAGCTTCCGTAATCTGATGGAAGGAATCATAAGTAGCGTTTACGATTCCTGTTCCTTCCCCAAGATCCTTTGCGGATGCCGCAATGCTTTTATTCAATAAATTCGCATCGGATTCCACATTATGAATGCCGGAATCCGCTTCATTGGCAAGCCCTTTGATCTCTTCCGCCAGTTCCTTTACCTTTGCCGCAACTACTGCAAATCCTTTTCCATCCTCGCCTGCCCGGGATGCTTCGATGGACGCGTTGATCGCAAGGATATTGGTTTCATCCGCAATGGTCACGATCTTATTGATGCATTGGCGGATATTTTTTACCGCTGTCTGAAGCTGTTCAAAAGTATGTTCCATTTCCACATAGGACTGCTCGATCATCATGGAAGTTTGTTTCAGGTCTTCCACCTTTTCCTGAGTCTCCGATACCGTTTGGGCAATAGTGCTTTTTACTTCCGAAAACTGTTCCGCCGTATCGTTTATGCTGGAAAACGACTGCCCGAAGTTCAAGAGCTGCGTCTGAAAATGATCCGCTTTTTTCAATACATTGGAAAACGAATTACCAACCATAGTCAGTTCCCACAGAGATTCCACTTCTTTGCGGATCAGTTCCTCCTTATAGTCTTTTAAATGTTCTGTCACATACAGTACCGGATAAAGGCTTTTTTCATTATGGCGCACCTGCCCCGGCTTCTGCCGGTTTTTCTTTGACAACATCCTGTTTCCCTCCTTTATTCAAATACGACACAAGTCATAGACTGGTTGACAAAACGATTGTTATAATGCTCCCCATATCCGACCAATCCGGCATGGCTTCCCAGGCTGGACATCTCCTGCAAATAAGTCTGCATATAATTCCGCTCGGAAAACAGCTTATAACGGAATAAACAGTTCACGGAAAAAACAGCCGAGCGCCTCGGGAAATCCCGGCAGATGGTTCGGATCGTTTCCCTCGTGATTGCCTGGTAATCACCCAGTTCCAGCAAAATCAGTACATCGGAATCATTGACCTGGCGGAAACATGCCAGAGCGTTTCCATCCACTTCTTTAATGGAAATAATACAAGTATCATCCCCGTTAATCTTTCCAAAAGGATTCTGGAACGTCTGTGTCAGGATCTGTTCGTCCGTTACATGAAGAATGCTTTGATATACCTGCTTCGCCGGCCTCCCGTTCAGCGCACCGATCACATATTTCGCCCTGTCCGTGTTGGAAGCAATAAAACGATAATTTCCAAGCTGATGATAAATATTCTCCTTATAGGTCTTAACCCGTCCCCCATGGTTTTTCACAAGGCCATAAGCGACAGCGTCTTCATAAATTTTCCCATTCGCGGATACTTTTCCCCCGTCCCCTGTGCCGCCCACCAGGGAAATTCCTTTTTGCTTTAACGCAGTATCAATCGTCGTCAGCGCACAAGCATCATTCCCTGTGCAAAAATCAATACATACCGTGTCCTGCTGCGAGCCGTTTATCTTTTTTATATCCTCTTCCATACGGCGGATATATTTCACCGGCATGACGGATACCTGTTCCAGCACATTCGCTGTCGCACTGACCCCGTCATAAAAAGCTATGACGCCGACCCCATTTTCTACGACTCTGGTATCATAACTCATTCCGATACAGCCAATGCTCGGAATATTTGGATATAGCTTTTCCAGGGCTTTTACGTGGTCTTCAAACTGGGAATTGTTCGAAAACAACATAATAAACTGCGGTTTTTTCAGTCCGTTGACCGCTTCTGTAAGATTCCCGCCCTGGCTCATACCAAAAAACTGCTTCATACTGCCGTTTCTCCTTTTCCTTTTTGTATTTGGCATACCATATATTTTTGATTATACTTGAAAACAAATGAGGCCGTCAATCCTTTTTCGGAAAGGGGACACGACAAACGCATGAATGTGTATCATAACTAAATCCCCACATCTATTTGAAAAATTACAGGTTCATAATCAGTTCCAGATGTTTTTCAGGATTTGTCCCTATTGCATACCTTTT
>JAETNQ010000061.1 GCA_021772075.1 Lachnospiraceae bacterium
TTTCAATAGAGTATTCTGATTGTTTTGATATTGAAAAGGATGCCACATTTGTCTTAAATAAAATGAATCAATATGCTTGGGAGAAGGCATCGCTTGAAGAAGTGGCAAAAATGTTTTCCCAATATTTAGCTGAACTTTGGAAAGTGCATCCGTATCGAGAGGGCAATACGCGTACGGTAATTACATTTTGCAGCCAGTTTATAGAGAGTAAAGGATTTTATATAGATAGTGATTTATTTAAAGATAATGCACAATATATGAGAACTGCTTTGGTTGCGGCAAGTGCTTTGTTTTCAGATTTGGGGGATAAACGAAAGCCGGAGTATTTAGAGAAGATAGTTTTGGACGCTTTGGAAAGAGGTCAGGAAATGAAACAAAGAGTCTCTGATATTATAAAAGGAGCGGGGTATAGAGTGACAGAAAGACGAATTCGTAAGATTATTTATTGGAATCGTTTAGAGCAATATGAGCATGGAGAGCGGGAGGTTAAATTATATTTATTACAAAATGAGGTAAATAAATGACTTATATAAAAAATCAAATCTTACAGAATAATGCAATCGAAGCATGGGCAATGGCTATTAGATATTGTGATTATATTTTAGAGGGAAAGGCAACTCTGGAATATCGTAAACACTTTGTATCTGTGCTTCACAATTCCGTGGAATTATTTATAAAACAGTTAATGTTAAATAACTCAAACTTCGCACTTGAATAAATGCCTATGCACCTTGCTACGAAAATAAAACTCGTAGCAAGGTGCATAGCTAAAATTTATGTGCGAAGATTGAGTAATATAGATATCATATAATTGGAAGGTGGTTTAGATGACAATAAATACAAATACGATGGTTTCTATTACAGAAGCAAATCAGAACTTTTCAAAAGTAGCAAGATTAGTGGATGAACATGGAACAGCTGTTATTCTGAAAAATAATGTGCCAAGATACCTTGTCATAGATTTTAGTAAGGCAGATAATGATGCTGTCGCATCGAATGAAGATGTATTGAGTATATCGAAACGATTGATTGAGAAGAATAAGGAAGCATATGAAGTGCTTGCAAAATGATAAAGCTGGCAAAAGAACAAATTCTGTTAATTCACACTCAATGAATAGAGATTACCGGAGGAAGTGATGGAATTAGAGACATGAGTCTGCTTGAATCCGTATTAGAAAGTCCATTTCAATCCTATGGCGTTGTAGAATTATATCCAAGCATACAGGCAAAAGTTTATGGAACAGGAACAAGAGGAAGCATTATCAAAACAGGCGGTGCTGCGTGTTCGAAAAAATGAAAAGGAAAAAGTGAATGAAAGAAATATGGATGCAATTATTCAAAGAGCATTAAGCAGGAAGAAGAAGGACAGGGATGTGAGATAGATCAAAAAATAATTGGTAATATAATGAAAGGTTTACTGGTAAACGGAGGTTCTTATAAAAAGGCTACATTTATATGGTGTTCTGCGAGGTGGCAGAGGTTTTGAATAAAGAAGCAATGGAGACGGAAATTTTTTGGTTTGGAAATAAAACGGTGGGGTATGTATTACCTATTGTATAAAATGCCAGGAAGTAAGAAGCTGTATATTTGAGGAAATGTCATTGATGGACGGGTTATTTAATGATATACTGTCAACATAGAATAATCTAAGAGGAATGGTCAAAAATGAATCAGCCAGACTTGCAGCTAATGCAGAAAAGGAGCTTTACTATGACCAGAACATTAATTATTGAGAGTGGGCAAAAGCCTATAGAAGAACAATTGAAAGAGGTTGAAGAGGCAAAAAAAGCCCTATTAACTTCGACGGAGATTGCAAGGAATTGTCGCCAGCCATGATGAAAGCGTTTAAGAGTGCGGTTGTGCAACAAAATCGTAAGAAAAAAGCAGGAAGGAGAAAACAAAAAAATGTCTTTATTAGAACCTGTGAGCGATAAGTTTTTTAATCCTTTCTGCTGCAAAAACCGGGAGATTTATTTGGAGTGCATGGATCAGCTGATTGAAAAGTCCAAAGAAATCCCCACATTATATGAAACGGATGCCAGGCACTGTCTGATCCTTTATCTTCAGAACTGCCAGTATGCGTTGGAAACGGAAGATATCGGGGAAGAGGTGGGCAGCGGAAGGTCGCCTCAGGAAAATGCTTCATCCATTCTGCGTTATTTCCGCAGATGCGGCTGGATCACTCCGCAGGAGATCGGGCGCAGCGGTGATAATATCGCGTCGGTATCGGCCTACTGCAGGAAGCTGATGGATGCCATACATAAAATATTTGACAGAGATGTAAACGGGGCTATTACGAACCATATATTTTCTATTTATGAAATTCTTAAATCCTCCTTTGAAAAGGACAGCGTCAGAGCAATTCGCCCTTATTCTAATATTCTCGTTCCTTTGGTTGAAAATGAATGCGATTTAAAAAATGAACTGTTGGTTTTAAAGGACAGCATCCGGGAGATTATGCGGGCTGTGATGCGCATGTCGGATGCTAACAGCTTCGGGCAGTTTTTGATTAAGGACGAGCTGCTGAATCGTTTTTTTAACGACTATTTTTTTATTAAGAGGAGCGGGCTGATTCCGTCTTATATATCGAAAATCAATTATTTGCTTATAAAGCTGCGCAGATCGGAGCTTTATGGGAAGATGGTAAAGGAATATGGAAAGCTGAAGAATGCGGACGAACTTCAGTCCAGGGAACTGATTGACCGGCAGTTCGGTGAACTGGATAGTTTTATCAATCTGGAATACGATCAGGAAATAGGATATATTGATAAAAAAATCAATACGTATTATAATCTTTATTCAATCCGCGTTATGATGGTTTTAAGCGGGGGCGGCAATCTGGAGCATGAGCTGAACCGCCTGTTGCTAGTGTTAAAGGAATTAGACGTGGAAGAAAGGGAACTGGCGCTAAAACAGATTGCCGGCGCGCACCGTCTGATGTCCATAGGGTTTATAGGGCGTAAATCTTTCCAGAGGAGGAAAAAAGCCAATCCGAATATGAACCATGCAGTAATATCTCCGGAAGAATTATCAGAGGAAGAAAGAGAACGTTTGACCAAGGAACTGCTGACGGAGACGCCGGACCAGTATTGCATGGACAACGTCAAAAACTATTTTGACCGGATCATGGAGGATAAAAGAGAAGTATCCGTGGAAGATTGTCTGGTACATACGAGGGAAGATGCGATGATGATTGCCGCAAGCATTATTTATTCAGGGACGGAAGGATTCCCTTATGAAGTGGAATTCGGGGAAGGGATGGTACAGACGGACGTGGCGGCGATCCGTCAGGTTCGGATCAGGAGGAGAAGATCATGAGCGATATTCATTTGCAGCTGGCGATAAAAGAAGAAAGCGGCCATATATTTAAGCGCAGCATTCGTAAACTGCTGGAGTCAACGTTTATTTTGAGAGACAGGGATGAAAAATTATATGCATTCTTGTCCAGGGAGTCGAACCGGCAGGATGTGTCGGAGTATTTGCGCATGATCGGCTTTGACCTTCTGGTGGACGATAAGACAGGGGTATGCATGCTGGTTGCCAGCGAGGAGGATGAGGAAACGGTCGGACTGAAAAGGGCGAATGTCGTCACGTTTACGACCCTTCAATACCATCTTCTTCTTGTGCTGTGGAAAATTTATCTGGAAAATGTGGGATATAGCGAAGGGAATTTTGTGACGAAGGGGGATTTGATTGACAAGATCAAGTCCTTTGGCGTTATGCCGGTGCGTACGGAGTTAAACACAGCGTTCCGACTTTTTAAAAAATACAGCCTGATTAATTATGCGGAGGATGAAGACGGGGAAGACATGAAGATCGAGCTTTATCCTTCTTTGCAGTTCGGATGGGATATTCCTCAGTTTCAGACGGTGGCCAGGGAATATCTGAAAGAGGAAGAAAAGGAAGAAAGCGAAGAAGAAACCGTGGAAAAGGATCCTATGGAAGAAATGCCGGTTGATTTCGAGGAGGAAGAAGTATGATTTTATTAAAAAAAATACGTTTGGTCAACTGGTACGGATTTGCGCATGTGACAGCCCCTATCGGATTTTTCACCTTAATTGCCGGAAAAAACGGGAATGGGAAATCGGTGATGCTGGATGCTGTTAAATATGCGGCATATGGGGATACGGTATTCAATAAGTCTTCGGAAAGCAAGGGAAGCCGGACGCTTTCTTCTTATACAAGAGGGCTTTTGGATGCCACGGCGGGCACTTGCATGCGTCCTGCCGACAAAGTTCCAAACGTATACAGCCATATCGTGCTGGAGTATTATGACGGGGTGGAACAAAGATCCTTTATACTCGGCACCGTGATTGAGACGAATGCGGCGAATAATTACCAGGTTTACCGGTATGTGATGGACAAGAAGACATTGGATGAGATCGAACATACTTATGTGGAGCAAGGGAAAACGCTGCCTTATACGGCATCCGCCCTGCAAAAAAAATATCAGGTCATTTTGCTGAACAGGGAACAGGGGATTCCGCGGTTCATGCAAATGACGGGACTGAAGCTGAACATGAAGCAGATGCCTACTTATCTTAGAAAGCTCCGGGGCATTATGTCTTATGATCCTGATGCAAAAATCGACCGGTTTATCCGGGAAAGCGTGCTGGAAGAGAAAAATGTGGATTTTGCCAAACTGATTGAAGCGAAAGGGAATATTGAACGGCTGAACCAGACTTTCCAGATGATCGAGGGAGAGATCGGAGAACTGGATGGAATTCTTTCGGGATATGATACTTACGAGAAGGAAAAAAACCGTTTACTGGCAGATGATATTAAAGCAGTGTATAAAGGGATCAGGGATCTGGAGGCAGGAATCGAAAGGGACAGCCGGGAAAAGGAATTGGCGGAGCAGAAGAAAGAGGAGGCAGGGGCTGCGCTGGAGGTTCTTTCAGGGAGGCTGGGGGAACTGGAGGAGCGGCTGATCCAGGCCCGGGTCAGTTTAAACCAGCTGGACAGCGCCCGGATGATCGCGGAAGAAGAACGCCATTTATCCGAACTATATGCAAGGGAAAAGGAGCTTTTTCAAAAAAGGGATTCTTTGGAACTGTTCCAGACAAAGATCAGCGAAATGATCCATATGCTGACGGAGGCAGACAGGCCGGTGAAGAAAAAAGAAATATTAAGTTCGCTTTGCGGCAGGGAATACTCTTCTGTGGAAAAAGAACGGGCGGTAAACGAATTGAAGAGGCAGCTGGATCAATTTTATGACGAACAGGTGGAAAAACTGGGCAGGATAAAGGAGGAGTTAAGAGAGTGTGACAGGAAGCTGGGGATTCAGGCAGAACTTCTGGAAGCATGCAGAAAGCACAGGAATGCCTATCAGCAGATCCCGGACTATGTCGGCTTGCGGGATGAGATCAACCGTGAGTTTGAAAGAAGAAAGATTGCGGAAAAGGCTATGTTTGCCTGTGAATATGTCATCGGACTGGAAAATGAGGAGTGGAGGGATGCCATAGAAACATTTCTCGGCCCCCGCCGTTATACGATTCTTGTAGATCCGAAATATTACGATATAGCGGATGATGTGCTGAACCGCTCCCGGTATCGGTATGCCCATTTGTTCAATACAAAGCTCTTAATGAAAAAAGAGGTAAAAGCGGAAGAGGATTCCGCAGTCCATATGCTGGAGATTAAGAATTCCGTGGCACAGAAGTATTTTGATTTCCAGCTGGGCAGAATGCATGCGGTGGACATCGGAAAAGTCAAGGACTATGAAAATGCGATTTCCAGGGAAGGACGCGTGTCCGTAGCTATGGACAGTTATTTCCTGCGTTTTGAAAAACTCCGTTTTTATTATCTGGGGCAGAAAACATTTGAACTGAACCGGATACGGGCGGAGAAGGAAATCAAGCGCCTGCAGGAAGAAAAAACAGGGCTTTTGGAGAGGCAAAAAGAACTGGAATATGGAAAAAACCGTTTGGGCGGGGACAAAAGCTTTTTCCGGGAATATGATTATGGCGTTGCAGAGGAATACCAAAAAACGGTCGATATGCGCAAAGGATCGGAAAAACAGTTAAAACAGCTGAAACAGGCGCAGAAGAATAACCAGGAGTATATGGAACTGAGCCAGCTGGCGGAAAGGCTTTCCTTGGAAAAGGAAGCGGTCCGCAAGGAGCAGGAGAGGAAGATTACAGAAGAAAGCGAATTGCGGACGAGAATAGGAGTTTATACAAACAGAATTACAGACAAGTCCGAAGCTCTGCAAAAGCAGAAAGAACAATGGAAAGAATATGAAATAGAATGCTATCCGGTTGTGAGGAAGGCTGTGGAAGCTTACGATAAATTCATGGAAAGCGGACAGCAGGGGGCAGGAGGGCTGCTTTCGCCGGAAACAAGAAACCGTCTGTCCAGAAGCATCGAACAGCATAAGAAAGAGCTGATCGGACTGCAGTCGGCTTATAACAGCAGGCATCCTGACGGCCCGCTGCCGGTAGACACTTCCGGACGGCAGGAATATGCGGCCAGAAGAGACAAAATCTGGATGGACAGCCTTCAGGAGATCAGGCAGAAGCTGGAAGATCAGACAAGAAGGTATGAGGATATTTTCAAAAATGAGTTTGTCCTGACGATTCTGAATGCCTGTGAAAAGGCAAGGGAAGATTTGAAACAGATCAACGGGGAACTGGCAAAGCTGCATTTTTCGGAGAAATATGAATTCGATATCCACTATGTAAAAGATGGTTCCGAATACGCGAAGATTCTGGAATATGCAAGATATCTGGACGAGAGGGAGCAACTGGGCAGTTCGGACGGCCAGATGACTTTTACCATGTTTACAAAGGTTTCTGATGAGGAAGGGGAAGTACTGGAACGGGAACTGAAGAGGATCATTAACCGCATTATCGAGAAGAACAGCGAGGAAACCATCGCCCGTTTTGCGGATTACCGGAATTATATGACTTATGAAATACTGATCAGCAACCAGAATCTGAGCCGCGCGAAGCTCTCCAGGCAGATCGGCTTTAATTCGGGTGCGGAGGTGCAGATTCCATATTTGTTGATTTTATGCGCGGCATTGCTTTTAATTTATAACCAGAGGGTAAATTCCACCAGACTGGCGTTTATCGACGAACCCTTTGCCAAAATGGATCCCGGTAATGTGAGGGTGATGCTGGATTTTATGAAAAGGCAGAAGATGCAGGTGATTTTTTGTTCGCCGGATAAAACCGAGTCGATCGGAAGCGAATGCGAAGTTATCCTTCCCGTGCTGCGCGTCCGGGCGGACAGCATGCAGATGGGCGTGGTACAGTTTCATGAGGAAAAGGCATATGACGGATTATGAAGAAAAAATATTGGTTCTTTTGGTGGAAAGTTACAGGAAAAGCAAGAAAGATACGGGAACCAGCCGGATTGCCAGACGGACAAAGATAGAACCGGTAAAACTGTATAAGCGCTACAGGGATAACGATGGGGATCTGGATCAGATAGAGGCGGTGAACCGGGTGGCGGAGAACTGCAGGGAAAAGGGATATATCACGTATGAGATGAATGGGTTCAGTAATGAGATCGCCGCCATCTACCTGATGGATGATAAGATATTGGAAATCGAGCGGTATTTGAGCGATACATACGGCTATGAGCCGAAACATGCAAAACAGCAGTACATAGAAGAAATGCTGAGAAAATATGATGGATGTTCACCGGCAGCGGACAGGGAATGTGAAAGACTGCGCAGTATCCTGAAAAAGAACAGAATACCGAAAGAATATTTGCAGACGGAGGATATTCTGAAAGCGTTGACATTTATTGAAAACAATCAAATGCCTTTGTATCTCAGGGAAGCCTCTATGCTGATCTACGGAAACAGCAAATATCTGGAGGAGACGGTTTTGGAAAATGTATGCCGTCTGCTCAGGGAATTCCGGGAGCAGCCCTGCGGAGAAGGCGAATTGCCGGATGAGATCCTGCGGGAATACCATATTGTGAAAGAACCCCAGAAGATATGCATAAAAGGAAGTATTACCATATGGATGAAGGAAGGAAGAAGCATTGATGCGGAAGCGTTTGAGAACGGGATCGAATTTTTTGCAGATGAATGGAGCCGGATAGAGAGGATAGAGGTTCGTGCGGGCAGGTTCATGACAGTAGAAAATTATACCTCTTATTTGCGGATGAAAAGCAGTGACTGCGCTTTTTTTTATCTGGGCGGGTATACCGCCCGGTGGCAGAGGGACTTCCTGAAAAAAATTTATGAAGAAAACAGGGGACTTTGCTATTTGCATTTTGGGGATATCGATGCCGGCGGGTTTTATATTTACGATCATTTGCGCCGTGTCACGGGCATTCCCTTTAGTATGTACCGAATGTCCGTGGAAACGCTCCAGGATGGACGGTATGCGTCCTGCCTTCAGGCATTGACAGAAAACGATAGGAAGCGTTTGCAAATACTTGCGGGGAAAACAGATTTTCGGGATACGGCTGCTTATATGTTGGAAAATAATGTAAAGCTGGAACAGGAAATCGTAAGCCTTGACAATCTGTACCCAAAAAAGTGCGAATGGTAACGAAAAGATTTTTATGGAAAGATATCTGTTATGCTGGTAAGGACTATCGTTATCAATGAAATAAAACCATAGATAAGACGAAGCGAGGTGCAGGGTTGTGTTACGAACAATCAAAGGAAGACTTACAGCTAATGTGATAGGTATTGTAGTGGCGGGCATTCTTCTGACTACGGCGGGAATTGTCGGGGTTGCAGGAAAACGGATGATCCAGGACGAGTCGAGGTCATTGCAGTTGAATGCGGATAAATATGCGGAAGAAATCAATACCTGGGTGGAAAACGAGAAAATGCTGGCAAAAGGGACGGCGGACAGCATAAAGGCAGGAGGAAGAACGGATACGGATTTTCTCCAGGCTGTTGTGGATACGCATGCGCAGGGCAGGGAGGAACTTTTGAATCTGTATTGCGGAACGAATGACAGCAGATTCATCCAATCGAATAAAGAGGCGGAGGTGCCGGAAGGGTATGACCCGGTGGCGCGGGGATGGTATCAACAGGCGGCGGAAGAGAATGCGGTCATCGTGACGGATCCTTATCTGGATGCGGTGACAGGGCAGATGTGCGCGACGATCGCGGCGCCTGTTTATATAGGCGATGAGCTGGCGGGAGTCGTTGGTTTGGACGTGACGCTCGGCACAGTGACAGATTTGACGGGAAGCATCAACTATGAAGAAGGGGTATATGGATTTTTGGTGGACAGCAGCGGACAGTATGTGGCGCATAAAAATAAAGAATATGAACCTACGGGGGATACGTCTGTGGCAGCAGGAGATGTGATTCCGGGGTTAAAAGGGATGCTGGAAGGATCAGATGTCAGCGTGAAAAAGCTGACGGATTATGATGGCAGTTCCTGTTATTTTGCGGTATCAGGAATCGAAGGAAGCTTATGGAATCTGGGTGTTGTCGTGCCTGCGGCCAATATTACGAAATCCCTTGCAGCCATGGTCGGAATAGCGGCGGCAGCGGCGCTTGTCATTATTGTATTTGTGGCGTTGTTTATGGCTTGGCTGATCGGAAGGATGCTGGAACCGGTGCAGATGCTCAAGCAGTTTGCTTCCGGGGATTTTTCAGAAAATACGGGTTATGTAAAGGGCGTTCCAAAGGAATACAGGAACGAAACGGAACAGATCAGGACAGCTACGGCGGAAGTAAAGAAGCAAATAAGGGAGATTATCCTGAATACCAAGCAGGAAGCGGGAAATATTAATGAAATTGCCGAAGGCACATCCGAAAAAATGGTGGTGCTGGATAAAGATATCGCCGGTATTTTTGATTTGACCGGCCGCGTGGCGGAGCAGACAGTGCAGACGAAGAGGCTGACAGAGAATATAAAGGAGAACGGGCGGGAACTGGGAGACGCGATTGAAAATGTAGCCAGAAAAGCGGAAGAGGCGGCGGAGCAGTCCAGCGATATTATGGAGCGGGCCGGCAAACAATATGAGGCTTCCGACCGGTCCGCCAGAGAAGCCGTCGCCCTCTGCCATCAAGCGGGCGGTGAGCTGGAAAAGGCGATTGCGGACAGCAGGAAGGTGCAGGAGATCGATGCCTTGACGGAAGAAATATTGGCCATTAGCTCCCAAACAAATCTGCTGGCGCTGAATGCCTCCATAGAAGCGGCAAGGGCCGGGGATGCAGGAAAAGGTTTTGCAGTTGTCGCGGAGGAGATCCGGCAGCTGGCGGACAATTCCAGGCAGGCGGTGGATAAAATACGCAAGGTAACGGAAGGCGTGATCCGGAATGTTGCCTTTTTATCGGAAAATGCCAGAAAACTGCTGGAATTTATGAACGGGAAGGTTATGGAAGATTATAGGGAGATGACGGAGCTGGCAAAAGCGTACCAAAAGGATGCTGCATTTTATAACGATATATCCAGCGATCTCGGAGCTTCTTCCGAAGAAATGAGTGCGAGCATGGAAGGAATCAATGAATCCATTGCCGTGATTACAAGGCTTGTAGGGGAAGTTGCGGAATTTATGGAGAGCATGGAAAGCTCTGCGGAGGAATCCAGGAAGAATTCAGGAGCGGTCATGGAACAGATGAAAGAATTGTTCCGTTTAAGCGAACTTCTGAATGCGACAGTAGCGTCCTTCCGGGTGTAGGCAGATATAAGAATTGAATAATTATAAAATTAGAAAAATAGCGCTTTTCCGTGGGCGCTATTTTTTTGATTCTTATAAAAAAATAAATTTTTTTTAAAGAAAATAAAATGAATAAATATGCAAATATATATAATAAATATACAAATAATTTACCAAAGTAAAGAGACAAAGAATAATCATGCATGAAAATGTAATATAATGTAAAAAAATGAATAATTTAACGTTAAGCAATAGCGCAAAATGGAATTGACAAAGCGATGTGGTTTTTGATAAAATATGGATCGTGTTATTAGGAGCATAAGCATAAGAGGAGCTGAAAATATGTTAAAGTATATTGTAAAACGAATAGGTCTGGCAGTCGTAACAATCTGGGCGGTAGCTACCATTACCTTTTTTTTAATGAATATGGTGCCAGGAGGCCCGTTTTTATCGGAAAAGGCGATCAGCCCGCAGGCACAGGCAGCGCTGGAAGCCAAGTACGGCTTGGATAAACCTTTGTTCCAACAATATATTACATATCTGACAGACGCACTTCATGGTGATTTCGGTGACAGCCTGAAACAAAGGGGCCGTACCGTAATGTCTATCATACAGACAAAATTCCCCGTTTCAGCAAGGGTGGGCGGAATCTCGGTATTGGTTGCCTTATGTATAGGTATTCCGCTGGGATGTATCGCCGCTATCCGAAGAGGAAAATTTATAGATAGTTTTATCAGCGTGGTGGCAACCTGCGGGATCGCAGTCCCGAGTTTCGTAATTTGTACGGTGCTGATGTATTTCTTCGGCGTTAAATTAAGAATTCTGCCGACGCTGGGCCTCACTTCCTGGAAGCATTATATCATGCCGGTAATCGCGCTGGCATTTTATCCGACGGCGTATATTATGAGGCTGACAAGGTCTTCCATGCTGGATGTGCTTGGGCAGGATTATATGCGGACTGCGAAGGCGAAAGGCTTATCGCAGGTAGTCAGCATATTCAAGCATGCGCTCAGGAATGCGATTCTTCCGGTGATTACCTATGTAGGTCCTATGCTTGCTTATACATTATCAGGAAGCTTTGTAGTGGAGAAAATATTTACGATCCCGGGGCTGGGCGGAGAGTTTATCGGTTCGATTACAAGCCGCGATTATACGGTGATTATGGGGACGACGATTTTCTTGGCGACATTGATCGTCGTTATGAATGTGATCGTGGATATTATATATAAGATTGTAGACCCCAGAATCAAATTAAAGTAAGGAAGAGGGAAGAAAAGAATGAAGCAGAATCCAATCAGTTTTCAGTTAAAACTCAATCCGGAAGATTTCCTCCCGGCCAGCGAGGAAGAGAAGGAAAGCCTTGTTATTATGCGGGAGAGCGTAAGTTTCTGGAAAGACGGCTTCCGCCGCTTGGTGAAAAATAAAGTGGCGATGGTGAGCGTGGCAGTCATTCTGATCGTAATGGTGTTTTCATTTATTGTACCTTCTTTTTACCCGTATTCTTATAAGGAGCAGATTAAAGGGGCAAATAATCTGAAGCCGATGCAGTATTCCGAGAAAGAGCTGGAAGCAATAGAAGCGGGGGAAAAGGTGTTTCCGCATATCTTTGGGACGGATAAACTGGGAAGGGATTATGCGATCCGCGTGATGATGGGGAGCAGGATATCCCTGCTGGTAGGTTTGATCGCTACGGTGATCATATTGGTGATCGGTTCGGCATATGGTTCCATCGCGGCGTTTTTTGGCGGATGGGTGGACCTGGTCATGATGCGCATTGTGGATATTATATATACGATACCGGATATTCTGCTGATCGTGCTTTTGTCTTTTGCCCTGAAGGCGCCGCTGGCGGCGCTGACGAGCCTTCCGGGGTTTGGATGGATAAGGACTGTCGGGGAAAATCTGATCAGTATTTTTATTGTATTCGCGCTGTTGTATTGGGTGGGCATGGCGAGGATGGTAAGGAGCCAGGTGCTTATGCTTAAGGAAAGCGAATACGTGACGGCGGCAAGAGCATTGGGTGTAGGCAATGGAAAAATTATCAAAAAGCATTTATTGACAAACTGTATCGGAACATTAATTGTAACGACGACTCTTCAGATACCTTCTTCCATTTTTACCGAGAGCTTTTTGAGCTTTTTGGGGCTGGGAGTCGCAGTTCCGCTTCCGTCTCTCGGAAGTCTGGCAAGCGAGGCGATCAACGGATTGAATACATATCCTTATCTGCTGTTCATTCCGGCGGCTTTGATCAGTTTGATTATTTTAAGTTTTAACTTGCTGGGAGACGGCCTGAGGGATGCATTCGACCCTAAATTAAAAAATTAGGAAAGGCAGCGTATAAAAATGGCAGAAGAACAAAATGTCAGAAAATTGGTGGATATAAAGAATGAACGTCTTTCTTTCTTTACCCCTGCGGGAGAAGTAAAGGCGTTGAATGATGTTTCTATTATGCTGGATGAGGGGGAGGTGCTTGGCATCGTCGGGGAAAGCGGTTCCGGCAAATCGGTGACTGCATACAGCCTGATGGGACTGACGGCGCATCCGGGCAAGCTTTTAGGCGGTACTCTCTGGTTTAACGGGCATGAAATCGAAGCGATGACGGAAAAGGAAATGAGAAAGATCCGGGGAAATGAGATATCCATTATTTTTCAGGATCCCATGACCAGCCTGAATCCTGTCTATACGATAGGAAACCAGATTGAAGAAGTGATTTTGCTCCATACGGATAAAAAGAAGAACGAGGCTCGGGAAAGGGCGAAGGAACTGCTGGAGCTGGTAGGCATTAACGAGCCGGAAAAAAGATTGAAGCAGTATCCCCATGAGTTGTCGGGAGGCATGCGTCAGCGTGTTATGATAGCGATTGCGCTGGCTTGCGAGCCGAAGCTGCTGATTGCCGATGAACCGACAACAGCTTTGGATGTAACGATACAGGCGCAGATTCTGGAACTGATGATGGAACTGAAAGATAAGCTGGGAATGGCGATTATTATGATTACCCATGACTTGGGAGTCGTAGCGAATATGTGTCAGAAGATTGCGGTTATGTATGCGGGCAGGATCGTGGAATACGGTACGGCGGACGATATTTTTTATCACCCGAAGCACGAGTATACGAAAGGACTGATACGCAGTATTCCCAGATTGGATACGAAAGAACATGAGCGGCTGGTACCCATTGAAGGTACTCCGGTGGATATGTTGAATCCTCCCAAAGGATGTCCGTTTGCGCCGCGCTGTGACAAATGCATGAAGATATGCCTCAAGGAAATGCCTCCGGTGACGACATTCAGCGATACTCATTATACGCAGTGCTGGCTGAACCAGAAGGAGGAGATGGAAGGAGGAGCGGCAAATGAGTGACAGATTAGTTCAGATAGAGCATTTACGCCAATACTTCCCGGCCGGCGGTTATGGCAAAAGAAAGAAATATGTACAGGCGGTGGACGATGTTTCCTTTTATATCGAAAGGGGAGAGACGCTCGGCCTTGTAGGAGAGTCGGGCTGTGGGAAAACGACGACAGGGCGTACGATTTTAAGATTATATGAACCTACCGGCGGAAAGTTTACCTATGATGGAAATGTAATTTTTGATGTGGAGAACAAGGTTGCGGTGGATATGCTGCCATACAGGAAGAAGATGCAGATCGTTTTCCAAGATCCTTATGCAAGCCTGGATCCCCGTATGACAGTGGGCGATATTGTAGGAGAGGCTATTGATGTCCATAAACTGGCAGCGAATAAACAAGAAAGATATGATATTATTATAGAGATGCTTCGAAGGGTGGGGCTGAATTCCGAACATGCCAATCGTTATCCCCACGAATTTTCGGGCGGACAGAGGCAGAGGGTCGGCATTGCCAGGGCGCTGGCAGTCAATCCGGAATTTATCGTATGCGATGAGCCGATTTCCGCGTTGGATGTTTCCATTCAGGCGCAGGTGATTAATATGTTCGAGGATCTGCAGGAAGAAATGGGGCTTACTTATTTGTTTATTGCCCATGACCTTTCGGTGGTGAAGCATATATCCAACAGGATCGGCGTGATGTATCTGGGGAGGCTGGTGGAACTGGCGGACAGCTATGAACTGACCACAAGAAGCCTTCATCCCTATACGAAGAGCCTGATTTCTGCAATTCCTATTGCAGATCCGAAGGTGGCGAGAGAGAGCAAGCGTATTGTTTTGGAAGGGGATGTCCCCAGTCCGTTGAATCCGCCTTCCGGATGCCGTTTCCGGACAAGATGCCCGTATGCGGATGAGAGATGCGCGGCGGAAGTGCCGGAGTGGCGGGAAGTATCGAGCGGCCATTATGTGGCCTGCCACCATTATGAACAATGCCGATAAGCATTGGCTGATCTGGATAGACAATTACAAATACCATGGTTTCCGTGGCAGGCGTAATGTTTATAAACTATTTAACATTCTTATTAAAAGAGGAGGAAAAACTATGAAAAAGAGAGTTATTGCACTCTTGATGGCTGCGGCTATGACAGTCGGCCTGGCTGCTTGCGGTTCAGGCAGTGACAGCCCGGCGCAGGAACCGGCAGCAGAAGCTCCGGCGGCAGATGACGGTGCGGCAGCAGAAGCTCCGGCGGCAGACGATGCGGCGGCAGACGATGCGGCGGAAGCTCCGGCAGCATCCGATGGCAGCAAAATTTTGAAAGTACAGGTCGGACCGGATCCTGAAACGATCGATCCCGCATTGAACAGCGCGGTAGACGGCGGCAATATGCTGCTTCATGCATTTGAATGCCTTTTGATCGTGGATCAGGATGGAAAATTGGCTCCCGGCCAGGCGGAAAGCTGGGAAACTTCAGAAGACGGCCTTACATGGACATTCCATTTAAGAGAAGGATTGAAATGGTCCGACGGCAGCCCGCTGACGGCAAATGATTTTGTATATAGCTGGAAGAGAGTGTGCGATCCTATGGTAGCAGCTCCTTATGCAGAAACGGTTCTCAGCATGGTAGCTGGTTATGAAGATGCGATCGGCGGAAATCTGGACGCTTTGCAGGTAGTGGCACAGGATGACCAGACTTTGGTTGTTACGCTGAATGCTCCTTGTTCTTATTTCGGAAGCCTCGCAGCATTCGCTACTTTAAGCCCGGTACAGCAGGCAACAGTGGAAACTAACGGCGATGCTTGGGCAACCGCTCCGGAAACTTATGTTTCCAACGGACCTTTCTATATGACAGAGTGGGTACCCGGTTCCCATATCCTGTTCAGCAAGAATCCGAATTACTGGAATGCGGATGCGATTAAACTGGACGGCATCCAGTTTGCTTTGATCGAAGATTCCAATGCTGCTTACAGCGCATACCAGACAGGCGAAGTTCTGATGATCAAAGACGTTCCTACGGAAGAAATTCCGAGCCTGGAAGGCAATGCTGATTTCTTTGTGGACCCGATTATCGGCACATATTATATTAGCTTGAACCTGAACAGGGATGCTTTTAAAGATGCAAAGGTACGCCAGGCTCTCAGCCTTGCTATCGACCGTGAGTATGTGGCGAATACATTGATGCAGGGAACTTATTCCCCGGCAGGCAACTTTATGGGTCCCGGCTGGATTGATACGGACGATACCCAGTTTGCTGACAATGCGAATGGCGGAGCTCCTTATATCGATACGACAGATTTCGAAGGCAATTTGGAAAAAGCGAAAGCATTGCTGGAAGAAGCAGGATATCCGAACGGAGAAGGCTTCCCGGCTATTTCTTATACAACAAACGATGCAGGATACCATAAAGTAGTGGCTGAATATCTGCAGCAGGCATGGGCAGAACTTGGTATTGATCTCCAGGTGAATATCGTAGAATGGTCCAGCTTCACGCCTATGCGCCGTAACGGAGAATACGATGTAGCACGTAACGGATGGGTTGGTGATTACAGCGATCCTTCCAATATGTTAGATCTGCTTTATTCTACAAACGGCAACAACGACGGCAAGTTCAGCAACGCTGAGTACGATGCGGCTATGGATACTTCCAGAACTACGCTGGATGCGGCAGAGCGCTCCGAGGCTCTTCACAAAGCAGAAGATATTCTGATGAGCGAGACAGCATGTGTTCCGATCGCTTATTATAACGATTTCTGGCTGCAGAGCGATAAGATCACAGGTTCCTGGCATTCACCTTATGGATACTGGTACTTCATGTATGCGGATATCGCTGAATAATTGAATCAGGAAGATATGAATGGATAAAAAGAGGATGGCTTTGGCCGTCCTCTTTTTATAAAACAGGGATAGGGCTGTTTCACGAAGAAATAAAGAATTGAATACGGTATTGATCAAGAGCCAGTTTGGGATTTATACTCATACATTCCCAAGAACTGGCTTTTTTCTTTCTGGTAGAGTATAAT
>JAETNQ010000095.1 GCA_021772075.1 Lachnospiraceae bacterium
TAAGCCGGATAGAACGCCCTCATAACTGATGGGGAACATCCCCCATTAACTTACCTCATTATTGTTTCAGATATTCTGGTAAATGCAAGGGATACGAAAAAGTTCAAATATTCATTTTTTCAGCCAGGAAATCTGCTCCTTTGAAAGCCGCCAGGGGAGATTCAACAGGCGGTTTATTGCCGCCATTTCAGATTTCTTTTCCGGCGGCAAGGAGGCGCAGGCTTTGCAGATGTGCGCCGCATGGCCTTTACCCGAAAACTTTTCATTTGATTTATACTCGCCGCAGATTTTGCAGTAATGCCCGCGCTTTTTCATTCCGCCTCACCGTCCTCTGTCAGAGCATACAAACGGTGGACCGCCCCCATAACGGTGTTCCATTCCAGATCAGTCGCATAGGAAAATTTCTTGCGATAAGCGGACCAAAGCGCCTGCATCGCATGGCTGTTTTCTACTTCTGAAAACACTTCCTTCGCTTCTTTCAAATGCCCCTCCGTCCCACGCTTGCGGGCGGTAGCAAGGAGCGCGTGGCGGAGAATATCGGAATCCAGCGTTTTTCCATGAAGCTGTTCCAAAATGTAGAGGTCATAAAAATCCCTCATGCGGGTGTTTGTTATAGTTCGGGCAATCATTGTTTCCAGCTTTTCCGCAAGTACGGTTTCCAGATTGTATGCCCAAATATCAATGGAGCGTTCCTCCAGCATAAGCCGGAAGCTGTACCGGACTGCCCTTGGCGTAATCACATCCCCGGTAGAAATATCAATTTTCAGCGGCGTCACCACTCCGTCAAAGACAGTGGCCATGCTGACCCGAATCCCCGGATACTCGGCCTCGTCCATGATTTCCGAAATGCTTTTCACCTGGAACTCCACTCCGTCCTCAATGGGGACTGCTATGATGGAGGACATCAGATTTTCAATGTCCTCCACATTCACGCCGGCTCCTCTGACGGTTGCGTCTAAATCCATTGTAGACCGGGCATCCAACCCTACCATTGCGGCAACCAGCATCCCGCCTTTCAAAATAAAGTTATCCCGATACTCAGAAAGGGAAATGCGTTCCAGAAAACGCTCCATCATATAGTTCCGCATCAAAATCTGTGCGTCCGCCGATTTCTCCCTTGCGAGATTGCGGATCAAATCTTTCAGCTGTCTTGCTGTCTTTATCATAATAGCACCTCCAAATACTGCCGTAAAATTTTTTCAACCCGGAACATCCCGGCGTACTGCATCAGCCTCCGCAGGTTTTTCTCTTTCCTGCGGGCATACATTTTGAGCGCCCCTTGAAATGTCTGCATCTCCATACTGCTCCGGCAGCGAAGCAGGTCGCAGATGGTTCGCTCCATATCATAAGCCGGAACCGTATGCCCGAAAGGGGTTTGTGCCGTACTCTTTCCGATGCCATGCTGTTCCGGTTTTATGGTATAGACTAAAACCCCGTCCGCTTTCAATCTGGTCGTGCTGTATCCCCGTTTGACGGTAATGGAATAGGGGGAAGGCTCCCGGTCGGTCAGATCATGGAAAAACAGCGCCGTTTCATGGGAAAAAATCCCCTGGCTGCATCGTAAATGGAGCAGATACATCCCATCAACCCAGGCATCCGGCGATACATAAACCCCATGTGCCGCCTGTTCCAATTCTTTTTCCTTCACATAGTTGTAAAAAACGGATTTTGGAATCCCCCGTTTCACCGCCTCCGACGTTTGGAGCATACCGCGCTGTCCCTCTAAAATC
>JAETNQ010000005.1 GCA_021772075.1 Lachnospiraceae bacterium
AATGCCAGAAATACGTTTACCAACATCATCAGCGGATGTTTAACTGCCATTCGGAACAAGTATCCCGAATTTGAGAGTGCTGGTCAGCAATGCATGATCAAATTCATTGCCGGTGTTCGTAGTAAGGATGCAGATGTGAAGAATGCGTTTACTTCTAGTCTGGGCGGGGCAGTCAGTGGGATTAAGGATTACTATAGTCAATTCTACAGCGCCGGTTCCTATCTGGTAGACGGTTTCGCAAACGGTATTAGTGAAAACGCTTATAAAGCGGCAGCTAAAGCACGCGCAATGGCATCCGCAGCAGCAGACGCTGCGAAGAAAGAATTAGACGAGCATTCCCCGTCTAAAGTTGGTTATCGGATTGGCGATTTCTTTGGTGTTGCTTTTGTAAACGCAATCGGTGCTTACGTTTCTAAAGCGTACACGGCTGGTTCTGGAATGGCTGAAGCTGCTAAGACGGGATTGAGCAATGCGGTTTCAAAGATTAAGGACTTTATTTCCGGTGACATAGATGTACAGCCGACAATTCGTCCTGTACTCGATTTGTCCAATGTCGAATCTGGAGCCGGAAGACTTAATGCTCTTTTCAGTCGTACACAGGCTATGTCTATCAGTGCAGGAATGGAGCAGCAAAGAAACACAGACGTTCAAAATGGCGGGGCTTCCCCGAACACGGGAAATTCGTTCTCGTTTACGCAAAATAACTACTCGCCTAAGTCATTGTCGAGAGTGGAGATCTATCGTCAGACGAACAACCAGTTCTCGGCATTTGAAAGGATGGTGAAAGCATGATTCGAGCAATCACAGTTACAAACTATCTGGGCGATAGTATTAAGCTTGATTTGGCGCGGCCGGAGCAATCCGGCTTCGTCGTTACCTCTGTTACCGGTTTGGGGTCTGGAAAGGCAAATATCAACATGACTGAAGTTGCGACTAACGATGGCGGTTTATTCAACTCGTCCAGACTTCCAAGCCGGAACATAGTAATTTCTTTAAAATACCTTTGGCACGACTCGATTGAGGATGTGCGCCAACTTTCTTATAAGTATTTTCCGATTAAGAAAAAGCTTACCCTGCTGATAGAAACCGATAATCGGCAGGCGGAGATTGATGGTTACACCGAAACGAATGAGCCAACTATATTCAGTAAAGATGAGGGTTCGGATATCTCAATTGTGTGTCCGAATCCTTTCTTTTATTCTGCCGGAAAAGATGGAATTAACACAACGATTTTCTATGGTGTAGAACCGCTGTTTGAGTTCCCATTCAGCAATGAATCCCTTTATGAATGTTTATTGGAGATGGGGAGAATTCAAAACCAGACAGAAAAGACAATCGTTTACAGTGGAGATGCAGAGATAGGTGTTACCATTGCGATTCATGCAATTGGTGAGGCACGGAACATCACGATCTACAATACAGGTACCAGAGAGATAATGCGTATCGATACCGATAAGCTGAAAGCTTTTACTGGTTCTGGAATTATACCAGGTGATGAAATTATCATCTGCACCGTAAAAGGGCAGAAATCCATAACCCTTTTACGAAATGGAAAAACGACCAATATTCTTAACTGTCTGGATAAAAATGCCGATTGGTTTCAGCTCGCAAAAGGCGATAACATTTTTGCATACACCGTGGAAGAAGGACGGGCAAACCTGCAGTTTAGGATAGAGAATCGAATCGTTTATGAGGGGGTATAAACATGGAGCTAACTGTTCTTAATACAAATCTTGATGCTGTGTCCATCATAGACGTTTATGAGTCATTTATCTGGACTGATCGGTATTATGCGTGTGGTGACTTTGAGCTTTACACATCCATGACGGATACAATTCTCAAATACATCAGACAGGATTACTATGTGCAAAATCGGGATTCGGAGCACGTCATGATTATTGAGAAACTTCGTATCACTTCGGATGCTGAGGATGGAAACCACATCACCGTAACGGGAAGATCGTTGGAGTCTATTCTGGATAGACGCATCGTTTGGGGTCAAAAGACAATAAGCGGAAATCTTCAAAATGGAATACGGACTCTTCTTAATGAGAATGTTATATCTCCATCGGACAGTAGCAGAAAAATCAGTAATTTCATTTTTGAGGCATCTACGGACCCGGCAATTACATCCTTGAAAATTGATGCACAGTACACCGGGGACAATTTGTATGACGTCATTAGTAAAATTTGTAGTGAGCGTAGCATCGGGTTTAAAGTCACGTTAAATGACAACAAACAGTTCGTGTTCAAACTGTACGCCGGCGCAGATCGCTCATATGATCAGGAAATCAATCCGTATGTCATATTTTCTCCGAAATTCGAGAATATCATCAACAGCAACTATGTGGAATCCAAATCGGCTTTAAAAACTGTCACTTTAATTGGCGGCGAAGGTGAGGGTTCTGCGAGGAGATACACTACTGTCGGTGGTGGTAACGGTTTGAATCGCCGGGAACTTTTTACAGATGCAAGGGATATTTCCTCGGATGTTGGTAATGGCGTGACTTTGACAAATGCTGAATATATCGCTCAGTTGCAACAGCGGGGAAGAGAGAAATTGGCAGAGAATACGGATGTCACCTCGTTTGAGGGACAAGTTGAAACAACAGTGATGTTTAAATACGGAGAAGACTTTTTCAACGGAGATGTCGTTCAGATCGCCAACGAATATGGGCATGAAACAAAAGCACGAATTGTTGAAATTGTTATGTCCGAAGATGAAGAAGGAAGCTCTGTGTATCCTACATTTAAAACGATAGAACAGGAGGTGGCATGAAATGAGTGTAACATTTGGATTTTACAATTCTGTAAATGGCGATCGAAAATATGATGCAATCCAGATGTCAAGTATTTTCGACGGAATCATTCGAGATGGCGTATTTCAGCATTTAGGTACAGCAATGATGGTTAAAGAATCCGAAGGCATGATTGTAAATGTCGGTATAGGTCGAGCATGGTTCAATCACACGTGGACATTAAACGACGCGTTATTGCCTTTGGAAGTTCCGATATCCGAAGTGATTCTTAATCGAATAGATGCCGTGGTATTAGAGGTTGACGCTCGTGAAAATAGTCGAGCCAACTCTATTAAGATCGTAAAAGGTACTCCAGCAACCAATCCAAAGAATCCTGAGATGATAAAAGCAAATGACAGGTGGCAGTATCCGTTGGCTTATATTCAAGTGAATGCTGGAGTCACGTCCATCAGACAGGCAAATATCACAAACTGTGTTGGAACATCGGATTGTCCATTTGTTACCGGTCCTTTGGAGTTGATGTCCATAGATGCTCTTGTGGCTCAGTGGGGAGATCAGTGGAAAGAGTTTTATGAAAACCAGACGTCTGATATGGAGTCTACGAACGCGTTTTGGAAACAGCAGTGGTCTACGTGGTATAAGACGCAGACTACTGAGATGGAAACTACGAATGCTTTCTGGAAGCGTCAGTGGGAAGAGTGGTTTTACAACTATGTCAACAGCAATACCGCTGAGATGGCGGAATGGCGAAAGGACACAACAGATATTTTCTGGAAATGGTTCAATGATTTACAGGCTATTCTGGAAGGTGATGCCGCCGCAAATCTTGCAAATCAGTTACTCATGCTAAAAAAGAGAACGGAAATGCTTGAGCGATTTGAGGGTGATCTTGAAGCGGAGTTTGCCGTATATCATAAGCTCTATGACAATGGTTATGAAACCTTGAGTGATCTTCTTGATTCTTCAGACGGTACAATTGTAGATAGCAACTTAGAAGCTGTAATTGGACGCACGCATTCCAGTGATCTCATTCTGGATAGCAATGGTGATCCGATTTGTGGACGCGTTATATTTGTAACTAAATAAAGGAGGATACGGACATATGAAAATTACAGATTACGAAAAAGTCCAGAGTCTTGCTGCAAATCATATTTTCTTGATTGACGGCGATAGCGGAACGAAAGCGATTCTGGCATCTGATCTGGCAAAAGGATTGGAAAAACTCATGGGATTTGAAAATCTCAATTTAGAGTTGGATCTCTCTAAACTTACCCAGATCAATTCTCTGGCAGCGGGGAACAAACTGCTTGTAGGAACAACAGATGGCAATGTGGCTATCGCGGCGGAAGATGCACTTTTTGCTGTATTGGATGCGTTTGCTGCTCCGGAAATGCATAGCAGGGTATTCCGGGGTAAAAACCTTGGGACTTTCTTTACAGAAGAGCAGAAAGCCAATATCCAGAACGGAACTTTTAAAGGATTGTTTCTGGGGGATTACTGGGTGATCGGCGGGGTAAATTGGCGCATCTGGGATTTCGACTACTGGTATAATGCGGGCGATACGGCATTTACAAATCACCATGTTGTAATTATGCCGGACACCTGTCTGTACGAAGCAAAAATGAACGACACCAATATCACGACAGGAGGATATGTCGGTTCAAAAATGTATACCGCTAATCTTGCAAATGCCAAGACACAGGTGAATGCTGCTTTTGGCAGTGCTGTGCTGACGCATAGAGATCTGCTGGTTAATGCGGTAACTAACGGTTATCCTTCGGCTGGATCATGGTATGACTCCAGCGTGGAACTTCCGAACGAGATCATGATGTACGGCAGTTATGTTCATACTCCGGCTGGAGATGGATCAACGGTTCCGTATCGGTACACCATTAACAAGAAACAGTTGGCATTGGCAGCTATGGCTCCCAAATATGTCAACATTCGTGCAACTTACTGGTTGAGAGACGTCGTTTCTTCGGCTAATTTCGCTCGTGTGAACGACAATGGCTATACGACCTACTACCTCGCTTCGAACTCTAATGGAGTTCGTCCGGTCTTCCCGGTTGGTTAGAAAAATCTTGGGGCCTTGTGCCCCTCGGTTAAAACCGTACACAGGTGACAAGAGTTGGTGTTATAACAAAAAATTGAAAGGAAGGAATCAAAATGGAGGATCAGAAGACATATAAGATTACCCTTGCTGATGGAACGATTATCGATAATCTGACTCTGAATGGAAATAATTATATTTCTGCTGAGTTAATCGATGCTTCCATTTTTGAGGGAAACTGTTCCCCCATTGTTATTAACGATGGGGTGACGGATGAAGTCCATGAACACATGGAGCTTGTTCAGGTGACAACGGTAAACGGGGCATCATGGATTGTTTTGCGGGATATTTCCCAGAAGGAATTGAAAGAGGCAAAGCGTGATGCTGATATCGAATACCTCGCCATGATGTGTGATGTTGAACTGTAAGAGAAAGGAGGATCACCATGGAACATAGCAAGAATTACGAAAAGGTAAAAGGTTTCTACGGCGAAAGGCTGTGGAATATAACCCGCGTTCGTAATGCCGTAGTAAAAGGATGGATCACTGAAGAAGAGTTTGCGGAAATTACCGGGACGGAGTATGCATGAGTGTTCTGGTAAGCGACCGTAAGGAATCTAAATTCGAGGCGATTACATACTCGATCGAACTTCATGATATGCTTATAGACCTCATGCAGAGAAGTTTTGGGGTAAAAGATTTGGATCACTTTGTTAGAGTTCGTTACGCTTATGGAAAAGATGAGACTGAGGATTTTGCAAAATACAGATATCTTATGAGCAATTTCAAGACTCGTATTGACCAGTTGGCGTCACAAATGACGAATAATATCAGAGCTGCCAATTCGACCTATCCGACTTCGATGTCTGAATACGAACAGCGGAGAAGTTACCAAAACAACGCTATCATAAACTGTGAGCAGATTATCAAGGAACTACAAAGAGTTGTAGAAATCTTCGAGGTAGATATAAATACTTACGGGCGATATGTAAAAGCTATCGACCGAGAAATCGGATTGATAAAGAAGTGGCGTCAGCGAGACAACAAAATCAAATCATACCTACAGGGCAATGTCTAAAACGCGTCGTTTCTTCGGCTAATTTCGCTAATGTGAACAACAATGGCAATACGAACTACAACAACGCTTCGAACTCTAATGGAGTTCGTCCGGATTCTCTGCCTAACCAACGGAGAAGGAGACGTTGTCCTTTCCATCAAGGATAAATGACAAAGCTGGACGCAATTTACTACGGTAAGTATTGCTATCACGGTGAATAAATATGACGTATGAAGAGATTTTGTCTGACGCCAACAATTTGTATAGGGCTTACAAGGCTTCCGTGAAAGGTAGCAAATGGAAAGAAACAACTCAGAAGTTCATGATGAATTTTCTGCGCTATATCTTTTCTATACAAGATGATCTTCTTAATCGGACTCTTCAAAATGGTCCGACGGAAGAATTCTCGCTGTCTGAACGGGGCCGGGTAAGACCTATCACAAGTATTCGAATCAGAGACCGTATCGTTCGCCATGTATTATGTGATGATGTTCTGTTGCCAGAAGTAAAGAAACGGATTATTTATGACAATGGAGCTTCTATCAAGGGACGAGGTATTTCACATCAAAGAGATCGGTTTGAGGTACATCTTCGGAAATATTACAAGCTGCATGGTAACGAAGGATATATTCTGTTCGGAGACTTCTCAAAATTCTACGACAATATTATTCATGAGATTGCAAAGCGGGAGTTGTTAAAGCTGTTCGATGACGATGAGTTTATTGAATGGCTTTTGTCTCTTATATTTGACGGGTTTAAGATTGATGTTTCTTATATGACTGATGAGGAATATGCCAATTGTTTGACCGATACCTTCAACAAGCTGGAATATCGCAATATCCCAAAGGAAAAGCTGACCGGTGACAAATGGATGGAGAAGTCTGTCAACATTGGCGATCAACTATCACAAGTCATAGGGATTTATTATCCATATCGCATTGACAATTATGTTAAATACGTGAGGAGCCAGAAATTCTATGGAAGATACATGGATGATTGGTACATCATGAACCCGAGCAAGGAAGAGCTACTGGATTTGCTTGAGCATATTCGGATTATCGCTTCTGAATACGGCATTCACATCAACGAGAAAAAGACACGTATTGTGAAAATATCCAGTACATACAAATACCTGCAAGTAAAGTACACGCTTACCAAAGATGGGAAAATCATTAAACGCATAAATCCGGACAGAGTTACATCGATGCGCAGAAAGTTGAAGAAACTGGCTGTGAAAGTCAGAAATGGGGAAGTGCTATATGAAAATGTAGAGAATATGTTCCGCGGTTGGATGGGGAGTTTCTATAAACTATTATCCAGAAAGCAGCGAGAAAACCTTATTCGGCTTTATGAAGACCTATTCGACAAGACAGTAACAGTCGTAAACAAGAAGCTGGTTATATTTGATAGGTCGCCACAAAATATTATACAGGAGGTATGACATGGAACAATGGTTTCAAATATTACTAACTATATTTAGCTCAGTTCTTGCGTCTTCTGGGCTGTGGGCCTACATAACAAAGCGGCTTGAGAAAAAAGACGTAAAAACCGAAATGCTCATAGGGCTTGGGCATGACCGTATTATGTATTTGGGTATGGTCTACATAGAAAGGGGATACATCACTTCGGACGAGTATGAAAATCTCTACGAGTATCTCTACAAACCTTATGAGAAAATGGGCGGAAACGGCTCCGCAAAACGTGTGATGAATGAGGTAAACAAATTACCGATTCATAAATCAACCTATGAAATGGAGGAACAAAATCATGAGCATGAGTAACAAAACCTATGATGTACTGAAATGGATCGCGCAGTTTCTGCTTCCGGCGGCGGGTACTCTGTACTTTGCGCTGGCAGGGATCTGGGGGCTTCCCTATGGCGAGCAGGTAGTCGGCACCATTACGGCTATTGACACCTTCCTTGGGGTTCTCCTTGGTATCAGTTCTGCAAACTACAACAAGGCACAGTAAGGTCGTGCCGGTACAATTTGAATATGGTTATAATACCTCGCTGCCCATTGACAATCGGCGGCATTTTTTATTGTAAAGAGGTACGACCTGTGTCATAATATAGTCATATTCTTATTGCAGAAACAAAAGTGAAACGTAGTACCGGAGGGTGTAGAAAAGTCGTTTATTTCTTGATTATTCCTACACTCTCCCGGTAAACGTTCCGAAAACACTGGATTTTTTGTTTCTATTATATTTTATTTCTTTTATATGCGGTCGTCATTGCCTTCGTGCTGTATCTGAATGGCGTATTTACAGGGGGAGAAGTTTCCTTGGTGAACCTTGCGATCAATATTGGTTTTCTGATTATTATAGGCGTGCTTTTTTTGATATCATCGGTCAGCTTTGGCAGGCTTAATGCAGTAACCGACGAACTGATGGATTTTACGGATCGGCTTCAGAAAGAGTATAAAGAGGCAAACGGGCGAAATCTTTGGAACCAGTATAAGGACAGAAGCAATGCCTTTGAAAATGAAGAGCTGAGAACGGCTTTTAATAAATACCGGCTGCGCGTCAAAAGCCTTAGGACGAAACGGGGAACGGCACAGCCTTGTGACTTGGAAGAGTATATCAATGAAGACCTTCTGGACAGGGTGGGCATGAATTTTTTTAACTCCGGCATATCGGGTACACTGACGGGGCTTGGTATCCTTGGCACCTTCCTCGGCCTTTCCATGGGACTCGGATCATTTAACGGCGACGATATTTTTACGGTTTCCGATAATGTGGGAACCCTGCTGTCTGGCATGAAGGTGGCTTTCCATACTTCTGTGTATGGTATTTTCTTTTCCCTTGTATTTAATATCATATACCGCAGCATCATGGCGGATGCCTATGAAAAGCTGGAGGAATTTTTATGTATGTTTCGCCAGACAGCGCTGCCGCAGGCAGCCAGGGAGGATGAGAGCGCGGCGGCAATGGTCGTTTACCAGGCAGGAATATCCGGCGCGCTCAAGCAGATGCTGGAGATTATGAAGGGTGATTCTGCGGAGCAGACTGCAGGAGTGGAACGCATTGTGGATAAATTTACCGGGCAGATGCAGACGGCGTTGAACGCGGATTTCCAGAAATTAGGAAGCACGTTGAAAGCGGCCGGGGAAGCGCAGGCGGCCAGCGCGGCGGATGCCAGGGAACTGATAGAAGCTGTTACCGCCTTGGTGGAGGTAAACCGCAATGTGCAGTCGGCGCTGGCAAAGGTGATGGACAGACAAGAAAAATTTGCAGGAGAACTGAGGGAACAGAAGGAAAAACTGGCAAATACCTGCAGCGAAATGAGCGATGAGATTACGAGCCAGCTTTATGCTTTTGACCAGATGAGGAGCTTGTATGAAGAATAGACGAAAGAACAGGGAAGCTTTTGCGGAACACAGCTATTGGCAGTCTTATTCGGATATGATGGCGGCATTGCTGCTGATTTTTATTTTGATTATAGCCATTACGCTTGCCATTTATAAACAGAAAACGACAGATCTGGACCAGACGCGCCTGGAACTCGATATGGCGCAGTCGCAGCTGGATTCTGTCATAGAGGATCTGAAAAATTCAAAAGCGGAAGTGGAAAAATCCAACCAGGAGCTGGCTTCCTCTCTGGCAGAACTGCAGCAGGCATATGAAAAAGCGGCTTTGACAGAAGAAGAATTAAACAAAGCATATCTGGAAATCGAGAATGCCAGGCAGGAACTGACAACGACAAAAAATGAACTCCAGGATATCGTTGGCATCCGCACGGACATTATCGGGGCCCTGCAGGATACTTTCCACGATTCCAGCATGAAGGTGGATGCCCAGACGGGTTCTATTACGTTTTCTTCCGATGTGCTGTTCCGTTACAACAGCGCTACTTTGACTGCTGACAGCAAGGAGACGCTGAAGGAAATTATTCCAATGTATTTGGATGTGCTGCTGCAGGACCAGTTCCGCGGCTACATCGCGGAGATCATTATTGAAGGGCATACGGATACGGACGGAGGCTATCAAAGCAATATGGAATTATCCTATGCGCGGGCCAATGCTGTAGCGGATTTCTGCTTGAATAAAAAGAACGGTCTGAGTGAGGAGAAGATTGAACAACTCCAGCAAATACTTACTGTCAACGGAAAGTCATGGAGCAATCCGGTCTATAAGGAAGATGCGGACGGAAACCGGACGGAAACGGTGGATATGGCGTCTTCCAGGCGGGTAGAGATCAAGTTCCGGCTAAAGGAAGATGAAATGATAGAAAAGATTTCAGGAATATTATCCGCAGAATGAGAAATGCGCGCCGCCGGGCGCACAAGAAAGTCAGGCATCCGAAAATAGTTTTCGGAGCCTGTTTTTTTTCTTGTTTGATTTCTGTCTATGATTTTATTTTTAATTGTGGTAAGATATACGGAGTGAAATCTCCAAGAAAAAGCAATGGATATGGCAGAAAGAGGAAAGGTTAGAGAAACATGTTGGAAAATATAGATGCGGTTATTTTTGATCTGGATGGTTCGCTGGTGGATTCCATGTGGATGTGGGGACAGATCGATATCGAATATTTGGGGAAATTCGGCATTGCCCTGCCGGAAAATCTGCAGGCAGATATTGAGGGAATGAGCTTCAGCGAGACGGCTGCATATTTTAAAAGCCGTTTTGGGCTTGCCGATTCCGTTGAAAAGATCAAAGACGATTGGAACGCTATGGCATGGGATAAGTACAGCTATGAAGTGCCGTTAAAAGACGGGGTCTATGATTTCCTGGAGGTTTGCAAGGAACGCGGGATTGCCCTTGGGATTGCTACCAGCAATTCCCGGGAACTGGTGGAGAGGATTGTGTCGGTGCATGGGCTGGAGGATTATTTTTCCTGTATTATGACAGGCTGCGATGTGGCGAAAGGCAAACCGGCGCCGGATATTTACTTGGCGGTGGCAGGAGAGCTTGGCGTGGATCCGGCGCGCTGCCTTGTATTTGAGGATATTATTCCCGGCATTTTGGCGGGAAAGGCGGCGGGGATGAGAGTATGCGCCGTCGAAGACGATTATTCGATTTCCCAAAAAAAAGATAAGATCGAAGCTGCTGATTATTATATCGAAGATTTTATCCATATGCCGGACGATTGCAAGAGGAAACAGATATCATGAATGGATTTTTACCAATATCAAAAGAAGAACTGGCAGAAAGGGGTATTCGCCAGCTGGATTTTGTTTATGTGACGGGAGACGCTTATGTGGACCATCCTTCCTTTGGCACGGCCATTATAAGCCGGGTTCTGGAATCCCATGGATATACGGTGGGGATTATTGCGCAGCCCGATTGGAAAGATGAAAAAAGCGTGACTGTCCTGGGGAGGCCGCGCCTTGCTTTCCTTGTATCGGCCGGCAATATGGATTCCATGGTAAACCACTATTTTGTATCAAAGAAGCGCCGCCCGGGCGATGCCTATACGCCGGGAGGAGAGGCGGGAAAAAGGCCGGATCATGCCGTAGCGGTATATGGCAACCTGATTCGCCGTTCTTATAAGGACGTGCCGGTGGTTATCGGAGGGGTAGAAGCCAGCCTCCGGCGCCTGGCCCATTACGATTACTGGTCTGACAGCCTGAAGAGATCCGTGCTGCTGGATTCCCAAGCTGACTTGATTTCTTATGGGATGGGGGAGAGGTCCATTGTAGAAATAGCGGATGCCTTGAACAGCGGTATTGCGGTAAAGGATATTACGTTTATTGCCGGAACAGTTTATAAGACGAAGGATATTTCCGGCATATATGACAGCCTTCTTCTGCCTTCTTATGAAGAGATGCGGGAGAAGCCGGAAGCTTATGCGGAAAGCTTTGCCCGGCAATACAAGAATACCGACCCGTTTCACGGAAAATATTTGATAGAGCCATACCCGAACGGTGTTTACGTGGTGCAGAACCCTCCCGCCAGACCTTTGACGACGGAAGAAATGGATGCGGTTTATGACCTGCCCTACCAGAGGACTTATCATCCTTCTTACGAGGAGAAAGGAGGAGTCCCGGCAATTGCGGAGATTCGTTTTTCCCTGATCAGCAACAGGGGGTGTTTTGGGGGCTGCAACTTTTGCGCGCTGACTTTTCATCAAGGGAGGACCGTACAGGTAAGGAGCCATGATTCTATCGTAAAAGAAGCGGAAATGATGGCGAAAGAGCCTGATTTTAAGGGGTACATCCATGATGTGGGAGGTCCGACCGCCAATTTCAGGCATCCTTCCTGTGAAAAACAGTTATCCATGGGGGTATGCAGGGAAAGGCAATGCCTGTTTCCGAAACCGTGCAAAAATCTGACGGTGGATCACAGTGATTATCTGGAACTGCTGCGCAAACTGCGCGCCATACCCGGCGTAAAAAAGGTTTTTATCCGTTCCGGGATACGTTTTGATTATTTGATGGCTGATGCGGATGACTCCTTTTTCCGCGAGTTAGTGGAGCATCATGTGAGCGGGCAGTTAAAAGTGGCTCCGGAACATATTTCGAACGAGGTGCTTTCTAAGATGGGCAAGCCTGCCAACGATGTTTACGAAAAATTTGTCAGGAAATACCATAAGCTTAATGAACAAGCAGGGAAGAAACAGTTCCTGGTTCCCTATCTGATGTCTTCCCACCCCGGATCTACGCTGGGGGATGCGGTAAAATTGGCGGAATATTTAAGAGATCTGGGCTATATGCCGGAACAGGTGCAGGATTTTTATCCGACTCCCTCCACGGTATCTACCGTCATGTATTATACGGGAATCGACCCGGTCAGCGGGAAAGAAGTGTACGTATGCCGTAATCCCCATGAGAAGGCGATGCAGAGGGCGCTGATCCAGTACCGGAACCCGAAGAATTATCATCTGGTGCGCGAAGCCTTGGCAAAAGCCGGAAGGGAAGATCTGATCGGTTTTGACAAAAAATGCCTGATCCGTCCAAGGAATGGGGAAAAAACGGGAATTGCGGGAGGCCGAAAGAACGAAAACGAAAAAGCAAAAAAACAGAAGATGAGGAAAAAGAAAACGATCAGGAATATACACAAAAAGAAGAGTTGAAACTGTTACAGTTTTAATTGTGCGCATAAAACAGCATGGAGGTTGGAATGAAAAAGAAAATAGCTATTATTACAGGGGCTTCTTCCGGCCTCGGGCAGGAATTTGCTTTTCAGCTGGATGGGCTGATGGGAGGCAGCTTGGACGAAATATGGCTGATTGCCAGAAGAAGAGAACGTTTGGAGGAATTGTCCAAGGTGTTGGATGCCCCAACCAGGATCTTTTCTATGGATGTAACAGATGAAAGGGATATGGACGCATTTCGGGAAACCCTTGCCGCAGAAGCAGTTTCGGTCCGCATACTGGTAAACTGTGCCGGTTATGGGCTGATGGGGAGGTTTGACGGGATTCCTGTCGACGAACAGCTCGGAATGCTGGAAGTAAACGGCAAGGCATTGATCAGGATGACTTATGAATGCATTCCTTATATGTGCAAAAACGGCCGTATCATCCAGCTGGCATCCAGCGCGGCTTTTGTGCCTCAAAAGAATTTTGCCGTATATGCCGCTGCAAAGTCCTGCGTACTCAGCTTTTCCAGGGCTCTGCGGGAGGAGTTAAAAGAAAAAGCCATATGGGTGACAGCGGTATGCCCAGGGCCTGTGGAGACGGAATTTTTTGATATTGCGGAAAAATATGCTTCTACGCTGGCGGTAAAGAAGCTGGTTATGGTTTCCCCCCAGAGGGTGATAAGGGACGCCTTGCGGGATTCTTACCACAAAAAGGCGGTTTCCGTATGCAGCCTGCCGATGAAGGTTTTCCGCATTTTAACGAAAATAATTCCTCATGGATGGTTTTTGTCCGTGATGGGGCTTGTGAAATAAAAAGAAGGAGCAGAGAAATACATGGGCGGAAAACGGATTGCCAAAGGACAGTATGGATATATCAGGCAGCAGAAGATATGGACAAGCGTTCGAACCTTTCTTCTATATGCGTTATCCCTTTCCATTTTCGGAATCGGGGTCGCAAGAACGGGGTCAAAAGAAAATCTTCTCACGGTAGTCGCGATCCTTGGCTGTCTGCCTGCAGGAAAAAGCATGGTCAATATGATTATGTTTTTGCGGGCGGAAGGCTGCTCGAAGGAAGCAAAGGAGAGAGTTGGCGGATGCGCCGGAGGATTCTCGGAATTATATGATATGTTTTTTACCTCTTATGAAAAAAACTATCAGGTCAGCCATATGGCAGTGAAGAACCATATCGTCTGCGGCTACTCGGAAAGTAAAAAAATAGATGTGCAGGCATGCGAGAAGCATCTTTCCGCCCATCTAAAGCAGGGCGGATGCAAGGGCGCGGTTGTGAAAATATATGATGATATGGAGAAGTATTGTGAAGGGTTAGGCAACCTTCGGACACAAGGGGAAGCAGCTGGTGCGGAAGAGAAAGACAAGAAGCAGGAACTGGAGATTTTGGAGAATTTGCTGGCTATTGCCCTATAGGTGAAACGGCGGAAAAGGAATGAGGAAATATTATGAGAAAAGTCAGAGTGGAAGAGCGGGATGCGGGCCAGAGGCTGGATAAATATCTGAGGAAATATTTGGCAAAGGCGCCTTCCAGCTTCTTATATAAGATGTTGAGGAAAAAAAATATTACTCTAAATGAAAAGAAAGCGTCGGGAAACGAAATGCTCCGGGCGGAAGATGAAATTGAAATGTATCTTTCCGATGATACAATCCTTAAATTCGGCGGCACAATTCCAGGGGAAGAAGAATATAACAGTTCGGGACAGGGCGCCAGACGTTTCCAGCAGTATAAGGAAGCTTATGAAGCTTATGGAGAACTTGAGATTGTTTATGAAAACGACCGCGTACTGGTGGTGAATAAACCCGTAGGGATGCTGACGCAGAAAGCGGCTCCTTCCGACCTGTCTTTAAATGAATGGCTGATCGGTTATCTCCTGTCAAAGGGGGAGGCGGACGAGCATACGCTGCATACTTTCAAGCCCTCCGTCTGCAACCGCCTGGACCGGAATACCAGCGGGCTGGTGCTGTGCGGAAAGACTCTGGCAGGAAGCCAGAAGATAAGCGCGCTGCTGAAAAACAGAAGTCTGCGCAAATTTTATTCTTTGTATGTAAAAGGCGTGGTGGAGCGGGGCGCGCAGATCGAGGGAAGCCTGAAAAAGGACGGGGAGGCGAATAAAGTGCAACTGTGCCGGGATGCATCGGACAAAGAAGCGACAGACGTTAAGACTGTATATAAACCGATAAAGAATTACCGTAATATTACGCTGCTGGAGGCTGAACTTGTCACGGGGAAGACCCATCAGATACGGATACATCTGGCAAGCGTCGGACATCCGGTGATCGGGGATTATAAATATGGCTATCTGGAACTGAACGACAGATATAAGAAAAAATACGGGATCAAATCCCAGATGCTGCATGCCGTCCGGCTGGAATTCCCGGAGATGGAAGGGGAATGGGCGGATATGTCCGAACTTGTGCTGACTGCGGAGCCGCCGGAAATCTTCAGGATTCTGGACGAAGGGGAAGGATGAAAGATGGCGACTTGGAATTCCAGAGGCTTAAGAGGATCCACCCTGGAGGATCTGATCAACCGGACAAACGAAAAATATATGGAAAACGGGCTGGCGCTTATCCAGAAAATACCTACGCCGATTACCCCCATCCATATCGACAAAGAAAACGGACAGATTACCTTGGCGTATTTTGACCAGAAAAGTACGGTGGATTATATCGGCGCCGTGCAGGGGATTCCGGTCTGCTTCGATGCGAAGGAATGCACGAAGGATACGTTTGCCCTTCAGAATATTCATGAACATCAGGTGGAATTCATGCGTCTGTTTGAAAAACAGGGAGGAATCGCTTTTTTTGTGATATATTATACGCATAAAGAGATACTGTATTATCTGCCTTATGAAATGTTGCGCTATTTCTGGGACAGGGCGAAAGAGGGGGGAAGGAAGAGCTTCCGGTTTGATGAACTGAACCCGGAATATATCATGCAGAAGAAAAGCAATGTATTCGTACCCTATCTGGATATGATACAGAAAGACCTGGATGACCGGGAATGATCATTCCCGGCGGGAATATAAGGAGAGAGAATGAATAAAAAATTGGTGCATACGCCGGAGGGCGTAAGGGATATTTACGGAAAAGAATATGCGAAAAAACTGCGGATCGAGAGCCTGATCCTGGAAAAAATAAGGAGCTACGGCTATGAAGATATCCAGACTCCTACGTTTGAGTTTTTTGACGTTTTTTCTAAGGAAGTAGGGACGACGCCTTCCAGGGAATTATATAAATTTTTTGACAAGGAAGGGAATACACTGGTATTGCGCCCTGATTTCACGCCTTCCATCGCGAGGTGCGCGGCGAAATATTTTCCGGAGGAAGAGGTGCCTGTGCGTTTTTGTTATGTAGGGAATACCTTTACGAACAATTCGAATCTGCAGGGGAAGCTGAAGGAAGCTACCCAGATGGGGGCGGAACTGATCGGGGAACCTTCGGCGGAAGCGGACGGGGAAATGGCGGCAATGGTGATCGAAGCCCTGCTTGCGGCAGGACTGAGGGATTTCCAGCTGAGCGTGGGAAACGTGGAGTATTTCAAAGGAATCTGCATGGAAGCGGGACTGGACGAAGAAACAGAACTGGAACTGCGGGAATTCATTTCCGGGAAAAATTATTTCGGAGCAGAGGAACTCCTCCGGGAGAAAAAAGTAGCGGGGGAATACAGAGACGCCCTGCTTCAGGTCACGGACCTGTTTGGAACCGGCGATGCCTTGGAGCAGGCAAAGGCGCTGGTACATAACGAACGCTCCATGGAAGCGGTTCGGCGCCTGGAGGCTCTTTATGAAGTGCTTTGCTGTTACGGCGTGGAAAAATACGTTTCTTTTGATTTGGGGATGCTGAGCAAATACCATTATTATACGGGTGTTATTTTTAAGGCTTATACTTACGGCGTGGGGGATGCCATCGTCAAGGGAGGCCGGTATGACACTCTTTTGGGGCGTTTTGGGAAGGATGCCCCGGCCATTGGATTTATGGTGGTGATCGACGATCTGATGGCGGCCCTCGAACGGCAGGGGATTGGGACGGAAGTTCCGAAAAGGGCGGAAATGCTGGAATATACGCCGGATACTTATCGGAAAGTCTTGGAAGAGGCCCAAAAACTCCGGGCGGAGGGAAAGCGGGTGGTCATGGTGCCGCAGAGGAAAACGGAAGAAAGGACGGAGGAGGAATGGGGACAATGATGGAAGAGGCGCGCTATTTGACATTTGCCTTGGGAAAAGGGCGGCTGGCTCATAAAGCTTTGGAACTGCTGGAGGAAATAGGCATCACTTGTGAGGAAATGAAGGATAAGAGTTCCAGAAAGCTGGTATTTGTCAACGAAGAAAGAAAACTCCGGTTTTTCCTTGCGAAGGGACCGGATGTACCCACTTATGTGGAGTATGGGGCGGCGGATATCGGCGTGGTGGGAAAGGATACCATTTTAGAGGAAAACCGGAGGGTACACGAAGTGCTTGACCTGGGGTTTGGAAAATGCAGGATGTGCGTGTGCGGGCCGGAAAGCGCGAGGGAATTGCTGAAGCATCATGAAAGGATACGGGTTGCCAGCAAATACCCGAACATTGCGAAAGATTATTTCTATAATAAAAAACATCAGACTGTGGATATTATCCGGTTAAACGGATCGGTGGAGCTGGGGCCGATGGTGGGGCTTTCGGATGTGATTGTGGATATTGTGGAAACGGGATCCACGCTGAAAGAAAATGGTTTGGCCGTCCTGGAAGAAATCTGTCCCCTGTCTGCGCGCATGATCGTGAACCAGGTGAGCATGCAGATGCAGACGGAACGGATTCGGAAACTGATTTATGAAATAAAGGAGCATATGTGAGAAGAACTAAGGCGAGGTGGAATATGAGAACGATAAAACTGACGGAAGATACCAAAAAAGATCTGCTGAACAGCCTTCTGAAGAGAAGCCCGAATAATTATGGGCAGTACGAATCCGTAGTGGCCGATATTATTTCCAATGTCCGGGAGAAGGGGGACGAAGCGGTATTCTCTTATACGGAGAAATTCGACCGGTGCAGGATAGATGCTTCTACGATACGGGTAAGGCCGGAAGAAATCGCAAAAGCTTATGAAAAGGTGGATGGCAGGCTGGTGGAAGTGATGAGAAAGTCTGCGGGGAATATCCGGGCATTCCATGAAAAACAGCTCCATAATTCCTGGATCGACATGAGAAGGGATGGTTCTCTTTTAGGGCAGAAGATCACGCCGATCGGAACATCCGGCGTCTATGTGCCGGGCGGCAAGGCGGCCTATCCGTCCAGCGTGTTGATGAACGTGATTCCGGCAAAAGTGGCCGGCGTGGAACGGGTGATCATGACGACTCCTCCCGGCGCGGAAGGGGAAGTCTATGCCGGGACGCTGGTCGCGGCGGATATTGCCGGGGTGGATGAAATCTATAAAGCGGGAGGCGCACAGGCAGTGGCCGCCATGGCTTTTGGAACGGAAAGCATACCTAAGGTGGATAAGATTACGGGGCCTGGGAATATTTTTGTGGCGCTGGCAAAGAAAGCATGCTTCGGCTATGTGAGCATTGATTCCATTGCCGGGCCAAGCGAAATACTGGTGATTGCGGATGAGACGGCAAATCCGCGCTATGTGGCGGCGGATCTGCTTTCACAGGCGGAACACGACGAACTGGCAAGCGCCATACTGATCACCACCAGTGAAAAACTGGCGGCGGAAGTGGGGATGGAAGCGGAGCGATTCATAGAAGTCCTGTCCAGAAAGGAAATCATTGAGAAGTCCTTGGAAAATTATGGATATATACTGATTGCAGAGACGATGGAAGATGCTGTGGAAGCGGCCAATGAAATTGCCTCCGAGCATGTAGAGATACTGACGGAGAACCCATATGAGGTGATGACAAAGGTAAAAAATGCGGGTGCGCTGTTTTTGGGAGAGTATTCTTCAGAACCTTTAGGAGATTATTATGCGGGGCCGAACCATATCCTTCCAACAAACGGGACGGCAAAATTTTTCTCGCCGCTTAACGTGGACGATTTCTTGAAAAAAACAAGCATTATATCGTATTCCGAGGAAGCGCTCCGGGCTGTTCATAAAGATATTGAATTATTTGCACAGAGCGAGGGGTTGACGGCTCACGCAAATTCCATTAAAGTAAGATTTGAGGAGTGACTGGAAGATTATTGGCCGGGTCGGTCAACATGCGGGTTCGTATTGCCGCACGGCGGAATCATGGAGGTTAGTATGGAAAGACAGGCAACGGTGGAGCGGAAGACAAAAGAGACGGATATTTTCTTAAACCTCGTTCTGGATGGAATGGGAACGGCAGAAATTGATACGGGAATCGGCTTTTTCGATCATATGCTGGAGGGTTTTGCCCGCCATGGTTTTTTTGGCTTGGAGGTAAAGGTGAAGGGAGATCTGCATGTAGACGGGCATCATACCGTGGAAGACACAGGGATTGTCCTCGGCCAGGCAGTGAAAGAGGCTTTGGGGAACAAGGCTGGGATAAGGCGCTATGGTTCCTTTATTCTTCCGATGGACGATGCATTGGCTTTATGCGCTGTGGATCTGTGCGGCCGTCCTTATTTCTGCTACGAGTGCGAATTTCCTGCAGAGAAGATCGGCGGTCTGGATACGGAACTGATCCGGGAGTTTTTTTATGCGGTTTCCTATTCGGCCGGGATGAATCTGCATATCAGAATGCTGTCCGGCGTGAACAGCCATCATATGGCGGAGGCTATGTTCAAAGCTTTTGCGAAAGCATTGGATGAAGCGACGGGCAAGGATGAAAGGATTCAGGACGTGTTAAGTACAAAAGGCAGTCTGGCGTAGTATTCCGGCATGTTAAAATTTCAAAGGAGAAGGGTGTATGGGCAGTCAATATAAAAAGTTGGTTCCTTGCATTTATTTGTATAAGGGCAATGCGGTAAAAAGCTTATCCGATATTACCATTATGGATACGGATCCGGTAACGCTGGCGAAATATTACAGCGATAACCACGGGGATGAGCTTCTTGTTTTCGATATGTCAAAAGGGGATGCGGAGCATGAAGAAGCATTGGATATTATAAAGGCAATCTGCAAAACGGTGGAAATCCCGGTGATTGGAGCCGGCAATGTGCGCCGTATGGAAGATGTAAAAAAGCTTTTATATGCCGGATGCAAAAAAGCCGCTTTAAATTATTCCAAACAGGAGAATATCGCGCTGACAGAGGAAGTATCCAAAAGATTCGGCAAGGAAAAAATAGCGGCATGTTATACGGGGATGGAAACGCTTTTGGAATACCGGGAGCTTTTGGAAGCGTTTGTGGATGAACTGATTTTGGTGGAAGCGGCGGCTCTGCGGGAAACTTTGAACGAATGGGACGGGCATCCGCAGATACTGGTTCTGCTTCCGGAAGTTTCCCTTGACAAGCTGATGGAGATACTTTCTTCCCCTGCTATATGCGGGATTACAGGATATGCAATCAATGAGAATGCAAAAGAGCTTTCGGCGGTCAAGACCCTGTGCCAGGGAAATGGAATAAAGGTGAATACTTTTGAATCTTCTTTTCATTGGTCTGATTTTAAGAAGAATTCCGATGGGCATGTGCCGGTTGTCGTCCAGGATTATAAGACAGGAGAGGTGCTGATGGTGGCTTATATGGATGAAGAGGCTTTCCAGACGACGGTCCATACCGGAAAGATGACTTATTACAGCAGAAGCCGCAGGGAACTTTGGGTGAAGGGAGAGACAAGCGGACATTACCAATATGTCAAATCGCTGACAGCGGACTGCGATATGGATACGATCCTGGCAAAAGTCTCCCAGGTAGGCAATGCCTGCCATACCGGGAGTTATTCCTGTTTTTTCCATGAAATTGTAAAGAAAGAGTATGAGGAAACCAATCCCTTAAAGGTATTTGAGTCCGTGATGGGCGTGATTGAAGATAGAAAAATACATCCCAAGGAGGGGTCTTACACCAACTATTTATTTGATAAGGGACTGGATAAGATATTAAAGAAGCTGGGAGAAGAAGCGACGGAGATCGTTATTGCTTCCAAGAATCCGAATCCGAATGAGATCAAATATGAGATTGCTGATTTCCTTTATCATATGATGGTTCTTATGGCAGAGAAAGGAGTAAGCTGGGAGGAGATCGTGGAAGAACTGGCAAAAAGATAAGAAATGGGCGGAACGGCATAGATTGGCGGTTCCGCTCATATATTTTATAAAAAGTTTTGCAGGAATGGATTGTTATGAAGATTGTCAAAAAATATAAAAAAACCATTTTTGTTATTTTTCTTTTATGCGCCATGTTTTTTGCCGGGCGGGGCGTAGGTTATCTTATACAGGGACTTGGGCTGCCGGTCGGGGCCGGCGTCAATTCGGTGGGTTCTTCCCATATTTCGGCTTCGGAAAACTGGGGGCTCGGCGGATACGGGGACGGCGTGAAGCCCACAGGGATCGCATCTGCAGAGGAATTAAAGAAATATGACGCTTATTTTGTAGGGGAGGGAGAGGAAAAAGTCATTTATCTGACGTTTGACGCCGGATATGAGAACGGGAACACGGAACCAATATTGGATGCTTTAAAGAAGCATCAGGCGCCTGCTACTTTTTTTGTGGTAGGACATTATCTGGAATCGGCGCCGGAACTGGTAAAACGGATGGTAGAGGAAGGACATTGCGTAGGAAACCATACATATCACCATCCGGATATGTCAAAAATATCGGATATGGCATCTTTCCGCAAGGAAATGGATGATGTGGCCGACTTGTTCCGGCAGATTACCGGAAAAGAGCTTTCTATGTATTACCGGCCGCCGCAGGGGAAGTATAGCGTGGAAAATCTGAAGATGGCGAAGGAACTGGGATACAAAACCTTTTTCTGGAGCCTCGCTTATGTTGACTGGTATCAGGATAAACAGCCGTCAAGGGAAGAGGCTTTGGAAAAAATGACAGGGCGGATTCATCCCGGCGCGGTCGTGCTTCTGCATAGCACATCCAAGACGAACGGGGAAGTGCTGGATGAACTTCTTGGAGAATGGGAAAAAATGGGTTACAGCTTCCGGCCGTTGTCGGATCTGGCAGAGTAGGGGGTATGGGATGGGGAAAGTTTCGACGAACCAGAAATTGCAGCTGATACGTTCCATACGGGAGGAAAACCAAGATAACCGGATGCGGATGCGGCACAGGGAAAAAATATTATATGGGATAGAACATAAACCGGAGGAGGAACTGCCGGTCTACCGAAAGGGATATGAGGAAGGCAGGGGCCAGGAATTGTATGCACTGGAAGAAGGAGGCTCTCCTGCATATGGGAATTCCTTTTCTTCTTTTAAACTGCGGATGATATTATCGGTCGCCCTTTTCTGCACGTTTCTTGCGGCAGATGCCGGGGAAGGGAAGATCGCCGGCATTTCGACAGAATCCGTGAGGGAAGAGATCAACAAGGACTTTGATGCGGATTTTGAAGAAGTAGTATTTGATTTTGAGGATAATTTCCCTTATACTCTATTTAGGGATTAGAAGAAAATCCCGGGAACCCCCTTAAGGAAATACCTTTAAGGAACCCCCTTTTAAGGAACCCCCTTAAGGGAATTCCCTTAAGGGGGAGGAAAAATAGATAAAATAAGGAGAATTATGAACAAACTGGCTTTAAAAGATGAAATATTGCTGAAGGTGGAAAAACCGGCGCGTTACATCGGCAATGAAGTAAATGCGGTGGTAAAAGACAAAGGGCTGGTGGATATACGTATAGCCATGTGCTTTCCGGACGTATATGAAATCGGCATGTCCCACTTAGGCATCCAGATCCTGTACGATATGTTTAACCGCTTTGAGGATGTCTGGTGCGAGCGGGTATATTCGCCTTGGGTGGATCTGGACAAGGTAATGAGGGAGGAAAACATCCCTCTTTTTGCATTGGAATCCCAGGAACCGGTAAAGGACATGGATTTTCTGGCGATTACGATCCAATATGAGATGTGTTACACCAATATATTACAGATTCTTGATTTATCCCATATTCCGTTAAAAGCAAAGGACAGAGAAGGACAAGGCGGGGGATGGGGCTATCCGGTCGTGATCGGAGGAGGGCCTTGTGTTTATAATCCGGAGCCGATCGCGGAATTTTTTGATCTCTTTTATATCGGCGAAGGGGAGACCCGCTACCGGGAATTGCTGGATCTGTACAAAGAATGCCGCCGGAGCGGGGAATCCCGGAAGGAATTTTTGAGGAAAGCGGCGAAACTGCCAGGCATGTATGTCCCGATGTTTTACCAAGTGGAATATAAAGAAGACGGAACCATTGAAAAGATGGAACCGACGGAGGACGGGATTCCAAAGACCATTCAGAAAGAGGTGGAGATGGATATTTCGGATACCTATTATCCGAAAAAGCCGGTGGTTCCTTTTATAAAAGTGACGCAGGACCGGGTGGTGCTGGAAATACAGAGGGGATGTATCCGGGGCTGCCGTTTCTGCCAGGCGGGCCAGATTTACCGCCCGGTACGGGAACGCGATGTGGGGATGCTGAAAGAATACGCAGTAGAAATGCTGAAGAATACGGGGCATGAAGAAATTTCTTTGAGTTCTTTGAGTTCCAGCGATTATTCCAAACTGCCGGAATTGGTCGACTTTTTGATCGGGGAATGCGGGGAGCGGAAAATCAATATTTCCCTTCCGTCCTTAAGGATCGACGCTTTTTCCCTGGATGTGATGGGCAAAGTGCAGGATATCAAAAAGAGCAGTCTGACCTTCGCCCCGGAGGCAGGAAGCCAAAGGCTTAGAAATGTAATTAATAAAGGATTGACCGAAGAGGATATCCTGAAGGGGGCCGGCCTTGCGTTTGAAGGCGGCTGGACAAGGGTAAAACTTTACTTTATGCTGGGGCTTCCTACGGAAACGGAAGAAGATATCAAGGAGATCGGGGCGCTGGCGAATAAAATTGCGGCGGTGTTTTATGAGACTGTGCCGAAGGAAAAACGTGTAAACGGAAAGGTGCAGATCGTTGCCAGCACATCCTTTTTTATTCCGAAGCCGTTTACGCCGTTCCAATGGTCGCCTATGTGTACCAAAGAGGAGTTCCTGGAAAAAGCTTATATGACAAGAAGCGCGATCAAAGAACAATTAAACCAGAAAAGCATCAAGTATAACTGGCATGAGGCGGATATCAGCGTTTTGGAAGGCGTGCTTGCCAGAGGCGACAGGCGGATTGCCGGCGTGATTGAAAGCGCTTACCGGAAAGGGTGCATTTACGATGCATGGAGCGAATATTTCCATAACGATGCATGGATGGAAGCTTTTGAAGAATGCGGCATCGATATCGGTTTTTATACGACAAGAGAGCGGTCTGCGGAGGAAACGCTTCCGTGGGACTTTTTAGACTGCGGCGTGGACAAGGAATTTTTAAAGAGGGAATGGGAAAAGGCGCTGGAAGGAACCGTTTCACCGAATTGCCGCGCTCGTTGCCAGGGATGCGGGGCAAACCGTTTCGGAGGCGGGGTCTGCTTTGAAGGCCGAAGCGGAACATAAAACCGGAAGCGGCCATGCCGGAGGATGGGAAAGGATAACAAAATAGAATGAAAGTAAGGATAAAATTTGCGAAAACAGGAGCCATGCGGTTTATCGGGCATCTGGATGTCATGAGGTTTTTCCAGAAAGCGGTTCGGAGGGCGGGAATCGATGTGGCTTATTCCGAAGGATTCAGCCCCCATCAGATCATGTCTTTTGCTGCCCCTCTCGGAGTGGGGCTTACCAGCCATGGGGAATATCTGGATATCGAAGTCCGGTCACACGCCGGAGCGGAGGATATGAAGCAAAAGCTGGATAGGGCGATGGTGGAAGGAATGGAGATTTTGAGCGTAACGGCTTTGGAAGAAGGAACGAAAAATGCGATGGCCAGTGTGGCGGCGGCGGAATATTCCGTCAGATTCCGGCAGGGATATGCGCCGGATCCGGGATGGGCGGACAGACTGCTGGCATTTTACGGCAAACCCGTGATTATGGTGAAGAAAAAGACGAAGAAAAGCGAAGCGGAAATGGATATCAAGCCTTATATTTATCAGTTATCGGCATCGGGAGAAGGGGATGACGCCGTAGTCCGTATGATGGTAAACGCCAGCAGTTCCGGCAATATCAAGCCGGGGCTGGTGATGGAGGCTTTTTGGAAAGCGGAAGGGAAGGAACTTCCGGAATTTGCATTGGAAATTACACGGGAAGATACTTATACGGATACCGGCGTGGATGGAGACCGGCATTTGGTTCCGTTGGATGCTGTGGGAACAGGATTTTGAAAATGGGAAACAAATATTTAATTATAAAATATAAGGGAAAGATCGTATCGCTGCTTTTTCATGAAAACAGGCTGGTTCATGCAAGGGCAGAGAGAGAAGAGGAAAATATCCTGGGAAATATTTATGTGGCCAGGGTAAAGAATATTTTAAAAAATATCCATGCCGCATTCGTGGAAATAGAACCAGGCTGCCCCTGCTTTCTCAACCTGGAGCGCATCAGGAGTCCGCTGCTTACGAACCGTGCCTATGACGGCAGGATTCTTGCGGAAGATGAAATATTGGTACAGGTTTATAAAGAAGCCGCCAAGACAAAATCCCCGGCCGTAACCTGTTCGCTGTCGCTGGATGGAAAATATTGTGTAGTGTCCGCTGACAGGCCGGGGGCAGTATATTCTTCCAAACTGTCAGAAAAGGTGAAGAAGCGGATCGGGGACGCTTTGGAAAAAGAGGGCGTTTTGAAGGAATATGCGAAGAAAAAGGGAATTGTCATACGTACGAATGCAAAAAACCTTGGGGATGATATTTCGCCCCTGGCAGATGAGATTCGCCGGCTTTCCGGGGAATTGCAGGAGATCATGGACGCAGCGCATTATCGGACCTGCTATTCCGTTCTCTATAAAGCCGCCCCTTCTTATCTGGCAGGCATCCGGGATGAATATGAAGGACAATATGAGGAAATCGTGACGGATGATCCCGGGATCTATGAAAACATTATGGCATACCGCGAGGCGAATCCTTCCTTTCATATTCCTGAGGCAAGGCTTTACCGGGATGACAGGCTGCCGCTGTACAAGCTTTACAGCGTGGAAACCCGGCTGCAGGAAGCGCTGGGCAGAAAAGTATGGCTGAAGTCCGGCGGATATCTGGTGATTGACCCGACGGAAGCCTTGACAGTCATTGATGTTAATACGGGGAAACTGGTAACGGGAAAGGATATGGAACAGACCTGGCTTAAGATCAATATGGAGGCTGCGGAAGAAATCGCGTTTCAGCTGGCTCTGCGCAATATATCCGGCATTATTATCGTGGATTTTATTAATATGAAGCCGGCGGAACATAATAAAAAACTGATGTCCCATTTGGGGAATCTGCTGAAACAGGATCCGGTAAGGACAGAGTTAATGGATATTACCGCTCTGGGTCTGGTGGAAATTACAAGGATGAAAAAAAGCAAGCCGCTGCGGGAGCAATTCGCGGAACAAACCAAAGGAGATGGATAATGAAGCTGATAAAAATGGAGAAGGTAAAAGATGGGAGGTATCTGAAAAATTATGAACTGGTTTACCGGAACAAGGCGGGGAAGGAAAAGAAATATGAGATTGTCAGCCGCAGGGAACTTTCCGGCATAGAAGATATCGGAACAAAAACGAGCGGCATGTCCATTGCGGCGGTAAACGAAGGAAGGCTGCTGCTGCTAAAGGAATTCCGCATGGGAGTGAATAAAACCGTTTATAACCTTTGTGCTGGAATGCTGGAGGAGAACGAGACTTTGGAGGAATGCATATCCAGGGAATTATATGAGGAAACGGGTTTACATGTAAAAAGAATTATTGATATTCTGCCGGCATCCTACGCGGCCGTTGCGATTTCCGATACAAAGACGAATGTTGTGTTTGTGGAAGCGGAAGGGGAGTTTGAAGACCATACATCGGACAACGAATGGATTGAAGCAGGGTTTTACAGCAGGGAAGAAGTGGAAGAACTGCTAAAGTCAGCGGAGTTCAGTTCCAGGGCGCAGATTATCGCCTACTTTTTTTCTAAGAACTTTTTTCCGGCATAAGCCAATTTCTTATAGGAAATTGAATTTTATTTGCACCTTTTTTAAAATGGTGTTATAATGCTCTTATGGAAGCATAGCTCAGCCGGGATGAGCGTTCGCCTCACACGCGAGAGGTCATGGGTTCGAGCCCCATTGCTTCCATTTTTTATGCCTTGGTTTCCACATGTTTTCCAAAAAATTTCTTGACATTCCTATGGTGGTAGTGCTACACTTATCCAGTATGCCGCATAGTTAGGCTTAAGTATATTCCATGAATAAAAGGCAGGCAAGGCTAATTGCCGCTGTTTCATCGGGGATAACGCCAAAACTAGCGAGTAAAGCAGGATTTTCCTGTATTATAGGAGGTGCAATATGTACGCAATTATTGCCACAGGCGGAAAACAGTATAAGGTTTCTGAAGGCGATGTCATCAAGGTGGAAAAGCTTGATGTGGAACCCGGAAACACTGTGACATTTGACAAGGTGATCGCAATCAGCGACAACGGGCTTAAGGTTGCCGGCGACGTAGCCAATTCGACCGTATCCGCTACCGTTATGGAGCAGGGGAGGGGCAAAAAGGTTATCGTTTACAGGTATAAGAGAAAAACCGGCTATCATAAGAAAAATGGGCACAGACAAGCATACACTCAGGTTAAAATTGATAAGATCAATGCTTAATAATGCTTGGAAATGACAGAAATCATCATTAGAAAATCAGAAAATGGAGAATATCAAGGGTTTACCTGTAAAGGACATTCCGGTTTTGCGGTAAAAGGAAAGGATATCGTATGTGCTTCCGTGTCCGTCCTCGTCATTAACGCCATCAATTCTATGGAAAAGCTGGCAGGGGAGGATATGGAGATTGAAGCGGAAGAAACCGCAGGCATTATACGTTGCCGGATAAAAAGAACACTGTCCGAGAAAGGAAAGCTTCTTATGGATTCCATGATACTGGGACTATTGCAGATCGAGGAACAATACGGCAAGAAGTATCTGGTAGTAAAATGCAAGGAGGTGTAAGACTATGTTAAATATGAACCTTCAATTTTTCGCCCATAAAAAGGGTGTTGGTTCGACAAAGAACGGCAGGGATTCCGAATCCAAAAGACTTGGGGCAAAAAGGGCTGACGGTCAATTCGTAAAAGCAGGAAATATTCTGTATAGGCAGCGTGGAACGAAGATCCATCCCGGTGTCAATGTGGGCAGAGGCGGAGACGACACTTTGTTTGCACTGGTAGACGGTGTGCTTAGATTTGAAAGGAAAGGAAGAGACAAGAAACAGGCTTCCGTATATCCTGTAGAGAAATAATGCGAACAAACCGGGCTTCAAACTGAATATGTTTGAAGCCTCTTTGTATACACAGAAAAAAAGCAGGTAATAAAATGTTTGCAGACAGAGCGAAAATATATGTAAAAAGCGGAAAAGGCGGCGACGGGCATGTGTCTTTCCGCAGAGAGAAATATGTGCCGAACGGGGGGCCGGACGGCGGCGACGGCGGCGACGGCGGCGATGTTATTTTTGAAGTGGATGACGGGCTGAATACATTGACCGATTTCAGGCATATCCGTAAATATGTTGCGGGAAACGGCGAGAATGGCAATAAGAAGAACTGCCGGGGCAAAAACGGAGCCGATATTGTTATTAAAATACCTTATGGCACAGTGATTAAGGAAGGGGAAAGCGGAAAAGTCATTAAGGACATGTCTGGGGAAAACAGAAGGTTCGTCCTTTTAAAAGGAGGCCGGGGAGGACGCGGCAACCAGCATTATGCCACGAGTACGATGCAGGCGCCCAAATATGCCCAGCCCGGACAGGAGGCGCAGGAACTGGAGCTTCAGCTGGAATTAAAGGTAATTGCCGACGTAGGTCTTGTGGGTTTTCCGAATGTAGGGAAATCGACGCTTTTATCCCATGTCAGCAATGCCCGCCCTAAGATCGCCAATTATCATTTTACCACGTTGAGTCCGAATCTCGGGGTTGTGGAACTGGAGGATGCAAAGGGCTTCGTGATTGCCGATATCCCCGGCTTGATCGAGGGCGCGTCGGAGGGTGCCGGACTTGGGCATGAATTCCTTCGCCACATTGAAAGAACAAAAGTAATGATCCACATTGTGGATGCGGCTTCTACGGAAGGAAGAGACCCGGTGAAGGATATTTATGCGATTAACAGGGAATTAGAGGCTTATAATCCGGGAATCGCAAAAAGGCCGCAGATAATTGCCGCTAATAAGATCGATATGATCATTGGCCATATGGGGATGAATGGAGAAGAAGATCCTATTGGAAGGATCCGGGCGGAATTTGAGCCGAAAGGTATGAGGGTATTTCCCATTTCTGCAGTGAGCGGAAAAGGAGTCAGGGAACTGCTTTATGCGGTTAATAATCTTTTGGAAGAAATGGACGACCAGCCGGTTATTTTTGAAAGGGAGTATTTCCCGGAAGAACTGCTGGCGAAAGAGGAGCCGTATACGGTGTCTTACCAAGAAAAAGAGGATGCTTATGTAGTGGAAGGCCCGCGCATAGAAAAAATGCTTGGTTACACGAATCTGGAATCCGAAAGAGGATTTGCCTTTTTCCAGAAGTTTTTAAAGGACAATGGAATTTTGGATGAACTGGAGGCCCTTGGAATCCAGGAAGGGGATACCGTCCGCATGTACGGGCTTTCCTTCGATTATTATAAATAGATAAAGGAGTTATTGGCTTATGACAAGCAAGCAAAGGAGTTATTTAAAGAGCCTGTCAAATAATCTGGATCCGATTTTCCAGATCGGGAAATCCAGCATTACCCCGGAGTTTACGGCGGCAGTTTCCGAAGCCTTCCATACAAGGGAACTTGTAAAGGTTGCGGTTTTAAAGAACTGCATGGACGATCCGAAAGCGATTGCCGAGATGCTGGCAGGACGTACGCGTTCCCAGGTGGTCCAGGTGATCGGAAGAAAAATTATTTTATATAAAGAAAGCAAGGAACACAAAAAAATCTTTTTGCCGGAATAATACCAGCTTATTTTTTGCTAGGGAGGATATTCAGCGAAATGGGGAAAAAGAAAACGGGAATTATGGGTGGAACCTTCAATCCGATTCATATCGGACACTTGCTTCTTGCAGAAAATGCGAAGGAGGCTTTTGGGCTGGATGAAATACTCTTCCTTCCGAGCGGCCTGCCCTATATGAAAAGCGGAACCGAAATAGCAGATAAATGGATGCGCCTGGAAATGACCCGTCTGGCGATTGCGGACAATGCTTCCTTTTCCCTGTCGTCTGCAGAGGTAGAGAGAGAAGGCAATTCCTATACTTGCGAAACCTTGGAGCTGCTTCGGAAAGAGGAGCCGGAAACAGAATTTTTCTTTATCGTAGGGGCAGACAGCCTTTTTGCCATGGAATCGTGGAAAAATCTTGAAACCATATTCCGGGATTGCACGATACTCGCTGCCGTCAGGGATGGAAAGGATGATGACGATCTGAAAGAGCAGATTTCCCGTCTCAGTGAAAAATATGGAGCCAGGATCGGAATGATCGGAATGAAAGAAATTTCTTTTTCTTCCACGGATATCAGGGACAGGATACGGAAAGGGAAATCGATCCGCTATATGGTTCCCGACCAAGTGGCCGAATATATAAAAAAATACCGGTTGTATATGGAATAAAAGAGAAGTACGTCAGATTGGGAGGATAAGTGAAATATGGAAGCGAAATCTTCAAACCTGAAAAAAATCCGGAAAGCAATGGAAAAAACTTTGGATTCCAAGCGTTTTGAACATACGCTGGGAGTGGAGTATACAGCCGCTGCATTGGCCATGCGGTATGGCGAGGATCTTATGAAGGCACAGACGGCAGGGCTTCTGCACGATTGCGCGAAATGCATGAGCAATGAAAAACGGCTGTCCATTTGCGAAAAGCATAATATCAGCGTAAACAAGATCGAACGTAAAAATCCTTTTTTATTACATGCCAAGGTAGGAAGTTATATCGCCATGCAGAAATTCCATGTCCACGACAGCGATACGGTCAATGCGATTTTGAATCATACGACGGGAAGGCCGGATATGTCTCTGTTGGAAAAAATAATTTATGTGGCTGATTATATCGAGCCGGGAAGAAAACAGGCGCCGAACCTTACAGAAATCAGAAAGCTGGCGTTTACCGATATAGACGAAGCTTTATACCGTATTTTAGAGGATACCCTTGTCTATCTGAGGACGGTGGAGGGTGATGTGGATCCGATGACACAGAAAACGTATGATTTTTATAAAAACAGGAGAGTTGGATGAACAGTAAAGAGATAACGCGTCTTGCAATCAGGGCGCTGGAAGAGAAAAAAGCGGAAAACATTGAAGTGATCGATATCAGCGAAGTATCTGTCATCGCGGATTATTTTATTATTGCCAACGGCACGAACCGTAACCAGAATCAGGCGCTTGCCGATTCGGTGGAAGAAGCGATAGGCAGGGCAGGCGGAAATCTGAAGCAGGTGGAAGGATATGACACCGCTAATTGGATACTGATGGATTTTCTTGATGTGATCGTCCACATTTTCGACAGGGATAACAGGCTGTTTTATGATCTGGAACGCATATGGCGGGACGGAAAGCAGATCGCCCTGTCGGAGTTCCAGGATATGGAAGAATAAAGCTTAAAGGATTTGCCGATTAATGAAAAAGTATATAGGAGATAAAAAATTTTACCTGATGGTTCTTTCTGTGGCTGTTCCTATCATGATACAAAATGGGATCACTAATTTTGTCAGCCTTCTGGATAATATTATGGTAGGGCAGATCGGCACGGAACAAATGTCCGGCGTGGCGATTGTCAATCAGCTGGTTTTAGTTTTTAACCTTTGTATTTTTGGGGGCGTATCCGGCGCGGGTATTTTTACGGCACAATATTATGGATGCGGGGATCAGAAGGGAATACGGGATACGTTCCGCATGAAGCTGCTGCTGAGTCTGTTGATTACGGCCGCCGGCCTGCTTGTCTTCGCATTTTGGGGTACGCAGTTGATCTCGCTGTATCTGCATGAGGCCGGAGAAACCGGAAACTTGGAAGCCACTTTGCTGTATGCCCGCAAATATTTGCGGGTGATGATGGTGGAACTGGTGCCGTTTGCCATTATTCAAGTGTATTCGGGTACCTTGCGGGAAACAGGGGAAACCATGCTGCCGATGAAGGCAGGGATCGCGGCGGTATTCGTGAATTTAATTTTAAATTACATATTAATTTTTGGGAAATTCGGTATGCCGGCGCTTGGAGTAGAAGGAGCAGCTATCGCGACCACGATATCCCGGTTTGTGGAACTGGCAATCGTTGCGGGATGGACGCACCGTAATAAGGAAAGGAACGGCTTTATTACGGGAGTTTACCAGAGCATGAGAATTCCGGGAGGATTGGTCGCCAAAGTGCTGGTGATGGGAACTCCGCTGATGGTGAACGAAGCGTTATGGTCCAGCGGGCAGGCAGTGCTGATGCAGTGCTATTCGGTAAGGGGGCTGTCCGTAGTGGCCGCATTTAATATTTCCTCTACTATATCCAATGTATTTAATGTAGTGTTTATTGCGCTTGGAAATTCTGTGGGAATTATTATCGGGCAGCTGCTGGGAGCGGGAAAAATGGAAGAAGCGAAGGATACGGTCAGGAAGCTGATGTTTTTCTCCGTAGGAGGATGTGCGGTTATTGGTATCTGCCTTTCTGTTTTTGCCCCTTTGTTCCCGATGATTTATAATACGACTGAAGAGATCAGGGGGCTCGCTACCCGGTTTATTATCGTTTCTTCCGCATGCATGCCTGTTTATGCTTTTGTAAATGTGGCTTATTTTACTCTGCGTTCGGGAGGAAAGACGTTGGTGACATTTTTCTTTGACAGCGTCTACTCATGGGTGGTGAATATTCCGCTGGCCTATGTATTATCCAGATACACAGGAATGCATATTATACCACTTTATTTTATCTGCCAGTTCATTGATATTATTAAGTGCATGATAGGCTATATCCTGATTAAAAAAGGGGTATGGATGAATATGATTGTAAAAGAAACGTGAGAAATAGAGTACATAAAAAAACGACGCCGTGTAACCGGCGTCATTTTTTTGAGTGTACTTTTCCGCGCATGATCAGAAATGAGTTTCCCTGATGTCACACCGATTCTCCGGAAGAGTTGCCCGCATACATATAAAATGAAATAAGATACAATCCGCAAATGCCGACTAACGCGTACACAATTCTTGAAAACCATGACATGTTGCCGAAAATAAAGGCGACAAGGTCAAAGCTGAAGAAGCCGATCAGCCCCCAGTTTACAGCGCCTATAATGGCGATTGTCAGGGCGGTAAAATCCAATGCTTTATGATTCATCTTAAAACCTCCATTCATAATCAATTCTTAACGGGAAGTAAAAATTTTAAATGAAATTTTCACCTCTCTGGAAAGTTTCCTCTCGCCTTTATTTTGTCCTGAAAATGTTTTTTCATGCATAAAAATAAAGTTTTTTTTCATGAAATGTGAATAAAATGTTTAAAATAACATTGACAAAGAATTTGATTAAGAGTAAGATAATTCAGAAATGGAGGACTTTCTTCCATTTAAAAATATTTAGGAGGGAAAAATTATGAAGAAGTTTAACAAAGTCATGAGCGTTGTTATGGCTTCTGCGATGGCTGCGGCTTTATTTGCAGGCTGCGGAAATGCGGATGCCGGAACACAGGCAGCAGATTCTGAACCTGCTACGGAAAGCGTGGCATCGGAAGCGGGCGGCGACTCAGCAGCAGCAGGGGCTTTTAAGATCGGCGGTATCGGTCCTACGACAGGAAGCGCTGCCGTATATGGCGTTGCCGTACAGAATGCGGCGCAGCTTGCGGTGGATGAAATCAATGCGGCTGGCGGCATCAACGGAGTACCGATTGAGTTTAAATTTGAAGATGATGAATGTGATGCTGAAAAATCGGTGAATGCATATAATACATTAAAGGATTGGGGCATGCAGATGCTGATGGGGACGGTTACCAGCGGATGCAGCGTTGCGGTATCCGAAAATACGGCGCAGGACAATATGTTCCAGCTTACTCCTTCCGGATCTTCCGTGGATTGCGTGAAATATGATAATGCATTCCGCGTATGTTTCTCCGATCCGAACCAGGGAGCGGCATCCGCTTTGTACATCGGCGAAAATGCGATCGCTTCCAAAATAGCGGTTATTTATGACAGTTCCGATATCTATTCTTCCGGAATTTACGAGAAGTTTACGGCAGAAGCGGCAAACCAGCCTTTCGAGATTGTTTCCGCAGAAGCGTTTACAGCGGATAATAAGACGGATTTCTCCGTACAGCTCCAGAAAGCAAAAGATGCTGGTGCTGAACTGGTATTCCTGCCTATTTATTATACGGAAGCTTCTTTGATCCTTTCCCAGGCATCGACTATGGGATACAGCCCGATTTTCTTCGGCTGTGATGGATTGGACGGTATTCTTAATGTAGAAAACTTTGATACTTCCCTGGCGGAAGGAGTTATGCTCCTTACACCTTTTGCAGCAGATGCAGAAGATGAATTGACAAAGAATTTTGTAACCACTTATAAAGAAAAATTCGGCGATACGCCGAACCAGTTCGCAGCAGATGCTTATGATGCTATTTATGCGATCAAAGCTGCTGGTGAAAAGGCGGGCATTACGCCGGATATGGATATGAGCGCGATCTGTGAAGCGATGAAAGGCGCAATGACAGAGATCACATTGGACGGCCTTACCGGTGTCGGCATGACATGGGACGCTTCCGGCGAGCCGAATAAGGCTCCTAAAGCAGTTCAGATCAAGGACGGCGTTTATACGGCAATGTAATAGAAACCGGCTGACAGGGAATTCATCACGGACCTGCGGCTGGTATGGCGGCCAGAGAGGGATGCTTAAAAGCTTTGCAGAAGCGAAGCTTTTACATCCCTTTTCTTTTCTTGATAATAAAGAGAATTAATGATATAATTTCTTACAAGCTTCATGGAAGCTTTGCACAAAATAGCGAAGAGGTGTTTCTTATGAGTTTTATTTCTTATCTGATCAACGGTATAAGCCTTGGCAGCGTATATGCAATTATTGCTTTAGGATATACGATGGTGTATGGGATTGCCAAGATGCTGAATTTTGCCCATGGGGATGTTATTATGGTAGGCGGTTTTGCCGTATTTACCATAGTCAGTACATTGGGGCTTCCTCCTGTTCTTGGAATTCTGGTAGCAGTTGTAGTCTGTACGGCGCTGGGCATGCTCATTGAACGGGTTGCTTATAAACCGCTTCGTAATGCATCATCGCCGCTGGCGGTATTGATTACGGCGATCGGCGTGAGTTATCTGCTGCAGAATGTGGCTCTGCTTATTTTCGGAGCCAATACGAAGTCGTTCACGTCTGTCGTTACGATAAGTCCGTTAAAGCTTGCAGATGGACAGTTAATCATATCCGGCGAGACGATCGTGACAATTATAGCAGGAATTATTATTATGGTCTGCCTTACTTTATTTGTCAACAAGTCGAAAGCCGGTCAGGCAATGCTGGCCGTTTCGGAGGATAAAGGCGCGGCCCAGCTGATGGGCATTAATGTGAATGGCACGATAGCCCTTACTTTTGCAATCGGTTCCGCTCTTGCGGCGGTAGCCGGCGTATTGCTTTGTTCCGCTTATCCTTCCCTGACTCCTTATACGGGAGCGATGCCGGGAATCAAAGCCTTTGTGGCCGCTGTATTCGGCGGAATCGGTTCCATCCCGGGAGCGATGATAGGAGGGATTCTCTTAGGTATCATTGAAATTCTTGGAAAGGCGTATATTTCTTCTCAAATGGCAGATGCAATCGTTTTTGCAGTACTGATCGTCGTCCTTCTCGTAAAGCCGACGGGCATATTAGGAAAGAATATACAAGAGAAGGTGTAAAAAAGCAGCCATGAAAAAAATGAACATAACGAAAACGACAAAAAATAATCTGATCACATATTTAATGGTGCTTCTGGCATATCTTGCCGTACAGATGCTTTTATTAACCGGCAATATTTCCAGCCTTATGAAGGGGCTTCTCGTTCCGCTTTGTATTTATGTAATGCTGGCAATTTCATTGAACTTGACGGTAGGAATTCTCGGGGAGCTGAGCCTCGGGCATGCGGGATTTATGTGCGTGGGTGCATTTTCTGGTGCTTTCTTTTCAAAATGCATGGATGGATTGATGCCAGACAGTCTGCGGTTTTTAGCGGCTCTTTTGATAGGGGCGGCTGTTGCCGGAATATTTGGAATATTGATCGGTATTCCGGTATTAAGGCTGAAAGGGGATTATCTGGCGATTGTCACCCTGGCTTTTGGGGAAATTATCAAGAATCTTGTGAATGTATTATATATAGGAAAAGATAAAAACGGCTTCCATTTTTCTATGAAGGACTCTATTTCCCTTCATTTAGATGCGGAGGGGCAGGTGATTGTCAATGGAGCCCAGGGAATTACCGGCACGCCACATGACGCCAGTTTTACGATAGGCATTATTTTGATCTTTATTTCCCTCTTTATTATATTGAACCTGATCAATTCGAGAGACGGACGCGCGATCATGTCGATCAGGGATAACCGCATTGCGGCGGAATCTATTGGAATTAATATCACAAAGTATAAATTGATGGCGTTTTCTATATCGGCATCGATCGCAGGGGTAGCAGGAGTGCTTTATGCCCATAATTTATCGACTTTGACAGCTCTGCCTAAAAATTTTGGCTACAATATGTCCATTATGATTCTTGTGTTCGTAGTCCTTGGCGGTATCGGCAATATAAGAGGATCTATCATTTCGGCAATTATCCTTACGCTGCTTCCTGAGCTTCTGCGCGGACTCAGCGATTACCGTATGCTGATCTACGCCATCGTCCTGATCGCCATGATGCTTCTGAACTGGAGTCCGAAGGCGATCGAATGGAAGGAAGGGCTGAAACGGCATTCCAAAAAAGAAAAGGAGGTTAAATAATATGGCATTGCTTGAAGTAAAAAATTTAACCATTTCCTTTGGAGGACTAAGGGCGGTTGATGATTTTAATATAGAAATAAAAAAAGGACAGTTATATGGATTGATCGGGCCGAATGGCGCGGGAAAAACAACCGTTTTTAACTTGCTGACAGGAGTTTATAAGCCGGATGAGGGGATTATCAGGCTGGAAGACCGCGATATTACCGGTTTAAAGACGATCGATATCAATAAGGCAGGAATTGCAAGAACTTTTCAGAATATCCGCTTATTTAAAGAATTAACGGTACTCGATAACGTAAAGGTCGGATTGCATAATCATTATCCTTATTCTACCATAGAAGGGATCCTGCGCCTTCCGAAATATCATAAAGTAGAAAAAGAAATGAATGAACGCGCCATGGAGCTTCTCAAGGTATTTGAACTGGACGGGGAGGCCGATTATCTCGCGTCTAATCTTCCGTATGGAAAACAGCGTAAACTGGAAATTGCCCGTGCCTTGGCGACAAAGCCGAAGCTTCTTTTGCTGGATGAGCCGGCGGCCGGCATGAATCCTAATGAAACAGGAGAGCTTATGGATACGATCCGTTTTGTCAGGGACAAATTTGATATGACCATATTGCTGATCGAACACGATATGAAGCTGGTATCCGGTATCTGCGAAGAATTGACGGTATTGAATTTCGGCCGTATTCTGACGCAGGGCAAAACAGGAACAGTACTGAATGATCCGCAGGTAATTACGGCGTATTTGGGAGAATAGGAGGAAATAGAAAATGGCTATGCTTGAAATCAGAGACCTGGAAGTATACTATGGCATGATCCAGGCGATCAAAGGTATTTCCTTCAACGTAAAGGAAGGGGAAGTTATTGCTCTGATCGGGGCAAACGGCGCTGGCAAGACGACGACGCTCCATACGATTACCGGACTGCTTCCGGCAAAGGCAGGAACAATTACTTTTGAAGGACAGGATATTACCAAGGTTCCGGGCTATAAAATTGTTTCTAAAGGAATGGCGCATGTGCCGGAGGGAAGAAGAGTATTCGCCCAGCTTTCCGTTCTCCAAAATCTTCGTATGGGGGCTTATACGAGAAAAGATAAAAATGAAATAGAGGAAACATTAAAATCCGTATATAAGAGATTTCCCCGGCTGGAAGAACGCCAAAACCAGATGGCCGGCACTTTAAGCGGCGGCGAACAGCAAATGCTGGCAATGGGAAGGGCGTTGATGTCCCATCCTAAGATTATACTGATGGATGAACCGTCTATGGGATTATCTCCCATATTCGTAAATGAAATTTTTGATATTATCAAGGAAGTGAGTGACAGCGGAACTACGGTTCTTCTTGTCGAACAGAATGCAAAGAAGGCTCTTTCCATCGCCGACAGGGCTTATGTTCTGGAAACAGGCAAGATTGTACTGGAAGGCAAAGCGAGCGATCTTTTGAACGATGATTCCATAAAGAAAGCATATCTTGGGGAAGCCTGAGCGATAGCGGAATGTTGAGGAGGTAAAAGGTATGGATAAAAAAGTAGTGATTACGATCGCAAGACAGTATGGGAGCGGCGGGCGTACGATCGGCGAGATGCTGTCAAAGGATATGGGCATTCATTATTATGACAAAGAACTTATTAAGCTGGCGTCGGAAGACAGCGGCATTAATGAAAGGCTCTTTGTGAATGCGGATGAAAAAATAAAAATGACTAAGCTGTTCAAAATGGTGAAAAATGTTTATAATGGACAGCTGATTCCTCCAGAAAGCGATGATTTTGTTTCCGATAATAATTTATTTAATTACCAGGCCAAAGTGATTAAACAGCTGGCAGAAGAGGAGTCCTGCGTAATTATCGGCCGTTGCGCGGATTATGTGTTGAAGGATTATGATAATGTTTTAAGCGTATTTATTCATGCGCCTAAGGATTATTGCATGGAACAGGCAGCAAAGAAAGTAAGCATGCCTCCCAGGGAGCTGGAAAAATATATTACAAAAACAGATAAGTGCAGAGCAGAGTATTATAAATTCTATACCGGAAGGGAATGGACGGATGCGAGAAACTATGATTTATGTCTGGACAGTTCAAAACTTGGCTTTGAGAGATGTGTAGAAGAGATTCAGGCTTATATTAAGGTCAGATTCCGTTAATGGATTAATAATGCCTGACGAATTTCATAGATTTTATAAAGAGGATTAAGGGTTTTAAGAATTCTTAATCCTCTTTTTATTACAATAAGCTGGCTCGCGGAGCGTGACAAAATTTGTTACAAACAATGTTTGTTTATAATATTTATAATGAGGAAAGTTTATTGGCATAAACGGAAAATGCCGAATACTTTTCCAAGAATCTGGCAGTCATCAACAATAATGGGTTCCATAGTATCGTTTTCCGGCTGAAGGCGTATATGCCCGTTTTCTTTATAAAAAGTTTTCACTGTCGCAGAATCTTCAACCAAAGCAACAACAATATCGCCGTTGGAAGCAGTGTTGCAGCAGTTGACAAAAATCTGGTCTCCGCTGTAGATGCCGGCATTTATCATAGAATCCCCCTTTACTTTCAAAGCAAAGGATTCGCCGGAAGGAACAAACTCTGCAGGTATCGGGAAATAACTTTCCACATTTTCCTCCGCAAGAATAGGCTGGCCGGCGGCTACGCGGCCTACGACCGGAAGGCTTACCATTTCGGTACGGACAGTCTGGAAACTGTCATCACATATTTCTATAGCGCGGGGCTTCGTCGGGTCGCGGCGTATGTATCCGTTTTTTTCCAGAGTTTCTAAATGAGAGTGAACGGAAGAAGTTGATTTTAGATGGACTGCCTCGCATATTTCCCGCACAGCGGGAGGATAACCTTTCGTCAATATAGAATCTTTAATAAATTCCAATATTTCGCTTTGCTTTTTGGAGATTTTTCCATATCCCATACAATTGTTCCTCCGTATGATTCCAAGTCTTTATAATATTTCTTTCCTTGCTTAAAAGTATATCATAAAAAGAAATAAAAAGCAAACGTATATTCCAAAAATTTGTTCGATTTTTTCTTGTAACATCTTGACAATAGAATATATGTTCGGTATAATTCAAGCATAAGGAACAAATGTTCGCAACATTTGTTCGTATGTGTGGGAATAAAAAGAAAGCGGGGATAGAAGATGGACAGAGGAAACAGAGGAATACCGAATCGCAGCTTCAAGGGAGATGATTATAGCAAAAAGAGAAAAAAAGGGCAAACCAGAAAGATATTGACAGCCCTTTTAACCCTTTGCTTCATTATTATAATATCATTTGGCATCAGCAGTTTTTCATCGAATGCAAAAGCGGAAACAGACGATACCGTATGCAAATATTATAAAAGCATTATGATTGAAAAGGGCGATACGTTATGGTCGATCGCTTCCCAACATATGAATGGCGGTTATGAGGATATTCCTTCTTATATAGGAGAAGTTATGAAGATGAATGGTTTGCGGGATGACCGCATCACAGAAGGAATGTATCTGGTAATTCCTTATTTTCTTAATTGATTCCTTGCATGTTTGATGGAAAATGTCCCTGCCTATGATGTTTAGGGTTCCCTTAATTTTACGGCATTGGCAGCCCTGCGTTTTCTTTCATCTTCTAATGCGGCATAATGCTTTCTTGTGGTATTTACGTCTTTATGGCCAAGAACATCAGCTACGAGGTAAATATCACCTGTTTCACGGTATAGGGAAGTACCGTAAGTGCTTCTTAATTTATGTGGCGTTATTTTCTTCAAGGCAGTTACATTAGAGGCATATTTTTTTACCAGATTTTCAACGGCCCTTACAGTAATTCTGCGGTTTTGCATGGATAAGAATAATGCATGTTCATGTCCGGACAGCGGGATTGTGTGTTTGCGCTGCTCGATATATTCCCGCAGGGCATGTTCCACTTCTTCTCCAAAATAAACAACGGTTTCATATCCGCCTTTCCGGCGGATTTTAATTCCATTGTTTTTAAAGTCCACATCCTCCATATCGAGTCCCACGCATTCGGATACACGGATTCCGGTTCCGAGCAGGAGAGTGAGCAGGGCAGTATCCCTGACTTTCGTTTTTTCATGGTATTTTTTCTGGCTTTTCGTAAGATGAGTTCCGTCTTCCACCTGATCTAACAGGATAGCGACTTCATCGGCATCCAGGCGGACAATTTCTTTTTGGTGAAGTTTTGGCATGGGAATCAGCACGGCGGGATTTTTTTCAATCAGCTCCATTTGGTAAAAATAATTATAAAAACTACGGAGAGAAGCCAGTTTACGTGATTTTCCCCGTTCTTCGTTGGTAATTTCCCGGCTGTCTTTTTGATAGTAAGAGATATATTCCATATATTCTTCAATATCTTCCCTGGTGATATTATCCAAAATGGACAGGGGGAAATCTTTGATTTCCATTTTGCTGCAAAAAGGATTGTTTTTTTTCATATATTCAAAAAATACCCTTAAATCGTAGGCATAAGCAAGCCTTGTCCTGGAAGAAGTGTTATTTTCAATCCCCCGGAAGAATTGTTTGCAGAAGGGAGGTAATTCGGATAAGACATTCCTCATTTTTACCGTATTCAGTTTATTTTGTTCTTCATGATAATTTTTTTTGCTTTCCATTATAAATCAGACCATCCTTTCAAAGTACTGCTATGGATCGCTGTAAACATCCTTTCTTTTACACCGGGATTTTCCTGGTTTAAATGTTTTAACAGTTCTTTTATATATTCTCTTTTGGTATTTCCGTCGGCAGGACACGGACTTTTTACTACTGGAACCTGGTATTTGTTGATAAAGCCGATTACGTCGGCTTCATTCATATATAGTAAGGGTCTTATGACGGTAAGGCCTGTCCTGTCAAGATAAGTTACAGGTGAAAATGTATGGAACCTCCCTTCAAATATTAAAGACATTACCATTGTTTCCACCACATCATCCTTATGATGGGCGTAAGCAACCTTATTGCATCCGATCGCCTTTACAGCATCGTTTAATGCTCCTTTCCTCATTTTGGCACATAAAGAACATGGGTTGGTTTCTTTTCTGTCTTCAAATATAATTTTGGCAATATCCGTTTCCACAATATGGTACTCTACTTCCAGAGAGCGGCAAAGTGCCTTTATTTCATCCAAGTTCAGGTTCTGGAATCCGAGATCCACCGTTACGGCGCGGATGCTGAAATGCTTTGGGTAGAAGCGCTGCAGGCCGTGCAGGGCATACAGGAGAGTAAGGCTGTCCTTTCCGCCGGAAATGCCTATGGCGATCTTATCATTTTCTTGGATCATGTCATAATCATCCACTGCTTTTCTGACATAACTGAATACTTGCTGTAATTTCATAATTCCTCACAATCTGTCGTTTTAGCGGCAATAATATATGTCACCAACCGCCAGGTTGATGACCTGCTTGCACATCAGTGCAATTCATTATATCATTTTAAACGGAAAATTCACACTATTTCTATTTCTTTTTTTGTTTTGCAATATCTTTATATAAAAGATTGTGTTATAATTTGAATGGGCAATGATCAGAAAGGCTGGGTAGACATCTATGAAATTCCGTATTGATAAAAAATATATCCATTGGGGAGTAACCGCATTTTCCGTGATTGCAGCAAGTATTTTTTTCTATTATTTACTGTTTCACAGGGAAAGCATTTCCAATGGATTCCATACATTTGTTTCAATTACTATGCCTATTTTGGACGGGCTGCTTTTATCCTATCTTCTTACTCCGATATTAAACGGAGTGGAAAAGCGATGCCTGATACCATTATGCGTAAGACACCATATAGATGTGAATGATCGCAGCCGGAAAAAAATCAGAGTGATATCCATTATTCTGACAGTAATTATCGTGGCTTTTGTCATATATAGCTTTTTTGCCATGATCATTCCCCAGTTGATCAATAGTATCCAGAGCATTGTTCTCCAATTCCCGATTTATGTCAATAACCTTACGGTTTGGGTAAAAAAACTTCTGGCTGATAATCCGGATATTGAGGCGGCAGTCATAGAAGTAATGGACAATTATTCTATAGAATTAAATAATTTCCTGAATTTGAGTCTGCTTCCTAAGATGAACGAATTGATCAGAGATATTTCCTTAAGCTTTCTGACTTTTCTGAAGGGATTGTGGAATCTGATTCTCGGTTTTATTATTTCTATTTATATCCTGGGAAGCAAAGAATTGTTTGCGGGACAGGCAAAAAAGATAGTTTATGCCCTTTTTGAAACCAACAGCGCCAATGCGATTATTTCCGATGTGCGCTTTACGCATAGAACATTCAGCGGCTTTATGGTCGGAAAGGTAATCGATTCCATTATCATTGGTATTATATGCTTTTTTGGAACCAGCCTGATGGGAACTCCATATGCCATATTAATCAGCGTAATCGTAGGCATAACGAATGTCATCCCATTTTTCGGGCCTTATCTGGGGGCCATCCCGAGCGCATTGCTTATACTAATGGTAGATCCCCTGCAATGTTTATACTTTATTATTTTTATTCTTGTGCTGCAACAGTTTGACGGGAATGTGATCGGCCCTAAAATTCTTGGGAATTCCACTGGATTATCCGGTTTTTGGGTAATATTCTCGATTACGCTATTTGGAGGCATGTTTGGAATTTTAGGTATGATTGCAGGAGTTCCGATTTTCGCCGTAATCTATGCCGGAATCAGAGCGATTGTGAACCAGCTTCTTCTAAAAAAGACGTTATCTACCGATACTAAGGATTATTTAAATGTAGGAACGATTGAAGACGGGGAATTTATTCCATACAGAGCGGAGGGATTGAGGTCATCTTCCTCTGGTTTGCAGGATGGGGAAAGGGCAAAGCCGAAAAGTATGATCCATCATTTTTTCCGCAATAATTCAAATCATACATTATCGGAAGACAAGGAGGAGGAATAATGCGCTTTGTCATACAGAGGGTAAAAAATGCGAGGGTTAGCATTGACCAGAAAATTGCAGGAGCCATTGAAAAAGGTTTATTGGTCTTTGTAGGAGTCTCCGAAGGGGATACGGAAAAAATAGCGGATAAAATGATAAAAAAATTAATCGGATTACGGATATTTGAAGATGAAAACGGAAAAACCAACCTGGATCTGAAAACGGTAAATGGCAATTTGCTGATTATTTCGCAATTTACCTTATATGCAGATTGCAAAAAGGGCAACCGTCCTTCTTTCATTCAAGCCGGTCCGCCGGAATTAGCAAAAAAACTATACGATTATATATTGGAAAAATGCCAGGAACAATTCCCGGATATCCAGCAGGGCGAATTCGGAGCCGACATGCAGATAGCCCTTACCAATGATGGGCCGTTCACTATTTTATTGGATTCTGATGAAATATGCTGACAGCCAAAAGAAGGCGAAAGAACGATATCTCCAACAATGAAAGGAACGAGGTCCTTATGACAAGTATTATTATTGTATTAGCTGCTTTTTTTATTATGTACCTAATCATATTTTTGAAACAAGTCAAAAGAAAAAAGGAAGATGAATTCAGTTCTGTAGAAGAATTCCGCAAAAACTACAACAGATACCAAATTACAGACAATGATAAAGAGGCAATGAATCATAGCCATTATGGAAACCGTTCAAGCAAAAGCGGATATACTTACAAATATGTAACCAAATACAACAACCCTGAAGACTACCGGGAAAAGCGCCGGTAACAACATAAAAAAGTCATAAAGTCATAAAATCCTCCCCACAAGTTTACGAACTAGTTGCATCAAAAAAGGTATTGCAGGGTGATGTAAATGACAGCCTGCACAATACCTTTTCTGATGCAACTATTCGTTAAACTTGTCTTTTGCGAATAGTTGGATTTCTCACGCTAATCCAATATTTCATTGATCCCAATATCTTTGCGTACAGATAAATCGATAAAACTATTTCCGATCTGCACCAATGGCCTTGTCAGATTAAATTTATTGATCAAAACAATCTGGCCGATCAGGCCATTGCTTAAGCGGACTTTATGCCGGATAAAATTATTGGTAACGTGTGAAATAAACGTCATCAGCATCTGGGAATCATATTTCTGGTATCCATTATCTTCCAAGTGTTTTAAAAGCCAGAACGGCGACTTGGGTTCTATTCCTTCCTCCGCCATGATCATCGTGTCATAAGTATCTGCAATGGCGATAATGCGGGAAATATAATTAATATTTTCTTTTGCTACTTTTAGGGGAAATCCTGATCCATCCTGGCGTTCATGGTGTGTCAGAACGGCCTGCTTTACCTTTATATCAATATTTTTATCTTTGAGCAGATTGTATCCTAATACGGCATGCTTTACATAAGGACCTCCTTCTATTTCTGCATGAAAAGTAAAATTGGGAGGAAGCTCAGGGGAGTTGCTTAATTTTAACAACCCGATGTCATGGAGAAGTCCGGCGGTTCCCACCAGTTCGATATCTTCTTTTTTTAAGTTCAGCCATTTTGCCAATACCTGTCCCCAAAGAGCGACATTAATGGAATGGGTATATAACCCTTCCGCTTTTTTTTGCATAGCAAATAACATGTTGCATAAATTGACCTCATTTTCTGAATTGTCCACGATGCTGTTTAACATATCAAGAAGAAGCGGAACGTCCAAATCTTTTTCGTTGGTAACAACATTGATCAGGTTTTCGGAAAGAGCCGTTTCTGCAATCTGGAATTTTTCTTCAAAAATTTCTATCTGCTGCTGTCCCACTTTTGGAACGGATTCCGGAGAAGGGATATCTTCCGGGCAGGAGGCGGTTGACTGATAGTCTACCATAACATAATCTATAAAATGCTTTGTTAAAAGTGCAACTACATCTTTGGTTACGGGCGTGTTGATCGGAACGAGCGTCATGCCGGTTCTTGTATAAACGTCGCTTTTAATGATCATTCCTTTCCGAAGACGATCCGTATGTACTCTAAAACATGCCATAAGTTTTAGCCTCTTTCAAATCATTATTGTTTAGTCTCAAAATCTTCTACAAACTGCGTGATCAATTTTACCGTTCCTTCTATGCCAAGGATGCTGCTGTTGATGCATAGATCATAGCTGTCGGCGCGGCCCCATTTTTTGGAAGAATAATAATTGTAATAGCTTTGGCGCTGTTTATCTTTTTTCGTAATCATGTCCTTTGCTTTTGCTTCCGTCAAATGATATCTTTCCATGATGCGTTTGGTTTTTGTATTGCTGTCGCCGTAAATAAACAGATGAACGCAGTTAGGGAATTCGCTCAAAGCATAATCCGCACAACGTCCTACAATGATACAAGGACCTTCGCTGGCTATTTTCTTAATGGTGTCAAATTGAGCTAAAAATACTTTGTGGCTGATCGGCATATCGACAAACGAGGATGCGTTATATCCAAAAGAATAAGTATCCATTACCAAATTATAAAGAAACGAATTTGTCGGACGTTCGTCGTGGTTTTTAATCATTTCTTCGCAAAAACCGCTTTCTTTCGCGGCTCTTGTCAGTAATTCTTTGTCATAACATTTTATTCCAAAATATTCAGCTACCTTTTCACCGATTTCTCTGCCTGCCGAGCCAAACTGCCGGCCTATGGTAATAATTGTATTCATAGAAAAGCCCCTCCTTTTTTATCATTATAAAATGATGGATATGGTATAACATGTACTATAATAAAATATTATATATAAACTATCCAAAAAATTCAATAAAATATAGAACATATATAAATTTAAAACTAACTATATATGCCCGTTTATGGAAAAACAATATAGTCAGCCGGGCAATACTTTCAACAGGTGTTCAAAATATTCAGGCAGGGGAGCGTCTGTTTCGACATATATGCCGGTTTTTGGATGAAGAAAACCAAGGATTTTTGCGTGGAGGCATTGTCCGTTCAGCGAAAAAGGAGATTTCCTTCCGCCGGAATAATTTTGGTCTCCTAAAAGCGGATGGCCTATGCTTGCCATATGTACCCGGATCTGATGGGTACGGCCGGTTTCCAGCTGGCATTCTATATAAGTGTAACCGCGAAATCTTTGTAATACTTTATAGTGTGTAACCGCCGGTTTCCCGTTCTTTTCATTAATGGACATCTTCTTTCTGTCTAAGGGATGCCGGCCGATCGGGGCGGATATCGTTCCTTCTTCGGAAGGGATCGTTCCATAACAGATGGCATGGTATCGGCGCACTATAGTATGTTCTTTTAATTGAGCGGCAATGCAATGATGTGAAAAATCATTCTTGCAAATGATAATGGATCCGGTTGTATCTTTGTCGATACGATGCACGATTCCCGGACGCATAATGCCATTGATTCCCGACAGGTTTTCCTGGCAATGGTACATAACAGCATTTACCAATGTTCCGTTGAAATGCCCTGCTGCCGGGTGGACAACCATTCCTTTCGGTTTATTTACCACAAGAACGTCTTCATCTTCATAAAGGATATCCAAAGGAATATTTTCCGGAACAATATTCGGCTCAACGGCATCGGGTGCCTGAAACCTTATCTCATCCCCGCATTTTAAGCGGTAATTAGCTTTTACCGGCAAGCGGTTGACTTTGATTTGTCGATCTTTTAATAGTTTTTGCAGATAAGAACGCGATAAAGAATCAATAAGGCCGCTCAAAGCTTTATCAATTCTTTCATCTTCCCATTCTTCTGTTATAAGGAAACAAAATTCCTTACGGTTTAAATCAAAATGATCACTCATATATTTTACTCTGCCATATCTTCATCACTAAAATAAATTTCCTGAATGGCATTTCGTATATCTTCATCCGTTACCGATGTGTCAATCACGGCTTTCCCTACTTTTTTTAAAAGGATGAACTTGATCTTTCCAGCCTCCATCTTTTTGTCTGACTTAGTCAATCGCAGGATTTCTTCGGGATTGATATGGTCTATGGAAATCGGCAGATTGAAGGGAACAAACATATCCCGGATTTCATAATATTCGTCCATCGTCAGCAATTCATGTTTCCACGAAATATAGGCGGCGGCAACGCATCCTAAAGCGACACATTCCCCATGGTATAGTTCAAAGTTCCTGGCTTTTTCTAAGGCATGCCCGATCGTATGCCCAAAATTCAGAAGCGCCCGCTCTCCTTTCTCCATAGGATCTTTTTCTACAATCATTTTTTTTATGTTGCTGCTTCTGACCACCATTTCTTCCAATATATTGGGATCTCTGTCACATATTTCATACATATTTTCTATGAGCCAGACATAAAAGACATGGTCACGGATCAAGCCATGTTTCATGATTTCCGCAAAACCGGAAAAATATTGTCTTTCTTCCAGTGTTTTCAGGGTAGAAACATTCATATATACCAATTTAGGCATGTAAAAAGCGCCGACCATATTCTTATATCCGTTCAGATCCACCCCGGTTTTTCCGCCGATGCTGCTGTCAGCCTGGGCTAAAAGCGTGGTAGGAATTTGAATAAAATCGATTCCACGCAGATAAGTTGCCGCGGTAAAGCCGGTCAGGTCGCCGACAACTCCTCCGCCCAAGGCAATCAGGATATCCTTGCGGTCAAATTCTTCTTCGATCAAAAATGTATATGCCTTTTGGACAGTATCCAAAGTTTTGCTTGCTTCGCCGGAAGGAAAGGAAAAGAGGACAGCTTTCCTGCACTTATTTTTTATCAGGCTTAGTATTTCTTCGGCATATAGTTTTTCCACTGTGGAATCCGTTACTATGCAAATCCGGCGTTCTCCAATCCCGAATACTTCCAGTTCTATAGCAAGATCCTGAAAATTTTGAGAAAATATAATATCATAACAAGGTTTTTTTGCATACTGAATCGTTAGTCTTTGCGCCATAAGCAAAACTTCCTTATCTAAAAAATGTTTATTTATTGATCGGTACATCAAAAGCGCCCGACAGCAGTTCCTGGAAATCACCGGAAATATCCACGCTCGCCGGGGTAATAATAAATATGTAATGGGATATTTTTTGCAGATTGCCGCTGATCGCAAAACAGGAACCAGAGGTAAAATCAATGATCCGTTGAGCAATATCCACGTCGAGCCCTTCCAAATTAAGTACTACGGTTCTGTTTGCCAGAAGAGTCTCGGTAATCTCTCGGGCATCTTCCACGGATGTGGGTTTAATGACGCATACTTCCATTCCGGCGCCAACCATTTTCCGAGGCTGTCTATTTAAAGGTGTGATTTTTGGAGTGGTTTTCTTTGCGGATTCCTCTGCGGTCACCAGCTCCTCTTTCACTGCCGTATTCTTTTTCGGCGTTTTTACTTCGTAATCCGGTTCGTCGTAATCATCATCATAATAGTCGTCTTCTTCTGGGTTTAGCTTCATATAATTTAAAAACTTATCCATTACTCCCATGTTTTATAAATCTCCTTAATTTCGGCATTCAGACCGTTTCATAATGCCGTTCTCCAAATATGCCTGTCCCTACCCGGACATAAGTAGCTCCTTCTTCTACCGCTACGGTATAATCTCCAGTCATTCCCATTGACAAAGCATTCATATTAACATTATCAATGTTTTTCTCCTTGATGTCAACAGATAATTGGCGCAGCCCTACAAAATATTGCCTGTTTTTTTCAGGATTTTCTACATATGGTGCTATGATCATCAATCCTTCTATCTGTATCGACGGCAATAAGGAAATTTCCTTTACCAAGGCTTCTGCTTCTGCTTCCGGAACGCCGAATTTGGTCTCCTCTTTTGCCATATTTACTTCTATAAGAATGTGCGCGGTGATGTTTCTTTTCATAGATTCTTTGCTGATTTCTTCCGCCAGCTTCAGAGAGTCTACTCCATGGATCAGATATGCTTTATCCACAACATATTTTACTTTGTTTCTTTGTAAATGTCCGATCATATGCCATTTAATATCTTTAGGAAGCTGTTCATATTTGCTGACCAGTTCCTGGACCTTGTTTTCTCCAAAATGCCGGCATCCGCATCGGTATGCTTCCATTAACGAGGAAACAGGCTTCGTTTTGCTGACCGCGATTAATGTGACTTCATCGGGATTGCGCCCTGCTTTCCGGCAGGAAGAGAGGATATTCTTTTCTATATGGCGTAGGTTTTCTGCGATTGTATCCATCTTTTTCTCCTTTTTAATGAATGAGTTCATCTTCGTTTACCGTTGCGGCATCAAGGACAATATAATCATATACGTTCAGTCCATAAGAAGTATTGGATTGAACAATAGAATATTCGTCATTATTGTATAAAATATTGATCTGTTTAAAGTCAGCATATCCTTTGTTGATATTATATACGCCGATTAAGCTTCCCCGTTTGCTTAACGCATATTTTTCTGAAGTTTCCGGCATAACGATGTACTCTCCGATACGAAGCGATGCGCCGTCTAAGTAGTATTCCTCTTCCGTTTCATTATAAATAGATGCTTCTACGAATTCGGTCGTAGCTTCCCCCTCTTCCGTATAGGCTTCCAGAAGGACGCCGGTTGCATTGCTGTTTCCCCCTTTTGTAACATATTCCTTGGGAACGATAAAAAATTCTTTTTCTACAATGGCTGAATTAGGGATTTTCAGTCCCGTCTCATCTTCTAAAATAAGCTCGATATCCACGAAACGTTCGTTGCAGAAAGTGATCATGGAGTTTGTGAAAGTCAGTTTCACAAAAATATCTCCTTTTTCATTCGTAAAGGACTCTACTTTTCCCCAGGACATTTCCTGGTTCTTTAAAAAACGGACTTTTACATATTCTGCTTTCAGTAGTTCTTCTTCCCGGGCTTTATCCACATGAATAACCAAAGACCAGTCTTCGTTAGAGGATATTTTGTATACAGGGTCTCCCGCAGCTACCAGATCATTACTGAGAAGCTGGGTTTTTTCATAATTCTTTTTATCAAACATTTCTACTGTCATCATTTCCAAGGTGAGATCTTCATAGCCGTCTATCGAATAAGTAATAATACCGGACATGACAGCCGTGCATTGTTTAATCAGGCCGGCCAGGTCGGATGACTGTATGGATTCTATGCTTTCTAATATATTGTAATTAGAAAGTTTCAGAACATTGCCTTCCATTTCATATTTAAAGTCATAGACGGAATTAAAGTTCCGGCGGCGGTCAAAGCTGTTGGCAAAACCCACGATATCCGATTTCAATTCCGCAAGATCTGTTTGTGATAATGAATTTTCTCCGGTAGAGTTTGTCCCAAGATAATCGTTGAGTTTCCCTGATTCGTCTATCGTATATACGAGATCCCCTACCGCTACTCTTGCGCCTTCCCGCGCAAAGTAATTGACGTATCCATTGTCTGCGGCGTTTACAATCGTTTCATCCCTGATGGCAATGGCTTCATAAATATTGTTTGTGGACAGGGAACCGGCCTGGACTTCATACCAGACGACGTGCTTGGCAGTAAAATACATAAATACGCAGATTACAATATAGACGAAGATAACGGCAAAAATGACCATGCCTATATTGATGTTCAGAGGCCTCCTGTATTTAGTTATTTTATTAGGATTTTGGTCAGCCAATGAAAAACCTCCTGCAAAACCTACAAAAAAGCCCCGGCCAGAATCCGAGGCTTGTGACTATACGAAAACATACCGGAAAACGGTTATCTGTTTATGATTAAAGAGAGATTGTAACTTTAGATTTCATATCTGCCGGAAGCTCGTTCTCATCCAAAGAAATACTTACGATGAAATCCACTCCAAACGCATCTCCGATTTTTTCTAATTTTGTTACTGTTTCAGTAATATCTTTTCCTTCCAGACAGGCAATTTTCAGGAAACTGTCAAAATACATTTGCTGCAAATCATGGTCCTGGGAGATGATGCCGCAGATAAATCCGAGAAACTCATCGCTGCTTGTAATAAAATAATCGGAAACGTTGATGAGACGTACTTTATTATTCAGTTCAAACATATGTTTCGCGCTTTTATCCAAATATGTAATATTCCCTGACGCAGTTTTTACTTCGTCGTTTACTTTATCCAGTAAATATTTTGTCTTTCCTTTTCCTTTATTGCCTGCTATTAATTGAACCATCGGCGAACCCTCCTAAAGTAAATTCAGTCTGAACAAATCGATTTAATTGGTAGACCTGTCTTTATTATAGTTTATATTACCTTAAAAAACAACTGTTAATTCTTTATTTCATTTAATAAATCTGTCATTTCATCATAAAGTATTTCTCTTGATTCGGAACGCAGTATCACCGAGATATAAGATTTGCCTGAGGAACTGCGGGACAAGAGAATCAGGCAGTTCTTAGCGGCGTTGGTCGTACCCGTTTTGCCTCCGATTACCGTAACGGAGCCAGGCGCGTCTTCTTCCCCCCGAAGATAAAGATTAGAAGAATTTATGCTGAGTTCCTTGTCCCTGCCTTCTTTATCTTTATAAACGGTAGTATAAGAAGGCAGACGAATGATTTCGTCAATCAGCTGGTATTTTAATGCCTCATTAAAAATCAGGTACATATCATAGGCTGTGATATAATGATCTTCTGCCGTAAGGCCGTGGGGGTTTACAAAGTGGCAGTTGGTAGCGCCAAGCGCTTTTGCCTCTTCGTTCATCATTTCGCAGAAAGCATCTACCGATCCGGCCACACCTTCCGCAATCAGGATAGCGGCGTCATTCGCTGAATGAATCAGCAATGCGTGCAATGCCTGGTTCAGAGTCATCTGATCCCCTTCTTTCAGGCCGCATTTTGTCGCTCCGGATTCCGTAATTTTTACGTTGGCGGATGCGGTCAGCATATCATCCGGCGAACTGTGCTTCAAAGCGACCAGAGCCGTCATGACTTTGGTAAGGCTGGCCGGAGCCATTTGTTCATAAACGTTTTTGGCATATATTGTATTGTTGTCATCCAGGGAAAACAACGCGGCTGCCCCTGCCTGGGACATGTCTACATCGGTATTTCCTGTAACATCGCCGTCTGCCACGCACAGTTCTTTTGCAAAGGGCGTCGCGGTATCTCCTCTTTCTTCCGCCGTATCCATGCGGTAACTGCTGACCGGATGGTTCGGCGAATATGCCATGTCATATGTTTTGCTTCCGCACCCGGCAAAGGCAGCCATAACGAAAAGCATGCCGCCCCCCAGAAGCAGATTTTTTCTATTTGTACATTTCACGCCACTCTAAGTCTCCTCTGTCCAATGATTTGATTAACAGTTCCGCAGAAGCAAGGTTGGTTGCCAAAGGAATATTGTGTACATCGCACAGGCGCATGACATTATTTACGTCAGGCTCGTGGGATTTTGGCGCCAGCGGATCTCTGAGGAAAATAACCAGGTCAATATCGTTATGTTCGATCTGGGCTCCAATCTGCTGTTCCCCGCCTAAATGACCGGCCAAATACTTATGCACGTTTAAGTTGGTTACTTCCTCGATCAGGCGTCCGGTCGTTCCTGTTGCATATAAATCGTTTTTGCTTAAAATCCCTTTGTATGCGATACAAAAATTTTGCATAAGCTGCTTTTTTGCATCGTGTGCAATTAGTGCGATATTCATAGTTCTTATACCCTCTCTCATCTGTTAATTTTTTTTGTATTGTAATCCCACATTCAAAACAAATCCAATTCCGATATACAGGCTGACCAAAGAAGTTAGCCCATAACTGACGAACGGAAGCGTTACCCCTGTATTCGGCAGCAGACCAGTATTTACCCCAATATTTAAAAAGCCCTGGAAGCCGATCAGCCCCGCCATGCCTGCTGCGATAATGCTTCCTGCCAGATCTTTAGATCTTCGTGCGACCCGAAGGCATTCCAGCGTAATCAGAATAATCAGCACAATGACCGCGCAAGCACCGACAAAGCCAAATTCTTCCCCAATCACGGCAAAAATGAAGTCTGTCTGGGGTTCCGAAATAAAATTGCCATTTTTTACAGAACTGATCACATTGGTATCATACCCCTTCCCATATAACTGCCCGGAACCGATCGCCATCATGGAATTGAGCTGCTGGTAAGCCTCTGCAGTCGAATATTTTTCCGGATAAAGCCATGCGAAAATTCGGGTTTGCTGGTAGGGTTTGATCAGCGTCTGGCCTGGCTGGATAACGATACTGAAAATGATGACCGCAGCCGGAACAGTAACCGCCAGTATTCCTGTTACCAGTTTCCAGCTGATGCCGCCCACGAACATAATGACACAGAAGATAACCGCTATGACAATAGTCGTTGAAAGGTTCGGCTGCCGGTAAACAAGAATAAGGGACGGCAAAACAAATAAACAGCATAAAGCGATGTTGATAAAGGAGTTCAAATTCTCCTTATGTTTCATTATAAACTGTGCATAAAAGAGAATCAATAAAATTTTAGCAGTTTCTGAGGGCTGGAATTGAATCCCGAATAAAACGATCCACCGTTGGGCGCCGTTTACTGTGACTCCAAGGGAAGTCTGTACCAGAAGCAGGAGGGCAATATTGGCAATATAAAAGAGCCAATACAACTTGATCAGTACAGAATAGTCAAAAAAAGAGATCACAACCATCAGGAAAAATCCGAAAATAAATCCCGTGATCTGTGTTTTTTGCAAAGATTCGTCGGCGCTTCCCACAGCAAAGATACCAATAATGGTAAGAGCTGTTACCAATATCACCAATTTGAAATCAAAATCCCGTATTCTGTACTGTTTTATCATGATTGCACCTCTATTTATTTAAGTCAAGGATAGGAATGCTTGCGTAAAGGGACGGTGTTTTTCCCCTGCCTTTGATCCCTGTTTTTGTAATTTGTATTTCCATGCTTTGTGCATCGATTTTCATATATTTGGAAATGACTTTCGCAATATCTGTTTTTATCATTTCCATCATTTCCGGGGAACAGTTTACCCTGTCGGATATAAGCAGGATCTTCAGCCTGTCTTTTGCAATTTCCCGGGAGCTTTTTTTCCTAAATATTCTTGCGAATTCCATGCCGAGACCTCCTTAATTTTTATGAAATATGCCGGTTACTCTTGTCCAGAAAGATATCGTTTTTTCAAAATCGATAAAAGGTATCTCCTTTCCAAGCACGCGCTCACAGATGTTCTGGTAGGCTCTGCCCGCCATAGTGCCGTTTCCAACAAGCGGTTCTCCTTGGTTTGTTGCAATAACAACGTTTTCATCATCCGGTACGATGCCGATCAATGGAATGGCTAAGATATCCACCACATCGGAAGCTGTCATCATCTCTCCGCGTTTTACCATATCATAGCGGAGCCTGTTGATGATAAGGTCGATTTTTTTGAACTCCTTTGCTTCTAAAAGCCCGATGATCCTGTCCGCGTCGCGGATTGCGGATACTTCGGGGGTTGTTACTACCAATGCCCGGTCCGCTCCGGCGATGGCATTTTGGAATCCTTGTTCTATGCCTGCCGGACAATCCAGGATAATGTAATCAAACTGTTCTTTCAACTGCTGGATCATTTTTACCATTTGCTGCGGGCTGACTGCCGATTTGTCCTTTGTCTGTGCGGAAGGCATCAAATAAAGGCTTGGATGGCGTTTGTCTTTGATCAGCGCTTGTTTTACCCGGCATTTTCCTTCGATGACATCGACCAAATTATAGACGATGCGGTTTTCCAGGCCCATGACGACATCCAGGTTGCGCAGTCCGATATCCGTATCGATCAGAACTACTTTCCTTCCCATTGCTGCCAGCCCTGTACCTACGTTTGCGGATGTGGTGGTCTTTCCTACCCCGCCTTTTCCTGATGTGACGACGATTACTTCACTCATAATCTGCTCCTCCATATGAATTCTAAGTTTATAAAGGCAAGTCGCTTAATAATTCTTTGGTAATAGGTTCCATCACAACTTTGTTATCTTTTATGTATGCAATTTTCGGCTGTACTTTTGGCCGGATCGACCATTTTATCTGTTTGCCTGTTTTATATTTGAAATCACCGATCTGTAATCTTTCCGGTGCCATTTCAAGCGCTGCTATAAAATGCCCTTCGCTGCCGTTCCCGCCGGCGTATGCTTTTCCAAAAAGTCCGCCCAATACGACAATATCTTTCGTAGATACGATGGCGCTTCCCGGGTATACATCGCCAAGAATGACAATGCTCGACTCCGTTTCCAGTATCTGTCCGTTTTTTAATGTGCCTCTGTAAAAATGGCCGTCGTTATCCTCCTCCTTGTTCCTGTATTCCAACTGCTGTATGGCTTTTAAATAGTTTTGGTTCTTTTCTTCATCCCTTCCGATCAGGCATACGATATGCAGATCTGAATTTTCGCATATGGCGTTTAAGACAATCCTTTCCTCTTCATCGGAAAGCTTCCGCCCTTCTAAAGAAATGGCCATTTTTGCGTTTTTAAAAAAATTCCGGGATTCCCTGAATTTGAAAATAACCTCTTCTAAAAGCTCAGGAAACGGTATACTTTCATTTAAGTATACGGAAATTCCGTTCTGAAAACTTTTAATGATTACTGCATTTTTCATATCAAAAACATGCTCCTTCCCTGTCCGCGCCAGGCGGTTAGTCTGCATTAAGGCTTCCTCCGGTAAGCGCCTCCGCCTTTCCGGCAATTTCATCTTCATCGGCCAAATCATAGTAATATTTTATGACATCTTTGGCAATCTGGGCGGCGTAATCGGAGGTATAGCCGTTGGCCACTCTTACTGCCATGGCTATTTCAGGACTTTCATAAGGCGCGTAGCAGACAAAGACGGCATGGTTAGGTCTGCTTCTGCTTTCCTGGGCGGTACCCGTTTTCCCGGCTACGTTTACGCTCAGATCGCTGTAATACGCCTTGCCTTCGATGACTCTCCGCATGCCTGTATGGATCGCATCCCAATAAGTGCTGTCCATATCAATGACATTGCGCACTTCCGCTTTATAGTCGTTGATCAGTTCGTCATTATGGTCGGTCAGCTTGTCCAATAATGTTAAATTATAACATATTCCGCTGTTGGCAACCGTTGTAATGTATCGCGCAAGTCCGGCTGTCGTAAAGTTATTAGTACCCTGCCCGATGGCGGAACGCACGGGGTCGATATCCGAGATCTGGGGAGCGGATTCCTCGATCTCTACGCCGGACGGTTCGGTCAGCCCGTACATGTCCGCATATTTTTCCAGTTTTTGAAGTCCCACGTCCGTCATATACCGTTCTCCGACAGTTCCCAGCCGGTAACCGACTTCATAAAAAAGAATATTGCAGGAATGCTGGATGGCGCCCGTAATATTAAGAGAACCATGGCCGGAACGGTTCCAGCAATGGGGCGGCTGCTGTTCGATTTTATCGAAAGTCCCCGTGCAGTTTACAGACGTGGAAAGATCCATCACTCCTTCCATCAGCGCCGCTGTCGCCGATACCATTTTAAAAGTGGAACCGGGCGCTGTTTTCTGGTAGGTGGCGTAATTAATCATCGGTGTGGATAAATCATTGCGGAGAGAAGCAAAATATTCAGCATCCACTCCATTTGCCATACGGTTATTGTCGTATCCGGGATAAGAAACGAGAGCCAGGACTTCTCCAGTATTGACATCCGTTAATACGAGGGAAGCGGAATGAGGATCCAATGCCAGCTGCGCCGGCGTAATATCCAGATTCCTTATTCTGTCCATCATAAATTCATAAGGCGAGATAAGACCGCTGGCAAACCGCGCTTCTTCTTCCTCATCAATATTTATAATAGACTGTTCCAGTAAGATCAGGCAAACCTGTCTTCCGGTTATGGCATTATCCCGTATCATATATTTGTATATTTTTTTATTGAATCCGGTATTATTATCAATATTTTCAAATATATAGTCCAAAAGATGGTGATAAACTTCCTCCGAATCGGAATACTGGCTGTTCAGTTCCAGCTTGGTGACATCGATCCAGTTTTGGGAAATGACATAATTCAAATATTCGTGGAGACTGATGACTTCGTCATTGGTCCATGCCGTATAAGTGGCATCCGAAGTATCCACCTCGCTTTCCAGAATGATCGCGTTGCTGTACAGCATGGACGTGATAAAGCTCTCATACACCTGGTAGTCCACAGGCAATTCATTATAAGGTGTTTTTTTGTTGGTCAGTTCCTCCCTCAAACCAGCCAATACTTCTTGTTTCCGTTCCAGGAATCCGGCGTATACTGCCTGCTCATTCTCCCCTGCGGTCGTTTCCTCAAAGTGGGCGGTATCTATGACGTTGTTGTCGAACAGGGCGAAATAAACGTCGTCGATCGGGATAAGGATATCCCCTGAATTCTCCCCAGGCGTAAATTCTTTGATATTGCGGATCTTAGTAAGCAGTATGCTGGCTACCTTTGCTTCCAGTATGTTGTATACTGCTTCCTGCAGGTCTTTATCGATGGTAAGATAAATATGGTTTCCGGCAACAGGCTCTATCCGGTTGCTGGTTTCGATCACTTTTCCTACATTATCCACAACCACGTCTTCCGAACCCTTGGTTCCTTGGAGTTCGGATTCCATGGAATATTCGATTCCTGATTTGCCGACCGTATCGTTCAGGTCATATTTGGGATCCTGTTCCTTTAAAACCGCCAGTTCTTCCTGTGAGATTTTGCCGGTATATCCGATGATTTGGGAGAAATAGACGCTGTCCACGTACCGGCGCACCGTATCTTCCGCTACGGAAACGCCTTCCAGATTATCACAGTTTTCCATGACTACGGCCACGGTTTCCTCGCTCACGTTATATGCCACTGTTGTAGCAATGTATTTTTGGAAGCTGTTGGCATTCATGGCATAGCGGACGGCCAAAATCTTCAGTACTTCTTCTTTTGTATACCCCATGCAGGGAACAAAAGATTTTCTGTCTTCAGGATCTGTATATTCTCCAATGCCGAAGCGGTCGCTGGAACACAGGTCATAAACGACTTCCTCTGCTGTTTTTGTCGCGTATTTATAGCCTTTTTCCATCATTTCGTCGATGGTGGCAAAACCATAAACATCTGCCAGGAAACGGTTCAGCTGCCGGTCTTCCACAGCAAATGCGTAATGTCCGTCATGATCAAGGATGATATTGAAATCATTTACACTGCTGTCGCCGTTTTTTTCGATCATTTGGATCAGACGGTAAATGGTATCGTTCAGATTGGCATTTTTGTTCCTGCCGGATTCATAGACATCTTCGATCGTTACATTGTAGGCCAGTTCATTATAGGCGAGGAGATTGCCGTTGCGGTCATAAATATTTCCTCTCGTGCTCGCCAGGGAGCGTACTTTCGTCGTTTTTAACTGGAAATCGTTCAGGTAGTCTTCGCCCCGTATGATCTGCAGATCAAAAACACGGTAGATCATGAGCGCTCCAAGGGCGACAAAAAAAACAGTCAGAATGACCAGACGGATATTTACCATATTTAAAAAATTTTCTTTGAAATGTTTAAACAAATTTTTTCGCACTCCTTTGTTCTCTGTCCTCCAGCCGCTGGTTGATCCATAGTATAATCGGATAAAGAAAAATGGTAATAAATGTGGTATAAACAATTTCCGGCAGGATAATGTGGATAAAATAGTAACTGAAATGAAATCTTGTCCGCATCAGGAACAATAAGATATAACAGGTCACGCCATAAAACAGGTCGCTGATAATAATGAGCGCCATGGGCAGCTTGATATCTTCCGGATAAAAAATACGGTTGAATTTGCCATTGGTATATCCTATATACATATAAAGCAAAGCGTAAAAACCGAGGACTTCGCCAAAAAAAATGTCAATGAAAAGGCCGCTGAAAAAACCAATCAGCAAGCCGCTTTTTTCCCCTCTCATAAAGCCGAAGGACGCCGTCAGAACCAGCATCAGGTTCGGCACGATATTTCCAAATGCAAGCGTATGGAATACGGTACATTGTAATAGAAAACAAACAAAAATCAACAGTCCGACAACAAGCTTTCTCATCAAATTGATCTCATCCTTCCTGCTCCGTTTTATTCTTCCATCGATTGTTTCAACTGGGTAATGACGAGAACTTCTTCCAGATGTTCAAAGTCTACCGCAGGCGTGAGCTGGCCTGATTTGGTAATATTGTTAGCATCCACGTTTAATACATTAATATAACCGATCAGAATATTGGGCAGATATTTATCGCTGATATTGGAAGTGACGATTTTATCTCCTTCCACTACTTTGTCCGCGCTGTCCACCAGCTTTTCAAATTTAATAACGCCGCTTCCATAAAGCTCCAGATCCCCGGAAACGACCAGATGGTCGGAGGTGGCAAGGACTTTCCCGCTGACATTGGAATGGTCGGCAATAATGGAAGTCACTTTGGCCCAGTTGGGTCCCACATCGACAATACGCCCTACGAGGCCGCTTCCGGCGATCACGTTCATATCAACGGCAATCCCGTCTTCTTCTCCCTTATCGATGACAAAGGAATGAAACCAGTTTCCTGCATCCTTTGCGATGATTCTGGCTCCTATTTTTTCATAGCCCTCGTATTGGGAATCCAATTGGTATAGTTCCCGTAAAGTTGTCAGTTCATAGCGCTCCTGCTGCAAAATAGTATTTTCAATGGTGAGGTCGTCAATCTGCGCTTTCAGGGATTCATTTTCCGAAAGCAGGGAACGTATCTGCACCAATTCTTCCGAACGACGGGAAAGCCATCCTCCGACGGAGCTGATTCCTTTTTCAAAAGGAATGACCACATACCCGACCGCAGTGTTGAGAGCGCCGCTGAATATATTTGTATTGAATGTGAGGATGATCGCACCCGCACAAAGAATTGTTAAAATAAAAAGGAGATATTTACTTGGTAATGTAAACTTCTCTCCTTTTCTTTTTACTATTGGACTCATTTACCCATTCCTTCAACCGAATATGCTACCGATTTATAGTTCTCTTCCCGAATTACTTTGGCAAGCCCTAGAGCTACGCTGCTCATCGGGTTTTCTGAAAGCTGGACCTTCAGCCCCGTTCCGCTGCTTAAAAGCTCTGCCAGATGGTTTACCTGGGATGCGCCGCCGGTAAGATAAAGACCATGGCGGTAGATATCAGCTGCCAATTCAGGCGGAGTCCTCTCCAGGATTACCTTTACATTATCGATGATGGTATTAAAATGTTCCGTCAAGGACTCGTCCACAAGGGGCGTCGGAATTTCTCTTTCCACCGGAAGGCCGGTGACAATATCCCTTCCGTATACAATGGCGGATTTTCCCGCTTTTTCCAAATCCTTCAATGATATTTTTACATTTTCCGCCGTTTTTCCGCCGATAATCAAGCTGAATTCCCGGCGTATCGCAGCACGGATAGCATCGTCAAATTTCTGTCCGCCCACTTTGATCAACCGGCTTAAGACAATGCCGCCCAAAGACAGAATGGATATTTCCGTTGTGTCATATCCTACGTTGACGACAAGCACTCCTTGGGAGTTTTTCACGTCAATGTCCATGCCGAGGCCGTCTGCAACCGCTTTTTCCACAATCATCACTTTTTTCGCTTTAATATTGGCATCGCTTACCAGATCGTAAAAAGCTCTTCTTTCCACATCGGTGACATCGGTAGGGACTGCGATATAATAATCCGCAGGTTTTATATTATTCTTGCATATATTGCCGATGAAATACCGGATCAATGTTTCCATATGCTTGATATCCGCGATTACCCCATTGCTGAGAGGGTAAGAAATATGGATATATCCCGGCGCTTTTTCATACATTTCAAAGGCGGAATTGCCATAAGCGAACAAAGTATCTTTGTTTTCAATGGCAATCATATTTTTTTCGATCATTACGGAATCTTCGTTCCTGCTGTAAATTTTGATATTGCTTGTTCCTAAATCAATACCGAATGAATTGTTTCCCAAATCGATAAACCCCTTTCTATAGTAACCCGGCTTCTTTGAAGCTCATATATCTGTTATCTCCAATAATGATATGATCTATAAGCGGAATATCTATCATTCTGCCGATCTCCTGTATTTCCTCTGTCACCAGCATGTCCTGTTTGCTGGGGGCTGGATCGCCGCTCGGATGGTTATGCAAAAGAATAATGTGTACCGCTTCTTTTTTTAACGCCGCAATAAATACCTCCCTTGGAGAAAGAAGAGAGGCGCTGACCGTGCCGACGGATAATACCTCTTCCCCTATCAGCCGTTCTTTCTGGTCCAGTAAAAGAAGGAGGACTCTTTCCTTTTTTTCGCGGCGCAGCTTTTCCATGTAATATTTTGCTACGGAAGAAGGATTCAGAAACTGCAGTTCTTTTTTGGCAGCCGCCATTGCCATCCGCATGGATAGTTCGGCGAGGCATTTTAATTTTACCGCCTTAACTTTTCCGATTCCCTTGATTTCCATCAATTCCTGTATGGTAACATAGTACAGACCGCCCAGTCCATGCTCTTTTACGGAAGGCAGGGATAAGATTTCCTGCCCTATTTCCACCGGCTTGTGTTCTTTCGTTCCTGTCCGTATAATAATGGCCAGAAGCTCCGCTTCCGTCAATACATGAGAACCCAAGCGCATAAATTTTTCATAAGGCATATCATTTTCTGCCTTATAAATATCTTCTTTCATGTTCCGCCCTTTCCCGCTTGTTTCTCCGGGCAGGAAAAGGATTCTATCAGACGCAATGAATTGCATAACTATTATTCATATTATCACACATTACATTTTATGTACATAAAATTTCATTAATTTTTTCCAAACTTTTCTTGTAAAACAGATCTATTTATCCCTATTCAGACAAAAAACGCCTTTCTGAAAAGAGATCACCCCATCGTCCAAAAGCTGCTGCAGGGATCTCATAATACCGAATTTGGCATGGGGCCAGGTAAGCCCTCCCTGGAAATATACCGCATAAGGAGGCTTTATGGGGCCGTCTGCGGATAGTTCGATGGAAGAACCGGATACGAAAGCCCCTGCGGCCATGATCACTTTGCTGTCGTATCCCGGCATATCCCACGGTTCCGGCGTAACGAAGCTGTCTACGGGAGCCGCCGCCTGGATACCCTTGCAAAAAGCGACGATGCCTTCCGGAGAACCGAAAGTAACGGCTTGGATAATGTCATGCCGCTCTTCCCTGCCGTCCGGAATCACGGGGAACCCCAGTCCTTCATAGAGGCTGGCCGCAAAAACTGCCCCCTTTAACGCGCTTGCCGTTACGGTAGGCGCTAAAAACAACCCTTGGTAAAAAGAATTCAGTATACCGAGGGAAGCGCCGACTTCTTTCGCGAGTCCGGGCGATGTCAGACGGCAGGCGGCGTTTTCCACATATTCTTTTTTGCCTGCGATATAGCCGCCGGTAGGCGCAAGGCCCCCTCCGGGATTTTTGATCAGGGAGCCGACGGCCAGATCGGCTCCTGTATCCGTAGGTTCCGTTCGTTCTACAAATTCTCCGTAACAGTTATCCACCATGCAGATCACATCCGGTTTTATTTTTTTAATAAAAGCAATCAATTCACCGATCCGCCCGACGGAAAGAGTCGGCCTCGTCTGATAACCTTTGGAACGCTGTATGGTAACCATTTTCGTCTTGCTGTTGATTGCTTTTTTAATATTTTCGTAGTCAAAGCCGCCGTCTTCCAGCAGATCCACCTGGCGGTAAGTAATGCCGTATTCGGCCAGTGATCCCCTGGAAGGACGGATGCCGATGACTTCCTCCAAAGTGTCATAAGGTTTTCCCACAGGGGAAAGAAGCTCGTCTCCCGGCCGGAGGCAGCTGGAAAGAGCCAGAGCCAGGGCATGGGTTCCGCAGGTGATCTGCGGGCGGACGAGAGCGTCTTCCGTATGGAAAATATTGGCGTATACCGCTTCAAGAGTATCTCTTCCCAGATCATTATAGCCGTAGCCTGTCGTTCCAAGCAGACAGGCTTCGCTCACTTTGGCATCCTGCATGGCTTTGATGACTTTCAACTGGTTATATTCGGCCGTGCTGTCAATTTGCAGAAATCTTTCCCTGAGTTCTTCCAGTATGCTTTCTCCATAAGATAATACTTCTTTCGATATTCCGAGTGACCGGTAAATTTCATAATTCCTTGACATATATTTGTTGTTCCTCCGTGTATTCTGTCCTGTTTGGATAGATCCCCCTTTTCTCCAGATTGTTGAAAAGAAACGCGAGTATTTTTTCTTCTTCGTAATGGAATTCGTTTTGGGGAACCCATATTACATCCTTTTCCCTCCGAAACCAAGTAAGCTGCCTCTTGGCAAAATGCCGGGTATCTCTTTTGACCAGATAGACGGCGCGTTCCAAAGTAATGTCTCCTTCCAGGAAGCTGAGGATTTCTTTATACCCAAGCCCCTGCATGGATACCATTTCCTTTGTGCATCCCATTTTTTTTAAGGATGCCACTTCTTCTACCAGCCCGTCCTTGATCATATGGTCCACCCGTCGGTCGATTCGCTCATAGAGCAGATTCCGGTCATCGGTCAGGACAAAATAGCAGGCGTTGTATGCCGCCTCCTTTTCGCGTTCGGTTTCATTGTGTTCCGATATTTTCTTTCCGGTCATCTGGTAAAATTCCAATGCGCGGATGACTCTTTTTCTATTATTTTCATGAATGGCCAATGCTGATTTTTCATCCACCTCTTCCAGCATTTTGTGGAGAAAGGAATTTCCCTTTTTTTCTGCCAGTTTCTCAAGTTCTCTCCGGCAGGCGGCATTTTCCTCGTTTTCTGTAAAGTCGATATCGTATAAAACAGCCTGGATATAAAATCCTGTTCCTCCTGCTAAAATAGGAATATGGCCTCTTTCATAAATTTCCCGGATGCATTTTTTGGCTTCTTTTTGAAAAGTCACGACATTAAACTCTTCGGTCGGTTCTAAAATATCGATCAAATGATGGGGAATTCCCTGCATTTCTTCCGGCAGTATCTTGGCGGAGCCAATATCCATATGCCGGTATACCTGCATGGAATCCGCAGAAATAATTTCTCCGCCGATGGCTTTGGCCAGCTGCAGGGATAATATAGTTTTTCCCGCTGCGGTAGGTCCTGTCAAAATGACCAGCGGCTGTTTCTTTTCTGTCATAAATATTTTCCTATACAATCCTTTTGAATTTCTTTTCCAGTTCATATTTGCTCATGGAGATAATCGTCGGCCTTCCATGCGGACAGTGGTAGGGATCTTCCAAAGCAAGCAGTTCGTCGATCAATTCTTCCATTCCGGCGGTGCCAAAGGCCATATTGCCTTTTACGGCAGCCTTGCAAGCCATAGAGGCTATTTTTTGCCGGATAATATCCGGAGTTCCGTTGACAGGGCCTTCCGACAGTTCATCCAGCAGTTCCGCAAACAGGCTGCCGCCGCTTTGCCCATACAAATCGGAAGGTATGCTTCGGATGGCATATTCATTGCCTCCAAAGGCTTCTATTTCAAATCCCATTTCCATAAAATATGTTTCATATTCCCGATATACGCTTTCCTCTTTGCCAGAGAGGGTAACAACGATCGGCGGATTCAGCGTCTGCGGGTATACTTGGTCATTCTTCAGACGTTTCATCAGTTTTTCATATTTTACTTTTTCATGGGCGGCATGCTGGTCGATAATAAAAAGTTTGTCATGAAAGACAATGAGCCAGTATGTATCAAAGATCTGTCCCATAATGCGGTATTCTTTTCTCGATTCCTTCGTCAGCATCTTTTCCTCAAAAAGATTGACCTGTACGGGATTTGAAATGGGTTCGCTCGGAATAACAGGCAGATCATGGCTTTCTCCCTCCTGCGGGATGCTTTCTTCTTTTCGCCCATCCAGAGACACCGCCTTCCGGTTATCCACAAAAAAGGGTTCTTCTTCCTCTTTGCCGGAAATCTGGTAAGAGTTTTCTTCGGCGACTATTTTTAGGTTTTCTGCTTTTCCGATAGAAAAAATGCTTTCCTTTCGGGAACGAACCGATTCGAAAGGTTCTGGTATGTTTTCCGCAGGCAGCTTCCGCTCTTGTGAGTACTCTTTTTTTTGCTCCTGTTGTTCTTTGTTTCCGCCCAGCGTTGCTTCAGGTATCAGTTCCGTAGCATGTAAAGTTTCCCGGATATGGGTTTCAATAAAGTTATATAGCTGCATCTGGTTGGTAAAACGTACTTCCATTTTTGTAGGATGCACATTGACATCTACCTCTTCGGAGTGGATAGCAAAATGCAGCACGGCAAAAGGGAATTTATGCTGCATCAAATATCTCCGGTATCCTTCCTCTATGGCTTTTCCGATGATTCCGCTTTTAATAAAGCGGCCATTGACAAAGTAAATTTCAAAATTCCGGTTTGCCCGGTTGATTTCCGGTTTCCCTAAAAAGCCGTACATGTGAATTCCCTGCTCCTGGATATCCAGAGGGATCAATGCCTTGGAAATGTCCTTTCCATAAATGCGGTAAATAATTTCCTGTAAATTGCCGTTTCCTGCCGTATGAAAACGAAGCTGGCCGTTGTTGACATATTTGAAGGAAATATGCGGGTTTGCCAGAGCCATATGCTCCATCAGATCGGAAATATATCCCCCTTCCGTCTGGGGAGATTTCAAAAATTTTTTTCTGACCGGCGTATTAAAAAAAAGATTCCGCACAAGAATCGTCGTGCCGCTTGGCGCGCCGATTTCTTCGCTTTCTATTTCCTCCCCGCCCTCGATCAGATAACGGATTCCGGTGAGCGTTTCCGGGGTTTTGGTGATCAGTTCCATACGGGATACGGCGGCGATGCTGGAAAGAGCTTCTCCGCGGAATCCCAGGCTGGCGATATGGGAGAGATCTTCGGCGGTATGGATCTTGCTGGTGGCATGGCGGACAAAAGCGATGGGAACCTGTTCCCGGTCGATGCCGCATCCATTGTCCGTCACCCGGATAAAGGAGATGCCTCCCTCTTTGATTTCCACCGTCACTGCAGACGCTTGGGCATCCACCGCATTTTCCAGCAGTTCTTTTACGACGCTGGCCGGCCTTTCCACCACTTCCCCTGCGGCGATTTTATCTATCGTTTCTTTGCTCAGTATATGAATCTGCGCCATATTTTACTCCGTTTCTCTATCTCCTGCCGTACCCTGCCAACGGTTTTTCAATTTATTCTGCAATCGATATAAGGCATTCAGCGCATCCAGGGGCGTCAGGGTGGTAATATCGATCTCCTTCAGTTCTCTTAGTACATCCTCGTCGCTGACGGTATCAAAAAGGGAGATCTGGGCCAGATCCACTTCATCATATTGCTTCCGCACAGTTTTTTTGTCCGTTCGTTCTTCCACAATAATGCTTTGCACTTTTTCGGTAATATCGTTGTCGCTCAGTTGTTCCACGATTTCCTTTGCCCGGTCGATGACCATATCCGGTACTCCTGCCAGCTTGGCGACTTGTATGCCGTAACTCTTATCTGCCCCGCCTTTGATGATCTTGCGGAGGAAAACGATATCGTCGCCCTTTTCTTTTACCGCGATGCAATAGTTATTGACGTTGCTCATTTTGCCTTCCAGTTCGGTCAGTTCGTGATAATGGGTGGCAAACAATGTTTTGGCACCAAGGTATTTGCGGTTGCTGATATGTTCAATCACCGCCCAGGCGATGCTGAGTCCGTCAAAGGTGGAGGTTCCCCTGCCGATTTCGTCCAGGACAAGGAGGCTCTTGGGGGTGGCATTGCGCAGGATATTGGCTACTTCATTCATTTCCACCATGAAAGTACTTTGTCCGCTGGCCAGATCGTCGGAAGCACCTACCCTTGTGAATATCCGGTCAACAATGCCGATATCGGCGCTGGAGGCGGGGACAAAACTTCCGATCTGCGCCATCAGGACGATCAGCGCGGTTTGCCGCATATAGGTGGATTTGCCTGCCATATTCGGACCGGTAATGACCGCAATGCAGTTTTTGTTATTATCCAGAAAAGTATCATTGGCAATAAACATTTCGTTTGCAATCATCTTTTCTACCACGGGATGACGTCCATCTTTAATATGAATCACGCCTTTTTCATTCATTTTAGGACGTACATATTGATTTCTTTCTGCCGTTACCGAAAGGGAAGCGAATACATCCAGGGCGGCGATTGCCTTTGCTGTCCGTTGGATCCGTTCAATCTCGCCGGCAATGGTATCCCGGATCTGGCAAAAAATATCATATTCCAAAGAATAGAGTTTATCCTCCGCGTTCAGTATAGTATCTTCCAGCTCTTTCAGGCGCGGGGTTGTATACCGTTCCGCGTTGGACAGTGTCTGCTTGCGGATATAATCTTCAGGAACCATATTCAAATAAGAATTCGTCACTTCCAGATAGTAGCCGAATACCTTATTAAACTTAATTCTCAGGTTCTTAATCCCGGTCCGTTCCCTGTCCTCTTCTTCCAGAGCGGCCAGCCAGTTTTTCCCTTGTGTCTTGGCCTGGCGGAGGTTGTCCACCGTGGGATCGAAACCATCACGGATCATTCCCCCTTCCCGCACCTGAATCGGCGGATCATCGATAACCGCCCGGTCGATCAGGGAAAAAATATCGGATAGTCCGTCGATATCCTTTTCGATATTATGAAGAAGTCCGCAGTCCAGATCCTGCAGCACCGTCTTGATATGAGGCAGCATTTCCAGCGAATTACGGAAAGCGATCAGGTCTCTCGGGTTTGCCGTTTTATAGCTTACTTTGCCAAGGAGCCGTTCCAGGTCGTAAACAGGATTCAGATATTCCCGGATCTCATCTCTTGCCACGGAATGATCGCATAATGTTTCCACGGCGTCCTGCCGCATGAGGATATCCGTCAGATTGATCAAAGGCTGTTCGATATAGCTTCTGAGGGTTCTGGCTCCCATCGCAGTCTTTGTTTTATCCAGCACCCATAGCAAAGAACCCCTCTTTTGTTTTTCCCTGAGCGTCTCCGTCAGTTCCAGATTGCGTCTTGTAGAACTGTCGAGCAGCATATATTTGCTGGTAAGATAGGGATATAAATGCGTAAAATGCGAAAGTGAATTTTTCTGGGTATCATATAAATATTGCAGCAATGCTCCTGCCGCCGTTATGCCTACCGGAAAATCCTCGATTCCCAAACCGGTCAGGACATGTACGTGGAAATGCCGCATCAGGCATTTTTTGCAGGCATCGTCATCAAAATAATGGGCTTCTAACGGATATACGGCGATTTTTAACCGGTTGCGCAGATCGTCAATATCCATGCCGCTTACGGTAAAGGCATCATTGCAGATAATTTCGGAGGGCATATATTTATTAATCTCATCCAGCAGTTTGCGCAGATCTTCCACCTCCGTCAGATAATAATCCCCGGTGGTGACATCCGCTACAGAAATACCGGTTTTATTTGGGAAATAAGCAATGCTCATCAAAAAATTATTCCGATTCTCTTCCATGGACTGGACATTCAGATTCGTGCCCGGCGTTACGATGCGGGTTACTTCCCGCTTTACCAGCCCTTTGGCTTGTTTGGGATCTTCCACTTGTTCACAGATGGCAACTTTGTAACCTTTGGAAACTAATTTCGTCAAATAGCCGTCCACTGCGTGATAAGGAATGCCGCACATAGGAGCCCGCTCTTCCAGCCCGCAGTTTTTGCCGGTCAGGGTGATTTCCAATTCCTTCGAAGCGGTCAGCGCATCGTCAAAGAACATTTCATAAAAATCGCCGAGACGGTAAAAAAGAATACAGTCTTTGTACTCCTGTTTTGTTTCCATATATTGCTGCATCATAGGCGTCAATTCTGCCACTGTTATTCCCTCTGCTTTTCTTTAGAATTTTTATAGTTCCGCTGTTTCCCCGATGTAATAAAAACCATGGCATTCCTTGAGACGGACGTTGACAATCTGTCCGATCAGGGAAGCATCTCCGGGAAAGTGGACAATCGTATTATTGGAAAGCCGTCCGGTGAGCAAGGACTTCTCTTGGAGATTCCTCTCTTCCACAAGCACAGGCATTGTTTGGCCGTTCCAAAGTGAAACACGGCTTCTTGCAGTATCCTGTACTGTTTTCAGCAGTTTATTAAATCCTTCCTTCACAATCTCTTCCGGAACCTGTCCGGGCATCGAGGCGGCAGGCGTTCCCGTCCGTTTGGAATAAATAAAGGTAAAGGCGTTATCGAACTGCACTTGTTTTACCACATCGATGGTTTCGTCGATATCTTCCATCGTTTCTCCTGGAAAACCGACAATAATATCCGTAGTGATGGCGATATCGGGAATTTCTTTCCTTATTTTTTCCGCCAGGGCCAGATACTGTTCCTTGGTATAGCGGCGGTTCATAGCCTGCAGGATGCGGGTGGAACCGGATTGGAGGGGAAGATGCAGATGGCGGCATATTTTCCTGGATTCTTTCATCACCGCTATCAGATCATCCGATAAATCTTTTGGATGGGAAGTCATAAAACGGATCCTTTCGATGCCCTCTATTTTCTCCGCCTCCTTTAACAGGCTGGCGAAACTCATGGGTTTTGCCAGGTTTTTTCCATAAGAATTTACATTTTGCCCAAGCAGCATGATTTCCACCACGCCGTCGGCCGCTAAGGTTTTGATCTCCCTTAAAATATCTTCCGGGTTCCGGCTTCTCTCCCTTCCTCTTACATAAGGCACAATGCAGTAGCTGCAGAAATTATTGCAGCCAAACATGATATTGATGCCCGATTTGAAGGGGTATTTGCGTTCCACAGGCAGATTTTCCACAATTTGGTTGGTATCTTTCCATATATCGATCACGGTTCTTTCGGACGCAAACATGGTGTATAAGAGTTCTGCAAACTTAAAAATATTGTGGGTGCCAAAGATCAGATCGATAAAGCGGTAGCTTTTCTGAATCTTTTCAATCACGCTCTCCTCCTGCATCATGCAGCCGCACAACGCGATTTTCATATGGGGGTTTTTCTTTTTCAAGCCATGCAGGACTCCCAGCCTTCCATATACGCGCTGGTTGGCGTTGTCACGGACGGTGCAGGTATTGTAAATGACAAGATCCGCCTCTTCGCTGTCTATTGCCGAGTACCCGACGCATTCCAGTATCCCGGACAGTTTTTCGCTGTCCCTGGCATTCATCTGGCACCCAAAGGTTACCGAACACGCATATAACGGACGTCCAAGACGTTTGCTTTCCGACTGCACGATCTGTCTGCATTTTGCCATAAAGTAATATTGACGCTGCGGTTCAAAATCAGGTGGACTGCAAGTAACATCGACCTTATCCAGATCTACGTTCTTTAATTCTTCTGCCTCAACATTTTTCAAATCAATATAACAATCCATCTTTTATCCTTTTCTTATCATTTATTGCTCTCTTAATCCCAATTTATCGCATCGTGAGAAATTGTCCCGTTTTTTGCCCTGTCTTTTCGTCCTTCCAAAATTGCTTCTAATTCACCCGGTTCCGGAACTGCCTCCGGAATAAATTTAATGATGACTTTATAAAGAATCTCAACATCTTCGTCCGGTACTAACTCTATCAGATTTTTCAGCATTTCTTTACTCATCGTTTTGCCTCCTGAATTTCTTACATTCTTTTATATGCCTGTCCTCTTGGAATAATATTATCAATATATATTGTATCATCTTCTATGGAAAACAGTACTCTTAAATTTCCGACTCTTAAACGATAGCCATTTTCAATCCCCTGTAACTTTTTAATATCTCCAAAAGGGATTTTTTCTATGGCTTCTCTCAAACGTTTCTTCGCTAGTTTATCAACAGAATTGACATATTTTACTGCCTTTTTGCTATACTCAATTTTCAAATGCTTCTTACCTTCTCTTTCTCGTGTTCGGTGTTCATCTGTCACCCGAAAGCCGCGACTGACATGCCTTGTTATTATACTTCAAGCCTATTTTTTTTTCAAGGGGAATGAAAACCGGATCATAAAAATCAATTTCAGCCGCGGATGCTGCTTCTCCGATACAAATAGGAATTCCCGTTCTTCCCTTCTATTTCCACAAGATCAAGGTAATTCAATATGTTTAATGTATTTTGGGCTGTTTTCAAAGAAATTTTCGCTGTTTTTGCCAGATCCTTGGAAGTAAACAGGCGGGGAAGCTCTTCTGGCAGGAACTGAAGGTAATCTTCCCGCTTTTCAACCGTTATTTCATCAAAAAGCCCGACCGGTATGCGGTCATAGCGTCTGGAACCCTTTTTTCGGTCTTTGCTCCATCCGTTCAGCAAACGGTATTCTTCCATATCTACAAGGGGAAAAATGAAGTGCAGTTTTTCATTTTTCAAATAGTTTTTGATGCGGTATAGTTCGGGGAACGCCCTATAGGCATTTCCCGTTAAGGGGCTTTTTCTTTTCGGCGACAATTCCCCTGTTTCTTCGTTGATCCAGATCAGCCATTTATTATGGGGAATCGGATAAACAATGGTAACGGGGTATTGTGCGAGGAATGCATCCAGTTTTGCCCGAATCTTATAAAAATTACCGTTTTGTATTTCCCAAATGGATTCTCCGTCAAAAATATCGGCTACATAATTGCCGATCGGAACTTCATGGGTATTCTCATCAGGTGCATAATAGTTCTTAAGCACTGCATGAACCGTTTTTTCCTGAAAGGTTCCGATGCCTGTCCTTTTCCGGGATTTTCCGATAATTTTATTTCTGGCGGCTTCAAATCTTTTCTTATCCATGGCAATTTCTTATTAAGGTAAAAACCCCGCCATATACGACGGAGTTTTTGGCTGTTCTATTTGGAAGCTGTTTAACGGATCCGTTCCGGGAATCCTATTTTTTTCTGTACCTTGCGCAAAGTTTTCGTGGCATAATAATTCGCTTTTTCTGCATTTTCTTTAATAATGCCATCAATATAGGCTTTATCCTTTGACAATTCATAAAAGCGGTCCTGTACCGGCTTTAGCACGCTGACTACGGCTTCTCCCACAGCGGGCTTAAACTCGCTGTAACCCCTGCCGTCAAATTCTTTTTCCGTTTCTTCCGGCGTCTTTCCGGTACATGCGCAATAGATTTCGATCAGGTTTTTGATGCCGGGCTGCTCTTCCCTATATCTCACCGAAGCTTCCGAATCGGTAACAGCCCGTTTGAATTTGCGGATAATGGTGTCAGGATCGTCCATCAAATAAATGCTGGCGTTCGCATTTTCATCCGATTTAGACATCTTTTTATCCGGGTTTTGAAGGCTTCTGATATTAGCCCCGGCTTTGCCCATATAAGGTTCCGGTATCGTGAATACCTCTCCATAAATAGCATTAAAGCGCTGCGCGATGTCCCTTGTGATCTCCAGATGCTGGAGCTGGTCTTTCCCGACGGGTACTACGTCCGCCTGATACAGCAAAATATCAGCCGCCATCAATACCGGATAAGTATAGAGTCCGGCGTTTATATTATCCGCATGCTTTGCCGCCTTGTCTTTAAACTGCGTCATGCGGTTTAATTCGCCGATATAAGTAAAACAGTTCAGGATCCATGCCAGTTCTGCATGTCCTGATACATGGGACTGGTAATAAATGCAGTTTTTCTTTGGGTCAAGCCCTGCAGCAATATATAAAGTCAGCAGGTTCCTCGCCCTTTTGCGCAATTCGGAGGGTTCCTGCCTAATGGTGATGGAATGCATGTCAACCACAGAATAAAAACATTCATATTCATCGCTCAACGTCACCCAGTTTTTAAGCGCTCCCAAATAATTTCCGAGAGTCAGGCTTCCCGTTGACTGCATGCCGCTGAAAAGTACTTTTTTTCCGTCTATCATAATGATTGCCTCCAGATGATTCTTTTTGTATTAGTTTAGCATCGCTGCCATAATACGTCAAGAATCATTGGAGGCATCGAAAAACATTTGGATCAGGATTCTTTTTCCTCGCATCCGCAAGTGCTTCCGGGAGACGGGAACGGATTGAATCCTCCTCTGCAGGAATCATCCCTGTCCCGGTCTCTGTCCCTGTCCCTGCATCTGCCGTCATTCCTGGAATCTCTTCCTCCGCCGCATCCGCAGTTGTCAGGGACGCTGCCGCATCCGTCGCTTACATCCCTGTAGCCGCCGTTATTTCCGCAGCAGCAAAGTAAAAGTAATAAAATCAGACAATTATTCATACTTTTCCACTCCTTTATGCTATGCTTTATCTTATGCCGCAAAGCATAAAGGGTGACTCGTTTATTTCCGGAGAACGTGGTTTTTTATATAGGCAAAAGTTTTCTCCTCTCCTTCCTTTGCAAGCATAGAAAGAAGTTTTTCCAGCTGCCTTTTTGTTTTCTCATGCATGGGTACCCGTTCTTTGCCGGAAAGGTAATATTCCAAAGGACTGCTGTCCGTGTACGCTTCTTTTTTATATACTTTGCTTGCCGCGATGCGGTCCATCAGCATTTCCACGACATAGCGCCTGGGCATCGGAGCCGGTGCCATGCCGCCGGGAATATTTTTGGAACTATAATCGATCCAATATTCATAATGGTGCTTGTTTCTTCCTTTATGGTGGAGCCAGGAACTGGAATAACCGATATCTTCCCTTTCCGCATTGTTCGGGCTGCGGTCTCCCTGGTAATATTTTGCTCCTACAAGGAATTCTGTCGGGCTGTATTTGGACATATCGTGCATAATTCCTTGATAATAAAGCCCGACCTGAAAACAGCCTTTCATAACAAGATATTTATGGTAAGTGATTGTTTTAAAATGTTTCCAAGCTTTCATTTTTTAAAAAGCGCTCTTTTCATATCGGCTTTTTATGTCCTTGGCGCTTTCCTCCTGTTTTGATATATATATCCGGATCGTGCGGGAAGCAACTTCTACATGAGGCTCCTTCTCCGCTTCTTCAGATATCCTGATGCCGCCGTCAGAACCCGTATCCGCCAGCAGATGCCATTCCATGCCTTTCGGCAGCTGCGGCAGGGCAAATGTATGGGATATCCAATGCATATTATATGCAACGTAAAAGAAGTTATCCTCTTCGCCGTTCCTGCTTTTTGCATAACAGCCGCAATACATTGCCCCTGCATGGCGGCTGTAATAATCCAGTTCCGGCATCCATGCTTTTGCGCCATGGTAGGATAGATCCGGATAGCCGCATCCGATGTAATCCAATATTTTTAGCTCATTCGGACAATGTAAAATAGGGTGTTCCTTTTTCAGGCGGATCATGTCCTTCACATAAGAAAAGACTGCTTCCCCTGATCCGTTTCTGTTCCATTTCACCCAGCCCGTTTCATTGTCCTGGCAATAAGGGTTGTTATTCCCGAATCTGGTATTGCCGAATTCGTCTCCGCTGTAGATCAGGGGAGTCCCCTGCGCCATAAAAAGCATCGTCAGGGCATTTTTCATCTGGCGTTTGCGCAGTTCTACAATCGCTTTCTTCCGGGTATTTCCCTCATGGCCGCAGTTCCATGTGGCGTTGCAGTCGCTGCCGTCGGCATTATTTTCACCGTTCGCCTCATTGTGCTTTTTTTCATAGGACACCATGTCCGCTAATGTGAACCCATAATAATTCGTTACGTAATTGATGACTCCATGCTGTTTTGGATTTCTTCTTTGTAGTTCAAGAAAACGTCCGAGCATATTATCATCCCCTTTCAGGAAGCGCCGCGCAGTATACATATAATCGTCGGAATAAGAAGCCAGGTTACGGAATTTGGGCGTTTCATTTTCCTCATAAATCTGCGGATAAGGAAAATCATAATAAAAAAGTTTGGTATCCGTCAAAAGAGGCTCCGTGCCGATTACGTGAAGAGGAATATGTTCTCCTTTTAAATGTACTCCGTCTATGTGATATTCCAGCACCCAATATTTTACCGCGTCAAGGATCATCCCCTGCTTGATATGGCTGGGAAAATAAAACTGCATAATAACCTCGATTTGGCTGGCATGCAGCGCCTTCACCATATCTTTGAATTCGGCTGCCGCATTCTTGCTTGAACTAAATGCGGATTTGGGTGAAAAATAAAACCCTTCCTCGTATCCCCAGCAGTTATATTTCGACGGCAGATCTGGCGGAACCATAAACTGTTCGCGGGCATCGTCCATGGTCATTGCCGCCGGGTTTGGTTTTGCCGCTTCATTAAATTCATAAGCAGGCATCAGTTCAAGAGCAGTGATCCCCAGCTCCTTAAGGTAAGGAATCTTCTCAACGATGCCTTGGAAAGTCCCTTTATGGGCCGCGCCGGAAGATTTATGCTTGGTAAACGCTCTTACATTGAGGCAATAAAGAATACTGTTTTCATACGGAATCTTCAACGGCTTATCGTTTTCCCACGGATATTCTGTTTCCAGAAATCCTCCTTTTAAAATATGATCTGGTTTTCCCCATTTTTCATGTCCGTGGATCACCTTTGCATAGGGATCGGTAAAAACTCTGTCCCCGTCATAAAAATTATAAGCATAACGGCTGGTATCCAGATCTTTGACTGCCATGCTATAGATAGAGCCAAATTTGTTCTGTATTCCAAAAGGAATCCGCTTCTCCCTTCCTGTCTTTTTATCATATAAAATAATGCCGCAATCCCTGCCCTCTTTCATAACTACAGAAAAGTAAGTACAATCAAATTCTGTCGTCACGCCTAACGGATATGGTTTATTTCTCTGCCTGCTGTCAACTGTATACATATCCAACCCCCATTCCTGCTTTTCATTCGTTATTCTTGATTGAAAATTATCGTAGGTTTATAGTATAACATAAAAGTTTTTTTCTGTGTGAAAATATATGAAAAAATATTGATAATTCATATTTCTGCTAGTACAATAGAGGTGTGTTTACAACAATAGATAGATGATTCGCTGAAGGAAGGAGTTTTTATGAAGGATTTTAACACAAATGCCGAATCCGGCAATGCGGAAGATGAAGAAATGATGGTAGAACTCGACCTGGACGACGGGTCGCATGTCGTCTGTGCTGTTATTACGATTCTGGAATGCCGGGAAAAAGATTACATCGTCTTGCTTCCCTTGGATGAAAACGGAGAAAATAACGACGGGGAAGTATGGTTTTACCGTTATTATGAGGATGAAAAGGATGCCAATGCGGAGCCGGTATTAGAATATATTGAAGACGATGAGGAATATGAGATGGTTGCAGATGCATTTGACGAATATCTCGACAATGAAGAGTTCGATGAGATTATAGATGAATCATAATATGTCCTGACTCCTCAATTTATCAAGAAAGCGCGATGGACGGCCGGAACAGAGGATTTCCAGCCGTTCTTTGGCTCTTGTCACGGCAACATACAAAAGCCGCCGTTCCTCTTCTATCTGCTGTACGGATGCCGCTTTCTTATGGGGAATTACTTTTTCATTGACATCAGGAATGAATACTTGGTCATATTCCAGTCCCTTGGAGCCGTGCATGGTGATCAGGTGAACGCCGTTTTGGTTTCTGGAACTGTCCTTTGCATTCTTCTGCTGTTCGGCATCTGCCGCCGCGTCCCTATCTCTGTAAGAAGAAATCGACCGGATCCACTCATCGGGGGAAGAAAAATTCCGAAGCGTTTCCTGTATGTCATCGGCTATTTCCAGCCAGGTTTCCGATCCTTCTCTTTTTCCATACAAATAAGAATCATAGCCCATGTTTTTTCTAATATAATCGGCTGCCAGATAAGGCCTTAACATGGATATTTTTTGGAGATCCGCAAACAATTTCCGAATTTTCTGCTGCATATAAGGCTTTTCCTGGTAATATCCCAAAAGATCTGCTTCCGTTACCGTACAGTTGGGAAGGGCTTCCCTGTGGATATAGCGGCAGGGTTTGTTCATGATTCTCAGAAAATCCCTTCGAGTCCCCATTCCTTGCTGCGGATGCATGAAACCGGATGCTGTCCTTAATATAGGATGCATTGCGGATTGGTCCGCAAACCGCAGATAAGCGAGTATATCCTTGGCTATGGGATGTTCCATCAGGCAGCTGGTTTTTCCTTGGATATGGAAAGGTATTCCATGCCGGAAAAGAATCTTCGATAATCCGGCGGCCTGGGCATTGGTGCGGGAAATCACTGCCGTTTTTTCCAGCTTCTCCGGTTCTATCTTTTTTAATTCTTCCACTATATAGTTCTCTTCTTCTTCACGCGAGGAAAAAAGATGGATTTTTACTGGATCCCCGCCTTTTTTCTCCGCCTGAAGACTTTTGGCAAAACGTTCATGGTTATCTTCAATCAAGAGCAAGGATGCCTGGACAATAGCTTCCCTGCACCGGTAATTTTTGTTCAGAATGATTTGTTGTGCCGCCGGATAATCCTGCATAAATTGTTTCATGATTTCCGGCCCTGTCCCCCGAAACCCATAAATGGACTGGTCGTCATCCCCCACGATAAACAGATTATTTTCCGGTGCGGCCAGATTCTGCAGAACTTTATACTGAAGGGGGCTGATATCTTGAAATTCATCTACAAGGATATGGGAAAAGCGTTTCTGCCAATCAAACAACAATTCTTGATCGGTTGATAATACACGGTCGCACAAAATAATCATATCGTCAAAATCAAGTTTGTGGTTTTCTCTCATGATCCGGTTATATTCATTATAAATATATGGAAAATGCTTTTTAACAGGGTTTTCTTCCCATTCCATAATTGCTTCTGTATATAATCCGGCGGAAATATCCTGCCGTGTTCCGGAACCGCTGCTGTTTTTTACCCTGCTTATTTCCCTGAAAAGCTTATCGAAGGTATCTTCATCCACATCGTCTTCTATGCCGCACATGGAAAGGCAATGCTTCATATAAGCCTTTTTATCTTTCGCTGACAGGAGAAGATGATCTCTCATCTTGCCGCTTGACTTCAATATCTGGTAGTAAACGGCATGGAACGTTCCAAAGGCAACGGAAGGATAGCTGTTTTTTGTCAATACGGAAAATCTTTCTTTCATTTCCATAGCTGCCGCTTTTGTGAAAGTAATAACGAGAATATGGTCGGGAGATATCCCGTGATAACGGATCAGATGGTGAATCCGCCGGATGATTAAATAAGTCTTGCCGCTTCCGGGTCCGGCAATCACCTGCATGGCGCCGGAAACATGTGCAATGGCTTTTTGCTGGGCAGGGGAAGCTTCCCCTGCCGTTCGATATGAGTTGTTTTTCATTCGCCCCGCTGTGTCGCCTCCTTTAGTAAGGCTATGCCTTTCCGGATGCGGGCTATGGATTCTTCTTTGCCGAGGACTTCCATGATCTCCGTCGCCCCTGCAGGAGTCATTTGCCTGCCGGATACAGCCGTCCTGACCGGCCACATCGCATAACCGTTTTTGCAGCCTTTTTTCTCCACATAGGAAAGAAGCATTTGATAGAGGGAATCGTTATCGAAAGCCTCCTGCTCTTCTATGATGGGAAGAAGTTCTTCGAGAACCTCAAGGGAGGATTCTTCCGTTGTTTTCATTTTTTTATGGGCATACATAGCCGTATCGTAATCAGGAAGTTCCCGGAAAAAATCCACCATATCTTTCATATCAGGAAAAATCTCGATTCTTGTTTTCACCATTTCCGCTATTTTCTTAAGATCCAGATTTTTGCCCGCCGCCTCTTCCAGATAAGGCTCTGCCATGGAATAAAAGGTGTCGAAATCCATAGCTTTCATATATTCCCCATTCATCCATTTCAATTTGGTATAATCAAAAACCGCCGGTGATTTGGATATATGGTGATAATCAAAAGCCTTTGTCAGTTCTTCTAACGTAAAGATTTCTTCGTTGCCTTCCGGACTCCATCCCAAAAGGGCTACAAAATTAACGACGGCTTCGGATAAAAAGCCTTGCCCGACTAAATCTTCATAAGAAGAATGGCCGCACCGCTTGGATAATTTATGGTGTTCTTCATCCGTGATCAGGGGACAGTGGACATACACAGGAACTTCCCATCCAAAAGCCTCATACAGACGGTTATATTTGGGGGAGGAAGAAAGGTACTCATTTCCCCTTACCACATGGGTGATTCCCATCAGATGGTCATCTACCACGTTAGCAAAATTATAGGTGGGATATCCGTCGGATTTGATGAGTATCATATCATCCAGTTCTCCATTATCCACAGTAATATCCCCATAAATCTCATCATGGAAGGTCGTTGTTCCTTCCGTCGGGTTATTCTGGCGGATGACATAAGGAATACCGGAAGACAATTTCTCTTCTATTTCTTCTTTAGACAAATGCAGACAGTGTTTGTCATATACATTGATTTCTTTTCCTGCCACGGTACGGCTTAAGGATGCCAGCCTCTCTTTATCACAGAAACAGTAATAGGCTTCTCCTTTGTCGATCAGCTGTTTGGCATATTCCAGATAGATCCCCTTCGCCTGGCGTTCGCTTTGCACATAAGGACCTGCTCCCTTATCCTTATCAGGGCCTTCATCATGGATTAATCCTGTTTTCTCTAAAGTGCGGTAAATGATTTCCACCGCACCCTCCACATATCTCTCCTGATCCGTATCTTCTATACGCAGGATAAAATCCCCGCCTTCATGTTTGGCGATCAAATAAGCGTAAAGCGCAGTCCTTAAATTACCCACGTGCATCCGCCCTGTAGGGCTTGGGGCATATCTTGTCCTTATTTTTGTCATTCCTTTCCCATTCCTTTCTCCGGATCCATATCGGGTATTTTCTTTGCAGCCGCAGCCTTAAATCCAGCGACTTCTTTTGCCGCCTGGAGGATGGGGATGTTTGTCCCGGCTCCGGCGACGCAGCCTCCCGGACATGCCATTCCTTCAATCAGGCAGCCGTTTTTCTTTCCGGCTTTTGCCAACATAAGGATTTTCCTGCACTCTGCAAGACTTTCCGCATGTTCTATATTCACATCCACATCGGGATAGTATTCCCGGATGCATTCTTCAATAGCATTGGCGACCCCTCCCGCTACGCCATATCCCCTTCCGGCTCCGGTAGCATCTTCCATGGTTGCCGTCGGGGTGATGCTGCCCGGCCGGATGCCTTTCGCTTCGAACATTCCGGCCAGTTCTTCAAACGTAATAACAAAATCCACGTCGGAACGGATCGTCCTTCGGGAAGCTTCCAATTTTTTCGAAGCGCATGGTCCGATGAATACAACGCTGGCATCCGGATGGTCTTCCTTGATCTTGCGGGCGGTAGCCACCATAGGAGTCAATGCATTGGATATTTTATCGATCGTTTCCGGGAAAAATTTCTTCGCCAGCATCGACCATGACGGACAGCAGGAAGTCAGCAAAAAAGGAAGTTCCTTAGAAGCTACTGCATGGACATAATGTTCTGCTTCCGCTATTGCGCCCATATCGGCGCCGATTGCCGTTTCATAGACATCGAAAAAGCCCAGTTCTTTTAAAGCAGTTTTAATCATATCCGGCGTCACGCCTTTTCCGAACTGGCCCACAAACGCCGGGGCAACTTGGGCGATGATCTTCCGGCCTGACTGCATGGCGCGGATCAACTGAAAAATCTGGGATTTATCTGCAATCGCGCCAAAAGGACAGTTTACCATGCATTGTCCGCAGGATACACAAAGATCCGTATCGATTACCGCCCTTCCTTTCTCGTCGTTTTTAATGGCGTTTACCCCGCAGGCGGAAAGACAGGGCCTGACTTGGTGGGAAATCGCATCGTAAGGGCAAACTGTTTTACATTTTCCACACTTAATGCATTTTTCCTGATCAATGATAGATTTGCCGTCTTTCATGGAAATAGCTCCCTTGGGGCATACTTCCCGGCAGGGATGGGCGACACAGCCCATACATTTATCCGTTACTTCATAACGGTTTTCCGGACAGGCATTGCACGCGGAAGGAATCACCTGCATTAATGGGGGTTCATAGTACTTTTCATCAATATTGCTCTCCGCCAGCCCTTGGGTAACATGCACCGGCATATTTTCAGGCCGCAGCGAAAGCCCCATCGCCAAGCGGATGCGCTCCCTGACAATGGCTCTTTCTCTATAAATATTCCCATATTGGGATTCATCATAATCTACGATCTTATAAGGCAACGCTTCTACATCGTTAATCAGATCTTCCGAAGTGTAAGCGAGATTAGCGACTTCTTGAAAAACACGTCTGCGTATTTTACGGACTTGTGTATCGATACCTCTCATTCTTCTCTCCTCTTTCAGTGAAAACTATATAGGTGCCGTATAGTTCTCCCCGAACTTTGTTAATAATTTATCATTGCGCTATTCATTATTCTTACACAAATGGCGCAAGAAATCAAGGTATTTATAAAAATAAACTGCCCGCCTGAAATATGAGGACGGAAACCGCCCATGCAAACAATAGCTGGAAGGCGATCATTCCTAAGGTAAATTTCCATGATCCGCTTTCTTTTTTTATAGTAGCTACGGTAGCTATGCAAGGAACGTAAAGCAGACAAAATATCATAAGGCTGAAAGCATTCAGCGGTCCGAAGCCAGGACTGGCGTTTTGTATGTTTTGTACAATAGTCTGCATTCCCGCAGGGGAATTGGCATTGGTTACGCCAAATAAAACGGCAAAGCTGGAAACGACGACCTCTTTTGCTGAGATGCCGGATATAAGCGCTACTACGATCTGCCACATGCCGAGGCCTGCAGGTACGAGAACGGGGACAAGAAACCGGCCGATGGATGCTCCGAAGCTCTTGGAGGGGTCGTCTACCATGCCGCCGGAACCGAAATTCAGTACAAACCAGATGACAATAGAAGCAATAAATATTGTAGTTCCGGCTTTGGACAGATAGTCTTTCAGTTTGTTCCATACATAAATTCTTATTGTCCGCGGATTGGGCCTTTTATATTCCGGCAGTTCGATCAAAAGGGAATTATTTTCTTTTTCTTTTTCTATTTTATGTATCACCTTTGCCACAAGAATAGCGATTGCCATTCCGATCACATACATGGAAAAAGCGACAATGGCGGCGTAATCCGCGAAAAACATGTCGGAAAACAGGACATAAACCGGCAGCCGCGCGGAACAGGACATAAATGGAGTGACGATCATGGTCTTTCTTCTGTCGTGTTCTGTTTCCAAGGCGCGGGTGGCCATAATCGCAGGGACAGTGCATCCAAAACCAAGGATCATAGGAAGAAAGGCCTTTCCGGAAAGCCCTGCTTTTCCCATTATATGATCCATGACATATGCCACTCTGGACATATAGCCGCTGTCTTCTAAAACGGCAAGGGCAAGGAACAAAATAAAAATGTTCGGTATAAATGTAAGGATTCCTCCGACTCCTGCAATAATGCCGTCCACCACCAAGGACTGCATCCATCCGGCAACATGAATGGCGGAAAGAAAATCTGCTGCGCCGTTTGACAATTTGTCCAGTCCGATTTCAAAAAATCCCTTCAGAAAATCGCCTACGACAAAAGTGAGGAAAAAGACAAATCCCATGATAAGCAAAAAAATGGGAACGCCCCAGAATGGATGTGTAAGCAACGCATCTATCCTGTCTGTCCTCTCCTTCTTCTTCTGTTTGTAAAACAACGTTTCATTTACGATCTCTTCAATATAGGCATATTTGGCTTGGATAATTTCCTTTTCATAGCTCCGGTCAACGACATTTGTAACGGAGATCGGATGTTCTTTCCATACTTCTTCGTCTTCTTCCAATAGTTTAATGGCATGCCAACGCACGGAAGAATGGGTGGGATAATGAGCCTGCATCATTACCTCCAATTTGGCCAGTTTATGTTCAATCTCATCCCCATAATAAAGTACATTGCCCTTGGGTCCTTCTTCATAATGATGTACCACCGCATGGAGCAGGATGTCAAGACCTGTCCTTTTGGCGGCGGAGACGGGAACGACCGGAATATCTCCAAGCAGTTCCGGCAGACGGTGCAGATCGATTTCCATTCCCCGTTCGTCTACGATATCCATCATATTCAAGGCAAGAACCATCGGCTTGCCAAGCTCCAGCAGCTGCATGGTAAGATACAGGTTTCTTTCCAGAGAAGAAGCATCCACAATATTGACGATCACCTCGATATCGTCGTCCATCACGCATTTTCTTGTCACTTTTTCTTCAATCGTGTAGCAAGTCAGGGAATAAATGCCCGGGGTATCCACAAGAGTCAGATGGAAGCCTTCGTATTCGGTTTCCCCTTCCATTTTTTCCACCGTGACCCCCGGCCAGTTAGCAACTTTTAATTTAGAGCCTGTAATGGCATTAAACAAAGTCGTTTTCCCGCAGTTCGGATTTCCTACAAATGCCACATGTACCGTTTTCTCTCTATCTATCATTTCCTTGTCAATCATAGTTTTCCTCCTTTGACTTCGATACCGGAAGAAATATGTTTTCCAAGTGCAAGCCTGGTTCCCCTTACCTGGATGATCAACGCCCCTCCTTTTTTGCGATTTAAGATCTTGACCTTAGTACCGTCATTCAACCCTAATGCCTGGAGCCTTCTCGTCACAGGTTCTTCCACATATACTCCGCTGACTTCATATACTTCGCCTTTTTGTCCATCGTAAAGAGTCATGGCCATCCTCATTTCTGCGCTGCCCCGCTATTGTAATTAACTATTATTTGCATGTTTTTGAAATTGATTCTCATTACACATGTAGATTATATGACGCATAAGAGCGAATGTCAATATGGCTATTTTCCTGTCCTATCGTTATAAAAGGAATTGTTATATTGAAAAAAATTGGAATATACAAACACGATAAAAAACACCCAACATATAGTATATTAGGAATATTCAAAATCTATGAAAGGAGTATTATGCAGGACTATAACTTTAATGAATATTTTGATCGTTTCCCGTTAGCTATGGCATATGTGCCGTGGCAGCATCTCACGCAGATCTATGAAGATCTGGATAAAGCCTATTGTACCGGCACTATCTTTCCCGAATTAACCAAACCATTTACAGGAAGGAGATGCGTGCAATGAGCCACAAAATGAATGCCGAGCAGGAAAACATGCTTCGCAATATCGGAATCGTTGATTTTGTCACAGTAGAAATGACGGAATATCTGGATACCCATCCTTTCGACAGGGAGGCTATGGAATACTTTAATCATTATATGCGCATGAAAAACCAAATGATGCGCGATTATGCCGTAAAATATGGCCCTCTTTCCCTTTCTGCAGCAGATACATGCAGCAAGGAATGGAAATGGGCGCTTCAGCCTATGCCTTGGGAAGGAGGATGTTAAGATATGTGGAATTATGAAAAAAGATTACAGTTTCCGGTAAAAATTACACAGCCAAACGCAAAACTTGCCCAAGTTATTATCAGCCAGTTCGGCGGCCCTGACGGGGAGCTTGCTGCATCTATGCGGTATCTGTCACAGCGCTATTCCATGCCTTATAATGAAGTGGCCGGACTTTTGACGGATATCGGTACCGAAGAACTGGCACATATGGAAATGATCTGCGCTATCGTGTATCAGCTGACGAAAGATCTTTCCATGGATGAGATCGTTGCTTCCGGCTTTGATAAATATTATGTCGATCATACGCTTGCCCTCTGGCCGCAGTCGGCGGGCGGGGTTCCTTTCAACGCTTGCGTGTTCCAGTCAAAGGGGGACGCGATTACGGATTTGACGGAGGATATGGCGGCAGAACAGAAAGCCCGCACCACTTATGATAATATCCTTCGCCTGGTTCACGACCAGGAAGTCTGCGACCCTATCCGCTTCTTACGTGCAAGGGAAATCGTGCATTTCCAGAGGTTTGGTGAAGCCCTGCGCATCGTGCAGGATAAACTGGACTCCAAGAATTTCTATGCGTTCAATCCTGAATTTGACAGGTGCAAAAATTAATCAACGTATTTTACGGCCCTTGCAGATAAACTTGCAAGGGTCGTTTTACTGGAACTTTTCTTGATTTGTCCCAATATTCCCCCAATATTCAACAATCGCCCGCACAATCCGCTCCGAAGCATGTCCGTCTCCATACGGGTTTACTGCCCTGCTCATGCACTGGTATTCCCTTTCATCCTCCAGCAATCCCTTTATTTCCCGATAGATTCTTTCTTCCTCAGTACCCACCAGCTTCAGTGTGCCTGCTTCGATCCCCTCCGGCCGTTCTGTAGTATCCCGCATAACCAGTACCGGTTTCCCAAGGGATGGGGCTTCTTCCTGTATGCCGCCGCTGTCCGTCAAAATGATATAGCTGTGTGCCATAAAATTGTGGAAATCCACGACATCCAATGGTTCAATCAGCCGAATACGCTCCTCTCCTGCCAATATTTCCCGGGCCGCCTGGCGGACTTTCGGATTTTTATGAACCGGATAAACCACTTTTATGTCAGGATATTCCTCGATGATCCTTTTGACGGCCCGAAACATATGACGCATGGGTTCGCCGAGGTTCTCGCGCCTGTGTGCTGTCAGCAGGATTAGCCTGGAGTCCTGGCACCAGTCCAGATGTTCGTGCCGGTAGTCCTCCCTGACTGTCTGTAAAAGGGCGTCAATTACCGTATTTCCTGTCACATATATTTTTTCGTCTTTTTTCCCTTCCTTTAGCAAATTCTGCCGGGCTTGTCCGGTCGGCGCAAAATAAAGTTCTGCTACGAGATCTGCTGCCTGCCTGTTAAATTCCTCCGGATAGGGGGAATACATATCATAGGTACGCAATCCGGCCTCCACATGGCCGACCGGAATATTCTTGTAGAATCCTGCCAGAGCCGCAGTAAAGGAAGTCGTAGTATCTCCGTGTACCAGTATCAGATCCGGTTTTTCTTTCTCCAGAACCTTTTCCATCCTGCTTAACACATTTACAGTGATAGAGGCCAGCGTTTGGTTCTGCTGCATAATATCCAGATTATAATCTTCCTGGATTCCAAATGCATCCATGACTTGCACCAACATCTCCCTATGCTGCCCGGTTAAGCAGACGATGCATTCCAAATGTTTTGTTCTTTTTAATTGCAAGACAAGCGGACACATCTTAATAGCTTCCGGGCGGGTGCCAAAGACTGCTAATATTTTCTTCACAATGACACCACCTCTGTTTCGCCCTGATATCCTGCGATCGCCTCCTGTATCCTCCCCGTAGGTGAATATATGTATACATGCTTCAGAAGTTTCGCGGCCAGGTATTCCTTGATTGCACCATACTGTGTAAATATAATCGGAATGCCGTCATATTCCGAGTAAGGAATATAACTGGGCATTTCGCTGGCCACCAGAACTTCCGCTTCTTTTTCTTTTGCAAAAAGATGAAGTTCTTTTACAATTTCCGGTGTTTCATAGCTTGGATAAGTTTCTGTGACCAGCAAAGAATCCCGAATCGGAAACGGCGCGGGCAAAAGGGAATCCGGTGAAGAGACGTAAATGCTTTTCAAGGTTACGCCGGCTTTTCCGCGCAGCCGGAAAATCAGCTTAAATGTTTTCGCCCGGTCACTGATCCGCAACAGGCTGAACCCGTCCAGCGCAAAATTAAGAAAATCCAGCTTTACATTATTTTCATCATAATACTCAATCTGGCAACGCACGTTCCCATTTTTTTCCGATACCTCAGAAAAAAAACCGATGCGGCTGCCGGATGTAAATTGTGAGATTTCATAGTTCTTATCCGTTCTCAGCCAGACGATTTGGTCATCATCCGCTTCCCGTGCCAGACGGAGTCCTTCCCCGGAACATGTTTTTTTTACGAGATCCTTTTCTTCCACGCGGATTTCACGATAAAGCTCCGATATGGAAAACGGCATATCTTTGTGCAGCGCCACTGCAGGGATACGGTCCGTATACTCATATATTTGATCCAGAGGAATGCCTGTATCAATGACTAAGTCATTGACTAAGTCATCGACTAAGTCATCGACTAAATCATCAACCAAGTCATTGCCAATATGATCAACTGCGCTGCATTTTATGGTATTTTCGCAATAGTTAAATTCATCGAGCGACAGAATCATTTTCTTCGGGTGAAAAGAATCCAGATCGCCGGTTCTCATGGAATCCTCAAAGAGAAATCTTGATGCCATCTGGCGCGTGAGCATGACAGGTTCCGATACCCGGTTATATGCTTTATCGCGATACATCAACTTTCCATCGGTATAGTAAGCTGCCTTTCCAATGACTTGATCCGATGCGAAACGTGTAGCCAAAGCCATGTCTGTCAGGTAATTCTCTCCATAATAATCCTGCGGCGAAAAAACTGTGATATAGTCAAACGGAACCGTACTAAGCGCTGCTTCTCTTCCGGTCAGAAGTTGTTTGTTTTCATAGGTCTGGGACTCGAACATCGTACGGACTTTGGGATTTTCTTCAAAACAGACAACGAGGATCTTTGGAAGCGGGCATCGGATCGATTTGCCGAATACCTTTTCCGCAATCCTGTTCATCCTGTCTTCATATAGGTGGTTCGCCAGGACATGCCGCAGCCCGGCCAGGCGGTATTTGCGATAATCCTCTTCTGTTCCACAGAAAGCTTTTAACTGTTTTTTCAATCGGTCTTTGTCATTCGTGGACATGATCAGGTCTCCAAAAAAGAGTTCCAGCCCGCGGCTATAGTTGCTGACCGTAACCGTGTTGCATGCGAGCAGTTCAAATGCTCTTCTGGCAAACATAAAGCCTGACTGCACCATCGAAGTCAGATTAAGCCCATAACGATACCCTTTATAGGCGCGGGAAATCTCACTGTATGGAAGCGCTCCGAGAATACAGTCCTTTAGTTCTTCCGGGAAATAGTAATTCTCGGCAACAGGACTCGCAACGGAGGTTGACTGGCTGTTATTGTCCGTTTCTTCCTTTTTATAATTCCTGTCATAGATATCCAAGCCATATTCTTTCAATAGAGGCACAAGATCCATGAATGCTTTTGATCTTTCTTTATACTTCACATAAAAGGAACCGGCAAAACAAAATTTGTCTTTACGGTCATACTCTTCGATTGGGTTATGGATGGCGGGTTGCGCGGCAAACGGCAGATAATAGACCCGGTCATGCCCCAAATGTGCTTTGTAAAGCTCGATGCAATCCGCATCGGTCGTAAACACATAATCTGCCAGCGCCGCAGCCCGGATAAACACGCCGAAATGTACAGGGTCTTCCTTTGACCAGAAGATAACGGGGATATGGATTTCCCGGCAATAAGAAGCAAGCGCGCGCAGCGCTTCCGTATTGTCATGGAGTTTAAAGCGCCAGAGATTATCCTTCCCGCGCCATACGGATTCGATAAAAAGCATATCTGGTTGGAAACGATCGATTTCTTCTTTAAAATGATCCGGCGTCACTTGCATAAGGTCGCATTCCGGCGCATAGCAATGATAGGTAAATTCGTCCATAATGGCGGCGACTCGCAGTTTATTTTGTTTCTTCATAATGTTTCCTCTCTATTTTTCACATACATACCAGCAGCAAGATAATCCGCTGGATGCATCATACTTTTCATAACATTGTACTTTGGCAAAATGATGCCGCAGCTGCAAAGAAAAATCTGCTTCGCCATAATAGCGGTAAGTTCCGACCTGGTAAGCGTCCATAGCCTCCTGCCCGTACCACTCCGTTGGGTCTGCAACGGATACCGTATTCCGTTCTCCGCTTCCTGTCACCCATGTAATGAATAAGCCTTTATCCCGTAAAACGCGGTGGATTTCTTCCAATGCCGCTTCGTCATCATATACATGATTGAGGACGCAATTGGCAAATACTATGTCGTAAGAATCGGATAGTACTTGCGGCATATGACAGATATCCGCGATAATATCCGTCTTTACCTGAGGTCGTATATCGATTGTCGTAATATTTTTTGCTCCTGCCTGCCGGAAGAACATTCTTTCGGAATTACTGGGCGATATATGAAGTATTTTCTTTGACAGCAGTTCATTACCCAGATTCTCAGAAAATAACTTTCCAATGGTCCGATTACGCTCTACCGATCCGCATTTTACGCATCGGCGCGGTCTGTCTGAATTATAAATTTCAAATTGATTGCCGCCGCAGATTGGGCATGGAACACTTTTTTTCTCCGATAAACAGCAAGTATCTTTATCCGGCAATGGCCCGGTAATATTCACAATATCATAATAATCTTCGTATTCGGAGAAACCGGCTGTTTTTATTTGGTGCCGGATTTCCGGGTAGCATATATCCGCAAGAATAAATACATAATACTGATCGGGCGAAAGAGCCGCTTCTTCATAAGTTTTTACCGGCCGCGTTCTCCAAGTCGGAGTATTGGCAGCGTCGCGGGAAATGTAAAATGCAATATCCTTCCATTCATGAAAATTGATTATTGACATGACCTGGTTTTCATGCCAGCCTATTCCCCAGACTACCAGCTTTCGCCGTCCTGCTTTTTTGCGGATAAATTGTTCTGCTCTTAAAACCTGTTCTTTCCATTCTCCATATGCGGAAAATATAGTATCGAAATCAATCTGTTTCCTAAAATACCGTTCTTTTCCCTGTACGGCTTCCGAGGCAGAAATAAAGTCATACGAATGGCTGAAATGGCTAAGAAACAGGTCAAAGAAATCTGCCGCACAGGAATTGAAAAGTTTATGGCCAGCTTGAATATATCCTGTTTGACGGACTTGTTCCACATCGTAAAAGAAAGACCAACTGTGCATAAGAAGAGTTGCTATCGCATCGCCGCCAAAATAGCTGTAAAAATCCTGGAGCAATTTTTCATATGCCTTTAAGCATCGTCCATAATCGCCTGAATGCTTGGGAAATAATTCCGGTCTGTTAAAATTCAGGAATCGCGCCGGCAGTTTCCCTCTGGCCGGTAATTTCCCGAGCGGCAGTTCCAGCAATCCGTTTTCATAAACGAACTGCTTATTGACAGGCAAAGGTCTTGGCCTGCAAAAATTATAACTGGCATCTGCCCAAAAACCTTTCTCCTTTAATTTTTTTATAAGAGCCTCCCCAAACCGGTAGGCTCCGCCCCGGAATACAAGCGGCGTATGGTCCGTGCATTTATGGTATTGCTCTATACAATAATCCACAATGAAACCCGCAATTTCTTCATTATCGTACCATGTATGATAATGAAGCCCGATGCCAGGAAAGCGCTGATGCACCTTATCGACAAGAAGATCATAATGGCAATGCACCTGCAGATCATGCCCTCGTGAAATAATATATTTTCCCGCTTCGATGATCTCATTTCCGTAGTTTTCCACCTCTGCAAAATCAAGAAAAAAGGTGATAGGAATGCCATGCCGGTCGGCAATATCCATCATACGGCCGATGCCCCATTCTCCGTCTTTGCTTCTTCCATAAATTAAAGTATCCACATGTTTTTCCGGTGCCCGGACCGGTAAAGCTTCCACATCTACCGTTAAGATACATTTTGATTTTTTAGTCATACCGTTTCCTCGCCCGCCTGTTTTTCGCATACATACCAGCAGCAAGACAAACCGCTGGGCGCATCATATTTTTCATAACATATCACTTTTGAAAAATGATTTTGCAACTGCACTGTAAAATCGGATTCGCCATAATAGCGGTATGTTCCCACTCTATAGGTATCCATCATTTCCTGCCCGTACCATCCGGTGGGGTTTTTACACGCAACGGTATTCATTCCCCCGCTTCCCGTCACCCATGTAATAAACAGCCCATGGTTTTTTAAGACACGGTAAATTTCAGACAATGCGGCTTCGTCATCATACACATGGTTTAATACGCAGTTCGCAAATACGATGTCATAAGAATGAGATAGAATCTGCGGCATATGGCAGATATCTGCAACCACGTCCGGCTTGACCTGTGACCGGATATCAAGCGTAGTAATATGATGGGCATTTGCTTTTTCAAAAAACATCCGTTCTGATTTACAGGCTGATACATGAAGAATCTTGCTGGAAGGCAGATCCGCTTTCACATTTTCAGAAAATAATTTTGACATCGTACGGTTTCGCTCTACAGATCCGCATTTCACGCATCTTCTCGGTTTTTCCGAATTATAGGCTTCAAATTCGCTGCCGCCGCAGACCGGGCAGATTCCAGAATCATGGATTGGAAGAGCTGAATTGCTTTCTTCCGGCAATGGACTGCCAAAATCAGCAATATCATAATAATCTTCATATTGGGAGAAGCCTGCAAGTTTTATGCTGTCCCTGATTTCCGTATGGCATGGATCTGCGGCAATAAAGACATAATATTCCTCTGGAGACAGATGCGCCTCCTCAAAGGTTTTGACTTCTTTTTCCCTCCAGACAGGCATTTTCCCAGCATCCTTTGAAATATAAAACGCAACCGGAATCCGATGGTGAAAATTGACCATTCTTATGATGCGTCCTTCGATCCACCCTCTCCCCCAGATAACCACTTTGCGCTTTCCGGCTTTTTGCCGGACAAATGCTTCGATCCGGCTCAATTTTTCCATTGGCTGTCTGCAGAGGGCGAATATGGAATCAAAATCAATCTTTTTTATAAAACGGCTGCGGTACATACTAACGGCTTGCGATGCGGTAATAAAATCAATGCGCCCGCAAAATCTTTTCAGAAACTGCTCAAAAAAATCCGCCGCGCAGGAATCAAAGCCATCCTCCGGCGCATCATAGCAGCCCGTTTTTACAGCTCTTTCCTTGTGATAGCAAAAAGACCAGCTATGCATAATAAATGTGGCAAATGCATCGTCCCCATAATAATCATAATATTCCTGGAAGAAAGCTTCGTATTCTCCCAGGCATCTGTCCCAATCTGCCGGATTGGAAGGATACAGCCTGCTATCGTTAAAATTCAAAAATTTTTCGGGTTCTTCTTCCCGTTTCGGCAGTATTCCGGCTGGCAGTTCCAACAATCCGTTTTCAAAAAGAAACTGTTTATTGACCGGCAGCTTCCTGGGACGCATAAAGTGATAGCTTGCATCCGCCGCCAGCCCCTTTTCTTTTAATTTTTTGATCAATGCCGCTCCAAAACGATATTCTCCTCCACGGAATATAAGGGGCAGTCTGCCAGCACACTTTTTATACTGCCCGATACAATAATCAATAATAAATTCTGAGATTTCTTCATTTTCATACCATACATAATAGCTGGGATCGGCATCGGGGAAGCGCTCCCGTACTTTTTGGGACAAAAGGTCGTAATGGCAATGCAGCTGTAAATCATGCCCCCGTTTCAGAATGCTTTTTCCTGCTTGTATGATCTCATCCCCATATAACTCCACTTCGGCAAAATCGAGAAAAAATGTCATTTTGACGCCATACCGGTCCGCAATATCCATCATGCGGCCGATGCCCCATTCCTGCCCGCCCGAACGCCCGTAAATCAGCGCATCCACGTGATGATTCGGAGCCCGCATCGCCAGAGCCTCTACATCCACCGTTAAAATACATTTTGGTTTGTCCGCCATATTCACTCTCCTTTGTCACTGACAGTAATCGTTGTAGTAATTTCTCCGCATAAAGAATTCTCCGCAATCGTATCCAATAAAATGGTAGATTCAAAATTCAGATATTCTTTGGAATACACGCCAAAATTCATAGTTGTTGTAATTGGTACCCGGGACGTGACTTCATATTTAATGTCAAGGGTTTCCATACTTGTCTCAAAGAGCCGTTTGGATGCCGTAAATCTTGATTTTTTCAGAAATTCTTGGGGCAGTATAAATCTTTGCCGCATATTTTGCGGCGAGGCGCATTCCCAACTGTCGCATACTTCGATACGGTTGGCCGTCATAGTAATCTTGCGCCATACCTTGATTTCCCCGTCATCCAATTCATACCGTCCTAATATCCGGCAGATATTCCCGTCGCAGCAGAACTGCTCGACAGCCGCATCGTTCCTTCTGTCCAGATATTCTTTTAATGACAATCCATCCACAAATAGAGGAAAAATACCGCTGTGGCCTCCGCTCGTACGCAGGTATCTGTTGACTGGGTGGTATCTGTCATAGTTATACTGTCCGGAATCGAGCACGAGGTCAAATGTCCGAAATCTGGCGGTAATCGATGTATCATCGATATGAGTATGGCTCTGCATGACGGCTTTGCATTTCAGCGTCAAATACATATCTTTTATTTTGGCAACACAAATCCCGGCATGGGGATATATTTCCGCAGCATGATTGCCTGCCTTAAAAAAAAACTCCTCTCCGTCTCCTATGATCGGATAACTGCCATCACGGTGTGCAAAAGACAGAAGCACTTCTTCTGACATGCCTATTTTCTGGCAGATATCTTCCAATCCTTTTATATGGTATGCCTTGCAAAATTTTAAGATCTTTTGGTATTGGTTCAAATTATATAAAAAATACTTTAAGCTTCCTTCATTGTTAAAACCATCCTGATAAAAAGTTGTTTCAAATAATTTTTCCACACGTTTTATGGCACGGCTTTGCCAGTTTTTTGCATCCGGCAAATTGCTGAAGCATATCGAAAGATGAAGAAGTCCCATGTCCGTAAACAATCCATGATTATTGTCATCATGATGGTTTTTGTCATCATAACAATACATTGCATAATCATACATGAGTTCTTGAACCTTGTTCTTAAGAGGATATTCATAGGAAACCAAAGAAAAAGATTTTATAAACATAAGTATTTGGGCGCACACAATTAAATCATCTTCTAATGAAGGAATAAATTCGCCCCTTTCATAATAGTCGAAAAACTGCAGGATAATTTCCAAAAATTTTTGTTTATATAAATCATCGCCCGTCTTTTTATATGCTGACAAAAGCGCGGACAAATAATCCATGGCCAGTAAATATTCCCGGTTGACAATGGCATCCGCCTCAAAGGAAGTATCGAATATATTACCATCTGAAGGTTCGAGCCAGACATCTCCCCATAAATATATCCTGCCCCGAACCATATTCTCGGCGATTTCCATACAAGTGCTTTCGCTTGCCCGGTCGCAAAAATATGGCATAGGATATAGCGGCAAATTTTTCATTGGAATAAAAACCTCCTCTTTTACAAGCGGTATACTTCCCCGCAAACGCATTTGCGCGTGTCCAGCACGATCTTGTCCCTGATATGGCTAAAATAATCAACAATTTCTTTATGCCCAACCATAATGACGATAAAGTCAGTCTGCCTTAAAAATTCATCCAGGCAAAATACCTGGCGTTCCACAATTTTTTCTTTCACCATGGGGTCATAACAGAGTAAAGGAGGCGCAAGATGCTTCCTCATGCATTCCAGAAGCTGCAAAGTCGGGCTTTCCCTCACATCATCCACGTTTTCCTTATAGGTAAGGCCATAAAGCCCGACACGGGAAGTATCCTGTATATTATTTTCCTGCATAATTTCCCGGATCCGCTGAAGAACAAATTCCGGCATGGAATCATTGATCTTGCGCGCTGCAAGAATAATATTGGCAAGTCCAGGATAATCTCCGACCAGAAACCACGGATCCACAGAAATACAGTGTCCGCCTACCCCCGGGCCAGGGGAAAGAATATTGACACGCGGATGTTTGTTGGCAATACGTATAATTTCATACACATCCATATGGTCAAAACGGCATATCTTGGCAAGTTCATTGGCAAATGCAATGTTGATATCACGGAACGTATTTTCTACCACTTTGGACATTTCTGCGGAACGGATATCCGTAAGGACGATCTCTCCTTTGCAAAAAGAACTATATATTTCTTTTAGCTTTTTTCCCGTTTCAGCGTCATCTGTACCAACCGTCCGGGAATTATGTTCCAACTCGTAAATCATTGCTCCGGGAATAATCCGTTCCGGTGCATGTGCGAGATGTATTTTTTTTGCCGCATGATCGACCAACGGACGGATATATTTATCGATAGCCCCCGGAGAAATTGTGCTTTCGATGACAATAATGCTGTCTGCCGGGCAGACTTCCAATACGCTTCCCACTGCAGATTCAATATATTCGGTATTTACTTTTTTGCTGATTTTATCATAGGGGGTAGGTACTGAAATAATATATATATCCGCTTTCTGATATTCTAAAGTAAATTTGATCCCGTGATCCAAAGCACAGAAAAATAACTCATCCAGCCCTTTTTCCTGGAATGTAAGTTCTCTATGGTTCAAAGAATCTACCACGTTTTTATTATTGTCTGTTCCAACCACCTGGTTCCCGTTCGCCGCAAGGATAAGCGCGGTCGGCAGACCGATATAGCCAAGTCCTATTATATTAATCATTTGATGCTCCTCACAAAAATAACTGGTTGCTGCAAATATCTATATTCTCAACTTCTGCGAACCGCGCCTTCCAGAGCTGCTGCCTCACCCGTTTCTGTGATTCCCATATAGCCGCTCCATCCTTTTGGTTTTTAAATTCCTTCAGATCTTCCCACCGCCATTTTTTTAAAAACATCTCCTGCAGTTCCCTTCTGTTAAAATCAAGGCAGCTCACATGGGGATATCCATATTTCTTTTGGAAAGGAGCAGTTATCAAAGTAATGCGCATTAAATCAAAAGCAGAAAAATATTTTTCGTATAAATTATAAACCGGCTTCAAATCAAATCCAGTGATTCCATTCATTTCCGCCCGCTCTTCATGATAAGTAGTTTCCATTAACGATTCATGAAATTTTATGCCGATCTTCCTGCAAATCCGTTTCCATTCTTCCCGCGGATTCATTTTTAAGTCCTCGAATTTTATGGTGAACTCATCCCAATCATCATATTCTTTTCTGTTTCTTTGCTCATAACTGATGATTGGCATAAAAAACTTGAACCATGGCCATTGATATTTGGCCGACATATCGTTTGAAAATGATCCGTTCTTTATGTATCCATTTCTTACGGCAGCGAACGTATGCCCTTGTATGTCTTTGCTTTCCAGCCAATAGGCCAAATCCCTGAGCAAATTGCGGTTCCATGAATGCGGTTCCCAATAAATAACCATTTTTGCCGGATCCGGTATTTCTCTTCCGAACATTGCTTCGTATGCAATATGGAACATAACAAACAATTCCTGTGATGTGAAGCTTCTATCAAGTTTTAGCAATTCCGCCATTTTCCGGTTAAATAATTCTTTTCTGTGATTATCCGAAAATAAGTCATCATTTGCGCTCTCGTTTTGGTACAATTCCCAAAAGGCGGACAAAATATTTTCTGGTCTTTGTTCCGCCAAACGTATGCATACGGAATATAGCTCATCACTCAAAAATCCGTATTCCTGGATTACCATGATCTGCGGATGTCCTGCCAGGCACTGTTTCACCAGCACATTGCCGGAATGTGCCGGTATCGCTCCCAGTACAATACCGGCTGGGCGCAATTTACCATTTGCATATTTCTTTTGGCTGATATCGATACATATACTTTGGTATATATTTGTAAAATAATCGGTATAATTATGAATTCCAAATCTTTCTATCTTTTCTATATAATGCTCAATTCTTCTTGCCTTTTCCGATACATATTTTTCATCGTCACTGTACCGGGGTACTGCTAAAAGACAGATATCCCTGTCCCCGGCCTCTGTTTGCAGGATCGGCATGGCAGCCTGTTTTCCCTCCGCTGCTGCTGCATTTTCTTCCAAAACGTCCCAATAAAAAACCTCGCTGATCCCACTCTTTTTACACCATTTATATACCCGCTGGCATAAATATGGGTTCCCCGCCAAAATCAATCTTTTGTCCGCCAAAATATGGATAAGGTTATTCTCCGGTATTTCGGTATAATCCCTTAATAAAAAATATTTTTTGTTTCTCTTGTATCCGATATAATCATAAAAATCCACATCTCCGAATCCCCACGCACTGTATTTTGCCGCAACATTAATAAATATCGGATCTCTATAACGTTCCCGTATTTGATTGAGCGGCAAAACCGGTTTCCCCAAAAGCATTCTTCCCGTATGCCCTTCATCCCATGCACAAAATGCACATATATCAATTCCGTTTGCTGATAACAAATCATAGGCATCCATTGATCTTGTATGTTTTCCCAAAATAATAATTTCTTTTTCTTTTTGCAGCTTTTTTACCAAAAAATTAAAATCGCCTGCAGCATCCGAAATCCTGCCAGCCTTCCTGTTGGCTTCATAAATTTCATTTATACACTCGAATTCTACAGAGGCGCTTCTTAACTTTTCTTCTTCTATGTTTTTGCTTTTCTGGTGCGCGCCTTCTGCCCATATATCATAATTCCTATAATCCAGCACATTGCATTTTTCTATTTCACACAGTTCCTGCCACAATTCTCCTTCTGTATGAACTGGTATTCCATTTTTTATAAGGTATTTCCGCATTTCCCATGCCAGCTCATTGCATCCATGAATTGTCACCGCCGCATACTCCGGTTTCAGATCCTTAAAGTTCAAAAAACTGTTGTCTTCTGCTAATTCATGCAGCATCCTGATTTCACGGTCAGCCTCTTCATCCTGCCAGGCAAAACAAACTAATTGCCTCTTTTTATTTAAAATTGGAAGCAGCATAGTTTCTCCCAGCAGACTTTGGTGCTGTAAAAAAAATCTGCGGCAGACATTCCAAACGGTTTCATTTAAAACAGCATGTTCTTTCTGCATACATTCCTGTATATCTGCATTCCGCAAGCACGATGCATAAGAAACAGTTCCCAGATATTTTTCCCCGTCAAAAACACAAATCAATTCCTCCCGGTTTCCTTTCAGGAAATAATGAAGCATTTCATCCCTTGTGGCCTCTCCGTATTGTATGCTGATGACTTCTTTATCAGAAAAACGTATCATATTTTCTCCTCCCCACGGTATTTATCACTTTTGCTGACAAATCACTCCTTGCAGCAAAAACCAACATTTATCTTTATATTTCGATGGGATTTTTTGAAACTTAATGATGTCGATGCAATCCCCATACCGTTCTACAATATCCTTTAAACCGTTGAATTTACGTACATGGTTAAAGCTGTCAAAATTGGGTACGCTAAAAAGTAATGTGGAACCCTGAGGGAGGCTTTTTAGGATTCCTATATCATCTTTTAAATGTTCTAAAACTTCAAAGCATACATAAAGCCCCGTGTTAAACGGATCAGAAAAATTAACTTTCCGAATATCCTGAACCAAAAAATTGCCGCAAAATTCAGGGTTTCGTTTCTTTGCAAGATCAATAGCTACTGCGGAAAAATCGTATCCGATATAGTTTATATATCCGTTATCAAAAAGCATGCCCGCAAACTGACCGCTGCCACATCCGATTTCTATAATCTTTAAATCTGAATGATATTCATTTTTTACCCAGCTCAGCGCTATTAGAAAAAGCCTCAATACATTCTGTGAAAGATCATTGTAATCGCACCTCATGCTGTCGTCTACGGTATAACAGAAATCCATATATTCCGGGACACAAATATCCTCTTCCGGCACATGGTATAAGACATATTTGCCATCTGAAGATGGTTCGAACAAATAGACTGGATTTTGCATAGCTGATGCATGTATCTGCCTTATAATTGGGAATGGGATTTTGGTTGCTATAATAACATCACAATCCTTGAAAGAGTCCATAGCACTTGGCGCATAAATTTTTATGCCATTACATTGGGTATTCTGTTTTTGCAAATCATTATCAACATATGCAACAATGTGATATCGGTCATTGAGAAGCTTATATGCTTCATTTCCATAGTTTCCTGTTCCCCACACGACGCATTCTTTCATAATAAAACCTTCTTTGCCATATATTCATATATCCTAATTCCGCTTCTGCCCGGCTCCCTATTAGTTTGGCAAGCGGAATGAATCCCTTTTTCAAAAGATACAATACTCATTTCCAATAAATCATTCAAATGAATAGTTCCCGATTCCAAGACCAGTTTATCTATTTTCAAATTTTCTTCTATCAGTTTTGGGTAATCCAATGGCGGAGTATTCTCTTCCCCCAGCCTCAGCCGTATCTTCTTGATCGTTAATTGAACCGTATCAAAAATATACAGATCTCCTGTCAGATAAGTCATCATCAAAATCTTATCTTCCATGGGACAGCATTCATATATTTCGCCTTCCACAGGAAACGTCGCTATTTGTTTGGTTTTTTTATCAATCCTGTATAGATAAGGCTGACTTCTGGAAAAATAATAAATATATCCGCCCACATAACAAAAAGAACTGGCGCGGCCTATTTTTGCCAGCTCAAGAATCTCTGATGTTTCAGGATCAAAGCAGCTGATAAAACAATCCACATCTTCCGTATCCTCTGGCAGTAACCATAATACTTCCCCGTCACTCAAAATATTTGCAAATCCACCCGTCGTATGACATGCAATCGGAATCCATTCACTGGATAAATCTTTTGTATGAATACAAAGCAATCCCTTTTGGGAAGGAGAAAAATAATACAGATTTCCTTTATGGATACAGCCTCTTCGAATATAACATCCTGGTTTTTCAAGCGGATGTCGTTCGATATCCTTTGCCCAATCATCCATATAAAAAATTTCATTGGTTTCCGTATTCATTTGAAGAATGGAAGGGATGTTATATCCCTGCATATAGATATACCCTCCATGAACTAAAATACTGGAGAATTTACCATCCATATCCCGTATGCTTTCCTTTAAGGGAATACTTGAAAATGTATCATTTCCTTTATCATAGACAGCAATATTTTTCGCATGGTATGGGCAGAAATATATTTTTCCATTGTGCGCCAAGGCATTGCTGAATAAATTATGTTTTTCAGGCGTTTCATTCGGAAACATTCCAATATATTTTAATCCGCATTCATTCAAGCCCAGCCTGAACAAACCGTTAAACCAAGCAGCCGCGCACCAAACATATTCCCCATCATAAAGAAAGACATTTGTATCAAGGCATTTTACATAATCTGTCAGATTAATATTTTGCACTAATATAGTTTTTCCAACCGCCTGCATCAACGCCATGACGCTGGAACTGTCCCCATAATATAAGTCGCACGTCCTTACGGCTCTATGCAGATCCGGGCTGTCGTCATAAATTCCATAACCCTCTTTTTGGTAAGTATCGACAATTTGAATATATCTCTGGTACAATTCCGGGCGCATCGCGGCAAAGGTACTCTTCATAAGCGGATGAGGCCTCCACCACAGCACGGCATCATCCGTTTTCTTGAATATATCCAGAACGCTTTCCACTTTTTGCAAATACAAATCTGATATTCCGTCATTTCCATATCCGCTTTTCTTGAGCATAGAAGAAAGGGATGTATTGTAAAAAACGATCTTCTTACGCGTGCCATCGGATTTCGCCATAAGATGTTTCCACGTTTCAGGAAGATCGCTATCGTTATCTTCCATATTGGCAGCAAAGTCAAGTTTAGGTGATCCCAGTGCCAGTATTTTTCTTTGGATGGTTTCAAAAATAGCAAAATCCGTTTCTTTTTCCTGAACTATGCGCGCCCAGACTGATAAATATTGCTGTCTTATTTCTTCTGATTGCACAATAATAAAATCTGAATACAAAACCGCCGGCAATAATGCAAAAGAAGGGGAAATAGAAGTTGTTACTGCAAAATAGGGGATGTAACATAATATTTCTGTATGCTTTCGCAAATTTTTACTAAAATACCGGTTATGAATGCGCGTCACCAGATTTCGGTCATCATACGGATTATGGATAAACACAATATCAGGACATCGCTCCTCCAAAGGATAATCTTTCCAGTTTACGACCGGCACATAAGATGGATATTGATCCCCCTCGTAATGCATTTCCCCAAGGCTTTGATCCGGGTTCATGTCGTAATAAGGAATCGGCACCACATATGCATCACAATCCGGGTCGGCTTCCGCTGCTTTCCAAACGCTTTCCAGACTGTCCCACATAGACGCTTTATATGGAAGAAAAACAACTTCCAAATGTACTTTAATGAGAGTGGGTATAATTCCCCGCCCCTCGGGGCGTAACAAACTTTTCCCAATATTTATACAATGATATAATATAAGTGGAAAGGAGATGTGTAGATGAGTGAACATATACA
>JAETNQ010000096.1 GCA_021772075.1 Lachnospiraceae bacterium
CAGTTCTGAAAGGTACTTTAATGCCACCTTATCTTATTTTAGGATAATTTCCCTAAAATATACTTTTCAACAATGCTCCCGTTTTTCTGGAAAGTTATCCACATCCCCCGGTCACATGATCCCGCATTTCCTGCACATGTGGATATCTTTCCACCATCCTGCGGCATATTTTTTTGCTTTCCATCTTCCCACGCATCACTTCCTCTGCTATAATGTATTTGTCAGGTCACGGTCTTTACATAACCGCGCACCGTTATGAAAAGGATGTCTTCCCCTGTCAGTCGTTCGCCAAAACTCTTGAGCAGGTCGGAAGATATCTTTTTTATCCCCCTTTTTGCCTCCCGGATCCCGGGGCTTCCCTTCTCATAGAGCTGCAGCAGGATGTCCGCTATCTGCGTCAGCAGGTAGTGGCACTTCATCGCATTGTAGTCCTCGCTGTTGGCGTGCTGGATGTCATAACGGACATTCTTCTGGATGTTGAACCCTTCGTTCTCTACCTGCCATCTCCCGCGCCCTGCACGTGCGAATTCCACCGCGTTCTTCCCTGTCACCACCAGGTCCGTCAGCCACTGGAAGGTTTTTGTCTCTTCTTTTCCCGTCTTCTCTGATCTTATCTCTATCCCCAGCGCCAGCAGCGTCAGCTTATATCCACGGTAATCTATATCCGGCACCCATTCCATGTGGTGCTTTTCCTTTATTTTCCCTTTCCGGGGGTATTCCCTGGCAATCTGCCGGTCCAGCTCCTGCGCCTCCCCCATCCCCGCTATGCTGCGGTATTCCTCCGCTATGGACGGGATGCTCCCTTCCTTGTAGCGCAGCAGGACATGCCATTTGTTGTCACGGATGCATTTCCCAAATACCGGCTCCGATGCATACAGGCTGTCCGCCAGCACGCACACGGGCAGGCGGGGATATTCCTTTTTCAGCTTTTCCGCCAGCCTTTTGAATGCCTTTGTCTCACAGTCATTCTTGCTGACGTCTTCATTTTCGTTCTCTATGAATTCCGTCCCGATGCTGACTACGAAGCCATCCCCCAGGACCAGCTTCGCTTCAAGCACATGGTGGTAATATATCTCTTTTTCTTCCTTTGTCCCTTTGTTCATCACTTTTTTCAGGCAGTGGGGGCAGTGCCTTTCCGGAAAATGGAACAGGCCTGTTGCATCGAAGATGACCATCCAGTATTTCCCCAGGAACCTTGCGTCTTCGAACTTTCTTCTCCGCAGCAGGGCACATATCATCCGTTTCCTCAGGCGTTCCAGCTCCTCCGTTCCCAGCCTGGCAAGGAAGTTGTTTATCGTGACGTAATGGGGCAGGAACTCATGGGGCTCTACCCCCAGTACCCGGCACAGGTTCCCCACGCATTCCTCCTTCAGGAATTCGTCCGTCATCTTCTGCATGGAACAGATGTTGCAGATGTTCTTCATGATGACCGTCATCAGCATCACCTCTGTCTCATACGTCCGAAATTTCCTGGGATCTTTCAGTTCCCTCATCCATTCGGTGAACTGTGGAAAATACTGTTTCATGATCCTGCAGAATGCTGCAAAATCCTTTTCGTACTTTTTCTTTTCTCTCCTGCGTTCCGGTCTCGTCATGGCAAAACTCCTCTGCGAAAAACTTTTTCTTTATTTTACCATGAATTGCCGTCAATATCTGTATTTACCTGCTTTTTTAGTGCGAAAAAAATTCGCTTTTCAGAGCTGA
>JAETNQ010000006.1 GCA_021772075.1 Lachnospiraceae bacterium
GTCAATATGAAATTCGTCATGTAATGATGTTTACTTTGAAAATAAATGCCTTACAGTCTTGCTGCGGGGATTAGATCCAGAAAGACTAAATAAAATCGACTGTGAATGGTAACATTTCCCTGCGTGAGGCAGCGGCGAAGCCATCCCCCATCTGCTCCCCCTGCCTTCCTGCCCCCCTTCTTCTTTCCCGTCCTGCCCGCCGCCGCAAAAATTGATTTCCGTGGGCTTAACTATGATTCATTTAATTTATGCGTTTATTGTGGTACAAAAGAAAAATGAAAAAACATCTGGACATTTTCCAAAGGATGGTATACTATAGAAAGGAAAACGATTTCCCATACGATATACAAGAAGAAGGAAGGTTCCCATGGTATCCATAAAAGATGTGGCGAGACATGCGGGGGTAGCAATATCAACCGTTTCCAAGGTACTCAATCACTACCCGAATGTAAGCGAAGAAACAAAGAAAAAAGTAAACGAAGCGGTGGAAGAATTGAATTTTCTGCCGAATTCCGTAGCGGCGGCATTGTCTTCGAAGCAGGCGGGAAGGATGGCTCTGCTGGTCAATCTGAATACGCGCACTCAGGCGATCGACGAGATCGACATGCGTTATATTTCCGGCGCTATCAATAAGGCGGCGGAGCTGGGGCTGGATGTCAATACTTTTTTCTTTTCCATGTTCGAAGGAATGTCGGAGGAGGAGGCCGTACGATATCTGCGCTCCCAGAGCATTTATGGAATCATTATTTATGGTTTGTCAAAGAATGATGAAATGCTCCACGGACTTCTCCGGTCGCAAACCTTTAAGGCGGTGGTCGTGGATGCCCCGATCGTGAATGAAAGCACTTCCTCTGTGTCTATTGACCAGGAGAAAGCCCAGTATGATGTGGCAAAGAAAACGGTCATGGATAATAAATGCAAAAGCATTCTCTATATTGCGGGAAAAGGAAATGGTTATGTAACAGAGGAACGGTTAAGCGGCATCCGGAGGCTGGCGGAAGAAATGGATCTGGAACTGCTTGTCAGGGAAGGGGATTTTTCCGAACGGAAGGCCAGGGAGATCACTTTTCAGGACGCGCGGGGAAAGGATGTTCTGGTATGCGCTTCCGACTTGATGGCGATCGGAGCCATGCGGGCGCTGATGGAAATGGATATTTTCCGTCCGGTATGCGGTTTTGACGGGATTACGCTGATGGGCTATGCCGGCAAACAGATGAATACGGTCAGACAGGGATTTGCAGAAATCTCTGCGGCTGCGGTAGAGGAACTGTATTATCTGATGAACGGCGGAGAGGGAAGGAAAAAAAGACTGGATTATGATATTATCCGGCTTCAATATTTGGATATTATCTGCTGAAGGGAAATTTTAGAAGAATTCCACAAATTTTTTTGAAAAAAATGTGTAAATTGACAGTTGTAGAAAACGTTTTCCTGTGGTAACTTACTTAATAGAGAAATAGGAAATCATATGCGGTAGATTCCGCAAGGCCGAAAACGAAATTTCTAATGTCGTTAACTATAGGATAGATATGGAATAGGAGGAAGAAAGGATGTCACAGCAAACGAATATGCAGACAGATGTATTGGTATTAAATATGGAGCGGCAGCTGGAGGAGCTGGCAGACGAAATGTTCGGGAGGAAGCTGGAAGAATTGGAGGACAGGGAGGTTTATTTCTGTCTGTTAGAATTTACCAAGAGGCTGATGGATGTTTCAAAAAGTATCGAGGGAGAAAAGAAAGTATATTATATTTCCGCAGAGTTCCTGATCGGAAAGCTTTTGTCCAATAATCTGATTAACCTTGGGATTTATGATAAAGCGGCTTCTATCCTGAAAGCGAAAGGAAAGGATATTGCAAAGATCGAAGAAATGGAGCCGGAACCGTCGCTGGGCAACGGCGGCCTTGGAAGACTGGCCGCATGTTTCCTGGATTCGATCGCGACGCTCGGGCTTCCCGGGGAGGGGATCGGCCTGAATTACCATTACGGGCTTTTTAAGCAGGTGTTTAAAGATAAGCTGCAGACGGCAGAAAAAAACGAATGGATCGAAAACCGTTCCTGGCTGACAAAGACAGACGTCAGCTTTGATGTCCATTTTGGAAAGAAAAAAGTGACTTCCCGGCTTTATGACATTGATGTAGTCGGTTATGACAATGGTGTCAATAAACTTCGTCTGTTCGATATCGAGTCAGTGGATGAAAGCATTGTAAAACAAGGGATTGATTTTGATAAGGAAGAAATTGAGAAGAACCTGACTTTATTCTTATATCCTGATGATTCCGACGAAGCGGGCAATCTGCTGCGCATTTACCAGCAGTATTTTATGGTAAGCAATGCGGCCCAGCTGATTTTAAGGGAAATGAAGGAGAAAAAGTACGATCTGCGCAGGATGTATGACCATGCGGTGATCCAGATCAACGATACCCATCCGACGATGGTCATTCCGGAATTGATCCGTATCCTGGTGGACGATAAGGCGTTTACGATGGACGAGGCGATCGAAGTGGTGAGCAAGACTTGCGCTTATACGAACCATACGATCCTTGCCGAGGCATTGGAAAAGTGGCCGTTGGAATATCTGGAAAAAGTAGTTCCGCAGTTAGTGCCGATTATTAAGGAACTGGATCAGAGGATCCGGGAAAAATATGATGATCCGAAGGTGCAGATTATCGATGGGGATGAAAGGGTGCATATGGCTCATATCGATATCCATTACGGCTTTTCGGTAAATGGCGTTGCGGCGATCCATACCGATATCCTGAAGGATACGGAGCTGAATGCTTTTTATAAGATATATCCGGAAAAATTTAATAATAAGACAAACGGTATTACGTTCCGCCGCTGGCTCCTGTCCTGTAACCGTGAATTGGCAGGCTTCCTGTCCAGAACGATCGGGGACGGATATAAGAAGGATGCGGATAAACTGGAAAAACTGCTGGAGTTCGCTGACAATCAGGAAGTGCTTGATAAGCTGGCGGAGATTAAGGCAGAGAAGAAGAAAGAACTGGCGGCTTATGTAAAAGAGACGGAAGGCGTTGTCCTGAATACGGATTCCATTTTCGATATCCAGGTAAAAAGGCTGCATGAATACAAGCGTCAGCAGATGAATGCGCTTTATATTATTCATAAATATTTGGAGATCAAAGGCGGAAAGAAGCCTTCCACTCCGCTGACCTTCATTTTCGGCGCGAAGGCGGCTCCGGCTTATGTGATCGCCCAGGATATTATCCATTTGCTGCTTGTATTGCAGGAGATCATCAACAATGACCCGGAAGTAAGCCCGTATATGACGTTGCTTATGGTGGAAAATTATAATGTAAGCTATGCGGAAAAACTGATCCCGGCTTGTGATGTTTCCGAGCAGATTTCATTGGCTTCCAAGGAAGCTTCCGGCACCGGCAATATGAAGTTTATGCTGAACGGCGCGGTGACGCTGGGAACTTCCGACGGGGCGAATGTGGAGATCCATGAGCTGGTGGGAGACGACAATATCTATATTTTCGGTGAAAAATCGGAAGCTGTTATCGACCATTATGCAAAAGCGGATTATGTTTCCAAAGACTATTATGATAAGAGTCCGGTGATCCAGGAAGCAGTTGATTTTATTGTCAGCAAGGAAGCCCTTAAGGTGGGCCATAAGAAGAACCTGGAGAGGCTGTATAAGGAACTGCTGAATAAAGACTGGTTTATGACGCTGCTCGACTTGGAGGACTACATCGAGACGAAGGACAGGATTTTCAAAGATTACGAAGACAGGCAGAAATGGAAGAAGATGATGCTTGTGAACATTGCCAAAGCGGGATTCTTCTCTTCGGACAGGACGATCGCAGAGTATAACAGGGATATTTGGAAATTGAAGTAATGGTATAAAAGATAAGAGTCCGGCCGCCTTGCCGCGCATCGAAAGTCATGTTCGAAAGCGGAATGGCGCCGCCGGAACCTGGAACTGCCGGAACAGGTTTTCCGGCTGGAGCTTTCCATCCGATTTCACTAATGAAATGGAAGAGGTTTTCCAACCGATCGGGGTATCAAACCATTTCATAAGTGAAATAGCTGATGGAAAGCGACAACCGGAAAACCTGTCCCGGCAGTTTCAGGTTCCGGCGGCGCCATTCCGCTTTCGAAAATGGATCCCGATGCGCGGCAAGGCGGCCGGCTTTTCGAATGTTCCTTAAGCCATAAAGAATGTTCTATAAAAATATAAATCGACAAAAAAAGATAAATTATTTTTTAGCAATGCATGAAAGGAAAAATATGGTATAATAGGTTAAATTAACGCGCAAGCAGGTCGGCAGGAGGGTAAATCAATGGAATGGATTCTTAAGATTTTAAATAATGAAACAGTAGTTCATTGGATAGCTCCTGTCATTTGCACTATAATAAGCGCCAAGATCATAACATTTTTGGAAAATAGAAGCAAGGAGGAACAGTCCCGGCCCCGGAATCCGAGGATGGAAAGGAGAACCGGGGATGAGGTTTTTTCTCCTCGCGGTTCTCAAAAGATAATAAAAAGAATGAAATTCCGTACATTGATTGGAGGAATATTTGTATTTTTGATCGCGCGGGTTTTGTTCGGGTTTGCCAGTGAAGCTGTTTTGAATATGATACAACCGGAAAAGGAGGCGGGATCCGAAACCGCAATGGAATCTGCAATAGATGAGCCGGCAGCAGAAACGGCAGAGGAGGAGGGAATCCATTGGGTGGAAGCCAACGGAACGGAATATTTCGGCAGACAAAAAGATGGAAAAATCGAAGGGGAAGGAAAAGCGGTTTATACCAATGGAGAAGTATATGAGGGGGAATTTAAAAATGGGCTGCGCGACGGCCAGGGGAAGCTATACTCTTCTTCGGGGCTCGTTATTTATGAAGGGGAATGGAAAGACAATGTAGAAGAAGGGTTTGGCATAAATTATTTCCATGACAGCAACGAGAGATATGAGGGGGAATTTAAAGCAGGAAAAAGGGAAGGCGACGGTATTTATTATTGGGAAAACGGCAACCGGTATGAAGGAAAATGGGAGGATGGAGTCAAAAATGGAATGGGCGTATTTATCGGCAAAGATGGAACGACCAGCGCCCAAATCTGCCTGAAGGATCAGTTGGCTGCAAATTTCATATGGGATGCGGAAACATGGGTCGGTACGGATGGTACAGTATATACGGGAAAAAAGGTGGACGGGGAGATTGAGGGGTATGGACGCGTGGTTTATACAAACGGAAGCATATATTTGGGGGAATTAGAAGGAGGGTTAAGGGAAGGAAAAGGAATTTGTTATTATCAGGGTGGAAATCGCTATGAAGGTGAATGGAAGAATGGAACAATAGAAGGATCAGGGATTTTTCTTTTTGGAAATAGCGGGGATATCTATGATGGAGAATTCGCAAACGGAAAAAGAAATGGAACCGGAACTTTTTATTATTCTTCAGGGTTCCGTTATGAAGGAGAGTGGAAAGAAGATGAACGTTACGGGGAAGGAACCATGTGGTATCCGCCGGATGATGAACAGGAACGGTGGTACTTTGAAGGAGAGAGGGGAGAAGATTCTGAAAATGGAACGCTGTATTATAGGGACGGGAGATGTGAAACGGGTATTTTCCAGAATGGAGTTCTGGTGGAAAAGACCGGTGAAATGAAAGGGATCAGGAACCAGGACGGCGTGGATACATGGACAGATGAGGACGGCATCCAGTATACCGGCAGAAAGGTAAACGGGGTGCTGGAAGGGATGGGTATCAGCATCGATAAGGAGAATCAAGTTTATATCGGAGAATTTGCAGATGGAAAGCCAGATGGAAGCGGAACACAATATTATAATGACGGGGACTATTATGTAGGTGAATATGCAGACGGAATACGGCATGGGACGGGTGTTTATTATTATAAAGATAATGGAAAGGAAAAGAACTGGTACTGCGGGGAATGGGCAGGCGGGGAAAGGAATGGGGAATGCAGACTGAATACTTATAATAATGGATCCTTTTATACCGGGAATTTTATTGATGGCAGGTTTGACGGAATAGGAAGCCGGCATTATGCCAACGGCGTTTATTTCGGGGAATGGAAGGATAATTCCCGGACCGGGACAGGAGTTTTTAGTCATATGGATGGAAGCTGCTACTTTGGGGAATATAAAGATGGCAGGAAGTCCGGCTATGGGGTCATGTATTATATAGACGGTTCCCGGTATGAAGGGGAATGGCAGGATGATAAGAAGAATGGAGTCGGTACGGAATATGATGCTGACGGAAATAAGAAATATGGCACATGGGAGGAGGGCGTGTACCAGAATTAGGCGGCTTGGTATTCTGCTTTCCGGGATTATGGGTCAAGTACCGTATTGTCAGCGGATACTTGGCCCTTTTTAAATGATAAAATATGAAAAATGCACAAAAAAGAATGTTCTGTTTTAACTATTTCTGACAAACTTACGAAACAATGCGAAAAAGTGCTTGCATTAATTTGGGGTCAATGTTATTATGAATACACAGTTGGAAACGTTACCGAGAACGATGCCGAGAACGGTGCCGGAAACAAGGTTTGGCATTGCGGAGGAGCCGGTACATAAGCAGGCAAAGGTTGAGGACGGTTCCAGGAACTTGGGGATTTTTCAAAGAATCCACAAAATACCAAATTATCAAAAGGAGAGTATTCATTATGAAAAAGAAACTGATTAGTGCATTACTTTGTGTAGCAATGGTTTCCTCCATGTTGATCGGATGCGGAAGCGGCACAGCAGAAGAAGCGGCTCCGGCAGAGGAAGCGGCTCCTGCAGCAGAGGAAGCGGCTCCGGCAGAGGAAGCGGCTCCTGCAGCAGAAGAAGCAGCTCCGGCAGCATCCGCAGACGGCGGAAAAGTTTATTACCTGAACTTCAAACCGGAAGTTGATGCGCAGTGGCAGGAAATTGCAGCAGCTTATACGGCAGAAACAGGCGTTGAAGTAAAGGTTGTTACCGCAGCAAGCGGTACATACGAAGAGGTGCTCAGATCCGAGATCGCTGGTACGGATGCGCCCACATTGTTCCAGATCAACGGACCGGTAGGTTATCAGAACTGGAAGGATTACTGCCTTGATCTGTCCAACTCCGAACTTTACAACGCATTGTCCGATAAAGGCCTTGCGGTAACAGGCGCAGACGGCGGCGTATACGGCGTGCCTTATACGGTAGAAGCTTATGGCATTATTTATAACGATGCAATCATGCAGGCATACTTCGCAACAGAAGGAGCAAAGGCGGCAAGCATTGATGAAATCAATACCTTTGCAAAGCTGAAAGAAGTAGTGGAAGACATGACAGCGAAAAAAGATGAATTAGGAATTGAAGGCGTGTTCGCTTCCACATCCCTGCTTCCCGGCGAAGACTGGAGATGGCAGACACACCTTGCAAACGTTCCGGTATACTACGAATACAAAGACAACAATGTAAGCGATATGGCAGAAATCGAATTCAAATATTCCGATAACTTCAAGAATATCTGGGATCTGTACATCAACAATTCCACATGCGCGCCCGGGCTTCTGGGAAGCAAGGCGGTTACAGACTCTATGGCTGAGTTCGCTCTTGGACAGTGCGCAATGGTTCAGAACGGCAACTGGGCATGGGGACAGATTTCTGATGTAGAAGGCAACACAGTAAAAGAAGAAGACGTAAAATTCATGCCGATTTATGTAGGCATTGCCGGCGAAGAGAACCAGGGTCTTTGCACAGGTACGGAAAACTTCTGGTGTGTAAACAGCCAGGCTTCCGAAGCAGACCAGAAAGCTACTCTTGATTTTGTAAACTGGATGATTTCCTCCGATGCAGGAAAAGATTATATGGTAAATTCTTTAGGAAATGCGGCTCCGTTCTCCACATTCGGCGATGATGAGAAGCCTTCCGATCCGCTGGCAAAAGAAATGTACCGTTACATGGAAAACGGAAAGAACAGCGTAACATGGAATTTCACAACTTTCCCGAGCCAGGCGTTCAAGGATGATTTCGGTGCAGCTTTATTGGAATACTGCAATGGCAATATGACATGGGATGAAGTAAAAGAGCTTGTTGTTACAAGGTGGGCAGAGGAAAAAGCTGCTACAGCACAGTAAAATAGTGCAACATCATACTTTCTGGCAAAACATACATTTTATCAAAGCATGAATATGGATGGATGAGCAAGTTGAGTAGGAAAACACTTCGCAGTCTCGGCTGCGGAGTGTTTTTTGATCTGAAAATATGGTTCAAAAGGAGAATGAGCAATGGAAAAAACGTTAAAAAGGTATTTTTTAATCTTTACCCTGCCGACAGTGATCGCATTTGCGTTTGCTTTTTTAATCCCTTTTGTACAGGGCGTATACTTGTCTTTTTGTAAGTTCACGACGGTAAGCAATGCGACGTGGACAGGACTCGCGAATTATAAGGCGGCTTTTTCCGGTGGACAGGGATTTATGAGCGCCTTGGGATTTACGGCAGCATTTACGGTAGTGAGCGTGGTGACGATCAATTTGCTGGCATTTACGATCGCGCTGCTGCTGACAAGGAAGATCAAAGGAACCAATATCTTCCGTACCGTATTTTTTATGCCGAACCTGATTGGCGGTATCGTGCTCGGTTATACATGGCAGCAGATGATCAATGCTGTTTTATATAAATATGAAACGACAATCGTGGCAAATGCAAAATTTGGTTTCTGGGGTCTGGTACTCCTGATGAACTGGCAGATGGTAGGGTATATGATGATCATCTATATTGCAGGTTTGCAGAATGTACCCACGGAGCTGATCGAGGCGGCGAAGATCGACGGCGCAACGCCTTGGCAGACATTAATTAAAGTAAAGATTCCGATGGTAATGTCCTCCATCACGATCTGCATGTTCCTGACCTTATCCAACAGCTTTAAACTGTTCGATCAGAACAAAGCATTGACAGACGGCGCTCCGATGAAGAAGACGCAGATGCTGGCGCTGAATATTTATGAGACTTTCTATGGAAGAACAGGATATGAAGGCGTAGGCCAGGCGAAAGCGGTAGTATTCTTTATTATTGTAGTGGCGATCGCATTAGTACAGTTGACCTTTACAAGGAGTAAGGAGGTAGAGCAATAATGGTATCAGCAAAGAGCAAGGCTTCCAATAAGATCATATTTGTATTTTTATTAGTATTTGCATTCGCAATTCTGTATCCTTTGTTATTCATTTTAAATAACTCCTTTAAAGGGAAATTTTATATCAGTAAAGATCCTTTTTCCCTGCCGACAGGGGAAACCTTTGCAGGGATCACCAACTATGTGAACGGTCTTGTAAAAACAGGGCTCTTGAACGCGATCGGATGGTCCTTCTTCATCACGATCGTATCGGTGGTTTTCCTCGTGCTGTTTACATCCATGACGGCATATTACGTAACGAGAGTAAAATCGGCTTACTCCACCGGCCTTTATTATATGTTTGTATTTTCCATGGTGGTGCCTTTCCAAATGGTTATGTTTACAATGACCAGCCTGGCGGACAGATTTCATTTGCGTAATCCGCTAGGTATGTGTATACTATATTTAGGATTTGATGCAGGGCTTTCGGTATTTATGTTTGCAGGATTCGTGAAGTCGATTCCCCTGGAGATCGAGGAGGCGGCTATGATCGACGGATGCACTCCGCTGCAGACTTTCTTCGGGGTGGTATTCCCGATCCTGAAGCCTACGGCGATCACCGTGGCGATATTGGATGCCATGCATGTATGGAACGATTTCCTTCTGCCTTATCTAGTCATCGGTATCAGCACTAAGTATAAAACGATTCCTGTCGTAGTACAGATGCTGGTCGGTTCTAACGGAAATAAAGATATGGGGGCATTGATGGCAATGCTTGTTCTTTCCATCATTCCGATTATTATTTTTTATCTGACTTGTCAGAAATACATTATTGAAGGCGTTGTTGCCGGGGCCGTAAAGGGGTAAGGCCTTGAAAGGAGTATATTTTTGAGATGAGAAAAGGCGGCGTTTTATTACCAGTATCGAGTATTCCGTCTAAGTATGGGATTGGCACGTTCTCAAAACAGGCGTATGAATTCGTGGATTTTTTGGAAATGGCGGGACAGAGTTTCTGGCAGATTCTTCCGCTGGGGCCTACGGGCTATGGGGATTCCCCGTACCAGTCGTTTTCCACCTTTGCAGGAAATCCTTACTACATCGATTTGGAAGAGCTGATAAAAAAGGGATGGCTGACAAAGGAAGAGTGCGACGCCTGTGATTTTGGCAGCGACGATGGATATGTGGATTATGAAAAAATCTATTTGTCGCGGTTCCAGATACTTAGAATAGCTTATAAGAGGAGTAATATCAGGGAAGATAAGGAATTCGGGAAATTTAAAGAAGACAATGCCGCATGGCTGGAAGATTATGCATTGTACATGGCGGTGAAAAATTCCTTTCACGGGGCAAGCTGGATTGAATGGGAAGAGGGTATCAGGCTCCGTAAACCGGAAGCGATGAAGGAATATAAAGAAAAATTTGCGGATGAAGTGGAATTTTACCAGTTCCAGCAGTTTTTGTTTGCAGCACAGTGGTTTGCGCTTAAGGCGTATGCCAATAAAAAGAAAATCAGCATTATAGGGGATATCCCCATTTATGTAGCGTTTGACAGCGCCGATACGTGGGCGAACCCGGAGCTGTTCCAGTTGGATGAATCGTGTACGCCGACAGGCGTAGCGGGATGCCCGCCGGATTCTTTCTCGGCTACGGGGCAGCTTTGGGGGAACCCGCTCTATAAATGGGAGTACCATAAGGAAACCGGTTATGAATGGTGGATGCACAGAATCTCCTATTGCTATCGTTTGTATGACGTGGTGAGGATCGACCATTTCCGGGGATTTGACGAATATTATTTTATCCCTTACGGCGATACCACGGCGGAGTTCGGACACTGGGAAAAGGGCCCGGGGTATGATATATTTAAAGTAATGAAAGAAAAAATCGGCAAAAAGCCGGTGATTGCGGAGGATTTGGGCTTTTTGACCCCAAGCGTCACCAGCCTGGTGAAGAGGACAGGGTATCCGGGGATGAAGATTCTGCAGTTTGCTTTTGACTCCAGGGAAGAAAGCGATTATCTGCCGCATAATTATTCGAATAATTGCGTTGTTTATACGGGTACCCATGACAACGATACGATAATGGGCTGGTATGATACGCTGAATCGGCAGGATAAAGCGTTTGCCAAGCATTATTTGAACATAAAGGCAAAAAAAGAGATTTATTGGGAATTTATCCGGGCGGCTCTGTCCAGTGTGGCGGATACGGCGATCATCCCTGTACAGGACTATTTGGGACTGGGATCGGAAGCAAGGGTGAATGTGCCGTCCACCTTGGGGGATAACTGGAAATGGCGTTTAAGGGACGGCCAGCTGGACGACAGTCTGGCGGAGCGCATACGGGAGATGACAAAGCTGTATGGAAGAATGTAACTGCAAAAATTCCAGGCAGTGGTGAGGAGGGTTTGTAAAATGCCTGAAATAACAATCAAGGATATTGCGAAGCGATGCGGCGTCGGTGTAAGCACGGTTTCGAGGGCGATCAATAATCATCCGGATATTAACCAGGAAACAAAAAACATGATCATGGAGGTGATCCATGAAATGGGATTTGTGCCGAATAACAGCGCCAGGAACCTGAAAAGGACAGATGCCAGATGCATAGCCGTTCTTGTGAAAGGTATTGCGAACCCTCTTTTCAGCGACATGATCCAAGTGATCGAGGAAGAAACGCAGAAGAAAAAGTATTCCCTTGTGCTGAAGCATGTGGAGTATTACGAGGATGAAGTGGATGTTGCGCTGGAGCTGGTAAAGGAAAAGCGGCTGCGGGGCATTATCTTCCTAGGGGGTTATTTTTTCCATTCCCAGGAAAAAATCAGCAATCTGACAGTGCCTTATATCTTCAGCACCATCGGTTCCGCTACGCCGGAAAACATGAATCGCGCCTTATATTCCAGCGTGTCGGTGGACGATAAGAAGGAAAGTTATCTTATGACCTCTTATCTTTTAAGCCTGGGGCATCGGAATATCGCCATACTTTCCGCAGAATCGGAGATCAACAGTATCGGCCAGCTCCGATTGGAGGGATATAAGGACGCGCTGGCGGACAAAGGCGTTCCCTTCCGGGAAGAGCTGGTGCGCTGTGTGAAAGAGGATATGGTGCATTATTCCATGGAGAACGGATATATTACGACAAAGGAGCTGATCGCTTCGGGAGAAAGGTTCACCGCAGTCTATGCTACGGCGGATATTCTCGCAGTAGGCGCATGCAGCGCGCTGATCGAAGCGGGGTTCCGGATTCCCGAGGACGTGTCCGTGACAGGATATGACGGCATTGACGTGGGAAAATATTACAATCCGGCGATTACGACGATCAAACAGCCGGTAAAAGAGATCGCGGAAAAAACAATCCGCCTTCTGTTCGATATTATTGCAGGAAGGAAAAAGTGCGAACACATCCTTCTGCCCGGCGAATTGGTCGTCCGGGCATCCAGCGGCCCGGCGGGCGGGCTGGCGAAAGAGGCATGAGAACGGCTTAAAAAATCCTGCGGCTTAAGTTAGAGTTATGGTAATCGGGATTCCTGGTGACATCTTCGTCGAACCATGCCGGAGGAAGAAAGGCGTTCGCCGCGTTTTCGGTGGGAAATTCCACTTCCGCAATGATGAGCGGGCGGAAAGGAGCATCGAAGATATCCAGTTCGATTTTTAAAGAGACATTGGCTTCCTGTTCCGAAAGAGGAATGTCCGGTGAAAAGTCCGGCTTTTCGATGGGGATGAGATACCTTGTTTTGGAAATAATATTGCCATCTGCTTTTTTGCGCAGATGTTCATAGGATTCCTTGTTCAGCGGGAGATTGTATTCTTCCCTGGCGAGGAGTCCTTTTCCTTTATAAGTCAGATAATATTCTTCGTCCTGCTTACGGATCCGGATCGTCGGATCCGTATTCAAATATGCCTGTTCGATGCGGAGAAAGACGTAGGAGTCCAGGCGGGCGGGCAGTTCTTTGATTGTGAATTTTCTTTCAATTTCCATAGAATAGTCCTTTCTGTTTTGCTTTTCCAGTGACAAAAGATTATGAAGCTTTGGGTTCCCTGTATCTCATAAAATGTTCGCTTGGAGATTTACTCGCTTATTTTCCAATAACCCTTCCTGTCAGAACCTATACGAGTGATTTTTTCTGCTTCTCGCAGCTTTTTTATAATACGGCTGATTTTTCGAGTGCTGAATCCTGTTTGTTTGCTCATTTCCTTTGCTGTAATATCAGGATGCTCTTGTATTAAGTATAAAATTTTGTTTTCACCGCCATTTTCATCGCCATTTTCATCGCCATTGGCGATGTTCTGCTTTTCATATGGCAAAGAAAAAGGAAATATGACTTTAATAAAATGATCCGATATCTCAAAAATACTCTTATCATAAAATTGCAAAATACGACTCATGCCAGATCCAAGCTGCTCTACCAACCCTACGTCTTTAAATACCCTCATCAATTCTCTGTTTCTGGGCATGCTGCTGCAACTAAAAAAATCTTCTTTACTTTGCCCCTGAATCAGGCCGCCATATGAAGTAAATTCGATTCGGTCATGAAATATTTCAAATACAGGAGGTATTTCATGAGAAAAATCATTGTGTACAACAGCATTAATTAAAGCTTCTCTCATAGGAACGGTTTCAATTAAATTTTGTTCGATTCGTTTTGTTCCTGTTACTTTCGTTTTGGTAATATTCTCTATTTTCATTTTCTCCAAAACCTGGTTTGTTGCTTTAATCAAAGAGCAATATCCGTATTCTTCATTTTCTATTAAATCAACTTTATCTGTTCCTGCATATTTTGCAACCTTAATGGATACGCCATTCTCATCTGCCAATAAATATGCTATATAATTATATTTTCCTTCAGGCGTCAATAGTTCAAGGCTATTAGCAAAATTTTGATTCAATTCTAATCCGCGCTCTTGATAATATATTTTTAGCTGGGCAAAAGTAAGATCCTGTCTGGGAGACAGAATATTCCGCAATGTTGTATGTGTTCTTTTTGAATATAACTCATCTATCAATGCAATGGACATGGGCTGTGTGGAAGTGCCAATCCTCATATAACATCCATTTGGTGACATTCCTTTGTTCTTGATGTAATATGGTTTTTCCAATCCGCTGGATACAATAATTTTTGTTACCGGTATATTTTCAATATTTTCTGTAACAATATCAAACAGCCCAAGCGTTGACGGCAAAATATTATTTTTAATTCTATCAGAAATTTTTAATTGCATGGCATCCATTTCCGAAATTGGAATCGGATGCCCTTCATCATTTATTCCGATATAAAGCATTCCACCCTCATGATTATTTAAAAATGCAACAATTTCCTTTTCCAGTTTATCATTTAATGTAGTCTTAAATTCTATACGATTGCTTTCTTGTAACATTATGGTAAACCTCTTTCCTGCTAATCATTAAAGTGATTATAAGCGTCAATGCTTCTGAATTGCGAATTTACATAGCTCTTAAGCACCGTTTTCCTTCTTTTCCATGCCTCTTGTTGGCAATACTTTAGTACAACATCTTTCATCCCTGTCACCTGCCGTATCACAATGGGATCCATTCCTATAGAAAACATATTAATTACCGCATATTTTGCCAAGCCGTCTAAAGTTATTTTCTTTCCGTTTTCCTGCATTTTGTTGAAATTTTTTATGATAGTATCAAAGTGATCACTGATTGGACGTTGGTTTTCAGCCATAGCAAACAATAATGTCTTGTCTATCTTTTCATCATATATTCTTTGTACATTTATATAGATTCGATAAGGAAGCTCTAATCTGATTTTTTCGTTTTCCACTCGTATTTCGATTGTCCGCCTTTGTTCGTTAAAACATTCTCTTTTCATTTCAGCTATTGTACCCAATTTAAATCCATATAATAAAATTAAAGGAATAACTGCTTTTGCCATTCTATTTCTTAGGGAATCATCGCTTAAACCATCAAGATATTTGATCAAATTTTTATATCCATCCTCATCTAAATGTTGTCTCGGTTCGTATGATTTTAAACTCTTACTGCTTTTATTTAAAATATTATCACGATATTCTTGAAAATTTCCAACAACAGAAAGCGGGCATGAAGGCCATTCAGGAAAAATAACAGCTTTAAAGAACTCATTTGTCGCAGTTAAATATTTATCAACAGCAGCTTCCCCTGTTACCTTCGGCCTTTTAATATACTCAATTCCTGCATCGATAATATGGGAGGCTGAAATCATCTTTTTAAAGAGTTCTTCTACTGTAATGCCTTCCGTTATGCAATAACGTTCCAAATGAGGGATTAGACTATTTTGCAGTACCTTAACATAATTATTGTATCTGCCTATTGTAAGGCCATTTGAGAATCTTTCTATAAGCACTTCAAATTCTTTTAACATTTTTCTCCATAATCCTTTTATTTTTCATAGTAAATTAATTTTTAATTTTTGTCAATTACATCTTAAAAATTGAAAAAAATAATTTAATTTATCAAAAAAACTAATATTTTAACGTACTAATTGTTAATTATAACTAATTTTTATTTCGATGAAACAATTATTTCATTTATCAGTATAGGAATATTATTTGCCTTTTTTGATGCCTCTTATTTTCAAATTAATTTTCTTCCGCTTACTTTATAGAGAATGGACTTTTATGCATTCTTTTTCACAGAAATTTTATACTGTTATAAGATTTATTTCCTTTTAAAATGCCCCACAAAGTGGTAAAATAAAAACATAAACAACGGAAGGGGCGTGGGGATCGATATGGGAAGGATATGCGTGTTTTTTGCACCGGGATATGAGGAGGTCGAGGCGCTTGCCGTGGTGGACCTGCTGAGAAGGGCAGGGATCGATACGGACATGGTATCTATCACGGAAGAGCAGGAAGTGACCAGTTCTCACGGTGTGACTGTCAGAATGGACAAATTATTTAAAGAAGTGGATTTTGAAGAAACGGATATGATCGTCCTGCCGGGAGGAATGCCGGGAACGAAGAATCTGGAGGCGTTTCTTCCATTGACGGAGAAGCTGGATGAATTTTATGGGAAGAAAAAGCATATCGGCGCAATTTGCGCTGCCCCCAGTATTCTCGGGCATAGAGGGATGCTGAAAGGGAGAAGGGCTTGCTCGTTTCCCGAGTTCGAAAGCCATCTGGAGGGCGCGCAGGTGGAGCAGAGTCCGGCTGTAATTTCGGATTTTATTATTACGGGAAGAGGAATGGGATGCGCCGTGGATTTCGGGCTTGCCATTGTGGAGGAATTCCAAGGGAAAGAGGCGGCTGCCGCGCTGGCGGAGAAAGTGGTCTACGGGCATTATAGCAAATAAGGGAGTGTCTATGAATATATTATTTTTTTTAACGCCTAAGAGCGAAGTGGATTACGTTTATGATGATGATACGCTGTGGCAGACATTGGAAAAAATGGAGCATAATAAATATACGGCGATACCGATTATCAACCATGAGGACGGGACTTATGTAGGAACCATAACAGAAGGCGATCTGCTGTGGGATGTAAAAGAAAGATATGATTTGAATCTTGGGAATGCGGAGGATCAGCCGATCCTCGATATCAAAAGAAAAAGGGACAACGAGCCGGTAGAAGCGGATGCGGATGTGGAAGATATCATTAATAAGGTCATGAACCAGAATTTTGTTCCGGTGATCGATGACAGCGAATGTTTTATAGGAATTATCACGAGAAAGGACGTCATGCAGTATCTGACAAGAAAATGCGCTGTTCATGAGGCGGTATACGTATAGGACGGATACGATGCATAATAAAAAGAATTAAATGAAATAAAAAACGGATATTCTGTTTGCCAAAACTTACCGTAATATTTCATTCATCTTCGTAAATACTAACATCAAGATAAGTGATTCGGTTCTGGCTTAGTTCGGATGCAGAACGTATTTTAAAATGCGTTGGAGTTCGGGATAAGCGGAAGGATCAGAAACGCTTATCTCGAATATAGATAGCGAATGCTAGAAATACGAAATTGGAGGTGAATTAGGATGGCAAGCAGCAAATCTAATAGAGTAGAAGTTCCTGAAGCTAAAGCAGCTATGGATCGTTTTAAGACAGAGGTTGCTTCTGAATTAGGCGTGAACCTGAAGGAAGGTTACAACGGTGACTTGACTTCTAAGGAAGCGGGATCTATCGGCGGCGAAATGGTTCGTAGAATGATCAAGAAGCAGGAAGAACAGATGAAATAACGAAGCAAGAAAACGACCCGTCTGGAAACAGGCGGGTTGTTTTATGCGCAGGCCCGTGCAGTGGAAGCTTGCCGCTAAAGCGGCACACGGGCCGCGCGGCGAGCATCGATCGCATGGGACAAAAAAGATAAGGATAACGGAGGTCATAGGAGCACAATGGAGAAAAATTTAAATGATACAGAGGACGTCCAGGAATGGAAGGTGATAGAAGAGGCGTTCCGGGAAGGGGGCGAGGTGGACCGGTACCAGCGGATGATCATGCAGTACCAGTGCGCCATGCTGGAAGTAAAGACAAAGCTGGATGTGCTGAATGCGGAACTTTCCCTCCAGAACAGAAGGAATCCTTTTGAAACAATCAAATGCCGGATTAAATCGCCAAGAAGCATCAGGGAAAAACTGGAAAGGAACCGCCTGGCCATGACGATAGAAAATGCGGAAAAGAATTTGAACGATATCGCCGGAATACGGGTGATCTGTTCTTTTCCTGATGATATTTATATGCTGGCGGACTGTCTTCTTGCCCAGGACGATATTGTACTGGTATCAAAAAAGGACTATATAAAAAATCCGAAGCCTAACGGTTACCGCAGCCTTCATCTGATCATAGAAGTGCCGATCTTCCTGACCGATGAAAAGAGGCCGGTGCGGGTAGAGGTGCAATTCCGCACGATTGCCATGGATTTTTGGGCGAGCCTGGAACACAAGCTGAAATACAAGAAGCATATTAAAAAAGCGGAAAGCATTTCCGACGAACTGTTCTACTGCGCGGAACTGATTTCCCAGCTGGACGGCAGGATGCAGCAGATCAGGGAGAAGATAGAGGAGGAATAAAATATGGCGAAAGAAAAGAAAAAAAGCTGGATTATTGTTACCAATAAAAAAACTTATTTGTTTTTGGCTGCGGTGCTGGGCTGTATCTGTTTTTTGATAGGAGACGGTATTTATGCGTTCGGGATGGGAAAAAGAGAAATTACCAGTTTTTTCAGCGATGTGTTCGCATGTTTGATGATTTCCATTATATGTATATATTTTTTTGTTCGTTTTAATACATATTCGCATATATACAATCCGGATCATCCGAAACCGAATTATGACGAAGAAGAATCATAGAGGGTGCCAAATGGAAGGCAGGATTCCGGAAAGGAAATTTTTTGCGGCGAAAACTGCAAGAAATACTGGAATTTTCCTTGTCAATGTGCTATAATCGCCTAATGACTGTACTGATATAGTTTTTTATAAAATAAACGGACAGATGGTTCATATAAGGAGGAAACGGATAAAAATGAGCGTACAGGTGGAAAAATTAGAAAAAAACATGGCGAAACTGATTATTGAAGTATCTGCCGAAGAGTTGGAGAAAGCAATCGAAGGCGCTTACCGGAAAAATAAGAAAAATATCAGGGTTCCCGGTTTCAGGAAAGGGAAAGTGCCGAGGCAGATGATAGAGAGAATGTACGGAAAAGAAGTTTTTTACGAGGATGCGGTCAACGCTTTGATTCCTGACGCTTATGAAAAGGCGCTGGAAGAATGCGGAGAAGAGATCGTTTCTTCCCCGAAGATCGACATAGAACAGATAGAAGCCGGCAAACCTTTTATTTTTACTGCGGAAGTGGCTGTAAAACCGGAAGTGAGGCTGGGCAAATACAAGGGTGTAAAAGTCGATAAGATAGAAACAGAAGTAACGGATGAAGAAGTGGATGCGGAAATCGAAAGAGAACGCAATAATAACGCCAGAAATATCGTAGTGGAGGACAGGCCGGTCAAAGACGGCGATATGACGGTCATCGATTTTGAAGGATTTGTGGACGGCGTGGCGTTTGAAGGCGGAAAGGGAGAGGATTATCCTCTTACGATCGGCTCCGGCGCGTTTATCCCCGGCTTCGAGGAGCAGCTGGTAGGGGCTGAGATCGGCAAAGAAGTGGAAGTAAACGTTACGTTCCCTGAAAACTACCAGGCGGAAGAATTAAAAGGGAAAGCGGCATTATTTAAATGCGTGGTAAAGGAGATCAAAGAAAAAGAACTGCCGGAGCTGGACGACGAATTTGCAGGAGAGGTTTCCGAATTCGATACGCTGGCGGAATATAAAGAGGATGTAAAGAAAAAGCTGGCGGAGAGAAAAGAAAAGAACGCAAAGGATGCAAAAGAGGATGCAGTGATCGATGCGATCATCAACGATTCCGATATGGAAATCCCGGAGCCTATGCTGGAGACGCAGCAGAGACAGCTTGTGGATGATTTCTCCCAGAGGATGCAGATGCAGGGAATCAATATGGAACAATATTTCCAGCTTACCGGAAGCAATTACGACATGATGCTGGAGCAGGTAAAGCCGCAGGCGGATAAGAGAATTAAGTCCAGGCTGGTATTGGAAGCGATAGTGGAAAAAGAGGGCATCGAAGTTTCGGAAGAAGAATATACGAAAGAAACGGAAAGAATGGCGGAAGTTTACCAGATGGAAGCGGAGAAAGTAAGAGAAATGCTCGAGGGCAAGGAAAAAGAGCAGGTGATGAACGATCTCGCGATCCGGAAAGCGATAGATTTTGTGGTAGAAAACGCGAAAGAGAAATAAAATCTTATAAAACAATAAAAAATCTCTTAATTCAGAGTTGTTTTATTGCATAAACGATTTCTATAGACTATGATTATTTCAGGGTCGGCAGAACCGGCCAGTCAGTACGAGGAGGAAATCAGTATGAGTTTAGTGCCTTATGTCATTGAGCAGACGAGCAGGGGCGAGAGGTCTTATGATATTTATTCGAGGCTTTTAAAGGACAGGATTATTTTTTTGGGGGAGGAAGTGAATGAAACTTCCGCAAGCATTATAGTAGCGCAGCTTCTGTTTCTGGAATCGGAAGACCCGGAAAAAGATATCCATCTGTATATTAACAGCCCGGGCGGCGTTATTACGGCGGGGATGGCTATTTATGATACGATGAATTTTGTCAAATGCGACGTGTCCACCGTTTGCATCGGCATGGCGGCGAGCATGGGGGCATTCCTTCTTGCGGGCGGAGCAAAAGGCAAGCGGTTCGCGCTTCCCAATGCGGAGATCATGATCCACCAGCCGGCGGGCGGAGCCCAGGGCCAGGCCACGGAAATCGAGATTACGGCAAGGCATATCCTTGCGACAAAGGAAAAGATGGCAAGGATCATGGCGCAGAATACGGGGCAGGATTTTGAAGTGATCATGGCGGATACGGAGAGGGATAACTGGAAGACTGCCGAGGAAGCGCTGAGTTATGGGCTTATCGATAAGATCATCGAGAACCATGCCAGCTTTGAAAAATAAGTAGAATGTAAAAGCAAGGAGAAGACATGGCGGGGAAGAATTCTGATGATATCAGATGCTCCTTTTGCAACAAGCGGCAGGAGCAGGTAAAAAAGTTGATTGCGGGTCCGGCAGGAGTTTATATTTGTGACGAATGCGTGGAAATCTGCGCGGATATTATAGAGGAAGAATATGAAGAGGACCCGGCGGAGGAAGAAATGGATATTAACCTCCTGAAGCCGGTGGAAATCAAAGAGTTCCTGGACGATTATGTGATCGGGCAGGAGGATGCGAAAAAAGTGCTGGCCGTATCCGTTTATAATCATTATAAAAGAGTAATGGCGCCGAAGGACAATGACGGGATAGAGCTTCAAAAGAGCAATATTATCATGGTAGGGCCGACCGGTTCGGGCAAGACTTTTTTGGCACAGACGCTGGCAAAGATTATTAACGTGCCGTTCGCTATTGCAGATGCTACTACTTTAACGGAAGCGGGTTATGTAGGCGAAGATGTAGAGAATATTTTATTGAAATTGATACAGGCGGCAGACTATGACGTGGAACGCGCCCAGTATGGCATTGTTTATATCGATGAGATTGACAAGATCACAAAAAAAGGTGAAAACGTATCCATCACCCGGGACGTATCCGGGGAGGGGGTACAGCAGGCTCTTTTGAAGATCGTGGAAGGAACGGTGGCGAGCGTGCCGCCCCAGGGAGGAAGAAAGCATCCCCACCAGGAACTGATCCAGATCGATACCACCAATATTTTGTTTATTTGCGGCGGAGCGTTCGATGGTTTGGAGAAGATTGTGGAATCCCGCCTGGATAGAAGCACGATCGGCTTTAATTCGGAAGTGGCCTCCAAACATACGAAAGAGATCGGAGAGTTGTTAAAAGAAGTAACGCCCCAGGATCTGGTCAAATTCGGTTTGATCCCGGAATTCGTAGGGCGCGTGCCGATCAGCGTGACTTTGCAGGGCTTGGACAGGGAGGCTCTTGTGAAAATCCTGAAGGAGCCTAAGAACGCTCTCATTAAGCAATACAAGAAATTATTTGATTTTGACGGAGTAAGGCTGGACTTTGAAGAGGATGCAGTGGAGGCTATCGCGGACAAGGCTTTCGAGCGCAAGACGGGAGCGAGGGGACTCCGCTCCATTATGGAAGATGTTATGATGGATGTGATGTACCGGATACCTTCGGATGAATCCATTATAAAGTGCGTAGTGACGAAGGGGGCTGTGGAAGGGACGAGCGAGCCTTTGATCATCCACCGGGAAGCGATGCGTCCGGCAAAATAGTGGTAATGGAAAGCAGAGTTGGCCGCCGGGCCAACTCTTTTGGCCTTATAGGGATAAGAAAGGGAAAGAAAAATGGGGAATACCGGTGTAAAACAAAATATGCCTGTAGTGGCATTGCGGGGGATGGCGATACTGCCCCATACGATCATTCATTTTGATTTGAGCAGGAAAAAATCGATAGCTGCTGTGGAGCAGGCGATGGTGGAAAGCCAGAGGATCTTCCTCGTGGCCCAGAAGGAGACGGAGGCAGAGGATCCCGGCTTTGAGGATGTTTATTCCATGGGGACGATTGCCTTGGTAAAACAGGTAATTAAGATGCCGAACCATATCGTACGGGTCATGGTGGAAGGAATCTTCCGTGGGGCATTGCATGGTTTTACGGATAACGACGCTTATTTGGAAGGGGAAGTGGAGGAAATCGAGGAAGACCTGAATCTGCATGGAACCATACAGGAGGAAGCGATGATACGGCAGATCCGGGAGCTGTTTGCCGGTTATGCGGCATTTTATCCAAGAACCGGAGCGGCTATGGAACGCCATATCCAGGATATCGACGAATTGGGCTGCCTGTTGGACCAGGTGACGATCAATATGCCTTTAAATTATGAAAATAAACAGGCGGTGCTTTCCGCCGTGGATCTGGAAGAGCGCTACGAAGTGCTGGCAGGGATATTGAACAGCGAGACCGAAGTCGCGAAGATCAAAACGGAGCTTTCCGAAAAGATAAAGGGAAGGGTGGAAAAGAACCAGAAAGAATACCTTTTGCGGGAACAGCTCCAGTTTATCCGGGAGGAGCTTGGGGAAGACAACTCTTTTTCCGATGCGGAGCAGTTCGAGGAAGAACTGGGCAAGCTGAAAGCGGAAAAGGAAGTGAAGGAGAAGATCCAGAAAGAAATCGCCCGTTACCGCAGGCTTTCCCAGAACAGTTCGGAAAGCGCAGTGGAACGGGGCTATATCGAAACGCTGCTGGAGCTGCCCTGGAATAAACGGACGAAGGATAATATGGATATCCTGAAAGCGGAAGAAGTGCTGGAAAGGGATCATTATGGGCTGAAACAGGTGAAAGAAAGGATATTGGAAGCTTTGGCAGTACGCTGTCTGACCAGGCAGGGGCAGTCGCCGATCCTTTGCCTGGTGGGGCCTCCGGGAACGGGGAAGACATCCATAGCCAAAAGCGTGGCCGAGGCCATGAACAGGAAGTATGTGCGTATCAGTCTGGGAGGGGTCAGGGATGAAGCGGAAATCCGGGGACACCGCCGAACCTATGTGGGGGCTATGCCGGGGCGTATCATTGCCGGTCTGAAACAGGCGGGTGTAAAGAATCCGCTTATGCTTTTGGATGAGATCGATAAGGTCAGCAGCGACTATAAAGGAGATACTTCTTCGGCGCTGCTGGAGGTATTGGATGCGGAACAGAATAATAAGTTCAGGGATCATTATGTGGAGATTCCTGTGGATCTGTCGGAAGTGCTTTTTATTGCCACGGCCAATTCCACGGCAACCATTCCCAGGCCGTTATTGGACCGTATGGAACTGATCGAGGTCAGCAGTTATACGGCCAACGAGAAATTCCATATTGCCAAGGAACATTTGGCGGCGAAGCAGTTTGAAAAAAACGGGCTGGATAACGGCCAGCTTTCTATCAGCGACAGCGCGTTGAAGAAAATGATAGAGTGTTATACGAGGGAAGCCGGTGTCCGTGATCTGGAGCGGAAGATCGGAAGCGTCTGCCGGAAAGCGGCGAAGGAGATCCTGCAAAAAAAGAAAGAGCACATAAAGGTGACGGCTTCCAATCTGGAAAAATATCTGGGCAAGGAAAAATACAGCACGAATAAGGCAAACGAAAAGGATGAAGTCGGAATCGTAAGAGGGCTTGCCTGGACGAGCGTAGGCGGAGAGACGCTGCAGGTGGAAGTCAATGCGATGCCCGGAAAGGGAGAGGTCGATCTGACCGGACAGATGGGGGACGTCATGAAAGAATCGGCGCTGACGGGGTTAAGTTATGTCCGTTCCGTAAGCGGGCAGTATGGAATTCCCAAGGATACTTTCCGAAAAAATGATTTTCATATACATATTCCGGAAGGGGCTGTGCCAAAAGACGGTCCCAGCGCGGGTATTACGATGGCGACGGCTCTCTTGTCGGCGGTGACGGGGATTGCGGTAAGGGCTGATCTGGCGATGACGGGAGAAATTACTTTAAGAGGCCGCGTACTGCCCATCGGAGGATTAAAGGAGAAGATTCTGGCGGCGAAGACGGCGGGGATCAAGACAGTACTCGTGCCGAAAAAGAATGAGAAGGACATAGAGGAGATCGCAGGAGAAATCAAGGCCGGGCTGTCGATCCATTTTGTAGGGAATATGGAAGAAGTCCTGTCCTTCGCTTTGACGGAAAAGCCGTTAAAAAGGAACCCGCCGGAGGAAAAAGCTGCCAAAGAAAAGGCGGCCAAAGGAAAAAACGGGAAAGGAAATAAAAATGGTAATTAAGGACGTGAATTTGGAAACAGTCTGCGGCATTACGAGCAAGATACCGGAAAATGCCCATATAGAGTTTGCATTTGCGGGGAAAAGCAACGTAGGGAAATCCTCGCTGATCAACGGGCTGATGAACCGTAAATCCCTGGCCAGGATAAGCGCCCAGCCGGGCAAGACCCAAACGATTAATTTTTATCATATCAATGAGCAATGTTATTTCGTGGACTTGCCGGGATACGGCTATACTACCGCTAATGTGAAAGTAAAGGAACAATGGGGAAAAATGGTGGAGCGTTATCTGCGCCGGACGAAAATGCTAAGATTGATTTTCCTGCTGGTTGATATCCGCCATGAACCCTCGGCCAACGATAAGACGATGTACGAATGGATGCTTCATTATGGGTTCCAGCCGGTTATTATTGCGACGAAGCTGGATAAAATTAAGAGGAGCCAGATCGAAAAGCAGGTGAAGATGATAAGGACAGGGCTGCAGGCAAGAAAGGATACCATAATCATTCCTTGGTCTTCCATGACGAAACAGGGAAAGGAAGAAATTTATGCGCTGATGGACCGATATCTGGAGGAGAATGGGCAGGAGAAGGTGTAACGCGGGAAAGGGAATAGCGGAGGAACAGGGATTGCCCATCCGGGAATGGAGATGCTTATGAAACCATTGCGTAAGACATATATAAAAGTATTAATGAATCTGGGGATCGCATTGCTGATCTTGATGCTGATTGTATTTCTGCTGCCGAAGGCGCTTTTGTTTTTTATGCCCTTTGTCATCGGATGGATCATTGCTCTGATTGCGAATCCTCTGGTGCTTTTCTTTGAAAATAAGCTGAAGATCAAGCGGAAAGCGGGGACGGCTTTTGTCATTATCGCTGTTATCGCGCTGGTAGTATTGGCGGGATACCTGGTCGGAGCGAAAGTGGTAAAGGAAACCGTAGGGCTGATCAATGAACTGCCCGTGATGTGGGACGACTTGGAAGAAGATTTCCGGACCATCGGCAAAAATATGGATATTTTATACAGCCGTTTTCCGGAGGAAGTGCGCAGTACGATCGCGGGCATCGGGGAACAGATGGAAGGTTTTGTAGGGGATCTCGTGGGCAGGGCAGGGACGCCGACGATCGCGGCCGTGGGGAATTTTGCAAAAAATCTTCCTACAATATTGATCGGGGTCATAATGTGCCTTTTATCGGCCTATTTCTTTGTGGCAGAGAGGGAATATTTGTCTGTTAATGTGAAGAGCCATATACCGGAAGCGGTTCTTTACCATTGGAATTTGATGTCCCGCAGTTTCAAGCGCGCGGTGGGCGGTTATTTTAAGGCCCAGTTTAAAATTGAAGTATGGATGTACCTCCTTTTGGTGCTGGGGCTTTGGATTTTGAAGGTGAACTATGCTTTTTTGATCGCGCTCGGAATCGCTTTTCTGGATTTCCTGCCGGTGTTCGGCACGGGAACGGTGCTGATGCCATGGGCCGTGATCAAGATACTCAGCGCGGATTATAAGATGGCGGTTGGTCTTATGATCATATGGTGCGGCGGGCAATTAGCGCGGCAGATCATCCAGCCGAAGATCGTGGGTGACTCGATCGGCGTTCCGCCGATCCCTACCATATTTCTTCTGTTTATCGGCTATAAGGCGGCGGGGGTATTCGGTATGATCGTGGCGGTGCCTATCGGCATTATTTTTGCCAATATGTATGAAGAGGGCGTGTTTGACACGACGAAAAACAGCATAAAAATATTGCTGGCGGGCATTAATAATTTCCGCCGCCTGGATGAAGAAGATATGGCGGTAGTGGAAGAGTATGAGAAATACCAAAGGGAAAAAATCAGGGAACAGGAAAAGAAGGAAATCATGTAAGGCTGCAAAGAGGCAGGGGAAGGCATGGGGGTTAGTATGAAAGTGACGGTATATAGCTGCAGGGAATTCGATGAAAAGGAATTATTCATCAAGTATGGCAGGGAGATGGGGATCGAGCTTGTTCTTTGCCAGGATGCGCCGTGCATGGATAATGTAAAGCTGGCGGAAGGAAGCGACTGTATGGACATCCTTACGACTCAAATGACGAAAGAGCTGCTGGCGGCCTATCAAGAAGCGGGGATCCGCTATCTGGTAACGCGTACCATAGGCTATGACCATATCGATATGGATGCGGCGAAAGAACTGGGGATCACGGTGGCGAATGCGCCTTACGGCCCGCATGGAGTGGCAGATTATGCGGTGATGCTGATTCTGATGTCTATCCGGAAGATGAAGCGGATCGTAGAGCGTACGAATATTCAGGATTATACTTTGAAGGGGATTCAAGGGCGGGAACTGAAGGACATGACTGTCGGCGTGATCGGCACAGGAAGAATCGGGAGAACGGTCATCGGGAATTTATCCGGTTTTGGATGTAAATTGCTTGCGTATGATTTGCTGGAAAATGAAGGGGTGAAAAAATACGCAGAATATGTTACACTGGAAGAAATATGGAGGCGTGCGGATATCATTACCCTGCATGCGCCTCTTACGAATGAAAATTACCACATGATAGGGGCGGATACCATTGCCAGAATGAAGGACGGCGTGGTCATCGTCAATACGGCGCGGGGAGGGCTGATCGATTCCGAAGCTTTGATCGCGGGGGTCGAATCGGGAAAAATCGGTGCGGCCGGCCTGGATGTGGTGGAGAATGAATTTGAGCTTTATTATTATGACAGAAAATCAGATGTATTGCATAACAGGGAGCTGGCGGTTTTAAGAGGGTTCCCTAACGTAACGGTAACGCACCATATGGCATTTTATACCGATGAGTGCGTGAGGACAGTAGTCAGGGATTCCCTGGCGGGGTGCAGATTATTTATGGAAGGAAAGAAAAATCCCTGGGAGGTCGCATAATTGCGCAACATAAAAGTAATACTTCAATATGAAGGAACGAGATATCAGGGCTGGCAGAGGCAGGATGGCACGGACAACACGATTCAGGGAAAGCTGGAAGCTTTGCTTGGCAGAATGTGCGGGCATAAAGTAGAAGTCATTGGTTCGGGGAGAACGGATGCCGGCGTCCATGCTTATGGGCAGACGGCGAATTTCCATATCGAAACGCAGATGGGGCTTCAGGAAATCATGGATTATATGAACCGGTATCTGCCGGAGGATATTGCCGTTATCGATATCAAAGAGGCATCCGAACGCTTTCACAGCAGATTGAATGTAAAGGGAAAAGTTTACCAGTACCGGGTGATAAACAGCGGCGTTCCTCATATATTTGATAGAAGATATGTCCATGTGGTGGAAGAAAAGCTGGATGTGGACGCGATGAAGCGGGCGGCGGAGGTCTTATGCGGAACCCATGATTACCGGGCGTTTACGTCCAAGAAAAGGGGAAGGAAGTCCACCGTGCGTACGGTAGATTCCATTTCTATCGGGAAAGAAGGGGACGAGATCAGATTTACATTCCGTGGAGATGGCTTTTTATATCATATGGTACGGATTATGATGGGAACCCTGCTGGAAGCAGGGCTGCACAAAAGAGACGCGGCACAGATAGCGGAACTGCTGGAAGCAGGAACGAGGGAAGAGGCCGGTTATCTGGCGCCTGCCAAGGGATTAGCTTTGGTGGAGGTTTTTTATTCGTGAACAAATCAAAACGCATAAAGATTGTGTTTTATATATATATAGCGATCGTGATCAAGGTGATTATTTTTAAATATCCATGGGAGGATCTGAAGGCGATCGCGGCTACATGGGAAAAAGGCGTTATCTTGGAAGGTCTGGATACCGCTAATTTTACCTTGTTTAAAACAATTAAAATGTATATCAACTATTCCTATATGTTGAACAGCTTTGAAAATCTGGCGGGGAACATCGTTGTTTTCGTTCCCTTTGGTTTTTTACTGCCATATATGTTAAAAGGAGCCGCCAAGTTTCCTGTTTTGCTGTTGAATGCTTTTTTATTTGTACTCGGCATTGAGGTATTCCAGTTGTTCAGCGCTTTTGGCGCTTTCGATGTGGATGATATCCTGTTGAACTGCTTCGGGGCTTCGCTGGGCTGGGTGATATACCGGATTTGGGAGAGAAGGAAGACAAAGGCGGAGTAGATAAAGGGAGAAAAAGTGTGCAAAGAAGTACACTTTTTTTTATTACAATAAGCTGGCTCGCGAAGCGTGACAGCGTTTGTTGCAATAAGCCGGCTCGCGAAGCGTGACAGCGTTTGTTGTTGAAACTTTTTTGCCTCATCAGGCGTCTAATAAAGGGAAGGTAAAAAATAATAAAAAAATAATAATTTTTTTTGCAGTATTTTAGATTTGTATGGGATATTACTATATAGAACGGCGTTTGGCTTAGAACGTGCAGGGGATAAATCACAAAGACGAGAGACAATACATATGGCAGAGAAGAGGAACGGCAGAGAGGAAGTATCTGTTTCACAGGCGGCGTATATGGAAACGCTGCAGGAAAAAATAAATAATTACAGCGATTTATTATATAGAATTGCATTTTTACAGCTGAAAAACAATCAGGATGCAGAGGATGTGGTGCAGGAGACGTTTTACCAGTTGGTGAAGAGCCGGAAGGAATTTGAGACGCCGGAGCATGAAAAGGCATGGCTTATTAAGGTGACTTTAAATGGCTGCCGGAAGGTATGGCGTTCCGCATGGTACAGGCATACGGATATCGTGCCGGCGGGGGAACTGCCGGAAAGCGGCCCGGCGGAGGCCGGGGGTACGATGGAGGCCGGTATTCTGGAAAAAGAAAGAAACCGGGAAATCATGGAAGCGGTCTGGAAACTTCCAAGAAGGTACAGAGAAGTGATCCATTTGTTTTACTTTCAGCAGATGAGTGTCAAAGAGATCGGCGCTGCCACTGGAAGAAAAGAATCGACGGTAACGTCGCAGTTGACGAGAGGCAGGGAACTGCTGAAAAAAAATCTGAGGGAGGAGTATCGGTATGAATGAATTTAAGGATTGTTACCAGTCGGCGGTAAAAGATATGGGCATACTGGGCATGAAAGAATTCCATATAGAGGCTTCCCAATGCATGGACGAAGGCCGGCATCACCGCCGGATGATGCGCCGGATGAGGAGATCGGCGGCGACGGCTTTTTCTGCCGCATGTGTCGTGTTCCTTTGCGGATTTGGAACGGTGAAGGCAGCGGAGTATTTTGAAAATATCATCAAGGTGAAAGAATGGGGATTTGAATCTGCCGATGCCGCGACGATGGCGAGGAATGAAGAGGAAAATGATCAGGCATATATCATTTCGGAAGAAGTGGGGAGGGCCGTAGAAACCGGAAGGAACAAAAAAGCGGATGCGGCTGAAGATGAGGAAGCTGTCCAAGGGTTTGCGGAATCGGTGGAAGTGGAAGAAATACCAGTGAAAAATTATTCTTCTTTCCAGGAGTTTCGGGAGGAAAATGAAGATATTATCTTTCCGCAGCCGTCTATAAGTACAAGGGCGGAAGAAATGAGAGCGACCGTATGCGGAAATTGGGCTATGATCCGCTATGACCTGGATGGCAAGGTGGTCTGGGTGGAGCGTACCGACTATGCGGATACGAAGGGGCATGCGTCCTCTAAGGTATTTCCGGGCGGCATCTGCAATGAAAGGCAGTATACAACGGCGCAAGGGTACACTTACACACTGGTGGATTCTATAAAGGAAGATGAGGATGACCAGCTTCAGATCCATGGGGCTGTCAGCGTGGGAACCTATGAAGCCTATATCGATTTTGCGGGTTATACCGAAGAAGAAGCGAAGGAAATTATAGAAAGCATCGATCTGAGTTTATATGAACAGGGGAGAAATGAAGGTAAGTAAAAGAAGGGATAAGGTTTTGGGAGAGGAGGAAACCGAATGAAAAATGTATTAATTTACAACCAGAATGAAACGAACATGGAAGTGCTTAAGATTTTTCTGGCACAGGAAGGATATCAGGTATTTGTTGCGAGCAAGCTGGAGGATGTCGTGAAAAGGGTCGGAGAAAAAGATATTCATTTAGTAGTGATGGATATCGATTTTCCTATGCACGACGGTATCGAGCAGTTGAAGGCAATCCGTAAGGCGGACAGGATGCCGATTATCGTATTGTCTGCCAATGACAAGGAACAGACGAAGATAGCGGCGCTTAATGCAGGGGCGGATGATTATGTGATCCATCCGTTTCATCCGCTGGAATTCATGGCGAGGATCAACTGCCAGTTCAGAAGGTACACGCAGCTGGCGCGCATGAGGGATAATATTGACCGGATTTACCGGGTGGATGATCTGGTCATCGATGATATTATGCGTAAGGTGACAGTGGCGGGCAAGGAGGTCAGCCTGACCCCTATAGAGTATAAGATACTCCGGCTGCTGGTGCAGGAAAAGGGGAAGGTTTTTTCCATCAACCAGATTTATGAGACGATCTGGAATATGCAGGCGATCGGGGCGGATAATACCATTGCCGTACATATCCGGCATATCCGGGAGAAAATAGAACAGAATCCGAAGGAACCCCATTATTTGAAAGTGGTGTGGGGAACCGGTTATAAAGTAGGATAAGTGGGAACGGACAGAATCATCTTCCTTTTTTTATCCTTTTCATCACTATTTTTCGCATGATGTCACACAACTGGAAGAATGACACGATTGTCAGACAAACGGAAAGGACAAGCACGGCATATTTCAGAAATTGACTTTTGCCGTTCTCCAACGCTCCGTTCAAAATGGGAACGCCGAGTACCAGGGCGAGATAGAAAAATACCGGCGGGAGGAATTTACGGAATGGCCGCCGGGTGACCAGGCCGGCCAGATGGTAAATAATGCAAAGAGAAGTAAAATATACGAATATTCCGATCAGCGTATGGAGCCTGGCGGGGGCGATATACCGTTCCATAATGACCGGAAGGTAAATGGAAAGAAGGATGCGGATGGTATTAACTAATATGGTCAATATGTAAGAGCATGGAAAAGTAAGGGCTGTCCAGAAAAATTTTTTGCATTTTGTATCCATCTGGTGGACAAATGGAAAAAGCAAAAGTTGTATCAAGGGATCCGCCCGGGCTTTTGCACGTCTGGACAGAAGAAGCCGGAAAGGGTAAAATAGAAGCAGAACGTGAAGAAAAGTTCTAAAGCTCACAGCAAGGGCTGATTGTGGGATGCCGCGCAGCGGCATCATGGAGGGTAGAATGAAAAAAACAGAACGGAAAAAATTATGCCGCATTTGTTTATGCATAGTACTTTTGTCTGTCAGCTGTTTGGGTGTGCTTTCTGGCTGCGGGGCGTTGCCGCAGAGTGCAGCCGTTGGGGAAATGCCGGAAAATCCCGGCATCAGAGTAACATTTTTTGATGTGGGGAAGGGAGACGCGATCCTTATTGAGACAGAAAATCACAGTATGCTTATCGATTCCGGCTATGATGATACGGCGGGGCTTATTTTGGGGTATTTGGAGCGCGAAGACATCGACCGGCTGGATTATATGCTCATTACCCACTTTGACAAGGATCATGTAGGCGGAGCGGACCGGGTGCTGGAAGCCGTCGAAGTGGGGGAGGTTCTTCAGCCGGATTACGAATCCGAAGCCAAACAATATCGCGAATATATGGAAACGATGGAAGCAGGGAAGATGCGCCCCCGGCTCGTCACGGAAACACTCAGCCTGTCGCTGGATGAAGCAGAACTTCTGGTTTATCCTCCCCAGCGCCGGGATTATGAAGAGGAGGATAACGATTTTTCGCTTGTTGTCAGTATGCGTTATGGAGAAAAAAGTTTTCTCTTTGCAGGAGACAGCGAAAGAGAACGGCTGGAGGAACTCCTTGGCCAACAGGAATTTCCCCTCGCCCACGACATACTCAAAGTCCCTCACCACGGAAGGGCGGAAAAGAATTCAGAAGAATTCTTCCAGGCCGTCATGCCGGAAACTGCGGTCATCACGTGTTCTAAAGATAAACTCCCCGACCGGGAAGTTCTTTTGCTTCTTGAGCAGCTGGGAACAAAAATATATTTGACTACGGAAGGATCCCTTACTTTTTTCTGTAACGGAAAAAAACTGGAGATTTTACAACAGCAATGATTATGGAAAAGAATTTCCGTGCTGCCTGTTTTTTGGCGGGTTCTGCGGAAATTCTTTTTTTCCCTTCTCAGATAATCTTCAGAAAATTTTGTCTGAAAATAAACGCAGGTCTGTTCCAAATCCGAATATCATGTTATACTATATCGTTAGAGGTGCAAAAATCATGGAAGATAAGAAGAAGCTATACCTGTTCGAACAGGCGCCCGTTTCCAAAGCCGTCATATCCATGGCGGTTCCGACAGTGATCAGTTCGTTGGTTATGGTGATTTATAACTTGGCGGATACCTATTTCGTAGGAATGCTGAACGATCCGGTGGAAAATGCGGCGGTGACGCTTGCCGCGCCGGTTTTGCTGGCTTTTAATGCGGTCAATAACCTGTTCGGTGTCGGCAGTTCCAGCATGATGAGCCGGGCTTTGGGAAGCAAGAAATATGATATGGTGCGGAAAGTTTCCGCTTTTGGTTTTTACTGTACGGTATTTTGCAGTCTGGTATTTTCCGTCCTGTGCGCGGTTGGCAAGAATCCGCTGCTGGCTTTGCTTGGAACGGATATGGAGACATTTGCGGCCACAGGGGAATATTTGAAGTGGACGGTCTGTTTTGGGGCGGTGCCGGCAATTCTTAATGTGGTAATGGCTTATATGGTGCGTTCGGAGGGAAGCACCCTGCATGCCAGTATCGGTACGATGAGCGGGTGCTTGCTGAATATAGTGCTGGATCCGTTTTTTATCCTGCCCTGGGGGCTGGATATGGGGGCGGCGGGAGCGGGGCTTGCCACCTTTCTTTCTAACTGTATTGCATGCCTTTATTTTTTTATACTGTTGTTTATCAAGCGGAAGAACACTTATGTATGTATTAACCCGAAGATGTTCCGGCTGAAGAAAGAGATTATCGTGGGCGTATGCGGGGTAGGGATTCCCGCTGCAATCCAGAATCTGCTGAACGTGACAGGCATGACAGTGCTGAACAATTTTACTTCTTCCTTTGGAGCGGATGCAGTGGCGGCGATGGGGATTGCCCAGAAGATCAATATGGTTCCCATGAACGTCGCTTTCGGTTTTTCCCAGGGCATTATGCCCCTGATCAGTTATAGTTATGCCTCCGGCAACCGGAAAAGGATGAAACAGGCGATTCAATTTGCCGCGAAGTATACGGTTTCCGCTTTGGCGGCGATTGCCCTTTGTTATTATCTTGGCGCTGGGTTCTGGATCCGCTTGTTTATCAGGAATGAGAATATTGTCGCTTATGGGACAAGTTTTTTGCGGGGGCTGTGTCTGGCGCTGCCGTTCTTTTGCATGGATTTTTTGGCGGTAGGCGTATTCCAGGCGGTGGGAATGGGAAAAAAGGCGTTCTTTTTTGCCATACTACGGAAGATTATTATGGAAATACCGGCGATCTTTCTTTTGAATAAACTGTTCCCTCTTTATGGGCTGGCATATGCACAGGCGGTAACGGAAGTGATTTTGGCGATAGCCGCCGTGCTGGTATTGAGAGGGATGCTGCGGGAACCCGGCGCGCCGGATGCCGGGCAGACTGCATCCTAATATGATTCAGGACTGGGAGGGGCATATCTATGGAAATAGGAGAAGTCTTTCATATACTCGAGACTGCGCCGACGAAAGACGAGGCCGCGATTAAGGACGCTTACCGGAAAAAACTTTCCGCTGTAAACCCGGAAGATGACCAGGAAGGATTCAAACGCCTCAGGAAAGCTTATGAAGAAGCTTGTATTTATGCCAGAAGAGAAGAGGGCGGAAGGGAAGAAGAGGATACGACGCCTTCAGGGGTATGGGCGCGGCGGGCATTTTCCCTGTATGGGCGCCTGAGTTCCAGGTGCGATGAAGAAGCATGGAAGCGCTTATTTCAGGAAGAGGTTTTTATTTCCCTGGAAGGTTATGAGGAATGCAGGAAAAAACTGCTGGTTTTTCTGATGGGGCATTTTCAATTTCCACAGCGGATATGGAAGATTTTTGATAAATATTTGAATATTTTCGAGGACAGAAACCGTTTGAAGGAGGAATTCCCGGAGGATTTCATACAGTTTATAATGCAGAGAAGCAGGGAGAAGGAAGCGGTCGATTATTCTCTCTTCCAGGGGCCGGACGATGGCGATTATGATTTGTTTCTGAACTGTTACCGGGAGGGGGCTGACGCTTTGAACCGGCAGGAGTATGAGGGTGCGGAACAGGCGCTGGAAAAGGCGGCGGCTACAGGGATATTCCATCCATATATGGAGATTTTGCGCGCCCTTGCTTATAAAGGCGGCGGGCGTGATAAAGAGGCCGGGGAGCTGCTGATGGGGCTGCTGGAAAAATATCCGGCCAATGGAGCTGTTTTATTTCATGCATCCAATTATTTCTGGGAACAAGGACGGAAAGAAGAGGCTTGGGAATGCTGCAGGAAGCTGAAGGAGCTGGAACCTGGAAATTATATGGCGAATTACAGACTTGCCCTTTTTTATTATGAAAAGGAGGATTACCGGTCAGCCGGGGAATGCATCCGGCAGGTATCCGGCATCTGTACCGAAGAAATGGGGAAGCTGTTAAAGGATATCTATGCAAAACAGGAACCGGAACTGCAAAAAAGATGGAAAGAAAAAGGGGATTTGGATGCCGCTATGGAGCTGGCAGGAAATTATTACCAGGAGGAGCGTTATTATGCGGCCGGCAAGGTGCTGGAAGCCGTGAAGGACAGGATGCCGGAAGAACGGAGGGAGGAGTATCTGCTGCTTCTTGCCAGGACATACCTCGGGCAGGCGGAAAATGAGAAGGCGGTGAAAACGGTCAGCGGCTGGCAGGAAAGGGAAGGAAAGAAAGGGCGGGATAACCAATATACAGCCATACGGATTAAAATATCGGCATACCATATGATGGGGCGTGGATTTGCAGAATATTTCAAGAAGGCGGAAGAGGAGTATGGGAAGATCAAGGACAGGTCGGAGGGCGATTCGGAGCTTTTGATGGAAATGGCGCAGATCTTCCTGGAGAAGAAAGAATTCCGGAAGTGCATCGATCTGTCGGAGATCCTTTTAGACAAGTACCGGATTTATTTTGCATGGGCGTTTTTGCTGAAGGCTTATGCGGGACTGTGGGACGGCGCAGGGGTGGTGCGCTGCGGCAGGAAGTGCATCGAATATTTTCCGGGATACGCCTATCCCTATGAAGAGATGGCGAAAGTGTATTATGACACCGGGCGCGGGGATGAGCTGAAAAGCCTGCTGGAACTGGCAGAAAAAAATAAAATAGAAAGCTGTTATCTGGATAATTGCGTGTACCATGGGGAGAAGCCGCCGGAAAATTTCCCGATCGACCAAAGACTGAGTGAGTTTGACGATCTCTATTATGTAAAATTATTGATGACAGGGAATTTAAAATATTATCGGGAAGGCTATCCGGTGATCAGCCGGTATTTGAAAATGTATCCCTGCAATCTGCTTCTGAACCGAAGAGGGCTTTTCAGCATGGCGGCAAAGGACGGCAAGGCGGCGATGAAGGACTTCCAGAAGATATTGGAAAGGGATCTGGGGGATGCTTTTGCTTATAATAATATCGGATGCCTTTATAAATATGCCGGGGAATATGAAAAAGCGATGGTATATTTTAAAAAAGCGGTTTATTATATGTATAGGGAAGGGCGTTCGGAACCGGTGGGAACCCACTATACCAATCTGGCTCATACTTATGAACTGATGGGGGAATACCGTCGGGCTGCAGAAGTCTACCGGCGTCTTTATGATGAGTTCCAGAAGAGCGAGACGGCAATCCAGGGGCTGACGGCGAATTATGCCAGGACAGGCAGGCTGGTGGAAGCGAGGAGCATTATTGAGAACCTTTATGCCGATGATATCCACAAGAAGGAACTGTACCTTTACCGGGCGGATTTGTATGCCGGGGAATGGGAGCGTGCTTTTCGGAAAATATACCGGTGGGATATGCAGGTTGAAGTTGGCTTCTGCAAAGGGGCATTGCCGGAGCATCGGTTGAAGTACAAACATATTCTGGCCTGGAGGCTGTTGTCCAAATGCCATTGGGAAAAAAGCATCAAAATTCTCCGGCAGATAGCAGACAGCCCGGGAGGGAGCAGAAAAGACAGGATTGACAGGGTATTGGATCAGATCTTTATTTTTACGATAAAGGAGAAGGAAGCGGAATACCTTCGGATAGAGATAGGCGAAAGCCTGTGGCAGCTTAAGAAAGTATTGCTATGGGCGCAGGAGAACGGGGAAAAGAAAGAAATAGAAGGAAACCTTATAGAAACGAGGGATTTTTTCTATAGGGAGCGTTATGTAAAATACATAGATTTTATCCTCGCTTTGTATGAACATGGGGTGGAAAAAGGGGAAGAGGCATGGCGGGAAATGGAAAAAAGCCCGAGATGCCGTAAATGCAACCATGCGCTCTGCATGCGTTTAAAAATGGCAGAAGCGATCCTCCTGGAACGGAAGGGAAAAATGCAGGAGGCGCTGGCCGTCTGGAAGGGACTGGCGGAAAAACAGCCCTATAACTTGTACGCCCGCATAAAGCTTATATATAAAATGTAGGAAAGGAAAAGGAATAAACATGATAGTTGGTATTGACCTTGGAACCACCAATAGTTTAGTAGCATACTATTCGGAAGAGGGTCCCAGAATCATCCCCAACCGGCTTGGAAAGAATTTGACCCCTTCGGTCGTCAGCGTGGACGAAGAGGGAAATGTATATGTGGGGGAAACCGCATTGGAAAGGATGAGCCTGTATCCGGACAGCGTGGCCCTCGCCTTTAAGAGAAGCATGGGCAGCGGCCGGGAGTACACGTTGAGCGGCAAAAAATATAAGCCCGAGGAATTATCGGGTCTTGTCCTCCGGGCCTTGAAGGAAGATGCGGAGACTTATCTGGGAGAAGAAGTGACCGAAGCGGTCATCAGCGTTCCGGCCTATTTTGACGACCAGAGGCGTAAAGCGACGAAACGCGCCGGTGAACTGGCCGGGCTGAAGGTGGAACGGATGATTTCGGAACCTACGGCTGCGGCGATCGCCTATGGGCTGTATGAAAAAAAGGAGGATACGAGATTCCTTGTTTTTGACTTAGGCGGAGGAACTTTCGACGTATCCATCCTGGAACTTTTCCATAATATTCTGGAGGTCAGGGCGGTAGCCGGAGACAATTATCTCGGCGGGGAGGATTTTACCAGGGTCTTGGAAAAGATATGTATGAATAAGATGGGGATAACGGCGGATGCTTTGTCGGCCAAGGACGAAGTGCGGCTGTACCGGCATGCGGAAGCGGCCAAGAGGGAAATCAACGATAAGGAAGAAGTAACGGTCGAATGCCTGCTGCAGGAAGAAATGAAGAGCGCGAAAGTGACGGCAAAGGAGTTCGAAGCGGCCTGCGAGGATCTTCTGCAGAAGATCCGGCAGCCGGTAAAGCGGAGCCTGTCCGATGCAGGCCTGTCCCTTTCGGATATCGATGAGGTGGTATTGATCGGGGGAGCGACCAGGCTGCAGATTTTCAGGGATTTCTTTATCCGTCTTTTCCGCAAGTTCCCGGATACGAGCATCCATCCCGACGAAGCGGTAGCCCTGGGGGCGGCAGTACAGGCGGCGATGAAAGAGCGCCGGGAGGAAGTAAGGGAGATGATACTGACGGATGTATGCTCCTTTACGCTGGGAACCGAGGTGGTGATGGAATATGGCGACGGCATGGTGGAAAACGGGCATTACAGCCCGATCATCGAACGGAATACGGTGATACCGACCAGCAAGACCGACCGCTTTTATACGGCCAGGGATAACCAGGATAAGGTGTGCATCCGCATCCTGCAAGGGGAAAGCCGGTTCGCCAGGAATAATCTGTATCTTGGAGAACTGGAGATCGATGTGCCGAAAGCGAAAAAAGGGGAAGAGGCCGTGGATGTCACCTATACATACGACATTAATTCGCTGCTGGAAGTAGAAGTAAAGGTGGTCTCTACGGGGGAAAAGAAAAAGATGGTGATCAAAGGAGCGCAGAACACCATGACCGAAGAAGAGATCGCCCGGCGCATGGAGGAACTTTCCTATTTGAAGGTGCAGCTGAGAGACCAGGAGGAAAACAGGCTGGCGCTTTTAAAAGCGGAACGCATGTATGAAGAATCGCTGGGAGACAGGCGGAGCAGCCTGGAACACGGTATCCGGAAGTTTGAAGAAGCCTTGCGCAAAGGGGAACGTGCCGAAGCAGACGAGGCCAGGAAAGAATTGTACAGGATCATGGAAGATGATTGAAAATAGATGGAAGACATAATAAAAAAGGAAGGAAAGCATAAGTTTCACGCTAGAGGAGGAAGCAAATGGGCAATCGATTGATATGGCAGGACAGGTATAATATAGGGGTAAGTATTATCGATGAGGAGCATAAGAAACTTTTCAGCATTTTAAACAGATTATTTGACCATAAAAAAAATGAAGAAAAAAGCCAGTGGGTCTGCGAGGAAGGAATCAAATATTTTAAGGATCATGCAATGAAGCATTTTACAGAAGAAGAAGCCTATATGGCCCAAATTCATTATATGGGATTCGATACGCACCGGCGGCTGCATGATGATTTCCGGAAGAAAACGCTGCCGACATTAGAGAAGGAACTGAAACGGAGCAATTATTCGGAAGACGCCGTCAATCATTTCCTGGGCGTGTGCGCCGGCTGGCTGGTCGGGCATACTCTGACAGAGGACCGGGCCATTACGGGAAAGACGATAAGTAAATGGGGGGAGCTTATGCCGGAAGAGGAACAGACTGCGATGGGACAGACGGTCATCCAGCTTCTGCACGATATGTTTATGCTGAATGCCAGGGTGGTCAGCGAGTGCTACGGCGGCGAGAAGTTCGGGGCGGGAATCTATTACCGGCTGGTTTACAGCACCAGAAAGGGAAAAAAGTGGGAAATACTTTTGGTTTTCGAACAAAAGCTGATCGTGAATACGGTGGGGAGCATAATGAATGCGGAGTCGGATACTGTCAATGTGACGCAGATGAATGCGGTGCGGTATATGGCGCAGCAATTCCTGAACCGTATCAGCGAACATTTTCCTTCGGCTGATATGTATGAAGTAAAAGAAGAAAATCTGCTGTCCTATGAACAGTTTGAAAAAAAGTTTGCAGAGCATACCCCCCAGTTCAGCCTGCTTTTTGATACAGGGACAGGATATTTTGCATATTGCGTGATCGCGCCCCATCTGATGCAGGACGGAAACGGAGTTTCCATTAAAGCGGATAACGCGATGAATGAGATAAAAAAATATCTTGATAAGAATAAAAAAGAAGAGAAAAAGAAAATACTGGTAGTAGATGATTCCGATGTCATGCTCCATGCGATGAAAGGGCTGCTGGAAAAGGATTATGAAGTGACATTGGTAAAATCCGGGATATCCGCGATTCGTTCTATCACATTGGACAGACCGGATCTGGTTTTGCTGGATTATGAAATGCCGGTCTGCAACGGGAACCAGGTATTGGAAATGATCCGTGCAGAGGAAGAATTTGCGGATATCCCGGTGGTATTTTTAACCGGAAGGGGAGATAAGGAGAGCGTGAAAAATGTGATCGCGTTAAAGCCCCAAGGCTATCTGATAAAATCCATGGCGCCCGGGGAAATTAAAAAAAGCGTCGATCAGTTTATCAAGAACCAGGTAAAAGCAAAGTAAAGCCCGGTTTTCGATATACGAGGCAGAGGATAAACAGATGCAGTTGATACAAATACTATGGGATAGAAGGGATTTTTTTCTGACTTGCCTCCTGGAGCATATTCGAATATCGTTAACGGCGGTAGTCTGCGCCGGCATTCTGGGAATACTGATCGGAGTTTTTATCAGCAGGCACAAAAAGGCGGCTGGGGCGGCCTTGGGAGTGATCAACGTGATTTATACGGTGCCGTCCATTTCCCTTTTGGGATTCTTGATTCCTTTTACCGGCATCGGCGATAAGACGGCAATTATCGCCCTTACGGTTTACGGGCTGCTGCCCATCGTCAGAAATACCTATACGGGCCTGGCCAATGTGGATGCCGGCATTCTGGAAGTGGCGGAGGGCCTTGGGGCGGACAGAAGGCAGATATTGTTCGGGATCCGTTTCCCCTTGGCGCTTCCGGTGATCATAAGCGGTTTCCGCAATATGGTAGTCATGATCATCGCGATGGGGGGAATCGCTTCTTTTATAGGGGCGGGCGGCCTCGGAGCCGCTATTTACAGAGGCATTACCACTTATAATATGTCCCTGACGGCGGCCGGTTCCGTATTGATCGCCTTGCTTGCTTTGCTGAGCGACTGGCTGCTTTCGCTGGTAGAAAAGGCGGTAAACAGGAGGTACGGCATTGAACAAAGTAATTGAAATACGGGATTGCTCGGCGGCTTACGGGGAAAACAAAGTGCTGGACCGCGTATCGCTGGTGGTGGAAAAGGGGGAATTTGTCGTTATGATAGGACCTTCCGGCTGCGGGAAGACGACGCTGCTGAAAATGATGAACGGCTTGGTGGTTCCGTCGGAGGGAGAAGTGGCGGTGAATGGAGAACGCCTGGAAGAGTGCAATCTTTCCGCTATGCGCAGACGCATCGGCTATGCGGTGCAGGGAGCCAGGCTGTTTCCGCATATGACGGTGGAGGACAATATTTGTTACGTTCCCGGACTGGAGAAGAAGATGCTGCCGGAAGAAAAGAAGATGCTGACAGAAAAGATGATGGAACTGGTCCAGCTTCCCGGAGAACTGAAGAGACGGTTCCCGAGGCAGCTGTCGGGCGGCCAGAAGCAGCGGGTAGGGATTGCGAGAGCTATGGCGGCTAATCCTGATATATTGTTGATGGACGAGCCTTTCGGCGCGGTAGACGAGATTACGCGCAGAGGTCTGCAGGAAGAATTGTCAGCCCTGCAGAAAAAGACGGGAATCACGATCGTATTCATCACGCATGATATCGGGGAAGCCTTTCGCCTGGGAAGCCGTATCCTTGTTATGAAGGAGGGCGGTATCTGGCAGGAAGGGACGAAAGAGGAGCTGCAAAGAAACCCAAGGGATGAATTTGTAAAAAGGCTGCTTGGCGGATAAAGGATGAAAAAAGGAAAGGATAAAAGGGAAATGAAGAAAAAAGGAATCATATGTCTGGTATTAACGGTAATGCTGCTCGGCGTATGCGGCTGCGGGGAAAAGGGAGCGATAAAGATTGCGTCCAAGCCTATGACGGAACAGTATATCCTGACTGAGATCATCGCGCAAATGATTGAGGCGGAAACCGATTATGAAGTGGAGATTACAAAGGGAGTCGGCGGCGGCACGACGAATATCCATCCGGCTCTCGTAAAGGGAGAATTCGATCTTTATCCGGAATATACGAGAACTGCCTGGCTGAACGTGCTGAAAAAAGAAGAAATGGAGAAGGACGACGATAAATTATATGAACAACTGTTAAAGGAATACGACGAAATGGGCCTTACTTGGACCGGGCTGTACGGATTTTCCAATACCTACGGGCTGGCAGTCAGACAGGAGACGGCGGAGCAGTATGGCCTGTCCACCTATTCGGATCTGGCGGCTGCTTCCGGGGAACTTATTTTCGGAGGGAATCCGGACTATATCGAACTGGAGACCGGATACCCAAGGCTTTGCAGCGCTTACGGCATGGCATTCAAAGATACGAACCAGATGGAGATCGCATTAAAATATGAGGCGTTAAAGAACGGAGAAGTGGATGTAATCAATGCTTTTACGACGGATGCGCAGCTTGCGGCCAACCAGCTTGTGCTGCTGACGGACGACCAGGTATTTTTTGAAACCTTTGATGCGGGTACGGTAGTGAGGAAAGACGCGCTGAAAGATTACCCGGAACTGAAGGGAATACTGGAAAAGCTGAACGGGATGATTTCGGCGGAGGAGATGCAGCGGATGAATTATGCGGTGGAAGTGGAGGGAAAAGAAGATAAAGAAGTAGCCAGGGAGTTTCTGGAAGAAAAAGGGCTGCTTGGCGATTAAAGAGGCGGGAAAATGGAATCAGCGTCGGAGAACTTATCGGAAAGTTCTTCGACGTTTTTTGATTCCCCATTACTTGCAGCAGGGGACGGCCTGCGGAGCGCAGCAGCGTTTGATTATGGCGTAAAAATACAAAATTGACGTATTTTTGACCAAAATTGGCAAGGGAAAAAGAAAATATATATGATACAATAGAAAAAAGGATGAAATTGAAAATGGATAGGAAGGATGTATATGAGAATAGCGGTCTGTGACGACTGTATGGAAGATGCCTTGTCTTTGAAAAGATTTTTGGGAGGGCATGAGGCCAAGGTATATTCCGATACGGGTAGCTTTCTTGAGGACATAGAAAATAAAAAGATACGGTATGACTTGTATTTGCTGGATATTTATATGGAAGGTCCCGTCGGCGGGATTGAACTGGCGGAAAGAATTAGCAGGGAGCAGGAAGAGGCGGCCATTTGCCTTGTTTCTACCAGCAACGATTTCTATAGGGAAGCCTATGATCTCTATGTGGTTCAATATTTGTTGAAGCCGGTGAAGGAAGCGGCGGTGAAACAGCTTCTTGACAGGGTGTCGAAGCGCCTTGCCAGAAACAGGGAAAAGAAACTTTTTTTCCAATCCAGGGGGCAGACAGGAAGCATCCCTTATGGAAAAATACTCTATATCAGCAGCAGGGAACATACGCTTTCTATTTACTGCACGGACGGAACAGTACAAGAATGCAAAGGCAGGCTGAACGAGCTGTCCACGCAGGTATGCGGAGATGAATTTATGCGCTGCCATCAGAGTTTTCTCGTCAATATGTACCATGTGGACAGTTTGAGCGGCACCGATCTGATCGTTGACGGACAACGGATTCCGGTGTCCAGACGTTATTATACAGAGGTGAAACAGAGGTATCAGGAGATACTGTTCGAGGAGGTGGACTGACAAGATGACGATACTTAGGGATTTATCCGTGCTGTGGTCCCTGTTTCATATATTGGTTCTATTTATGATGCTGTACCGTTCCCGGTATTCCCGGAAGAAAACGATCCTTCTTACAAGTGCTGCCATGGGGTTTCTGATCCTGCTGAACATGACGGGACTGGTGCTTTACGGCGCAAGGGCCATGGGAAAGGTTTTCATGCTGACTTGTACGATACCGAGTCTGCTGTTTTTCTGGTATATTTCAAAGGATAAAAACGGAAGGTTTTTCTTTACGTTCTGTATGGCGGATACGGTTGCCCTGTGGATTATTACAGTGACCAATGTAGCGGATTTTTATTTTGGGCGGGAGCAGTATATATTGATGTTTCTCGGCAGACTGGTTATGTTCCCTTTGGTGGAGTGGGCAGCAGTCCGTTATTTCCGAAAGCCTTATATGGAGCTTCAGGAAGCGGTGCCGGACGGATGGGGGATATTCGCCGGCATGACGATGCTTTATTATATCCTGCTTGCCGTAATGAGCAATTTCCCTGTGATCATTACGGCAAGGCCGCAGGAACTTCCGGCGTTTATACTGGTGCTTATATTGATGCCCATGACATATGCAACGATTTTTACCTCCCTTTACAGGCAGCTGCTGCTTTACCGGAAGCAGCAGGCCGAACGGGTTTTGCAGGAACAGAAGAATACGCTGGAGGCGCAGCTTTCCAACCAGCAGCAGATACGGAAGATGAAGCATGATATGAAGGGGCATACGGCCATGCTGTCGGGGCTGCTTGCTGCGGAAAAAATCAAAGAGGCACAGGAATATCTGAAAGGCGTGGAAATAGAAGTGGGTGTTTTGTCCGGGCCGTTTTGCGCGAATCCGTATCTGAACGCGGTATTGGTTCATTATTTCCAAAAATTGCAGGAATTGGAAGCGGACTGCAGGATGGATATACAGGTGGGGGAAGAAGAACTGCCTTATATGGAGCTGTGCCAGATCATATCCAATGGACTTGAAAATGTCTGCGACGCTATCCAGAAGCTTGCCATAGAGGAGCGGGAAGTTTCCGTTCAGATGAAATACAGCAGGGATTATCTTCTGATAAGGATCAGGAACCGGTGCAGGAGCGGCCTGCACGTGGAAAAGGGGAGGATGCCTGTTACGGAAAAAGAAGGCCATGACCACGGTTTCGGGCTTATGACAGTGCAGGAGGCGGCGAGACGCCTTGACGGGGAGATGTTCTGCTATACGGAAAACGGGAACTTTGTAATGGATGTTATGCTGTCGTGTCGTTCTTTTCAAAAGGGTTTGGCATGAACAGGGAATGGAGGGAGAGGCAATGCTGGGAGGTTCTTTTGGGATCGCGGTCCTTCGGAACACGATCTCGGCGGGATTGGTCATGACGGTGTTTCTGCTGTTGGACCGGCCAAAGTTTCCCATGAAAGAAACAAGAATATATTATGTGCTTTTCGGATGCTTGGCGGTGCTTTCCTATAGCATCTGGTACATGCTGGACAGGGAAGGATATATTCGGTTTTCCGGAATATCGGTGATTCCGGCGGTAGGAATCTTCTGCATGTCGATGAGCAGGGAGAAAGCCTATTTGTCGCTATATAAGATTGCCCTTGGATTTTATTTGCTTGCCATAATTACTGTCTGCGGGATCGATGCATCGAGATTATGGTTCGGGGGAGATATTTGGGCGGACATTGCTGTCAGGATCATAATGACCTTAGTCATTCTTCTTATGGTTTTCCGAAAAATACGTCATATTTTTTTGGAAGGCGTGGACTTGCTGGGGGAGGAAATGAATATATTCAGTGTTGTCGCGCTGTTTGCATCCATCGTGATCGTAGGATTTGTTGCCTTATGGCCTGGTGACCATTCCCTTTCCATCGCCAGGGTCATGCGGATATTGGTTTTATTTATAATGGCAGGGCTTATCCAGTATATGATGTTCCGCATGTATCTGCATCAGGGCAGGGAACACAGATATCAGGTAGAAAAAGAACTGTTGGAAATGAACGAAGAGCTTTTATACGATCAATTGAAGCAAATGAGGGAATCGGGAAAGGAGGCGGTGAGAATACGCCACGATATGCGCCACCACTGCCTTTTGATTGAGGAATATATTAAGAATGGGGAAAACGAAAAACTGCTTGCTTATGTAAAGCAGTATGAAGAGGATATGGAAAGCAGCAGGGCGGAACGCATTTGCGCCAATGAAACTATTAATAGTATTTTGACAGCCTATAGACGGTATGCAAAAAAGGAAAAGATCAGTATAACGATGGACGTAAAGGCGTCGGAGGAGATAGCGGTGAGGAATATCGATATGGTTGCGGTTCTGGCAAATGTTGTGGAAAATGCCATCCACGGATGCCTGCGTTCGGAGCGGGTGGAAAAGGAAATAGGGCTTTCCGTCATCCAGAAAGGCAATAAAATAGTAATCCGTTGTAAAAATACATGTGCGGGGGATGTGGAATTCCAAGACGGGCTTCCGGTATCCTCATCGGGCAGAGGCATAGGTGTTTCCAGCATTATGAAGGTAGTGTCCGATTATAATGGAGAAACGGATTTTTCCATGGACAACGGCATGTTTTTCGTCAGGATCCTGATGCATATGCCGTCGGCGGTCTGACGGAATGAAATAAAGTTTTGCGGGATAGTTTTCTTCGCTCCCTGATATGTGGTATAATCAATTAGTGAATTGCGCTGATGCGCAAGCAGGTCATCAAGGACTGGAGCGAAAGGAACGGGCGGCAAGATGGAAAAACAGAGGAAAAAGCCCTATTTTATCAGGGGCTTGGCGGTGGCGGCCGGTATTTTTATGGTGGGAATTGCCGTCGGTTTTTTTAAAATAGCGGAGATGGGGGCGGATCCCTTTACCGCAATGAATACGGGGATCAGTTCGCTGGCCGGCATGCAGTTCGGTACGCTGCAGCTGCTGGTGAATGCGGCGATTCTGGTATTTGTTTTCCTGTTGAAAAGGAAATTTATTGGGTTCGGAACAATATTCAATATGGTTTTTGTGGGCTATACGGCAGATTTTATGCTGGGGCTTCTGGAAAAATGGCAGATTGACTTCGACACGCTGCCGGCCCGTATTGTTTTGCTGGCGGCGGCAGTGCTTCTTCTTTGTATTGGCGACGCTCTTTATATTTCTGCGGATATGGGCATGTCTCCCTACGATGCGGCGGGGTATATCGTGGAAGCGGCAACAAAAGGGAAAATACAGTTTCGGGCGGCCAGGATCATGCTGGACAGCATTTGCGTCGCCGTTGGATTCCTGACGGGAATGCAGACGGGGATCCAATGGAAGATCATCGGAATAGGGACAGGGATTCTTGCTTTCTGCACCGGCCCGCTGATCCAGTTTTTCCGGGTGCATTGGAGCGATAAAATGTTAAAAAGGTATTGCGGGAAAGGAGAGGCTGCAAAATGAAGCTGACGGAATTTCAATGGACAAGGGAGCCGGAGAGCTTCCTGATCGATGAGGATACGGTGGAGATCGTGACAAAACCCCATACGGATCTGTGGCAGCGCACGTATTATCATTTTCAGAACGATAATGCGCCGGTTTTGCAGATGGAAACGGAGGAGGAGTATTTCAGCTTTATCGTGAAAACGGAGTTTGCGGAAAGCCATCATAGGTTTGACCAATGCGGTATCGTCATGTATCTGGACAGCGAAAACTGGCTGAAAGGCTCTATCGAATACGAAAATGATAAATTTCAGCATTTGGGGAGCGTCGTGACGAATAACGGATATTCGGATTGGGCGACGACGGAGATAGACGCTTCGGTAAAGTCCATGTGGTACCGGTTCAGCAGGAGGGAGGACGATTATTGCATAGAATGTTCGGCGGATGGAACTGCTTTCCATCAGATGCGCATCTGCCATATGAACAGGGGAAAAGGGCGGATCAAGTTCGGCATTTATGCCTGTTCCCCGGAGGAATCTTCCTTTCGGGCAGTTTTTTCCCATATGGAGATGACGGACTGCCAATGGAAGGCTCATGACGGACAGCAGCCGGATCGGAAAGGGGCTCCCGAAACCTAATCTGTGAATTATTCTGATGGGGCGGATGGGGAAAAGACGGGGCTGCCGTTGCGGCAGGGTTTGATCTGGAATAGAAAATAAGAAGGGGCGGGAAATATATTGAACAATAAAGTATATGAATATGAAGCCGTGATTTGCAATGCGGATGGGAAGGGCGGGGCTTATGTGGCTTTTCCTTATGATATCAGGAAAGAGTTTGGGAAAGGGAGGGTAAAGGTACACGCGACCTTTGACGGGGAACCATATGACGGCAGCGTTGTTAATATGGGGGTCAAAAATGAGGACGGAAGCATCTGCTATATTCTCGGCATACGCAAGGACATCAGAACCCGGATCGGAAAGCAGGAAGGCGATAAGGTTTGGGTGACGGTAAGGGAACGGAATGATCCATGATATTTTTGAATATATCCGGGTTACAATAAGCTGGCTGGCGGAGCGTGACACATTTGTTGCGCCTGTCGGCGCTTTTTTTTTCGGTAAATGCTTTTTTAAGCAAACAGTCGATTTGTTACATTTAAGGGATAATTCACGATAACGCATGCTTTTCCTTAAAATGCAATGTTATAGTACAGGATATATGATGCAAGAGGAACCTCTGTAGTCAAAAATGCCTGGCAGGGGACATGGTATTTTGGCCGGACAGGAATTAAGGAGGAAAAACGATGAAGGAACAATTAAAAAGAAAGCATATGTCCGGAAAGGGGAAATGGTTGCTTTCGCTGCTGGTCAGCCTGTGCCTGGCGGCAGGGATGCTTCCGGGCGAGGCAAGGGCAGAAACAAAAGAGGGGGGATTGTGTCCGCACCATACAGAGCATACAGCAGACTGCGGTTATGAAGCGGCAGTGGACGGAAACGAATGCGATCACGTACACGACGAAAACTGCGGTTATGCGCAGGCAAGCGAATGTACCCATGTACATGACGAAAACTGTGGTTATGTGGAAGGCAGGGAAGGGAATTCCTGCAATTATGTTTGCAGAATCTGTCCGGTGCAGGAGTTGATCGACGGGCTGCCTGAAGCGGAGGAAATTACGGCGGAGAATATGGAGATGGCAGCGGCACAGCTTGCTGCTGTAGATGATGCAAAAGAGAAACTGGAAGATGGGGAAAGGGAGCAGCTGATTGCCGCTAAATATGAGGCGGCTGCTTCCAGAATGATGGAACTGCAGGATCAGGCTGCGGGCGGGCCGTCTGCTCCTGAAGTCAATGAGGAAACGGCAGCAGCGTACAAGGAATATTATCCCATATGGGTCGCCGGCGTGCGTGTGACCAGCCTGAATGCCGGTAATGTGCTGGAGGGCGATCCGGTAAACGATGGAAAGGTAAGATATGATCCAGATACCCAGACCCTTACATTGGATGGGGCAAATATTACCTATACTTCGTCAAGTGACGCCAATGTAATAATAACAAGGAATAACAGCAGCCCAACCGGAAGAACCGACTTGACCATCCAACTTTTGAATGAGAATAAGATTATCAGCGAGACATCGTGTTCCGGGCAGAACGAGGATAAAAGGCGTACGATTGACGCTTGTGACGATCTTACCTTTATAGGCGGCGGAAGCCTGGAGATTATCGGGACAGCATCTACAGGGGGGCCTATAATTACGATTCACGCCGGCCGTACTCTTAAATTCGAGAATACTGCCGTGACAGTCATTGCCGGCGACTGCCCGTCTGAAAGCAGAGATTGGGATAGATCGTGGGCAGTATGCGGTGCATCCATCCAGATTATAGGAGGAAAAGTGATTGCCAGATCCGGATGGGCGACCGATGCGGGAAGTTCTACCGCTATCACAAGCTCGTGGGGTGATATTGAGATTTCAAACAATGCGGAAGTCATTGCCGAGGCCGGCAGAGGAGAGAGCTCCTACGCAATTTCTACTGATTATACTATAAGTATCAGCGATTCCAAGGTTTCGGCTGTGGGCGGCGAAGCAGCTTTCTCTTCTTATGGCATGGGTGCTGATAAGATTATGCTTTATAACAGCGAGATAAAAGCGGAAGCGGGTACCGGAGAAAGTGGTTACAGCCTGCCGATATACTGTGGTAATGGGATGGAAGTGAATGATAGTACCGTTACAGCAAAAGGAGGAGCAGCAGGAGCAGAGTCCTATGGCATATCGGCAGCTTCCTTTGTACTGAACGGCGGTGATGTCCATGCGGAAGGAGGGACAGCCGCAGATTGGAGCATCGGGCTGTGGACGGAGAATGCCAATATATCCGCCGGCAGGCTGGTAGCCATTGCAGGACCGGCGGCCGGCACAAATGCAATCAGTTCTGCTCCGAACTTTATTAATGATTATATAGTTACGGTAAAAGCCGGAACCAGCGAAGGGGATGCCAAGGCGGTAGAGCCTCCTGTCGACGAAACATATTGGGATAATACTTATGTTATGATCAAACCCCGGCATTTCCACGCATGGGCGGAGCAATGGAGCTATGATGAAATACATCACTGGCATGCCTGCACAGGGGATGATTGTGAAATCGTTGATCTTACAGAGATGGAATCATACGGAGAACATACTTATGACGATGAATATGATGCGGACTGCAATATCTGCGGCGCAAAAAGAAATGCTGCTTCCAAACCGTCCTACGCGATTATCGAGGGTGCAAACAGCAAATGGATTCTAAATGAAGACGGCAGCCTCAGCATTAAGGGAAACGGCGATTTTGATAAGTTTGAAGGAGTCAAGGTGGACGATCAGCTGCTTGACAGGGGAAATTATAATGTCCGGCCGGGTTCGACCATTGTTGAGCTGAAGCCTGATTATTTAAATACCTTGGCAGCAGGCAGCCATGAGCTGGAAATCCTCTGGACGGACGGCAGTGCAAGCACTGTATTTTCGGTGGCTGAGAAAACAATAAATAACGATAGTAATAACAATGGCAGCAGTAATAATGGAGGAAGCAGCAACAACGGAAGCAACGATAATAGCGGCGGTGATGGTAATGGCGGAAGCAACGATAATAACAACGGTACAGAAAGTCATAATAATCACGAAAGCAGCAGTAACAGCAATGAAAACGAAAGAAGCATTCCAATAAATAATGCTGAAATAACTACAGACAGCAATAAAAAAGATGAAGTGCCTAAGACAGGAGAGGACATGTCGGCAGTTTGGGCAGCTGCCATACTGGCGATATCGGGGACAGGAATGGTTCTTACGAGAAAGAAACAAAGCGAATAGAAGGATAGCGGCAAATAAAAATGAAACAAAGGAACAATGATGGAAAAGGCGGGCATGTCCCGCTTTTTCTGCAAAAAAATAGAGAGAAAAAAGGGGACAGAAAACAGGAACTGCTTCATCTGCTATGTGTTATGGTATTTGCAGGGACGGCAATATGGCTGGGCGGATATGGGATTTTTAATATATGGAGGAATATGCGCGCCTATCGAACACAGGAAAATCTGCAGGCGATCAGGAACGAGGCGGATGCACCGGCGCAGTTTGAAATGCAGTATGGCGGAAACGGGCTTCCGATAGCCGGAATTGATGCTTTTCTTGATGATTTGTTTCAGGAATGGCCGGTGACAGAACAGCGCCCTGCCGAACCGGAGATCATGCCCCGATATCAGTCGTTGTATGATTTGAACCATGATATGGCCGGGTGGCTGTCCATCGAGGGGACGGTGATCGATTACCCTGTCATGCAGACGCCGGAGGATGAAAATTATTACCTGAATCTTGATTTTTATGGACAGCCTGATAAAAACGGCTGTCTGATTCTGGATACGGACTCGGAGGCAGGGACAGGCACGAAGGATCACGGCTACACGGACGGCAATCTGCCTTCCACGAATTTGATTATTCATGGACATACCATGAAATCAGGAGATATGTTTGGCAATTTGAAGCTTTATGCAGATGAGGAATATGGAAAGGAGCATAGAAAAATTTGTTTTGACAGCTTGTACGAGGAGAGGGCGTATGAGCTGATCGCTGTATTTTACTCCCAAGTATATTATGAGAAGGATGAGGTTTTTAAATATTACAAGTTCTTTCAGGCAGATACAGAAGAGGAGTTCCGTGACTGGTATGGGAATATTAAGGCAATGTCCTTGTACGATACCGGCGTGCGCGCGGAATTTGGAGATGAATTTATTACCCTTTCCTGCTGCTCTTATCAGGTAGAGGACGGGAGATTCGTGGTCGTGGGAAAAAGAATAGAATGAAATGCTGTAGGTGCGGCATGATGACGGAGCCGGGGATTACGAGCTAAGGGAACATTTTGTTTCAAAGACAGGAATATACAGTTGCGTTGGAATATGTTATGCTTGTCCTTGGCAAGAGAGATAAATATAACGAAAGTTAGAAACGGATGAGGTGAAGTATAATGATAAGGGAAGCAAAGAAAGAGGATTTGAATGATTTACTTCATTTATATTTAGATTTGCATGAAGAAAAGATTCCAGAATATTCACCAAATTTGAGCAAAACATGGGAGACAATTCTGAATGACAAAAATCATCATATTATTTTGAATGAGGTAGATGGAATCCTTGTCTCATCTTGTGTGTGCGTTATTATCCCTAATCTTACAAGAAATGCAAGACCGTATGCCTTTATAGAGAATGTGGTTACACATGCGGACTATAGGGGAAAGGGATACGCTACGGAATGCCTCGACTATGCAAGAGAAATTGCGGTAGGAAATCACTGTTATAAAATGATGTTGCTAACGGGTTCCAAAAAACAAAGCACATTAAACTTTTATGCAAAAGCCGGATATAATAGCATGGATAAAACGGCATTTATCCAGTGGCTTGAATGAAAGTCATATCGTAAAGATTATTTGGGAAGGATGAAAAATAATGAGTGAATTAAGCTGTTAAAGCGTCTGGCAGGGGAACCCGACAGACAGCCTTATAGGAAAGCTGAACTCTCTGCCGGATAACGGGTGTATGGAGATCGTGCATGACATCCATTGATTGAGGGGGACGAAGATGATTATGAGTAAACCGGAAGTAAGCAGCAAATTTGATGTGGAGGATATTAGAAAAATCCGTGAATACAATTCCCTACGCCATATTCATATGACACCGGAGGAAATTATTGCGGAAACGCAGGAAGGGGCAGAAAAGGTAATGTGGATGCTGAAGCAACGGAAAATTATGAAGGTTTAAAAATTTGGCAAATGATTTTTGTAAAAACCTAAGTTTGTGGTGGAATGTTTGAAATTTGCGGAAGAGTAAAAAGATGTTCAATGAAAAATAGAATCAAGTATGCTAAAAGAATATCTCATTCACAGTTTGAAGAATCAGTATTGCCCATAGGAAGAGGGTAAACAACGGTATCGTCAGATAAAGAAAAAATTGCCATGGTAAAAGAAAATTAAAGTTCGTAGAAGGAAAATCGGGAAAGTCTACATTAATTAATTCTTTGTTGAAGAAAAGAATCTGCTGTTTTGTTGCTGGCATAAAAAATCCTCTTTTTCGATAAGAATTGTCATATCTTGATTCTTACCAAAAAAGAGGTATTTCTTTCCAAAGACACAAACTATTTTACACTACCAGTTTAAGAGGTCTCTCATTCTGTCAACCATGTTGTTGATAACAGTTGCCTGTTCCGATACATTTACGGTATCTTTCGCATTGTTTTCCGCCATAGCGTTAATCGCATTGAACTGTCCGCTCTCATTTTTGATATTTTCGACAATATCCTGATTGATGGATACCGTTCTTTTGATTACATCGGTCTGTCTGTTGTGAGCGTCGCACATAATGTCTATGGCATCGCTGGATTCCTGCAAAAGCTGTGCAATGTCGCGTATGTGAGAAAATACGTTTTCGAAATATTCATTTTGCGTATTCATCTTTTCGGCGTTTTCATTTACCTGTGCCGTAATTTCCTGCGCATTTTTCTGTACCCGCTCAATTACCGGCTGCACAACCGACAGTGAATTCTGCGTACTTTTTGCAAGATTTCCCACTTCTGTCGCAACAACGGCAAATCCCTTTCCGGCTTCTCCGGCTCTTGCCGCCTCTATGGAAGCATTGAGCGCCAGCAGATTTGTGGAAGAGGAAATGTCGCTGATCAGATTCAGAGTAACGCCGATCTCCGCTACGGCCTCGGATAATTTCTTTGTGATTTCCGTCGTGTCCTTCATGGCATCGGACACTTCGTTGTTTATTTTATGTAAATTATTCAAAAGGGTTTCGTTCTCTGCCGATTTTTCAAGCAGGGTCTTAGAGGTGGATTCCACTTTCTGTACATTTTCAGAAACGGTGCTTCCGCATGCATTTAATTCTTCCAAATTATCTATACTTTCCGCTGTCTTCGAAATAAGCTGATTACTGCTGTCCACTAACTGTTGGCTTGTGGCTGCAAGCTGTTGCGCGGAAGCGCTTTCGTTTTCAGAAGTGTTTGCCAGTGAAAGCCCTGCATCGTAAAGACTGCCGGACAATATCTGTATTTCAGACAAGACATGCTGCACCCGTTCTGTATTCTCTTCCAGTTCGTCCTTTTTGGCATTGACGAGAAAATAGGAGACGAAAAATACAAAAATGATCAGTCCCGTCAATGACAGTGTCAGTGCAACAAGACACATAATAATGTCTGTCAGAAACAGTTCATCTTTGACCGGCAGCAGATCCGTTCCCCGGACAAACCAGCCGATAAACAGAGAAACCATACAGGCCAGACCGCTTAACACCAGCATTTTAATATCCAGGAAGAATGCCATCAATATCAGGAAAAAGAATAAAAATCCCCAGAAAGTTCTCGTCGGCAGCATGTACAGCAGATAATTCCACTGAATAACCAGGACCACGGCGGAAAAGATTTTGCCCATTTTGAGTTTTCCGTCTTTCAAATAGCCGTCTTCGCCGAATGACGTTTTGATCAATACAATGGCGATGGCAAAAAAGCAGACATCCATCACGCCCAGCATAATGGTCGCAATCCAGGGAACGGTCGGATATAATCCAAACAGTTTTTCTGTATTGAACATGACGGTAGCGCACATGCATGCGCAGACCAGTATAAAGAGTCCCCACTTATACACAGTAGACAGGTACACATCCACCGATGTTTTCTGCTGCGTACTTTTTTGATTCATGAAATGACCTCCTTCTAAAATTGATATAATTGTACAATATATGATAACCCTGCACCCACAGTACTGATTATAATTTTATTTCCTGCAGCCGCATAGGTATCCCACATTCTATTCAGACACAAAATCGGACATGTATTTCCCGTATATCCATATTCGCTTCCCACAAAATGATATTTTCCATCCGGAATATGTAATAATTCCAGTGTTTTCATATTGAACGCATCACTTAACTGAGAAAAAATGAAAAAATCTATATCTTCAACAGTTAAGGAATGATTATCAAGTACTTTCATTATCATATCATACCAAACCTGTGGCAGAAAGTCCATTTTGAAAGGATTCCAAATCAGTCTTTTTTCATTTGGCTCGATAGATTTTAACGGAACTTTTGCCATGCCGCATCCTGGGTATATAACCTGTCTGTAAAATTGTGCGTCTACCTGAACTAATGTATCTAAAAATCCCCGGCGTTCTGCCTCCTCACAGCTGTCCAGAGCAATACATGCTGCCGCATCTGCAAATGTCCCATATACCACGGTATCCGACCATAATGCAATTGGTGTTATGCAAAAGCATCCTACAACCAATGCTTTGGATATATTGGAAGTTTGCATATACTTGTATACGACATCCAGACCCTGTATCATTCCCGTACAGTTTGAATTCAAATCAAATGCTGTTTTTACATTCCGTAATTTGTCTTCATAAAGTCCGGTTAACGCCATAGCGTTAGACGGAAACAGATATTCGGGCGTATCTGTACATACCACAATCATTTCAATGTCCTGTAAATCTATCCCGAGTTTCGCTGCACAATTGTCAATTGCATTTTTGCACATAGTAAGCGTATTTTCACCTTCTGATATAAAATACCGCTTTCTGCGTCCCAAATGTTCCATCAGGTTATGTGCGCTGAGTCCCCGTTTTTCAAAATGCTCGTCCAATTGCTGGTTATATACTTTATTAGCCGGAAAGTATACACCAGTTCCTCTTATAATAATATTTTTCATTACCATACCTCCCCTCGTATAGTAGTAAAATGGCAGCAAATATAATTCTGCAAACACCTCCTCCATCATTGTATAATGGATCAAACGGTATCAAAAATGTTTATCATAAAATACATGATAATAAGTGAAAATCTATCTTATATCTTATCATTTATGTCGTTTTTTGACAAGACATAATGTAGTCTTCTGCATAAAACGATAAATTTTACAGTTACTTTTCACAGGGTGGGGAAAATAGAGAGTCTTTTTTGGGATGCTTTGTGGCAAGCCGGCAGATAAAGCATTTGAGAAGTGCCGTCAAAAAGTGCTGGCTTATATATAAATAAAGGGCACTGGCTTCCAGCTTGGCAACACTTGGCAACAGATTTTTTTGCAGGTGGGATGAGGTTGGATTGTTGCTATGTTGAACAAATGAAAAGTGAATATGGAACAAATATACCGGAGTGGAAAAAGTAGGAAAGAACAGCAATTCTTTGGTGGTATATAATGGAATATCCCATGTACTGGTAGTGGTGCATGGGATATTCGCAAAAAATAAATATGAAAATATTAAATAGAACATAAAAGCGATCAAAATAGTAGAAATGGTATGTGCAAAGATGAGATATTAATAAATAGGATGCCAATGATAAAAGAAGGTTGTGAATAAATGAAAAAGTGGATATAATAATAGTGAAACAGATTCAGAGTTTTTTATATTTGGAAGGAGGTAAATCGCATGGAAGTTGCAGTTAAGAAAATTTATGCGGAAACCTTGGAACAACAGCAGATAGAAGTAAGGCAGAGTGTGATGGATGGGTTAAGGCAGGCAAGAGAAGGAAAGACAAAGGATTTTAACACAGTTTGTGACAGATTGGAGAAAAAGTATACGAATGCAAAAGTATAAAATTGAAATATCTGATTTGGCAGAGCAGGATTTGGAGTTTGCTGCTGACTATATTGCATTTGATTTAAAAAATCCTTCTGCGGCAGTCAATACAGTACAAGGTATCCGTAAACAAATAAACAAACTACAGAATTTTCCAGAGCGTAATGAGTTAGATGATGATCCAGTGTTGGCGGGTCTGGGTGTTCGTATGGATTATTATAAGAATTACAAAATTTATTATGTGGTAGAGGACAAGTTGGTAATAATTGTAAGGATTTTACATATGCTGGTGGACAGTAGAGCGTGGTTATATCGGACATTTGGAATGAAAGATTAAGCTGCGGCGTTTATTGATAGAATTCGATAGATAAATTCAGGGCATGGCGGATAGCCATGTCTTTATTATTTCACGAATTCTAAAGTTATTATCGGCGATGCAAAGGTATATGATTGTATTATTAGAAGAGAACAGCAGAATATATTAATAACATGGCTGACTTGAAATTTTAAATTCCAGTGCAGAAGTAAATTCCACTGTAGTTTAAAATTTATACGAAAATAGAGATTTTTAGGAGTAAAAACACCCGATTTCTGTTATAATCCTGTTTTTAACAGTTGTGTAGGAAACAAATCGCTGTAACCCCAGTATTTATGAGGGCACTGAAAAAGTCTGATTCTTTATGAAAAGAATCGGGCTTTTTCTAATGGAAAGAGTTATAATAAAAGAAAAGACAATGGAGATTCCAGAATGCTGAGAGATCATTCACAAATGACGCTGTCGTTATCGCCCTATCAGGGAATTTATGATGCCATTATTCCGGCAAACCACCTTCTGCGCAGGATCAAGGAGAACATAGATTTCAGTTTTGTAAATCCAATGCTGCGTAAACAGTATTGTGAAAGGTTTGGGCGTCCGGCAAAAGAACCGGGGATGATGTTCAAACTGCTGTTTTTGAAAAAGCTGTACGACTTGTCCGATGAAACCCTGATCAGCAGTGCCCAGACAGATATGGCATATAAGTTTTTTCTGGATCTGGAACCAGAAGCGAAAATGGTTGATCCCAGTCTTCTGACGAAATTCAGAAAGACCCGTATTACAGAAGATATTTTGGAAGAAATGCTGAAGGAAACGATACAGCAGGCTCTGGATAAACGGCTTCGGAAAGAAATCTATAAAAGTGCCTTTGAATTATCAGAAATATTTCCAGAGAAACCATCTCTGGAAGCCGGACTGGATGAGGAGATTGCCTATACGCGAGAACTGCTCAGGGTTCTTGAGGAGGGGATAGCGGCGAGCGGGAACCGAAAGATGCAGGATCTTTCCCAAAAAATGAAGGAACTGCTTGAGGATGAGCAGATCAGGGATATCCGGTCGAAGGATGACAGGGATGCACGGTTCGGGCATAAAACATCAACAAGCACATTTTACGGATATAAAAACCACCCGGCAATGACACAGGAACGTCTGACCGCAGGGATAAGCGTGACCCATGGAGGGGCGCCAGACGGGCAGGAATTACCGGGGCTGCTGGAAAAAGCACAGAAAAACGGGCTAAAGGCAACAGAAGTGATAGGAGATATGGCATATGTCAGCGACGATAATCTGGAAACCTGCGGGGAAGGGATCACATTGATAGCGCGGACAAATACAGCTGTAGCGGCGGCAGCAAGCGGGGAGCTGGAGGAAGGTTTCTGTTATAATAAGGATGCCGGAATGCTGCAGTGCCCAGCCGGTGAACTGGCGATGCGGGTGGAAAAGCGGACCGCAGCGAATGGAAATATCTATTTGAGGTATGTATTCAGCAAGGTCAAATGCAGGAAATGCCCATTAAGGGAAAGCTGCCGTGTAGGGAAAGGGAAATCAAAAGAACGCAGTTACAGCATGACGCAGGCAAGTGAGAAGAACCTGGGGCGGCTTAAATTTGAGGGAAGCGAATATTTCAGGGAGCGGATGAAGATCCGGCACCGGATGGAAGAAAAGAATGGAGAATTGAAAGAAGCCCACGGATTGCGCAGGGCAGATTCAAGAGGGCTGTTTGCCATGGAACCGCAGATGTATTTCACGGCGTTTGTGGCAAATGTGAAGAGGATCACAAAGCTGGCCGAGCCGGTTACGCAATAAGGAGGCTCTCTCTTTTTGCATGTTTTAGAATAAATTTGTGTATAGAAGCTGTTTATATATAGAAGGAAAAAACTCCCGCTATAAAAAGTGGGAGTTTTTCAGTACCCTCATAAATACTGGCTTCCAGCTTGGCAACACTTGGCAACACCAAAAATCGCCCAAATAATGAAGCTTTAAACATAGCGGAAGCCCCTAAAACCGCGGCTTCCGCAGTCCTAAAGGCTTCCTTAGGGGAGGATAATCCACCCCAAGGGGAGGATAAGTATTTTCCTTATCTTTCGCTATGCAATACAGATTTTCCATCTGTATTCATCAATGGAGGGGGATCCATTGATTACTCTTATTATTGACCGGTTGAAAAAGTTTATTCATGATAAATAAAAAAATTTACTTTTTTTTAAAAGTGGTATATACTATCGTTAGTTTGAACGCTTAGTGTGGAAAGAAGTTCTAAGGCTCACAGCAAAGGCTGTTTCGCCAAGAACTTCTAAATTCCACACCGAAGAATGCCTGAAAAGCGGCATTCTTCCCGTTGATGGTTTGTGCCAGGTCCAGGCGGGTGGCGTGAATGCAAAAAGAGAAATAGAACGATAATCGAGCAAAAGGTGGTATAAGAGATGGCATTATTAAAAAAATGGAAAGAAATGGCATATTCGGAGACAGCCAACAAAGGCGATCTGCAGAGGTTATGGGCTGATTATTTCGAGAAAGAGAAAGAAATTTATGCAGAATTATTAAAGAAACCGGAAGAAGTGGAAGAAGGAACTGTGAAGGAACTGGCGGAGAAATTCGGCGTGGATATTATGACCATGACCGGATTCTTGGACGGTATCAACGATAGCTTGAAGGAAGCAAATCCCATTGAAGAAATGGAAGAGGATACAAAGGTTCAGCTTGGATTCGATAAAGAACTTCTTTATAAAAATATGGTGGCTGCAGGAGCGGACTGGCTCTATGGCTTGGAAGAATGGAATGATATTTTTGATGAGGAAACAAAAAAAGCGCTTTATAAAGAACAGAAGTCCTCTACTACGATCGTGAAGGGGGACAAGATATACCCTAACGATCCTTGTCCTTGTGGAAGCGGCAAAAAATATAAAAAATGCTGCGGCAGGAATCAGTAAGGCGGCTGGCTATGGAAAGCAGAGTTGAAAAAGCAGTACAAACTTTTGAGTCCGGTTTTGGCTGCGCCCAGTCCGTTTTTTCCACTTATGCAGATCTGTTCGGCATGGACAGGGAAACTGCCCTGAAGTTGGCAAGCCCTATGGGGGGCGGCATCGGGCGGATGCGGGAAGTATGCGGCGCAGTTTCTGCTATGGCATTGCTGGCGGGATTGAAGGATGGAAATACCGACCCTGAGAATGAGGAAGGGAAGGAAAGGATATATGCCATCGTCCGGGAGATGAGCGACAGGTTCAAAGAGAAAAACGGAACGATCATCTGCCGGGAGCTGTTAGGAATATTGGAAAGAGAGCAGAGCGCCAGGCCGGAGAAACGGACAAAGGAATATTATGCGAGTCGTCCCTGCAGCAGGCTGGTGGCCAGCGCGGCAGAGATTTTGGAAGAGGTATTGTTGAAAGATATGGATTGATTTTCCAGAAGCTGCAATTTGACGGAAACAGAAGCTGGTTCAGCGCAAGTTGCAAAAATTTACTCTTTACATATCCGCAGAAATGTCATAGAATAACGGAAGAAGAATAAAAGAATAACCAGAAAGTTTTGAAGAGACGAGTAAGATGCCAAAAGGTTCCAGAGAGAGATACCATCGGAAGGATCGAATGCCGGCGGCTGGAAGTATCTTAACCGGATGCATCCGAAGACCAGCTCTGAGCGGCCCTAATCCGGCCCGGAGGCTCCGTTAACGGCTGAATGAAGTGGTTTTGCATATGGGAGGAAGGCACCATATCCTCTATAGGCAGAGCAATAAGGGTGGAACCGCGTAATTGATGAAAATACGTCCCTTACATTGTGCGAGCAATCGGGCAGTGTGAGGGACTTTTTATGTGCAGGCCCGCATAGGGAAGTGTCCTGCCCGATGATGGTAAAAGGAAAAGAAGGAGGAAGAAAAAATGCAGGAAAAATGGAAAGAATTACAGGTGGTTTTAGAGGAAATGAAAACGATGAAGAAAAAGGAGTATTTTCTGATGCTGGCGGTATGCCTGCTTTCCGGCCTGGTGGTCGGGATGCTGGTTTCCCCGAAAAAACAAGTTATGGTGGGGAGCAATAATGGAAATAATAACCGCAGCGGCAAAGGAAGATGCGGGGAATGTGATTTTGAAGACGGAGATTATGACTGGGAAGATTAGCGTGAGAAGAACTTCTAAGACTTGCACCAGTGGGTGCTTCGTCAAGAAGTTCTAGACTTGCTTCGCAAGTCTTTCTCACGCCGGAGAACGCCTGAAATACGGCGTTCTTCTCATGGATGATTTATGCCGTGGAGAAATTTTGGAAAGGAGAAGAAAAAAATGGTTATTACATTGAAAGACGGAAGTAAAAAAGAGTATGCGTCGCCCATGAGCGTGATTGATATCGCGTCGGATATCAGCGAAGGGCTGGCAAGGGTGGCCTGTGCAGGGGAAATCGATGGGAAAGAGGCGGATCTGCGGACGATGGTGGACGGCGACTGCCAGCTCAATATATTGACTGCTAACGATAAACAGGGTCTTCAGGTAGTAAGGCATACGGCTTCCCATGTGCTGGCAGAGGCGGTGAAGAGGCTTTATCCCGATGCCAAGCTGGCGATCGGGCCAAGCATCGACACCGGGTTTTACTATGATTTTGAACATGCTCCTTTTTCCAGGGAAGACTTGGATCAGCTGGAAGCGGAAATGAAGAAAATTATCAAAGAGGGAAAGAAGCTGGAGAAATTTACGCTGCCCAGGGAAGAAGCCATGAAATTTATGGAAGAAAAAGGCGAGCCTTATAAAGTGGAATTGATTCGTGACCTGCCGGAAGATGCGGTGATTTCCTTCTATCAGCAGGGGGATTTTGTGGATCTTTGCGCCGGTCCTCATTTGATGAGTACCAAAGGGATTAAAGCGTTTAAGCTGATCTCCTCTTCGGGCGCTTATTGGCGGGGGAATTCCGACAATACCATGCTGCAGAGGATTTATGGTACCGCATTTAATAAAAAAGAGGAATTGGCGGATTATCTGGAATATCTGGATAATATTAAAAAAAGGGATCATAACAAGCTGGGCAGGGAGATGGAATTGTTCGCTACGGTGGACGTGATCGGGCAGGGGCTTCCGCTGTTAATGCCCAAAGGAACAAAAATGATCCAGACAATGCAGCGCTGGATCGAAGATGAAGAGGAAAAACGGGGTTATATGAGAACCAAGACCCCTTTGATGGCGAAAAAAGATCTGTATATCATTTCCGACCACTGGGATCATTATAAAGAAGGGATGTTTGTGCTTGGTGATGAGACGGATGAAAAATCGGAAGTCTTCGCCCTGCGCCCTATGACATGCCCGTTCCAATATTATGTTTATAAGCAGAGTCAGAAATCGTACAGGGATCTGCCGTGCCGTTACGGGGAGACTTCCACCATATTCAGGAACGAAGATTCCGGCGAAATGCACGGGCTTACCCGTGTGCGCCAGTTTACGATTTCCGAAGGGCATCTGATCGTACGTCCGGACCAGATCGAGGAAGAGTTCAGAGGCTGCGTGGATCTTGCAAAATATTGCATGACGACGCTGGGACTCCAGGATGATGTAACCTACCGATTATCTTTGTGGGATGCGAATAATCAGGATCACTATCTGGGAACAGAGCAGCAGTGGAACGAAGTGCAGGATATGATGCGTACGATTTTGAACCATATCGGCATTGAGTACACCGAGGAAGAAGGAGAAGCGGCGTTTTACGGGCCGAAACTGGATATTCAGGCGAAAAATGTATATGGCAAGGAAGACACGATGATTACGATCCAGCTGGATATGTTCCTGGCAGAGCGTTTCGATATGACATATGTGGATCGTGACGGGGAAAAGAAACGGCCTTATATTATCCACAGGACTTCGATGGGGTGCTATGAGAGGACATTGGCATGGCTGATCGAGAAATACGAAGGCAAGTTCCCTACATGGCTTTGCCCGGAACAGGTAAGGGTTCTTCCGATTTCGGAAAAATACGAAAGCTATGCGAAAGAAGTGGAAAAGGAACTGAAGGAGAATGGCATATTGACTACGGTGGATAACCGTTCCGAAAAGATCGGCTTCAAGATTCGGGAAGCGAGATTGGCAAAACTGCCGTATATGCTTATTATAGGGCAGAAAGAAGAAGAGGATAAGACCGTTTCGGTTAGAAGTCGTTTTGCAGGAGACGAGGGCGTAAAACCTTTGGATGAATTTATCGGACAGATTTGCAAGGAAATCAGGACGAAAGAAATCCGGAAAGAAGAGATCGCGGAAAATTAGTGTGGAAAGAAGTTCTAATGCTCACGCCAAAGGGCGTTTCGCAAAGAACTTCTAAGTTCCACACTGAAGAACGCCTGAAATACGGCGTTCTTCCTGTTGATGGTTTGTGCCGCCGGGAGGCGGCGTGGGGGTTAGCATGAAGAGACGGACATACGAAGACTGGTTCGGAATGGTTTTTTTTGCAGCGGCCTGCGGGATGCTGGTTCTGTCGGTAAGGCTTTGCTTTGCCGATGGGATATGGTATGACGAGTTATTCACGATGGGGCTTACGGAAAGAAGCTTCGGGGAATTGACAGCGCTGACGGCGAGGGATGTGCATCCGCCTGTTTATTATTATTTTGTAAAAGCGGTCAGAGGAATCATACAGGGAATGGTGCGGGGAGCGGACGGCATCGTGATCGGCAAGCTTTGCTCCATCCTTCCTCTGGCAGGTTTGTTTGTATACGCCGCAACGATGGTCCGGCGGCGCTTTGGCTGGCTGTGCGCCGGACTGTTTGCATTCGGTATAACGGCGATGCCCAGTTTGTTCCAGTATACGGTGGAAATCAGGATGTATACATTGGCGATGTTTTTCGTAACTGCCGCATTTCTTCACGCTTATGAGGTGGTCTGCGGAGTAGGGGATAGCGGGGGAAGCAGGAAGAAAGATTGGGCCTGCCTGGCGGTTTATGGGATTCTGGCCGCTTATACCCACTATTTTGCCGGCGCAGCCGCAGCGATGGTATATTTGTTTCTCTTGGCTTATCTTATCATAAAGAAGGCTGCGAAGGAAGAAAAAAGAAAATGGTTTCTCTGCGTCCTGGCATCTGTGGCGGCTTATCTGCCATGGGCAGCCGTGGTGGTTCGGCAGATGGCCCAGGTAAAAGAGAATTATTGGATTCTGCCGCTGACATGGAGAACCTTTGGCTCCTGCGTGAAGTTCCTGATGAAGCCTCCTTTTGGCGGAGGTATCTTTCAGGTCGCGGCGGCGGTTGTGCTTTTTGCCGTTTATGTGGGTTTGCTGTTTTACGGCTTGTGGAAAAGCAGGAAAATTCCGGCGGAGGTTTTTTTGATCTTGTCCGGTACCGGCGTATTGGCAGGGGTCGTGCTTTTTGGATTTGCAGCGTCTTATCTGCTGCGTCCGGTATTTATCGTCCGGTATATGGTTCCGGCGGCAGGATGCTTTTGGCTTTCCTTTGCCTTTTTTGCCAGCAGGGCAGTAAAAACCAGGAAAATATTTCTTCCCGTCCTGGGATTGGTATTCCTGCTGGGAATCGGCGATTACCGGTGGTTCCGCAACGATGAGACATGGCGCAGGGTGCGTATGGAAGAGGTGGAAGAAGCGCTCGGGCAGATCGCGCCGGAGGACGCGGTCGTTACCCAGTTTAACCAAGTGCAGGGAGTGGCCGGTTATTACCTGGAAAATGAGATACATCTTTGGAATGCGGAACCGGAGCTGCTGATCAGCGATATTTTTGAAAATAAATATTTTTCTCTTTCTTCGACAGAAGATTTGAAGGATTGGATGGAAGAGGGAAAAAATGTTTGGTTTATCGGGAATAAGGGCAGCGGCCTGCTGGAAGAGTGGAAAGAAGAGGGAATTCTCGCCGAAGAAAAGCAGGAAGTTATGCTGGAAGTATATTGGATTACGATGTACCGGCTGTATGAGGAAACACCGGAGGGCGAACCATAAAAATAACTAAAAATAAAATAAATGAAAATGCATAAGCTGGATAGTTTTCAGCCATACTGATAAAGAAACATCATGTTAAGACAAGTCTGGGAAAATCAGGAGGTTAAACTATGGCTCAATTAGACTGTTCGGTAGAGAATTGTATTTATAACAAAGAAGAATGTTGCTGCAAAGGCGATATTATGGTCGGCGGAAAACACGCGGACAAAAAGGACGATACTTGCTGCGAAAGTTTTGCGGAGAAACGCGGCGACTCTTATACGAGCGCTTTGGAACATCCTTGCAGAACGATCAGCATCGACTGCGAGGCGGTAAAATGTGTTTATAACAGCAATTACAAATGCCATGCGGAACATGTGGACATCAAAGGCTGCGGCGCTTGCGACTGCAGGGAAACGGCCTGCGCGACCTTTAAGGAAAGATAAGAAAACGGCGGAAATCATTTCAGAGTCAGGAAGGGAATCCCGGAAACGGGGTTCCTTTTTTGTAGCCGTCCCCAATAGCATGGATTGGAAAATAATTTGGGATAAATCTGTTTTTGGGACTTGCACATGCCATATGTTTTCTCTATAATAAATAGCGGAATAGAGAACGATGCATTTGGATATGGGAGCGAAAATGAAAAATAAATGGGTAATCGTGCTGGCTGGAGCAGGGGCGGCGGTGATGCTTTTCTTTGGGGGGATGTTTGCGGTAAATACCGTTTTTGCGTCGGAACAGAGGGCGGCGGTAGAAAGCGGGCTTACGGGAACGCAGCTTCATGCGCTTGCCGGCATGGAAGCGAAAAAAGCGTATAAAAAAGAGGTATATGGCGATTTGGGATGCACGGTAGTCCTTCCCGATGGTTATGTCCCGAGCGGGGATATAAAAGGTATGTATTTATCGGAACGCAATCCTCTGGATTCTTCCAATATTTATTATACCGCATCGGAAAATGTGGACGGGGAAGCGTTGGATAAAATGCTGGGATCCGATGAATATAAGAAGCGGATGGAAGAAAAACTGAAAGAAACCTATGGACAGCAGGCAGAGGTAGACCGCTTCCAATATACGAAGACAGAAGTGAGCGGATGCCCCGCGCATAAAGTGGAGTTATCCTGTAAAGCCGGGGAAACGGAGATGGACCAGCTGATCTATATTATTATTGCGGATAAAGTTTATACCGTCACTTATTCCCAGTCGGCGGACGATGAAAGGATGGAAGAATTCCGTAAAAGCGCGGAGACAATACGATTGGTATTTGCGCAGGATTTTATGTGATCAACGAAAATAATTCGACGAAAAGAATTCGACGAAAAGAATTCGGTGAAAATAATTCTGGGAAAAAAGATATTGACATACCATAGGGATAGTGTTATAATCCATAAGGATTCGGCGATAGAATGAAAGCGTATGGCGTGAAGCCGGATCATTATCAAGCAGAGTATCCACTCTCACCCTGCGGCAAACGGGCTGGCAGGCGTTCATAAGCCAGGATTCTGTATCAGGCTGCATATACAGTCTTAGGCATTTTGAAAATAGGTGGATAGCTGTGCTATCCATTTTTTTAGCGTATTATGAGGAGGACAAAGCCATTAGCGATTTATTTATTAACGAGCAGATTAGAGACAAGGAAGTACGTGTGATCGGTGAAGATGGGGAACAATTAGGTATCATGCCTTCCAGGGAAGCGCTCCGTTTAGCGGAGGAAGCCGGATTGGATCTGGTGAAGATTGCCCCTACTGCAAAGCCGCCTGTCTGCAAGATTGTGGATTACGGTAAGTTCCGGTATGAGCAGGCGAGGAAAGAAAAGGAAGCGAGAAAGAAACAGAAGATTATTGAGATCAAGGAGATCCGTTTATCGCCCAATATTGATACCAATGATTTGAATACAAAAATAAGCGCGGCCAGAAAGTTTATTACCAAGGGTGATAAGGTAAAGATCACTCTCCGTTTCAGAGGACGCGAAATGGCGCATATGGCAAACAGCAAGCATATCTTGGACGATTTTGCGGAAGCGCTTTCCGATATTGCTTCGATAGAAAAAGCGCCGAAGGTGGAGGGAAGAAGCATGACTATGTTTTTAACTGAAAAGCGTTAGTTCGTACAGTTAAAATAGATAAAAATGAGGAAGTATAGGAGGAATTGATATGCCTAAAATGAAGACAAGCAGAGCTGCTGCGAAACGTTTTAAAGTAACGGGAACAGGTAAGTTAAAAAGAAACAAAGCTTATAAAAGCCATATCTTAACAAAGAAATCCCCTAAGAGAAAGAGGAATCTTAGAAAATCGACGGTTACAGATAAGACGAACGTTAAGAATATGAAGAAGATTTTACCGTATCTGTAAGAGTAACATTTTTATAAGTCGTAAGGAGGAAACAAGACATGGCAAGAATTAAAGGCGGAATGAAAGCCAGAAGAAGACATAACAGAGTATTAAAGCTTGCAAAGGGATACAGAGGCGCAAGGTCAAAACAGTATAGAATAGCAAAGCAGGCAGTAATGAGGGCGCTGAATTCTTCCTATGCGGGAAGAAAGCAGAGAAAGCGCGAGATGAGGAAACTGTGGATCACCCGTATCAATGCGGCGGCAAGGATGAACGGTCTTTCTTACAGCAAGTTTATGTATGGTTTGAAGCTTGCGGAAGTAGATATTAACCGCAAGATGCTTTCCGAGATGGCAGTATACGATGCAGAGGGCTTTAAGGAATTGGCAGAACTGGCAAAAAGCAAAATTGCATAATAGCAGCAGATAAAAATAGAAACTCCGCAAGAATTGAACTTGTGGAGTTTTCATATTTTTTTTATTATTTTTTATGGAAGATTGGGTGTATACTAGTGTGAGAAGTACTTCTAAAGCTCATGCCAGAGGGCATTTCGCTAAGAAGTACTAAGTCTCACACCGAAGAACGCCTAAAATAAGGCGTTCTTCCCATGGATGATAAAGGAAGGACAGGAATATGGCAGTGTTGGATGGACGGAAACCGGAGAAGGTATTCCGGTATTTTGAGGAAATATGCGGGATTCCCCATGGATCGGGGAATGTGGATAAATTGAGCGATTACCTGGTGGATTTTGCCCGGAAAAGAGGGTTATCCCATATCCAGGATGAATGGAAAAATGTGATTATTATGAAGGAGGCTGCGCCTGGATACGAAGAGGAGGAGCCTGTGATCCTGCAGGGGCATATGGATATGGTGGCGGTAAAAAAGCCGGGTTCTGCTGTCGATATGGCTAAGGACGGATTGCGCCTTGCTGTGGACGGGGATGATTTGTATGCGGAGGATACGAGCCTGGGCGGGGACGACGGAATTGCGGTGGCTTATGCCATGGCGCTTCTGGATTCGGACGATATTGCCCACCCCCGGCTGGAAGTAATTATCACTGTAGATGAGGAAGTGGGAATGGACGGCGCAAGGGAGCTGGATGTTTCCATGCTGAAAGGGAGACGGATGCTGAACCTGGATTCCGAAGAGGAAGGCATCATCCTTGCAGGATGCGCGGGAGGCGCAAGGGTGGATTGGACGTTTCCTGTGCGCAGGGAGGAAAAAGAGGGAAAGCGCTATCGTATAAGCGTAAAAGGGCTTCAAGGCGGCCATTCCGGCGCAGAGATCGACAAGGAAAGAGGGAATGCCAATGTACTTATGGGAAGGCTTTTGTATAGGCTGCATAAGGCAACGGCGGTATATGTGGAAGAATTGGAGGGGGGATTGGCCGATAATGCGATTCCGAGGGAAGCGGCTGTTGTTCTTCTCGCGGAGGCAGAAAACGGAACTGCTATAAAAGCGGAAGTATTGGCCGTGGAAGAAGAATTCAGGCAGGAACTGCAGACAAAGGATCCCGGTGTTTTTCTTGAAATAGAAGAATTGGGAGACGGAAAGGGGGATTGCCTGGGGCGTGAAGAGACGGACAGACTGATCTCGCTTTTGTTTGCCGCGCCAAACGGCGTACAGGCGATGAGCGCCGATATCGAGGGGTTGGTGGAGACCTCTTTGAATATGGGAATCGTAAATTTGGGTAAAGACAAGGCGGCAGTCCAGTTTTCCGTAAGAAGCTCGCTGGAAAGCGCGAAGCGGGTTTTGATTGAAAAGCTGGAAAATATAGCGGCTATGGCGGGGGCGGCGCAGGAAGTCAGAGGGGATTATCCCGGCTGGGCTTATCGGAAGGTATCGCCGTTCCGGGATATGGCGGTAAAGGCGTTCCGTGATTTATATGGGAAAGAACCGGAGATACAGGCGATACATGCGGGGCTGGAATGCGGGATATTGTCATCGAAAATACCGGATTTGGAGTGCATTTCCATCGGGCCGGATATGAAGGATATCCATACGACGGAGGAACGGCTGAGTATTTCATCCACAGAGCGGGTATGGAATTATGTACTGGAGATATTGCGGCGAAAAGAGTAATGTTGAAGTATTTTTCAGTCTGTTACTAAAGAAATGGGGAAGGATATGGATTTGAACAAAAATAATTTAAAGAAGATAAGAGGATTGATTATTTTTACAGCAATAGTATGTCTGGCGGTAATCAAAATAGATATTGTGTTAAACGGGTTCTTTTTTGTTATAGGGATACTGAAGCCTTTTATTTATGGCGCGGTGGTTGCCTTTGTGCTGAATATCCCTATGGGCGCGATTGAGAAAAGGCTGTTCGGGGATGGAAAGCATTCCAAAATGCAGAAGGCGAAAAGGCCGGCGAGCATATTTCTTGCTTTTGTATCGGTGATATTGATTATGCTGGTGGTTGTTGTAACGGTAGTTCCCCAGCTGACAAAGACGATGATAGAGTTGGGAAATAAGATTCCTTTGTTTCTTAGCAGCATGCAGACATCCTTGGAACAGCTTCTGAAGGAGCGGCCGGAGCTGGTGGCTATGCTGGAAGAACTTGACTTTGACAGCATAAACTGGAATTCCGTGTTCAACGGTATTGTGGATTTTATGAAGAACGGTCTGGGCAACGTGGTAACTTCTACGGTGATGGTGGCATCCACCATTATAGGCGGCGTAGTGAATCTGTTCGTGGCTCTCGTATTTTCTTTTTATATACTGGCTCAGAAAGAGAAGCTGGGAGACCAGCTGAAAAGGGTGATGCATGCCTATTTTTCCAGAGGGTTATATGAAAGGATATTGGAAGTGGCTTCCCTGGCAAACCGGAATTTTTCGAATTTTATTACGGGGCAATGCATGGAAGCGGTGATCCTGGGCAGCATGTTCGTGCTGGCTATGGCGGTATTCCGCTTCCCTTATGCCCTGCTGGTTGGGGTATTGATCGCCTTTACCGCGCTGATACCGATTGTGGGGGCTTTTATCGGCTGTTTCGTAGGAACGTTCCTTATTATGGTGGATGATCCGGTAAAAGCGATCTGGTTTTTAGTTCTTTTTATCGTGCTGCAGCAGGTAGAGGGGAATTTGATTTATCCGCATGTGGTGGGGAATTCGGTTGGGCTTCCTTCTATATGGGTCTTGGCGGCAGTTACAGTCGGTGGCAGCCTGATGGGTATTGCCGGGATGCTTATTTTTATCCCTATCGTATCTACCGTTTATGCTTTGCTGCGCGATGATGTGAACCAGAAGAATGAAAGGAAAAGAAAGGCTTGAAAACAGGAATCAGGGTCGCCGAAAATAAGATGAAGATAAGAAATGATAAAATTGATGGAAAATATTTAAAAAAGTAGTTGATTTTATATCGGGCAGCGTTTATAATAGTTATTGCGTTTCGGGGTGTGGCTCAGGTGGTAGAGCGCTACTTTAGGGAAGTAGAGGCCGCAAGTTCAAGTCTTGTCACTCCGATAGGGAAAAAGTCCTTGAAAATGCGGGAATACAGCATTTCCAAGGATTTTTCTTTTGTGGAACTAATGGAGGATAGATACTATTATTTATTCAATGATCCATAGTTCCCAACCTCTAATTGCTATCCTAATGTCTCCGCCGGTTTCGTTATCCCCGGATTCATCTTCATGGGCATATGCCCAGGCTCTGTTAAATCGAAGTTTTCCAGTAGACGGATCGTATGTCCGGTCCAAAAGGTTGCATTGCTGTTTGTCTTCTACAATAGATAAATTGTTGCTTGAGCCATGTTGGCATCTGGGATTCCAATCCGTAAAAAAGTATAAAAAGTTATCTTTTGTCCAATTTTGATAATCATTTGGAAATAGTTTATTTAAGAAAAAGACTGGTGCGCATATATAATGGTTTACCCAGCCTCCTGCCCAGTCTTGTACTGAACCTTTTGCGAGATCATATTCTGTATCAAATTCGTTTTTATAGGGGTTGCTGATACCGGTATTATTTGGAGCCAGCTTGTTGATTGTATAGGTAATAATGTTGCCGTCCGGCGATATGGTTTTAGTAAATCTTGGATAAGCAGCGGTATCATTATTTTGGATCTCTTGATAGATAATCTTCTTTACCCCTTCCAGACCTCCGCTACCCAATTTTTTTGGCACTGAATCAGCACCTACCACCCATTTACCGTTAGAGTCCTCATAAAATCTTAATCCGCCTAATCTGCTGTTTATACCATTTACCAGATTGGTAAGGGATGTGATCAGCTGTGCCAGACTATTCTTTATGGATTTGACAAGCGTTACGTCTGCGGCATACCCCGCCGTCTGGTTTTCGTTGGTAGTCACGCCCTTGAAGGTTCCCAGCTTGTCCTGTAAGTTCTTTCCGTCGTTAAACTCCACATCGGAGGCGTGAGTCCAGAAAGAATACCTGTTCCACTTTTTGTTCCCCGGTGTATTGTCTATACAGTGTCTGTATTTTCGGTTTTTTAAAATGGTTTCATTGATTGCCATTGAAATTCCTCCTTATATCCAAAATTCGCCTACATCAATATCCGGTTCTGTATGGGACAAATGATGGGGGCTGAATTTGTTCAAGTTTAATATGTACTCCTGTGTATTTCTGACTTTTGCTTCCAGATAATTCATTAAATCGGCAGAATAGTGGTGTACTTCGCTTTGCTGGCTTAAAAAATTATTTGCGTCTGTGTATTGGCGTGCGTCTATGAGATGGTTATAGACGTCCATCACAGGCTGTCCTTTCAAGTCCATGTCGCAGAAGTATGTCCTGTCGTCAATTCCTTCCGGGTAGATAGAAACATATGGGTATTGCATAGCCCCTCCTTATTCTCCCAGCCATACATCGTTGCGGCAGCAGATTTCCGGTTCGTTGTTGAAATAAATACATTGATGTTTCTGGATTCCCATGATCTGTACGTTCCGTATTTCTTCCTCAATAGCATTGATGGTTTCCGCATTGATGTTATAGCGAGATAGTATGTCTGCATTTTCCGTTATTTTTTTAGCCGCCAGATCATATAGTCCACGCATTTTATAATCCGTTATTTCATTAATTAAGGATGCGACGGAATCGTCGGCATCCTTAAAATGGTGCTGCGGAATTAAACTGTTGGGGAAATTGCTGTATTCGTGGGTATATGATGAGGCGTTTTGGATGATAAAATCATTATTATTCATTGGAAATATTATCCTCCTATATAGGTTGCATTAGCACATGTCGTATATCGACAAAACCGAAATTTGAATATCCATTTGTGATGCTTTGCAGCCTTTTTTAATTCATCATCTATATTCGTGTTATTTTTTATTGCAATTGTTTTATGCTTGCATTTTTACTCATTTAACTCTTCAAAATCTGCTTTTATAAAGGAGCAATAAAAACCATAAATACTACATGTATAACTGGGACTTGGATTATATATATGTACTTGTCTTAGATAGTGCCTTTCTAATGATCCAATATTAACATTTTGATAAATTCCAACTTTATATACATAGTTACTATTATTATATGGATGTGCTGTTCCTGCTAAATTAGAGGAAGAATTCATAGTGATATCAAGGACTATATAGTCCTTTAATATTTCATAATGCTCTTTGCTTATTGTTATACCAATATATATTCCAGTATCTTTAGCTAATGTATAAGAAGATCCAGAAGTAATTTGTGTTTGTGATGCATTTATACATCTGTTAATTGGAATATAGAGATATTTTATATCTGCCGATCCATTTGAAGAAATATTTGCTCCAATCAGTGCCTTTTCTTCGGATGTAACAAATCGATGTGTTTCGTCTTCAGTAATCATGGATGCTGGATGTGTTTCAGGATGAACATATTTATTAGCACCATCTTCTATATGAAGCAATTTTTCTTTTTGATCGGAAGAATAGTCGTTGGAAGATAATCCCATACCTTCTATTTTATCAATTTTTTCTGCCAGTGCATTTGCCAGAACTGGTTCTGAAATATAATTGCAGTCATTTTCCAGTTGACTAATTTTTGTTGGAATGTTGTCGCTGGGTTGTGGTACAATCCATCCAATCCCGCCATCCGTCATGCCAACTACTTGTCCGACATCTCCCCCATCAGGTATATGGATTTGAGCGTTGGAAAGGTGTCCAGCTACAGACTGGAGGTTTGCCTGGATATCAGAAGACAATAAATTTTGGCCGATGCTCCCTTCTTTGACAATCGCGGAAATGGTGTTATCTTCGCCGACTGATATTTGGATGACATCACCAGCAGACCCGGTATAAATATCAACTAATCCTTCAACCGGTATTCTGGATTGGCTGTTGTCGCTCCATGTTATGACGATTGCATTTGCTTCTTCATCGAAAAGGGCGGACTGGAATATTAAAGTTTTTGGTATATTGATGGCAAAGGTTGTATTATCTCTTCTGGTGACTGTTATAATTCCGGTGGAAGGATCATTGCTTAGATCTTTAATCAGGATATTTGCTTCTTCAATGTTGAGTTTTGCATCAAAAAGATTTTGATGTGCATGAGTATCTGATAAATGGTTCTCATCTATAATCTTATGGTTTATTTGATTCAACTCATCTGTTAAATTCCGTTGGTTTTCTTTGTCGTTTCCTACCAATACAGCATCGGTATGTGTGTACGGGTAGAATGGATTCCCAAGATAGTCTTTCATCCATTTCAATGCATTCATTTTATAGCACCTCCTCGGTTGCGGTTTGGCCGCCGTCTATATATGCCACGGATTCCTTGATAAAATTCATATTTGACTGTAGATCATCAATTTTAAAATTTAATAAATCTAAATTGACGGAAGTCTGGGTAATATTCCCGATCTGCTGCATCAGGGCGGCCACCCTTCGGTCTGTCGCCTGTATCTGGGACAGGAGAGAGCGGTATAAGGAAAGATCGCTTTCGTTTATCGCGATATCGTCATCAAGACCTGCCATAACATTTAATTCGGCTGGCAAAGTTGACCAAGAGTAGGACATTCCTCTCTCGTCTATGTCTTTTTTGAATTCAACTACAAAATGTATCTTTCCGGATTTTCTTGTTACAAACTTGGAGATATACCAATTTAATAACAGAGAATCGTCTTCGATCCTGATTTCGGTTACCGTGTATACACCGCGTTCTTTTAATGCATTATTATAAGATATGGTGCATTTTCTTGTAGACAGGTCGCATCCGTCAAAATAGCGGGGAATTCGAATTTTTACCATTTCCGCATTATCATCCGTGACGACACCAATATGATATAATTCTTCTGGTATATCTATTTTTCTGGTGTTTGGATTGATGATTAATTCTGGTTCATATATTTTAGAAGTATTCAGGAAAAACACATCCTTTCTATTTTTGATAATTATTTTAGTATATAAAATTCACTAAACAGCAATTTATAGCCAAATCGGAAACTGCATCAGATACACCCGAAACGGTGCATTTAAGTATCCATCCATAGAATCTGCTTCAGTAAATCCTATCCGGCCAGCATAAACGGGTTCTAATATATTTTCATACCAGCTATTATTTGAAAGATTCTGGCATTGCACCTTTAAAACTATTGTACGATGTAGATTCCAACCGGTCGGAACATTGTAACTGATATTTCTACTTATCGCGTCTGGTGTAACACCCTCCACTATTGCGTATTTGGGTAAATTGCTGTTTATCTCATTAATTTCATTCTGCAAATTTTGTATTTGCGAGTCTTTTTCCTGTAACACATAATGTAATAATGCGCTGCTGGGGACTTTATTTATTTCGTTTTCATTGTTCTGGGAAATATTGGAATTAAGAAGGAATATACGGTTGGTTTCTGATTTATTATAATAATCAGCCAAGTCAATATATGTATTTCCGATAAATTCCCAACCGGTTGTTTCCCCGTTTAGATTTATGTATTCATTATAATTGTCGTTGCTGCCGGAAGAAGCATTAGCTTTGGGTACCAAATAAATAATATTCGTATTTATATTAGATGTCGGAAGCCGGTCAACAATTTGCCTTTGTATAATACTGTCTGCGGTATGTTCCGCAATTTTCAAATCAGTATAATTTTTTGATTCTGTTAAAAATTCGTTATTTAGTTTTAGGGAATCAGATTTCGTATAATACTGTGTATCATGGGAATGGGATTCATCGACGACAGAAGCAGTTCCATCGGAAGAAACTTGGATGGAATCGCTGGATTTGATGATTCCGGGCACATTTTCGTCAGCGATTCCATAGGTCGTGTCGGTAAATACAGCATTGGGCGGGACTGATTTTCCGATCGTGAATCCGCTGTCCCTGACGGTATATCCGCTGCCGTCAAAAACAGGTATGCCGCCAGCAGTAACAACTCCTGGAATTCCGTAGATTTGCTGCCGGTTTACGACTTTGTCCAATCCTATTTGCTGTTTGGTGACTCCGTGGGGATTATTCCTATTGCCTGTATGTTCCTGCAAATTTTCGCTTGTGGCAAAATTATGGTCGGCATCCTGCAATTTTTTTATGCTGCTGTCGATCAAATCCATATTCATGTTCTGGACTTGGACATCGTATTTTTCATCGATATTTGGCTTCCCCAATTTTAAGTTTGTAGTTAAGTTAATAGTATCCACCTCCTATCATTTCAGTTAATTCGTCATGTGAATATTTGCCCAAAACGCCATGTTTATAATTTGACAATACCCGATGGCTTCCCATTTCCTTCACTACATCATCATATAATGGGTAAAATTTCATTAACGACAGAGTGGAAGTGCCGGAACTGAAATCATGGGACACAGATTTAATAATATATTGTTCTGGAATGTCTGAATTAGAATTTTGGTACAATATTTTGAGATTGACATCATAAAAGGGAACGAGATTCGTGGTAAGGGTAATGCTGTCCGTGAGCCTGGAATTCTTCCAGTTTTCCCATTTGGCACGGGAGAGCGCGAGGGAATCGGAAGTAATCTGGTCGTATTCGCCGCCTGTTTTTACATCCGGTATTTCGCCAAGTTTTTGTACCGTAAACGGAGAGCCGGGAACGATTTCCAGTTCCACGGACTCGCAGCTGTACTTTTTTTGAAAGTATTCTTTTGAATATTTCTTACACATTGTTCCATCATGGAAAGCATAATCAGATCCAACAGTGCCATCGGTCAGGACGTTCATCCCATGTGCTTGCCAATGGCCGAGGAGATAAGCGTTAAATACCGTCTGGCCATCGATCCTTTGGCTTTTTATTTTAAAGGCAAAAACAGCATCTTTTTCCAGGACATTGCGCATAATAGGCTCATTTGTATTTTCGTCCAGGATACGGATGGTTCCTAAATTGTTGATATTTAACTTTGGATTGGCTGCATTTGCAGATGGTATTTTAACGGCAATCGTATCGCCGTTATAGTATGCTTCATCGTATCCGTTGATGGAACAGTGGTATGTATTATTCTGATAGCTGCATTGCTCGGTATAAAAATCCACTTCGATGATCTTTCCCCATACTTCGCAGATGTTTCTGACTGTTGCCATGTCTATATTAATGTTTTCTGAGATATAGATCCTTTGAAGGAATTCGTTGCTGAAAATAATATCATCTTTATAACAGCTTGGAACCATGCGGCAAGTAAATACATTGTATTCGTCGAAAAATATTTCATAATTGGGATATAGATCGCGGAGTTTTTCCAATATGGACAAGACGGTGCATCCGCTGGAGAATTCAAGGTCGTAAGGGATGGTATTCCATAGGGGGTTCTGGTTCCTGTAATCCTGCCAGCGGTCATTGTTCTGGGGCAATGCTTTATACTCGCCCACATCGTCAACCATATAATTGTCTATGCCGCCCAGCTGTTTAAGAACAGTTATGATCGCTTCGCGTATAATATTATGCTTGATGATTTCGCCGGTTTCCGTATTTTCTTCATATGCTGGAATTTTGGTTGTCAATGCGCCGATTTGTCCGTTTTTTGTCCCGTCTAATTTGGACATATAATCGCTGCATGAAATTGTCAATTGGTTGGTCGTGCTGTCAAAATTACCGGATGTGCTTGTATAGACATAGTGGCCTTGCGGATAATAGAAGTATTCTTTTGTCCTCATATCCATGATACCGACATAAATGCGTAGTTCCTTGTTTAACCAGACGGCGCCGTCTTCTATGATTTTTGTGTTATTTCTGTCATATAAAGTCGGAATTAATGCAGCAGAAAAAGTTCTCCTGATAGAAGAGGAACTATCAATGGAAGCAGTTCCTCCAATAATAGTTCCTTTCAATGTGTCGAGTATTGTTTTTCCGTCATCTTTCATAATTTCAATTTTTAACGAAAGATGCAGAGGTTTTTGCAATATTAATTTAAGGTCTTTTGCTGTAATCATTCGTTCCACCATTCCTCTTCAATATCGGACAGGCTTGTGTAATATAAGTCGCGTTCGGATTCATAGTTTCCGATTTCTGTCCATTCAAAAGAGATATCCCGGTTGGCATATGTTTCATTAGCCGTATCGGCCGGGTCGCCAGTAACTACCATAAGCCATATCCTGCCGTCAAAATGTTTCAATATTTTCGGCATCCCGTCAGCTAGGAAATCCATGATTTTCTTTTGGTAAGGTATCCGTAAAGCGTCCTCCATGACCAAACCGCAGTTTTCTTCATCCAGTTCTATAAATTTACCCCTGCAGCTGCCTTTATCATAATTAGAAACTGTATTTCTAATATATGTCGGATATCTGTTGTGGATAGTCTCATTAATGGAAGAAGGTATCCTTCTTGTCGTGTCACAGAAGCCATCGGTAGCTGGCGTTCCAAAGATGAAATTTTTTTCAACAAGAAAGATATCATGGAATTCGGAATCAACGAAAACAGTATTGTAAAGGCCTTCCGTGCCGTGCAAGACGGGGACTATGGCATATTCGTATTCCGTATGGGAAGCATTGGTATAATCGTTTCCTTTGATTCCGTCTGAAAAATCTTCAAGCGTATGGATTTCTTTTACGGCGATGGTGATCCATTGGAATTTTGACGTGTCCCTCCGTTTGATGATTAAATGGGATACGGATTTCAAGTTCCAGTCTACATTTCCGGCATTTGTCGAATTGTTAAAATCGGCGTGGAAAATGGTATCAAAATCCCACTCTCTGGGACAATCCATGGACGGCTCTGAGGCAGTTTCTCTGGTAATGTACAGACAGTCGTAGAGTCCGTTGCTTAGTTTTATATAAGTGAGGTTGTTCAGGTGTGTCGGGGTCAATGGGATGGTATCCTGGGAAGCGCCAAGGATATTGTTGAGAAAAAACATGTCATCACCTCCTTAGATCCATAGATCGTCTGTTTCAGGTTCGTCGGGTTCAGTATCTGAACAATGTACATTTATCCCGTCTTTACTTGCAACATAGGTAAAAGGGTTTGGAGCATCAACCCATGAATCATATATCTCTAGTTGATTCCCCGGCATCTGCTGCCCATACCATATGTTATTTTCATCTGTAAAATCAGGATCCACTAAAATTTCTAATTGGTAAATGTCATGGATGCGCCTGATCCATACGCAGGTCATCTCTGTAGCCTGAAAAGAAACTGCATCCGAATAAAGAATATAATTCCCTAACCCGTTGGGAACGGTCAGTTTAAAGCGGGTCGTATTATCATCATATAAAAAGGATTCTACGGTCAATGAGTATTTTGTATTTCTGAGTTCGAGGATCTTGGCTGTCTGGTTCAAATACATCCCGCGTAGTTTTAAGGTGAAATTATCCTCGATAACAAACCCTTCATCATAATAGATTCCTTCCCCGTCATTTCTAAGGTCAATCATGCCGTTTTCAAAAGGAAACGTTTTATTTCCATTATATTGGATTACCTTTATATTCGTATGGTATTTGATATATCCGTGCAGCGGGTCGTTTTCGGCATAGATAATGCCGTAAGTGGACGGCATTTTGTAATCGGTATAGATCCCGGTATATCCAGTGTCAATTTCCATGCCGTTTACGGTAATGCCGTGGCATTTTAAGTAATAAACGGTATGGTTATCCAATCCCTTATAAATATATTTGATCTGGTCGCTGTCGTATAGGGTATCGCTTTCTTTGAGCAATGTCTTCGTCCCGTCATAAAGAAAGAAACGGAAGGACTGGATATCCTCGTAATCTTCCTGTAAATAGTATATCTGCGCTTCATAAGATGCGGAACGGATGGTCTGTCCGTCTTCCAAGCCATAAAAATAAAAGAGGGGAGTCTTAAAGGTTTGGAAATATAATTTATCGGATAATCCGCTTTCTGCATCATCCACATCGAATGTCTGAAATTGGGCGATCCATTTTTTGCCGTTCTTAAGCGTCCTTGCAGGAATGGTATGGGAATGGGCAAATGTAGTTATTTTTTTATCATATATGGTCTCCAAAGTATCGGCGTTATATATCATCAGCCGGTTTGCATATGATTGATTGCCGTTCCATGTAAAGCCTATTTCTTTATCCGTTTCAGCGTCAAATGGAATAATCTTATTTACTATGGGTTTAGCCACTTGTTATCCTCCTTCCGTTTTATTTTGGAATGCATTTTACTTAACCCCGCATATATGCATATCTTCTAATCTGTTACGGGGAACCTTTACCCACACATACTGTCCGACTTTTAAAGCAGCATTGGGAATGGAGCATTTTACTTTCCGTTCTACGCCTCCGTCATCTATGATGGTGTAGGTGGAGTTTTTGTTTATGTTTTTTATAACAGATGCAAACGTTCTGTCATATTTGTGTTCATGCGTTTTGATTAAGTCAACGAATTCTTTCACTAACAAATCTAATGCACGTATATGTTTGTTGAAAATATCATTCATATCAATATTCCTTTTCTATTTGAATGGTTTGTAAATAGAAAAAATCTAACATAACTTACCACTTATTTATTTCCTGTAAAATCTTATTGTGTATGCGCAAATTCACCACATCCGAAAATTCTTCCGGGTTTTGTACTCCATGTACATGGACACCGCCGACATCAACATGAATACTCTGCTTCATGACATGGTTATTATGAATTGTTTCTGCAGCCCGGTCCATGGATTCTGCCGCCTTGGACATGGCATTGCCAGGTCTGAGGAATGCATCCCTGTTTTCTGCGAAATATGATTCCAACTTCTTCTGCATCCAGTACGGTTCGTCGCTTGGGTTCAGCGGCCTTATCTTGCGCCCGTCAAGAAGCGTTATTGTCTCGCCATCGTATGCATGGCCAATCATCTCGCCCTTGTTTTCCATGATGCGTCTGGTCTGTTCCTCATTGAAGATCACGGTTCCTTTCGGAAGATTACTTATGACAGGCTCCGTGGTAAGTTCTGCCTTTCCGTCCGGGTATACGGTAAGCTCCGGCTGGCCGTATTCAGAGCGCAGGGCATTTTTCTCATTATGTGGCAGCCCTTTATATTTGCCAGTGCCTTTTGCAAATGCATTGCCGACTGTTCCTTCTGCCTTAGGGAAAACAGGTATGGCATTTCCTGATACCGTGTTCCCTGATACGGAACCGGAACCGCCGGCGGATGAAAGGGAGGATGCCGCCGTTTCTGCAAGGGAACGCAGGGAGTTCGCGGCAGCTTCGCACTGTTCCTGTATGATCCTCGCCATTTCTGTGACAAGCTCAATGATCTTGTCGCATATGGACTGGACGGAGTTGTCGCCGTCTGTCGCGAAGTCATGGAACGCCTTAAGCCATGGGTCTTCCAGCTTTTTCGCCACTTCCTCGCCGCCCGTCTGCATAATATCTATAATGCTGCCGTCATTCCTGCCGGATTCAGAACTTCTGCCTTTGTTTCCCGATTTTTGCTTTCCTTCGCCTTCCTTATTATCGCCATTGCCGCCTCCTACGCCAATGATCTCGGCGAGCCGTGTCTGCAGTTCTTCCCATGCGGGGATATATTCCTCATGGATGATGCGGATCTGTTCCGTAAAAGCGTCGTTCCCGGTGTCCAGCGCCTTCTTCAGCCTGTCCATCTGCTCGTCAATGGCTGTGGCTGCTTCGGATATGGCGGATGCAAGCCCCATAAACCCTGTGCCTGTCTGTCCTTCCGCACCCTCCCCGCCAGGCATTGCGGCGCCGTCCGTACCGGATACGGATGCAGAGCCGATGATGGAAGAGAAGTCTATGTTTTGGAATGCCGCGCATTTCGATGCGATTTCACCGAATGCCTGCGCGGTGTCCCTTAATTTCTGGACATAGCCTTCCCCGCCGATTTCCGGGAACTGGATGCTGTTCAGTAATTCAATCAGTTCGCCAATCAGGGTTTTCAGGTTCCCGAGCTCCGTATTCAGCGGCGCTATGCTTTGGGATGCACCGCTGACGCTTTCCTGTATGTTTCCTACGGCGGCAGATGCTTCGCCCGCGCTTGTGGAAAGGGTGCTTGCGGATTCGCCTATGCCGTCTACGCTTTCTTCCAGCCCTTCCAGGGTCACGCCCCCAAGCCCTTCAAATGCGCCCCTTGTTGCATCAAGGTAGCTTATGGATTCTGCGCTTATCCCGGAAAGTCTTGATAACTGTTCAAGGACGCCGTCATTTCCGCGGCCCATGTCTGCAAGGATGCCGGTATATGCGGTCTTCAGTTTCTCGAATTCTTCCTGGGAGCCGCTTAACAGAGCGTCCATACTGATGCCCAGTTCGGAAAGTGTCGCTTCCATCTGCGCCGTCTCCAGCAGCTCCGTCAGTTCCCCGAACTGCGCCCTGTAATCCTCCAGCCCTTTTGCCATGGCATCGTAATGCTTTTCTGTATCTGCAATCAGTTTGTCATAATATTGGCTGATCCGGTCTGCTTCCTTGTCCAGCAGGTCGATCCGCTCCTGGATCAGATCCTTCTCGTCTTCCAGAAGGCTGATTTCCTCCTCGATTTTAGAGATGTCGATTTCCAGCTTCGCGTCATCGACCTCCTGCTTCGCATTGCGGATGCCGGAAGTATCGGCTTCATAGGACATCTGGCCGTCCTTATAGACAAGGGAGGTTTTCTGGTTCTGCATGCGCTGGAGTTCATATTCCGCTTTCTGAAGATCGATGGCCCGTCTGCGTTCCGCGTTGGCATCCTGCATCGCCTTGATTTCCTTTTCCTTGGCGTCTATCTGCTTTTCGATGCCCCCGATCTCGTTTTCATGCTGTTCTTTCTCTGCCTCTATCGCTTCCAGGCTCGCATCGCGTTCTGCCTCCAGTCCGGATACGGCGGCATCTTTTTCCGCATAGATCGCGTCTATGCGCTTGTCGATCTGCTTCGTGATGTAGCTGAAGGCGGATTCATAGAGGGATTTCATGCCGTCCAGGTACTGGTTCTCGTATTTCTCGTATTCCTTCAGGTATTTCTCTTTGTCGCGGAAATATTTCAGATAGAGCCGCCTCAATGCATCCAGGTATTGCTTTTCGCTTATTCTTCCATGGTCTTTGAGGCCGTCCAAGTCTTTTAACTCTTTTTCAAATGCTTCGAGATAAGCGTCTGCGGCTTCCTTGCCTGACTTGGATGCTGATTTCTTGCCGCCTCCTATACCAGCGAAATCAATCTGCACATGATTTACCGCGCTGTTTACTTCGTCTACAAGCATCTGGTAGTCGCTGTCTGTAAATGATGTGTGCGATTTTGCGTTCTGGTCTTCCATATGCGCTATTTTTGCGGCTATTGCGGCCTGGCCGTATGCCGTTGCCAGCTCTTTCAGCTTTTCTATCTTCCCGCTTGCGTCAAGCCCCTGTGCATTGAATATCTGCTCTGCGGCAACTAATTGGAAGAGGTAAGCTTTGGCAACCGCTGACGCGCCGGCATGGCTCAGGAATTCAACTGCGTCATCTGCCGTCACATCAGCGAGTTCCTTCCCTGTTTCCGCAAGCAACTGTTCCTGCAATGCAAGCCCTTCCATTTTCGCGTTTAATGTTTCATATGCCGCCTCGCTTGCATTGGCAACGCCCATGGACTCCAGCATGGACGCGACAAGCTGTACGGTGCTTTCATCCATGGAATCCATAACATCTGTGCTGCTAAGGACGGAAGTTGCAAAGGAATCAAATGCTTTCTGTACATCATCTGATTCGGAGGATGTGTCAGTAAGGACTTTTACAAGGTTCTCAAAGGAAGAATAATCTATGCTGATTCCTAATTCTTTATTTTCATTCAGTTCATCCAGCCTGGATTTGATGGAATCTAGCATGGACAGGTCTACGTTTTCAAGTGTGAATCCGTCATCTGTAAAGATGTCCTGGTATGCGGATTTGAGTGAGTCAAAGGTGGGTTTGAGCTTGGTGTTGAGCTGGTCTATGGTGCCGGTAATGGATAATGAAACTGGTGTTTCATCCGATTCCATATTATCCTGCTGTGCCTTAGCTTCTTCAAGAGCAGCACTATAATTTTCAGCAGACAGAGCAGCGCCATCTAATCCTTCTTTTTGACGTTCTAATGATTTGTCAAATGCATCACTATTAGCAATATAGGCTTCTTCATCAGTTAATTTTTGAACCCAGTCATCAATAACAATATTTTGAGTACCGCTTGAAAGTTTGTTTATTAAATCATTTTTAACATTGGAACGAATAAACCCAAGTTGTTCTAATTTTGTAATTAGCTGTTCAAGAGTTAAATTATATTCATCAGCAATAGAATTTAATTCTGCATAAGCATCAATCTGTTCTTGGGTTGCAGTATTTGAATGGAAGTTAAGAACTGAATTAGAATTTTCAAACTTTCCAAGAGCTTCTTTTACTTCATTTTCAAAATCATTTGCATTATCATCAACAGCAGCCTTAAGTTTAACTTCAAATTCCCAACCGCCGACAACTTCCTGCAAATCAGGATACATGCTGTTAAAATAATCGATAACATTTTTGTCGCTAATTCCATCAGTAGCCCCTTGTACTATTTCAGCAAATGACTGTTTTGTTTTTTCGATTGCTTTATCATCACCAGAGGCAAATGCATCCTGATATTTCTTATAAGCATCATTGATTTCCTTAAATGATTGCTCATAAACATCACTATCAAGAATCTTGTCATATAAAATATGTTGATTATAAATTTCCTGATAGCTTTCAAGAGTCTTTTTGGTTTTATCCGCTTGACGAGACAAATCTGGCAAGAATGAATCATCTATTCCCATATTCGTTGCAAGTGATTGAACATTAAGTAACTGGTCATAAATTTCATCCAAATTACCAGAAAGAGTAAATACGTCATCACGTTCTGTATGAGTTATGGAAGCACCAAAGTTTTTTTTTAGCTTTTTAGAAAATTCTTCATAAGTTCCTTTATCATCATATCTCGGAATAACACGAAAATTTACTTCCGTATTTTCCATTTCTTTGATCATTCGGTCAAAGTTGTTAGAAGAACCACTCCATAAATTTGCCCATGAATCTCCAACACGTTCATTCCATTTCTTGTCAGAACCATTGATGAATTCATTTACAGTTTCTTGCCATTTCTGCTTGGTGAGAGAATCTAACGCTTCAGTCTGTCCATTAATAGCTGCTGTAACTAATTGAATAGCCTCAGCTTCACCATCAAACTTTTCAATCATCTCATCCTGGAGTGTTAATAATTCCTGACGAGCATTGTAGGTATCCTCATATGAAGAAGAACTATCATTGATCGTTTTGTACAAATCATTGATTTTTGTTTTGTAACCTTCAATGTCAGATTTAGTAGAAGAGAACTGACTGCCTAAATCATTAGCAGATTCTTTGAGCTTGTCGGATGCGGTTGCACAATAATGAATAAGGGTAATTGCCTCTGAAACACCCCATGCAATCAACATATTACCTGCAAGGGAAAGGGCTTTAAGTCCTAATTCAGCAGCTTTAGATGTTTTTGGTATTTGTTCCAAGTTGACAGTTGCATTACCAGCAGCCTGTGCCATATTTACAGCGGAATCAGATGCAGTTTGCATTGTACGATAATAGGCTGTCATTGGTGAAATACCATTTTCTATTTCTTTATTATATGCTTTTAAACAATCTAGATCATTATCACTTAAAATACTTTGTTTCTTAAATAAATTTGCATTAAATAAATCTTTGACACTATTATTGATTGATAACTTTGTTTTCCCTAAATCATCTGTTATTGTCTTGAATATCATACTATAAAGACGTATAATATATATTATACGTTTGCAGATTGTGGAAGTCTGCGTCAGCATATTGTGGAGATATGCTTTAACGTAATGTGGAGTTATGTTTTGAGTGGAGGGAATAATGCAAATTTATCAATGTCCTAACTGTGGAAGAACTTATACAGAATTTGAAAATGTATATTATTGCGGAAATTGTAATTATCGTCTTATTAAACAAGAAAATATAAAAGAAATAAAAAATCTTAAATTGTCTGAACGCAATTATAATATCATCGGGACAATAAAAGATCCCACTGAACCTGAAATAAAATGTCCATATTGTCATGCAACTAATGTTAAGAAGATAACTAACACCTCAAAAGCAGTTCATACAGCGTTGTTTGGAATATTTAGTATGGGTAGAAATTCAAAGAACTTCCATTGTAATCATTGCAATTCAGACTTTTAATTATCACGTCCTTTCATTTTCGTTTTTAAATAAGGAATATCTAAAAAACCATCTTCATTTTTACCATAAATATTATGCCAATCATCTATTCCTTTTTCTTCCTAATCTATAACACTTTGGACGCGGGAATAAATTAATAATCATCCTCCGAATTAATCCCAAGATCCGAGAACACCATGCCGAGCATATCCTGCGTAAAGCACCAGTTTTCTTGCAACTCTGCTGCATGGTCTTTAGCCAATATATAAAGCATAATAACCATGGGCTGCTGGTAAATAATGCTGCCCTGCCTTTTCCTGATCTGGTTTATATAGTAGTCGTTTAAGAAGGCATTAACCGTTTCTTCGCTGATGTTATATTTTTCCAACATGGGTTTTACGCATTCATAAATGCTTTGGTCAATTTTTTTGTTATAATTTGCAAAGTCTGTTTTGGAACGTAAGAAATCGGCTAATTTATCATATTTTTCTTTTTCGTTTTCCACCATATCATATACCTTGCTGAATAATTCGTCGGTAGTTTCATTGAGAGCCATGCTTCTGGCCATATATCTTCTTGTAGAGGAGTTTGTTTTTTCCTCCTGCTTATAAACATAGTCATGGGAAAGTTCCGCATAGGCATGCTGCTCCAGGGTTCTGATTTGAATTTCACAAGGAGTCCCCTCTTTAATAATTATTTTATTTTCATTGATATTATGTCGATTTCTTACGATATAATGCACGGACTGGTAGGAAAACAGATCGGGATGCTTTTTGATGGCTTCCTCATAGTCCTGATCCTTGGAGTAATCCCATAGATCCGATTCTTCCACAATACGTTCAATGATCTTTATTTGTTTCGTTACCATAACGACAAAACGTATGCCGACTTTATCCGTTATTTCTTCATAGGCGTTATCATAGTTTTTCCGAAAGAAAGCTTTTGCGATAATGGAATCTTCATCTTTTACCCTCGGATCACATTTGATTTTGATTATTTTTGAAGTCTCGCCATACATCGATTCCAATTGTCCATATATGTATTTTTGGACATAATCCCCCCAAGCTTGGAACATGGGTTTTTCTTCCCGGTATTTTTTTAAGAAAGCTTCCTGGCTGTCATTTTTCATTGATATATTTCCCCTTAATGGTTATAATAGTTTCTTCTCCGCGTTCTTCGACTTTTATATTTTCTTTGAAAGCTTCGGAAGGCCCTGACAACTTTATGTGGTTTTCGAAAGACATGCGGCGGTCTTTCATGGATTTATTTACCAAGTTTAAATATTTTTTTGTGTCTTGCAATGGAACGTTCTGAGCATCTATGAATTTTAAATACTCATCGATTATTTTTCCGTCCGTCACTGTCCTGCGGATGAAGTCGTTCGGATTTATGACGGTGGTATTCCCGGCTTCCAGATAATTTCGCAGATCGGATTGGAGGTTGATCTTGCTTTCCGAAGATAAAGAAGGGCATGTATTGATAAAATCCCTTGTGCCCATATAAAATTTATTGGTAATGAATTCCGCGTCTGTCCGGAAACCCAATCCTAAAAATTTATCATAAAAATAAGCGGCATGTGCGGACAAGGACGTTTCGGATGTATTGCTGTCAAATACAAAAGCATCCACATCTTTTTTCTCTATGGCTCTTCCTTTTACTGCATTGTTTACAAAGTAACCTATTTTTTGTAATTTTTGTTGCGGTGAAAGAACTAAATTATTAAAGTATTTTAGCAGATTCCGGCCTTCTTCTTCCGTAATGTTGAAACCGTCATGTTTTTCGGCTTTGATGATCGCTATAAAATCTTTTTGGAATTCGGTTACAATACCTTTGACGATTACGACTACGCCGCCTGGTATTCTTCCATTAGTTTGTGATTCGGCTAATAATTTGGTTAATTCTTTGGATAATTGGACAAATTTACCATCATCTTCATTAGAAAGCCAAAAATCAGTAATATATTGAAAAACGCTTCCGGCTTCCGTATTGCGTACTTCCATTTTCATGGAATGGGAATTGCTGCCCAGTGATTTTGTAAAACGTTTTTGCAAAGCATCGAGGCTTTCGGCATCTAATTCGCTGCATGTATCATTATATAAAGGCGGTGTGATATTATGCTGGTTTTCCCGCTTTAAAACCTGATGAATGACTACTTTTTGAATGATCATTTGGTCGATATTACTGGACATATTTTCCCCTCCATATGGTTTTGACTTTATTCTATAACCATAGGAAGAAATTAGCAATATATCATTTATGAAAATTTCGCTTTTCTAAAAATAATGATAGCATAAAGGCAGTACAATAAGACGGTCTTACAATAAATGCAATGGGAGCAGGGGAAGTTTTTCTCCGTTTCTTCCACTAAGGCCAGGAGAAATCCCGGCATTATCCTGTTTTTTCCCGCATTGTATCGGTTGCTGTTAAAAAACAGGAGAGCAGTCTCACTCTTTTGGTTAGTACCCAGTCACGGGCAGGTTTTCCTTCCTGGTTTCGAGTACCTCTTACAAGCCTTTCGACTCAAAATCGTTTATACTCTGTGAACACTTCCATATCTGATAGATCAGACTTAGGGGTTCCGCTGCTGATTGGTGGTTTTGTCTTTTCCACAAGACTTGTCACTTAGCGTTTCCGCCTATGACCTGCCGCATATTTTCTTGCCATTGCTGGCATCCTTTCGGAGTGCATGTCACGCTCACCGTTTCCAGTCACGTTGTAGCCATGCGGCACTATATATTCACTATAATAAAGCTTCCCAGCACTGGGGAACAGCAATCCCCAATTACGATTTATTTCCGCGGGCAAGAATGCCGCGGGGAGAACACTGTGAGGTGACAAGGCTCACACATTCCTGCCTTTGCGCACATCGTTTATGGAAACATAGCCTGTCTCCATAAACGACATGCAGCTTAGGCATGAAGGGCATATTCAAAACAAAAACATTTTTGAAATCCGTACACTCATACGGCATTTACCAGTGTTCTTCAGACCGGCCCATAGTCCGGTTCCGATACCAATGCTTCCAAAGGAACCAAGCTTGGAGGTGATTTTTTCTATTACAGAAAGCAGACCGTTGAAACTATGGATAACAGCGGTAACGGCATCGGAATCGGCAATATTGTGAATCACGCTGGCAAATGTATTGCCAAGTCTGTTGAGGGAGCCTTCCCAATGATCGGCGGACTTCATGGCTTTTTTCATGGCGGAGCCGCCGCCTTCTGCATAATCTTCCAGCATTTTTTCATAAAGATCCCAGTTTTCAAGAAGGGCTTTCAACTGGTTCCCGTTTTCGGTATTGCCGATTGCGCGGATGAGATTCGTTCTGCGGGAATCGGATTCATCCAATGCCATATATGCTTTGGACAATTCTTCCAGGATCTGCATTGGATTTTGAAGGGAAGCGGCATAGGGGATGCCGCTGTTTTCCAGTTCCCCTTCGATTTGCCGGATGTTCCTGAGAATATCTTCCCAGGCTTTGGCGACAACGTCGCCGCCCTGCTTTGTGGCGGCGATCATAACGCCCATGGCAGCGGTGGATTGTTCGATGGAAATACCGGAATTTGCGGATTGCGAAGCGGCAAGTTTGGTTGCTTCCGCCAGATCCTTCATGGATAAGGCGTTGCGGCTGGCCATATGGTTTTGGCCGTCCAATACTTTGCTCAATGCCTCGGTATTTCCCTTCAGTTGATAGGCGGCATCCGTCGCGATGAGATAATCATTGGCCAGATCGGCGCCCAGGCCGCCGGCGGCTTGGGCGAGCATACTCAGTTCGGCCAAAGCTTCTGCGTTTTCGTAGCCGGCGTGGTACATTTTCTGAATATCGGAGAGATAGTCGGATGCTTTTCGCCCATATTTGCCTGCCTTGTGGAATGCGGCCGTTTCAAGATTGGATAGATCGGCTTTGCTTAACTGGTCTGCGGTCTTGCCGATTTGGTTCAGTAAATGGTTGACTTCTTTTAATTCCCTGGCGGCATATGCGAACGGGTCTTTGAGTAAAGATTTCAGTTTTCCGGCTGTCTTAAGTATAAAATTTTGATTGTCCAATACGATAATATCCTCCTTCTTAGCGGTAATATAACACTTACTGTGGGTGAAATCCTCTCAAGTCGGCAATACAGCGTCTTAACGTCGCGCATACGTAATCCAGTTCTTCTTTTGTTTCCTTGCCGCTGAAACTGAAGCGTATGCAGCTGTGAATATCCTTTTCGTTTATTCCGATGGCAGACAGGGCGGGAGAGGGGGCCAAACTCCGGCCATTGCATGCCGAGCCGGTGGAGACTTGGATTCCATACATATCCAGCAGGATCATTAAGGATTCCCCTTCCACGCCGTGGAAGCACATATATAAGTTATGGGGCAGCCTGTTCCCGGACCCGACGGGAGCGCCGATTAAGCAACTGCCGGGAATATGCTTCACAATATAATCATAGACGTAATCTCTGCCATCGGAGCTGATGGCAGAGTAATCGTATTCTTCGGTGGCTTTGCCTGCGGAAGCGATGCCAAGAACGTTCTCGGTGCCGCCGACCAGTCCTTGTTCCTGGCTGCCGTAAATAAGCGGCTTGAGTGCGACGAAGGGTTTTTTATACAATATGCCGCACCCTTTCAGCCCGCCCAGTTTATGGGCGGAAAACCCTGCCATATCCACGTCGAGCTGGTTTACGTCGATGGGAATGGAAGGGATGCTGCCGGTGCAATCCAAGTAAACAATTCCATGATAGGAATGCGTCAGGTCGATGATCTTTTTTACATCCTGTATGGTTCCTATTTCGCTGTTGGCATAGTCGATAACGACGAAGGGAGCGGGATGGCATGCGTCCAGTCGCTGTTTCAAATCATGAAAATCAATAAATCCATGGCGGTCTGTTTTTAATGGATGCGGATATTTGCAATCTTCCATACATTTTAAAATGGATTTATGGGCAATGGGGGAGTAAAGGGCAGTGCAGCGATGGGCTGCGTCATATCCCCGGACGGCCCAGGTATTACTTGCCGACCCGGATGGCGTAAAATAAATATTGTCCGGATCGGCATGGAGAAACCTGGCGACAGAACGCCGCGCGCCGGATATGAGCTGTTTTGCTTCCGTGCCTTTTGCATAAAGAGAGGATGGATTGCCCCAAAGATCCAGGATGGAGATTAAATACTTTTTCATCGGATCAGAGAGCGGCGTAGTTGCGGCATTGTCTAAATATATGCTCATTCTTTTTCCTTATTATTTTTCGGGGCGTCCTTTGGGACATCTGCTGCGAGGGTAACTTCGTCGATGACTGCCTGGATATGCGGCTGGAATGTTTTTGGCAAACTACATTGTTCCAATTGTTTTTGCGCTGTTTCTTTGGTTATGGAACCGTTGGTATAATGATGCACGATCATATAGATTTTGTAGCAGTCCGCCGTATCCGCAATAATGCGCCAGGAGCTTAAATCTTTTGTATGTTTGCAGGCGTTGCAGACATAATATTTTTGGCCGCATATGGCGCAGACAGCATTCGGTTTTTTTGGCATTTCCTGCATTCCTCCTGCTTTAGTCTTTGTATACGAATACTTCGCAGAGTTTGCCCGCTTCATCGCAGTAAGGCTTCTGAAGTTTGTATGTAACGGTATGGCCGCCGTCGGGAGTCAGGCTGACATCCACGCTGGAAATGTCGATCTGCGCCCTGGGGAATGTGATGACGCCGATATACTTGATATTACTGTCGCATTTGTTTCTGAAATAGCAATGCACATGCAGCGTTCGGATGGGAGGCATGGAATCGGTAGTCTTTGCCAGGCTGATCGCTTCTGCCATTTCGGCTTCGTAATCCACGATGACCCTGCCCGTGGTATCCGCAGGGAACGTCAGGGTTTTGTTTTCCGCATCGATCGTGAATTTGCCTTCCCCGGCCGTGGCGGATACTTCCAGCGTTTCGCCAAATTCGTTTTCGTCGTTGACCAGCTGGACATACTTGATCTCAGCCCCGGCGACTCCGACAGGCACATATTTTAATATCGCTTTATTGTCGACAACCTCCAGAACTTCGCTGACGGGAGCGGTGATTTTCTTGTCAGGGGTTGCAATATTCTTTTCAGAAGAAAACTGCTCTGCCAGCAGGTCGAAAGAATGGATCGCATTCGTGTAAGAAAGAGTACCCTGTGCGGCATTATAGAAGGTTACGATTTCAGCGCCCTGCGCGTCGGTGACAGGAGTGCCTTCGGATGAGAAGTTCAGGGTAGGTTCCTTTACATTGGTCAGTCTGCTTAAGAGCTGCTTGGTTGCCGGCTCAAATTCCTCGATATATCTGATTTTTTCAAAAACAACTTCATTAGGGTTAAATTTCATAACGTATGATCCTCCTTATAAATGGAAGGAGAGTCGGTCAATGCAGCTCTCCCATGTAATTGAGTTCTTCTTTTTTAATTTTCTTTAAATCTATACCAAAGCCGGAATAGCCGGATCGCAGCAAAAGGTCTGCGTTCCTGATTTTAGCGATGCGCTTTACGCTGTCCATAAACGCGAATATATTCATATCCCACACGGTCTGGTCATTTCTTTTGAACCCTTCGCTGTTTACCATGGTGGAAATCATCGGCAGCAAGGTGGATTTTGCCGGCTCCAGCTTTCTTGCTTCATATTCCATCCTGGCATCTTCGATAAAAGCACGCCGACAACTGTTCGTGCCGGCAATTCGGTCGTCCCTTTTTAAATTGTGGATGGCGCGCAGACAGGAGACTATTTTGAAATAGATGTTCTCGTCGATCACAATATCGTCATCGCATCCCTCCTCCCTTTGAACGAGTAAAATATTATTTTTTGGATCGACGCAGGCTTGCATTTTGGAAAGATCCAGCCGACTGCCAAATAATATTTTGGAGTCATCGGCGGTATAGTATTTGCGCAATAGCTGGTAAAATAATTGATAATCGGATATTTCGTCGAATGGAATTCCAATGTCGTCGAGCTGCCAGCAGAAGTCGATGCCTGTCGAACATAGGGTAGTTACCATTTGATAGTATCTGATTTCGCCATAATCGCAAATTTCCGATAAGGTGGGGATATGCAGGGTAATGCCGCCGCATATCTCGAGCGCGGATCCGCGGTATAGATTTAAATAATCGATATTAAGTTTTTTCATTTTTGCCGTTTATATACCTGTTCCCTTTCTGCTGTCCATATATTTTCCCTTTCCCTTATACGCACAAATCTTATAACGTGATTTACGGGTTATTTTCTGTAAAGGGGTATTTTTTTGGACGTAAATAACGGATGAGTGGAAAAACGGAATTCTTTGTGTTATGATAGGTATTATTATTTGTGCTGCCGGCCAAAGGCGGCGGAATGGAGATATTTATGAAGATAGGATTTGCGCAGCAATGCATAACGCCTGCGCTTCCTGTACGTTTATCGGGTTATGCCGGAAAACGGATGGCAGAAGGCGTATTGGATGATCTCTTTGTAAAAGTCATTTTATATCAAAGAGGAAACGAAACTTATGGTATTTTGTCCTACGATCTGGTTGCGGTCGATGATGTCATCATCCGGCAGATGAAAGCCGGTATGGAAAAGATGCGCTTAAAGCAGGAAAACTTTCTGTTTGCCGCAACGCATACCCATTCCGGCCCGGGCGGCGCGCTGGAAACAAGGGAGGGCCTGTTGAAGCCAGCCATTGATATTTTTGTTGAAACCGATCCGGCTTTTGCCGCGTATATTGCCCGAAAAAGTCTGGAGGCTTTGGAGAAAGCTATTGCAACTTGTAAGGAAACTGCCGTATCCTCTGCCTTAAGCACCCTTGCGCATGTGGGGGATAACCGTAATTGCAGGGATTTGAAAGGAAACCAAGACATTGCGGCAGCATTTTTCAGGCAGGAAGACGGAAGAAAGGCGGTACTCCTGAATTATGCCTGCCATCCGACCGTCATGAATGGTAAAAATTTAAAAGTGAGCGCCGATCTGCCCGGAGCTGTTGCAGCTTGTATGAAGCAGCACGGATATGATATGTGCATGTACCTGAACGGAAGCTGCGGGGACATTTCCACCCGCTTTTCCCGCAGAAGCAGCGATGCGGACGAGCTGCTGCGCTATGGCCGTATGTTTGAAGAAAAGCTGCTGGAAATGGAGAGCAATGCCAGGCCGGTAGAAATCCGCGATTTTGCAATTTCCCATGAAATGTTCCGCATGGACTTAAAGCGGCCGGGCAATGTGGAAGAAGCGCAAAAAGAACTGGATGCTTGTGAAAAACGTTTGCAGGAGGCAAGGCAGGGCGGGATCAGCGGCTCTGACCTGCGCGTACTGGAATCCCTTAAGGAAGGAGCGCAGGCAAACCTGTCGCTGGCACAAAACCCTTATACGATGACATCCTGCGATGTCCCTGTGATGTTTGTGAAAATAAACCGGCATATTTTTGCCTGTGTGCCCGGAGAACTGTTTTCCGAGCTGTCCAATCCGTTACAGACAGAACAGATGCATTTTATAGGATATGCGAATGGGTACTTGGGATATTTTGCAGATGAATCCGCATATGATCATTTATACTATGAAGCGTTGAGCAGCCCTTTCCAAAAAGGACAGGGCGAAAAACTAATGCGGTTGATAGCCCAGGCCGCCGGAAAATAACCAGGAAAGGAAAATTCATATGACAATAGCAAAACAATATCTGCAATATGTTGCAGAAATTCTACAGAAAACGATCGATACGCAGGAAGAGGCATTGGAACAGGCGGCAGAACTTGTATGTGAAACCTGTCTGAACGGCGGAAGGTTTTATGTCTTTGGTTCCGGGCATTCCCATATGGTAGCGGAGGAGCTTTATATCCGTGCAGGAGGACTTGCCTATGTAAAGGCCATTCTTCCACCGGAACTGATGCTGCATGAAATGCCGAACAAGAGTACATGGCTGGAGCGCCTGGGCGGATATGCCGAGGCCATGCTGAAGCTGCACAAGGTGGATGAAAAGGATACGATCATGATTATTTCCAATTCAGGCCGGAACATCGTGCCGGTAGAAATGGCACTGGAAGCCAGGAAAATTGGCGCAAAGGTAATTGCCATGACATCCATGCAGCATTCCTCGCAGACCACTTCCCGTCATGCAAGCGGTAAAAAGCTGTATGAGCTTGCGGACGTTGTGCTGGATAACGGCGCCCGGAAAGGCGATGCCGCCTTTTTTATCGAAGGGCTTGATACGCCGACCGGGCCGACCAGCGATGCGATTGGAATTGCGCTGGCACAGGCGCTGATCGCTTCTGTGATCGACAAGCTGGTGAAAAACGGACATCAGCCGCCCGTATTCAAAAGTTCCAATGTAGACGGGGCAGATGACTATAATAATGAATTGTTCGACACCTATTACGGCTACTGGAAATAAACGTATAAAGGTCAGAAAGTGCCGGTAATTAGGAATGCAAAGGCATCATGCATGCGGAGTCCGGTTGTATGGCGGCATAAGTGAGAGAGCAAGGAAAAGATGATAGATAAAGATAAGTTTCATATGTTCAATTACATAAAAAAAGAAGAATATACGGGGAGCATGGATGGAATGAGGTATATGCTCCGAAAAAAGGAAGGGGAGGAAGTGCGGCTGGAGGCTATTATTTGGCCGGAGCCTTTTGGATATAGGGCGACGCCGGAAAAGAAAAAACAGAGGATGGAGTTTGCGTTCAGCGCGAGGGGGCTGGAGGAAGCGGTTGACTGGATGAATGAACAGTATGAAGGGCAGAGGAGCCTATGGGGCGTAATAAAATGAAAAGGATGAAAAGAGAGAAAAATATTGGCAACACGCAGAAGTTTGGAAGAAGAGTGAAAATAAAGCTGCTTGGCATCGCGGCAATCCTGCTGGCATTGCCGGTATATGGGATTTCTAACGAACTGTTTAAGCTGGCGGTCTGCCGTGACAACAGCGCTTCGTTATTTCAGAGGAAGGGAGTCCGGAAACTGGCTGAACGGCTCAATGACATGATCGCCGGGCGGGGAAGGAAAAAGGAGGAAGGCGGAAAAAAGCTGGCTGGCGGACTGGGCTTTGCTGATTTTACCGGAGAACTGGAGGAAGGGAAACTATGGTTCCAGTCCCAGGAAAAAGAGCGGATCGTGATGACGAGCCATGACGGACTGAAGCTGGTTGCTTATTATCTGCCTGCTCCCAAGGAGTCGCGCAGGGTATTGATTTTGATGCACGGTTATAGGAACAAAGGGATCGTATGGGATTTTTCCAACTTGGTAAAATTTTACCACGAACAGGGATACCATCTTCTCGTACCCCATCAACGGGCCCATGGAGAGAGCGAAGGGGAGCATATCTGCTTTGGCATAAAGGAACGTTATGATTTGGCGCAATGGACGGAGTATGTTTCCAAGCGGTTTGAAAAGAGATGCAGCATTTTTCTGTCGGGAATTTCCATGGGCGGCGCGACGGTGCTTATGGCGGCAGGGCTGAAACTTCCCGGTCAGGTAAAAGGAATCATCGCGGATTGCGGTTATACTTCTCCCTGGGATATTTTTGCTTATGTGCTTGGAAAAGACTGTCATCTGCCGAAATTTCCGTTTCTCTATGCGGCTGATCACATATGCCATAGGAAGGCGGGGTTCCATTTTCAGGAATGCAGTACGGTGGAATGTCTGCGCGGAAACCGGATACCGGTATTGTTTGTTCACGGAGGAAAGGACGATTTTGTGCCGGCAAGGATGAGCTGGACGAATTATGAGGCGTGTACGGCGGAAAAAGAGATTTTTATCGTAGACAGGGCCGCGCATGGCACATGTAATCTGGCAGAGCCGGAGGAATATCGCCGGAGAGTCATAAGGTTTATGGAGAAATGGTCGGATGGAAATTAAAGAACTGATCCGCTTTATCGGGGTGATATAAGGTGATACGGATGTGCTATGAAGAAAGGAATATGGGAAAAGAAAATGGCAATAGAAAGAAGAACAGGGAAAAAGAACCGATACGTGAAAAAAGGGGATGGCGCATCAGGGAAAAAATATGGGGAAAAGGGAAGAACAGCAGGGGAATATATAAAGAAGGAAAAAAGCGGATCTGGAAAAAGAAGCATGGGAAGTGAGAGGGGAAAGAGGATAAACGGAAACAGGAAGGAATATAGGGAGGAGTTCCGCCCGGAAAGAATGGGAAAAGATGTGCAGAAAGGAAAAAGGAGATGCAGGGCTTTCGGGGAGTGCGGCGGCTGCCAGATGCTGCATCTGCCTTATGAAGAACAGCTTGTCTTGAAGGAGAAAGAAACCGCAAGGATTTTGAAACCCTATGTTCGTCTGGAAGGGATCATCGGCATGGAACAGCCGGAGCATTACAGAAACAAAGTAAACGCGGCATTTACCCATGACCGGCAGGGAAAGCCGCTGTCGGGCGTATATAAGGAGGGAACCCATTATATTATTCCCGTAGAGGAATGCGTACTGGAAAATGAAAAGGCGGATGCTATTATCGCGTCAGTCAGGGCGCTGCTGCCGTCTTTTAAAATAAAGACTTATGATGAGGACAGCGGATACGGACTGCTGCGCCACGTAATGGTAAGAGTAGGGCAGAAGACGGGGCAGATCATGGTGGTGCTGGTGCTGTCTTCGCCGATCCTGCCATCAAAAAATAATTTTGTGAGGGCGCTGTTAAAGCAGCACCCGGATATTACGACGATCGTTATTAATGTGAACGAGCGGAAAACGAGCATGGTGCTGGGCGACAGCGGGAAGGCGATTTATGGAAAGGGCTATATCGAGGACGTTTTGTGCGGCATTACTTTCAGGATATCCCCCAAATCGTTTTACCAGGTAAATGCGGTGCAGACGGAAAAGCTGTATAGCAAGGCGATAGAATATGCCGGTCTTACAGGAAAGGAAACGGTGCTGGATGCATATTGCGGAATCGGGACGATCGGAATGATTGCGGCCGGAAAGGCCGGAAGGGTGATCGGCGTAGAGTTGAACGGCGACGCGGTAAAGGATGCCGTGGCAAATGCCAGAAGGAATAAGATAGAGAATATCGATTTTTACGAGAAGGATGCGGGGGAATTTATGGTTCAGCTGGCGGAGCAGGGGGAAAAAGTGGATACGGTGTTTATGGATCCGCCCAGAACCGGCAGCGACGAAATGTTTTTAAATTCGCTTGTGGAGCTGGCCCCGAAAAAGGTAGTATACGTTTCCTGCAACCCGGAAACGCTGGCGAGGGATCTGGAATATATGGGGAAACGGGGGTATCGGGCAGTGAAGGGCGTGTGCGTGGATATGTTTCCGTTTTGCGGGCATGTTGAAACCGTTTGCTTGCTCACCCGGAAAGCCCGCTAAATCAAAGGGTTTGGGCGATTAGAGGTCGATATGTTTCTGTGTTTTCTGTTTGGTGGGACTGAAGATATGTTTCC
>JAETNQ010000062.1 GCA_021772075.1 Lachnospiraceae bacterium
ACAGCCTACTTTACATTCATCGTAACCACCATTTTGATACAATCCAACGGTTGCACCCCCTAATGCACCCCCTAAATACAGGAGATGCACCCCCTCCATCCGGGCATTGGTTTAGATTACTCTTCATTTTATGAAGAATCGCAGAGTAGTCTTTTCTTTCACGAAAAAAGAGATATCAACGCGCCTATGGTCAATATCTCTTTCTTCTTATTATAATTCACTTGTCAAGCTTTCGCAGTATTCCTCTTCCCATGCAAAATGTTCTTCTGAACATTTTTCGCACCGATTGAAAGCATCATCCATGATAATTCCCATGTCGGCCATGTCCGCTATGAAATTGATGGGATCATCGACTGGGACCATGCTGCCACAAGTCTCGCAGTGAACATAGATGTTGTTTTCTCTAAGCGGATGAAATGAAATAGTTCCGTCCTCGTTTGCTATTCTCACATAAAGCATATTGAAATACCTCCTCGTTTTGGTATGTCTATATACGCTCTATATTAAGATAATAGCAACGATAATTCACACTATATAATCAACAAATATGAAATCGTCAAACTGGAATTGTACAAGTTCTTTTGAAAAGACTATTATCTATCACTTTCAAGTATTGTATGATAGTCGTTCACTATTTTTCCATTGTTATAGACTTCATACTAGATATTAAGTTTTCTTTTAGAGTTTCATATGTTCGATCAAGTACATCTCCGATATTTCTTCCAACTGGGCAGAACGGAGATGGAGAAGAATGAACACTTATCATCTTATCGATTGCTTTCGGATCTACTGCCGCACAAATACGGTATAGAGAAATATCCTTCATCGGAACTGCAATCGTCGCTCCACCTGTTCCAAACTTCACATCTATGATTCCATCTTTTTTCATTGCGCTAATGATATTTCTGATGGTAAAGCGAGTCAACTACTACAGAAAGCATACGCCAAAGCAGAGGCTTTTTCTCTTTCAGAAGCCCCGGTCTGCAAACACAGTTCTTTGATTGATTATGTTATTGATGGAACTCACCTTACTTACAAGTACGTTCTGTTCAATGCTCTTCTTTCTAAAGCAACTGACGAAAGTCTCAATCCACTTTGCCTGCAGGTAAAGTCTGGGCTTCCTGGTTCTTTTGACGCCAGAACAATCTGCCATAAAGTCATTGTTCCATTTGAGCAAACTACACTAAAGAAAGTGCTTGGTGGATCAAATGAGCCATTCCTCAATAAGCCTGCGCGTTATACCGAGTTGAGCAAGGACAATGCTGTCCGCCGTGGCAAAGACCAGGATATGCTGTTTAGGTTATGTGATGAACTTCCAAATATCAAAAGTTCAAAAGATGCATATGACGATTTGGTCTATATGTTGAAAAGACTCATTGTACTTAGAGATGAAAAAGCAAGAAGGACGTTCCTATATTGAATGGAAACTCAAAAAAGCCGGGTGTATAGATCCTGTATTTGATGATCCCGCTATGGAAGCAATCCTGAATGCATCTGATGGCACAGCACGTATGATGCTTGGATAGGAGGGCGGATCATTATGGAAAAAATAACCTATTCTTATCCATACTTTATTTTTTGCGAAGAAGAACCTGAAGATTCTGTTGTTACCCAGCGGATTGCTTCGATCCGGCCAGTCAATCTGGACCATGAACCTTATGAGGCATTCCTTAATGACGGAAATAACAGTTTTCATCTGATATTTGGCAGGCAGATCAATGGACATTTCCTTTGCATTCCTAATTGGAACATTGGATGTGAATTAGCCTCTTATGATGATATCCAATGGAATGAGTCCTCTCTGTCAGAAATCACAGACTGTACAGGAAAGATATACTATAATGATGTTTCTGCTATCTGCTATGCATTAAAAGCTATAAAACCTTATCTCACTTAATCTCGGTTCCCTCATTTAATGTGAGGGAACTATTTTTCCATAAATTCCGATGCTTCTCTTATGGTCAGCAGATACTTTTCGCTAATCGGAATTGTGGCTTTCCTGCTGTCTGTTGTGCAGCTGTTTTCCTTCATGTCACGCCCTCCTTTTTCCGTTTTCTCGACCTATTGAGGTTATGACATATATCACTCTAAAGCCCGGAAAAGTCAACTACGAACGGCAAATAAATAGAAATCAGACCGCAGAAGATTCATCAATAAATTTCTCAAATTTTGTGCGGATTATGAGATAGCGGTTCCCGCTGTAAACCGCAAACCGGCCAAGGTTGTCCTCTGCCAGACGCCGCATCTTTTTTACTCCGATATTGAAATACTCTGATGCTTCTTTTATGGTCAGCATATATTTTTCACTGACTGGGATGGCAGCCACGGCATTATCCCTTCTTAAAGCTTCCCGCATATTGTTTCCTCCAATCGTTAAGAATTCACATCTCTATTTCTGAAAGGACAGAAACTCTGATTTTCAGCGGTTTCCGCACACAAAAGAAAAAAGCCTGCAGGCACCCCAAAGAGATACCCACAGGCTTGAAAACCGGAAACAATATTCTATTACACTTTAACCACATGTTCAAACGAAATCCAGCATGCCCCGCTCTTTAACTTACCCCATCCGAGAGTAGAGCCTGTGCCGGATTTGACCTCCGTAATGGTGAACACGCCAACTCCGGTATATTTCCCCGTCTTGGCATAATTCGTTCCCGCTCCGGTTCGGATATTCAGATCAGTAATGCTGACCTTAACCAAAAACGGCACATCCGCATTGGTCATACCGTTGCCAGATGTGCCGCTGTCTGTCACCGTACTGCAAATCGTGCAGTAGGTAGGATTGCCGAGATAAATCCAGCCTGCTCCGGATTTGAGATAACCCCAACTGCCGGACAGCTTGGTAATGGTAAAGGTTCCTTTGCCCGTCTGCCCCTTTACTGCCCCATCCATAGAAGGTTCAGAGCGGTAATTCAGATCAGAAATAATGACCTTTACCAGAAACGGAACCGCCGGGAAACTTGTATTGCTTCCCGTTCCAGTGGACGCAGAACCAGAAGCAGCGTCATACTGTGTCAGGTTCCACTTCTCAATGATGGAGCAGAGATTATCCACATAGGTCAGCGAAGTCGTATACCCGCCATCCTTGATAAGCTGTGCCACCACCTTATAATCGGTCATGCCGGAAATGCCGTCATAACGCAGCTTGCTTCCGTTCTTTGCACCGAGCAGATAGGCACTGTGGTCTGCAATGGAACCCTCCACACAGGTATACTTGCGGAAATCTGCTGTCACGGTCGTGTAGGAGCCGTCCGCATTCTGCTCCTGTGTTTCCTTCGTATACACCGAAGTGCCGTCCCAGGTGGAGCCGCCCCAGGTATTGCCAGACAGGGATTTCTTCATGCCAAAGCAGTTATTGGCATTCTGTGCCAGTTCCGATTTACCATATCCGCTCTCCAGAATGAACTGCGCCAGGGAGATGGAAGCAAGAATGCCGCTTTTCTTCTGGTCCGCGGTAAACAGCGGTCCCACCTTTGCAATAACCTGCTCCTCCGTCAGACTGGCAAACTCTGTGGCCTGCGTATTCCCGGAAGAAGTGGCTCCGGAGGAACTGTCCTCCATCGCCGCCTTGACCGCCTTGCGGAAACCGTCCATTGTGTATCCCATGCCAAGCTGTGTCCACAGATGCTCCGGATCGCCGTGGTTGGATGCGATCCCCCGCTTGCAGCCCTCGCTGTGGCTCAGGATAACGCCGTCAGCAGTCGGGTCAAGGCTGTACTGCTTGCACAGATACGCAAACAGCTCCACCGCCGCTTTATAGGTGCGCTTTGCCACCGCCTTTGCCGTTGCGGTATCGAAGCAGGTAAAGTTTGCGCCGGACGTGTACTTGATACACGCAGGTTCGCACATCTCCACCCCGATGTGGGTGTTGTTGCCGCTGCCCCTACTGCCGGAGCCGCAGTGCCAGCCCCTGTGGTTCCACGGGAGTGTCTGATACACCATGCCATCGTTGCCGTCAATAAAGCCGTGTACACAAGCTGCCGTATAGCTTGCACTGTTCCATGAATTGATAAAGACAGATGCCCTCGGCTGCGGGCAGCCTACGGAATGGAGCATCAGCCCCTTTACCGTGATTTTTCTCCCTGCAGTGTAGCAGGGATTTTTCGTTAAGATCGATTCTACCAGTTTCATGATTACTCGTCCTCCTTATTGCCGTTTTCTGTTTCCGCCCGGTCATGGAGCTGCTCCAGAACGAGCTTTAACTTCTCCGGAATCGGCAGACCGAGATGTCCCGCATTCTCCAGAAGGGACACGCCCTCGTTGGAGAAGTAGAAGAAGATAACCGCCGTCCGAAGAATGCTGCCGGTTCCAATGACCTGGACATCCAGGATGTTTGCAATCCCCACCAGAATGAAAATCAGCACCTTCCGGCAGATGCCCTTGAAGCCAACCTCACTGGACAGTTCCTTGTCGGCAACGGCGCACATCACACCCGTGATGTAGTCCACCACCGCAAATACCACCAGCGCAATCAACAGCCCGTCGCAGCCGCCCAGGAAGTATCCGAGCCACCCGCCGACCGCCGTAAAGATAAGTTGAATCGTGTTCCAGAATTCCTTCATGTCGAAATCCTCCGTTTCTTAAATTTGTGTATGAAAAAAGCGGATGTCCGCATTGGACAGTCGCCTGTTTCCGGTTGAATATTCCTGCACAGATTACCCAAAAATCTGTGCAGATAATTGTCAGTTTTATGCCCTTTTATCCGCTTGCTATTTTGGTCTTTCAGAGTAATAAATAACACTACCAAAAAAGCAAAGGAGGCATTGCCTATGAAAACAAAAAACATCAAAGTCGCATACACTACCCGTTACCCGCAGAGCGGATTCACCACTGTCCCGAAAATCCAGATGGAGGGCAGGTGGCTTGAGGAACTCGGCTTCTCCATTGGTTCCACCATCGTGGTGGAATATGGGGAAGGCTCCATCCGCATCCGTCCGTTGACCGAAGAAGAGGCTGCCATCAGAAAACAGCAGGAGCTGCAGGCAGAACTCGGCCGGAAAGCGGCGGAACTCCGGGCAATGGAAAAAAGCCTGCAGTCTGCTTATGAGGAATTTTCCAAAGTCGCAGAACCTGCCATGACATACAGTTCTTCTTCCAAAGCATCTGCGGAGAAAAAGTAACCGCCTTCCGGATTTCCCGGCGCTTTCCCACAGTATTTACGGCAGGGCTGGCTCCCTGCCGTATCCGTCATTCTTCTGTCAGTGTGTATGTGATCTTCATGGTCTTATCCGCTGTTTTTACCACTGCAGACGAAAGATTGTTTATGGTGGCAAGGTAAGGCGTCAGCAAGTAAGAAATGTGGTATTCATTTCCATAGCTGCCGTTCCATCCGGTCAGGAATTCCTTGTACTGAAACAAAGGCGTGGCCTGGTTCGTAAGCCTCTCTGTCCCTGCTGTCTGCACCACCACATCATCCGCTGTAACCTGGAAATCCCATCCTATGATCAGATCGCCAATCAGCAAAAGATAACACTCACAGCTCCCGGAGCCGCCCAGCGGTTTCATGGCGGAGGTAAAGCCAAATTCAATCAGAGTCACATCCGCCTGATTTCCCAGGTTGATCTTATATATCCCTGTATTCTCATAAGCCGGGAGGTAGAGGTACCTGCCCCGGATGACTCCCCGGATGGTCCTGCATGGGTAACTGTCATTCTTGAAGCTCCCTACCGCCGGAAGGTGAGCATTGGAAAGGGTCCAGGAACCCTCCGTAAAGGAATAATCCTCTTTGCTGATCTTAATCCACAGCATGGTGGCATTCCCGGAGCTGTTCTGCTGGTTGGAAAAGCCGTACCAGTACCCGTCCCGTCCGTCAATGAAATCCCCATACGGCGTATAGCTTCCATAAAACTTGAATGTACTGCAGGGGATCACTTTCTCCTCCAGAAGCGTGCAAGTAGAATCATCAAGCCTTTCATTCAAACCGATGGTAAACACCGGGAGTCTCATTTTCTTGATAATAACGGATGAGGTGTCATAGCCAAACGAATACATCAGGTTATTCTCAAAATCAATCTCCACAGCCCGGAACAGGTCCGCCTTTGTTTCATCGCCCAGATCCCCGATATCCGTCTTTTTCAGTTCCAGAAACGTACTGCTGTCATCCACACTGCTCCCATAGGCACAAGCCCCTCCCAGGGCAGAAGTCAGCGCTACCGCCGTGATCGTCCCATTCCCCTGGCTCGGCGTAAATTTCCAAACAAATTTATAACCGTTATCCAGCGCCTTGCTCTCCGTCAGGTTTAAGCTGCCCCTCGCAGTATCCGCCGTGGCATTCACATCGTTGCTGGCATAAGCTACCGGAAGGTTGCCGGAGCCAACATAAATGTTTTCCGCGTCCTCCTCCAGCGCACTGGAAAACAGCAGGATGCCGCCGATCATGTTTGGGCATATTGGGAGAAGGTAACTGTTCCAGATCAGATGGCTGTCATACTCCCCGCTTGCAGCATAAAAAATGCCCATCAGATTCAGTCCCAGGATATGGTTCACCGCATTGGTGACCATGTTCGTTTCTTCCATCCGCTCCACTTCCCCGGTATTCTCATCGGTAAGCTCCAGCACCATAGTTCCTCTTATCTTCATTTCGCACCTCCGTTATTCTGTCTCAATCGGCATGGCAAAGCCGCCAAACGCAATCCTGCCGGAAACAGTATCCTCCATCTGCCGTTTCACGGTCTCATCAATCTCAAAACCAACCGCAGCGCCAAACCCACACACATCCAGACCGCCCATGACCGGAATACGCCCGGTGGATTCCTCAATGGTGATTGTGCCGTCCCATGCCGCACCTGCTCCCATGCTCTGGCCGCTGATGCTTGCAACGCAGGACCCGGTATCCACCGCCCCTGTGCCGCCGGACATCCGCATATACACATTGAACGTGTTCGTATAATCCGCCACCACATTTTCAATCGGGTAATACAAAAGGATGGTATGCTTCCCCGAATGCCACGTCTCCTCCGGCTGGTGTATCTCCACCACTGAATCATTAAACTCGAACGTAAAGTGAGCCGCCGCCTGCCCGTCCTCCTGCCATATGACAGGAAGTTCCACGGAAACCGTTTGTTCTTCCGTGGTTCCAATCTGTGCCGGACTTCCGTTTTCACCGGAACCGTCTTCTCCAGAGACATCTGCATCTGAATTACCAGCATCTGCCGCATACACAGCCGCAGCCGGGACCGCCACATTCCCCTTTGCATAAGCTGTCCGCTCCACCGCATCCGCAGACACATCCACAACCACCTGCCCGAAGAACTGTGCATGGTTATCCTCACTGGTGGCAAACTCAATGGAAATGATCTTCACATCCGTTTCCGCCACGGTAAAAGCGGACGCATTGGTAAACGTATGAATCCCAATCTTCCCGGCTTCAATCTGGTTTAAAAGCCCGGAGATATTCTTATCATTCTTCGACTTTGCCTGCGCCAGTCTTGGATTTTTACCGACACCTTTTAAAGTGTGCCTTCCGCCAATCCAAATCTGCATGGAAGTAACGGCAGAAATCTGCCCTTCATCCGCCTGCCCGCCGGAGAACCGCAGCACATCTCCCAAATCCAGCGCCAGATTTCCAATTGTCTCGGAATCAAACGGCACATAATTGATCACAGAAAGGTCATTCAGGATGTTCGTGCAGAGCTGTCTTCTTGTCTCATCCACACCGAACTGCAAAAGCGGATTCACGCCCAGGTTCATGGTCAGCCCGTCATCCACCTCCAGCGCATAATATTCCGCCATCTCTGTCTTCTTATTGGTGGAACTGACCGCTGTATACCTTGTGATAAAATCCGAAAAGCTGCTGGAGAACCTGTGCTTATTCCCAAACTCCATTACCGGATTGCCGCCGTACTTCCGAAGCTCCAACTGCCCCGCCCGATTGATGCAGAAAAAACCGCCCAGCACCTGCCCCACATAGTAAAGCACATCCCGGTAAGTTTCGATATCGTTATCCGTATAGATGGAAAGATACACGCTGCCGTTGGGCATTGTCTCAATCTCCTCCCGCTCCTGCGCCAGTTCTACACTACAGGCTTTACCGCAAAGCTCCATAAAGTCGTAGGCTTTCCCCACGGTTTCAAAACCGTTGAAGTCCTTCTCAAAGCGGAGCATATAGTCATAGGCTTTCAGTTCCAGACATCTCACGGTCCGGTTCGCTTCAGAAACCTCAAAGATTCCCATCGGCACTTCCTCATAGGTGCCATCCGGCAAAAGCAGGTGGTAGGACAGCTCCACTTTTGCATTTTCCAGCGTATAACGGTCAATCTGCGTGAAAAGGGTAATTCCTAACTCGGCGGAATACACCGTCCCAAGCTCAATCTCCGTGCTGCCGCAGCACTGACGGGAGATATACCCGCTGCCCTTTACGATATCCGTATAGCCAAACTCATGCACAATGCCCGCAGCAGTGGTAATCCTGCCCGTCCAGTAATAAGTCCGTGTATTTTCCTGCACCGCCTGCAGGAACGCATCCGATACAGGATACATGGCGCACCTCCCTTTGCCGCGCAAAAAAGACACCTGCATTTCTGCAAGTGTCTCTTCATGAAATCTCAAACTGTTATAAACTCCATTACCTTTTGTAAAACGCCATTATCGCCTCTCCGATATAGACCGCAGACCCTTCACCGTACACAGAATCAACCCCCTCTCGAAGTCCTTTATTTTCCATGTACCCATCTGCCAGTTCCATCATCAACTGCCTGACATCTTTCATCTGGTACAACTGCTTTGAAACAAAATCATATTCTCCGACTAACTCCCTGATTTCAAAAGAATTTACATCCGTGCCTCTTTTGTCCGCAAGTTTCTTCTGGATATCTCCCAGTCTCTTCTGGTATGATGTAAAAATCTCAGAACCTTTTGATCTTTTTGTCGATTCCATTACTGCCTCTTTACTTCCATACCACTCCACCAGCTTTGCGAAATTCCTCTGCGCACTTTCCGAAGCGGCACTCTTTTTGAAATTCCTCTCAAAATCCTCCATGCTCCCATAGTGGCTGATGAATATCTCCCTCTGTTCATCATTCATGTTTTTGACCATATCATCATACAAGGTACTGATATCGTCTTCACTAAATACTGAAAAATCCATTTTATTATCTCCTTTTAAAATGTCATCAATGCTCGCAATCAGACGCTCTAGCCGATCTTTTTTTGCCGCAAGCATTTCTCTCTGCATACGCAGAATCTGGTTTCTGTCAAAAGCAGGATTGTCCATAACATTTTTGATTTCTTTCAAGGGAATATCAAACTCACGGAAAAACAATATCTGCTGTAATGTTTCCAGTGCTTTATCGTCATAAAGCCGGTATCCCGCCTCACTTTTTTCTGTCGGTTTCAAAAGCCCGATCTCATCATAATAATGAAGCGTGCGTACGCTGATACCTGTGATTTCCGATATTTCCTTTACTGTCCTCATGTCTGCCATCCTCCTGTTTTTGATAAACCCACTCTAATCTATGACGTTCCGTGAGAGTCAACAGGTTTTTCAATTTTTTTTACCTTCTATTGTTTTTTTATATAAAACCGGAATGAGCCACACATTTTTCCAAACTCAAAATCGGCTTTCATTATACCCGTAATTGGGGATAAAGTCATCCTCTTTTCTTAAAACTCTTTCAGTGTGAAGGACACCGTCCATAATCCCTTATAGCTGGTATCCTTCTCCAGCTTTGACTTAAAACCCGTCATATACATTTCCGTCTCTGCCAGTTCCAGTGTCTCCGTGTCAAAATACTGCACTGCAATCTTTGCCTTTTTGGAGTAAGAGGAAAAAAACGACAGCCATCTGGAAGATACGGAGAAGGAAACCGTGATGGTGGCAATCCCCGTCCTCACGACATCCCGCTGGGTAGTCCCTGCTTCCGTTTCTCCGGAAGAATCCGCCTCCACATCAGACAGCCCCACATCATAGGAATCCGGCAGGGGAAGGGACGTTCCGTCAAATTTCAAGTATGTCATAAAAGCCATCTTCTGCCGCCTCCTTACCTGCCGCCAGACCTTAAGTTCGCCCTCTGCTGGGCATCCACAATCACCTCGTCCAGCAGTGTGCCGCCAAGATATACCGGAATCACAATATCACCGCCCTGACCACTGAATCCGGAAAGGGCTGCTGTGATTGCAGATGTGATACCAGCAAGACTCTCCGCCGTGTATGCCGTCCCGCCCGCTGAAGCGTACTCCATCTTCCCGGCCTGCGGACTCAGCACCATGTCCGAAGCAACGCCGTTCATGGCATCCTTCACCAGATATTTGCTCTTTTCAATGCCTTTTGCCAGCCCCTTCATAAAGTCCGGCATCCAGCTCTCATAATCCGTCAGAGGCCCCTCATCCGGCACCGAGAAATGCAGGACAGACCGTATTTTCTCTGCCACACTCTCCACCGCATCCGTTACTGCACTGATGCAGCTCCTGATACCGTTCACAATGCCCATGATGAAATCCTTGCCCCACTGCAGGGCTTTCCCCGGCAGCGAGGTGATAAAGCTGATTGCGGACTGGAAGCCATTGCTTACCACGGAACCCAGATTGGAAAGTGCAGAGCGGATTCCGGAAACAAGGTTCTTAAAGGCTGTGACCGCATTTTCTTTGATATTCCCGGCGATAGAAACTACTGTAGATTTCAGGGTGTTCCATGCATCCGAAGCAAACTGCTTCATGGATGTCCAGATGGCTGAAACAGTGGAATGCAGCCCCGAAACCAGCGTGACCACATGGGTGACGATACCCTGTGCCAAAGAACCGACCACCTGCCGGATTCCCAGCCAGATATCCGAAGCCGCCTGCTTCATGTTGTTCCAGATATTCTGTGCATCTGAGGCAAGCTGCGTAAAGTTCCCTGTTACCAGATCGATCAGCAGGAGTACAGGTGCCAGAACGGTATTTTTCAGCAGCTCCCACGCCCCGGCAGCAATCTGCACCAGCCCGAACCAGATGCCCTGCAGCGTCTCCGTCAGGTTCTGCCATAAATTCTGAATCGTAGTTGTGATTGCTGACAGAACCGGATTGTTCATCATATCCGTCCAGGTATCGCTGAAAAAGTCACTGATACCCTGCCACAGTCCTGACCACCACGCAGGAATGCCCGCAAAGAACGACACCAGAGAATTCCATGCGTTGGGGATAGTCTCCGTAAAGAAGGAACAGATTCCCGACCATACATCCACGAAGAAATTCTTCACAGCCAGCCATACGGCATTGACCGCATCCCGGAACCATTCGCATTTGTTGTATAAAAGCACCACTGCCGCTACAGCAGCGGCAACCGCAGCCACAATCAGAAAGATCGGATTCGCCGCCAGCACCGCACTAAGTCCCGCAAAGGCAGCCTTTACTGCCGTAAACGCAGCGGAGAGTTTCGGAAGCACTGTCATGATCGTGCCGACAGCAGAAATAACCTTGCCCACCACAATCAGCACCGGTCCCAGGGCAGCCGCAAGCAGTGCCACAGTCACAACGACCTTCTTTGTTCCCTCATCCAGCCCATTCAGCCAATCCACGAAATTTTGTATCCAGCCCACGATAGTCTTAATTGCCGGGAGCAGCAGCTCTCCGATGGAGATTGCCAGTCCTTCCAATGCCGATTTCAGGATCGTGATCTGCCCTTCTAGGTTATCAAGCTGCGTGTCCGCCATCTGCTGTGCTGCGCCGCCGCTCTCCGTAATGGCCTGCTGCAAATCATCCCAGGTTTTTCCGGTATTCGCCAGCAGGGCATTCACAGCGGCAAGGTCCGTCTTATTAAATATCGAAGAAATGATGTTATCTTTCTCTGCAGAAGTCAGGCCGTCCATACTGGTATTGAGGTCACCCAAAATATCGTTCAGGGAACGCATATTCCCCTCAGAATCGTAGGTCTGCACACCCAGCTCTTCCATCAATGCGGCCGCTTTGTCTGTCGGGCTCTGCAGTGATAGGATCACATTGCGCAAGTGAGTGCCGCCCTCCGCACCCTTGATACCACTGTTGGCAAGAATGCCGAGTGCCGTATTCAGCTCCGCCGTGCCGCCCTTGATGGACTTTGCTGTAGCACCGATTTTTAAGATGCCTTCGCCAAGCTGTTCCACGCTTGTGTTGGTAGAGGATGCGGTCTTTGCCATCTGGTCCACCATCGTGTCCGCTTCGCTGGTCTCCATCCCCAAAGCAGACATGGCATCCGTCACCATATCGGAAGCCGTGGCAAGGTCAAAGCCTCCTGCCGCTGCAAGGTTCAGAACCGTGGGCAGGGTATCGCACATCTGCTGTGTGTCATATCCGGCAAGGGCGAGATAGTTTAATGCCTCGGCACACTCGCTTGCGGAAAACGCCGTCTCAGCACCCATCTTTTTCGCAAGTGCCGAGAGCGTATCCATCGTATTTACACTCTGGCCGTCCACCTCCGATATGGCATCCTTCGTGATTCCCATCGTCGCCTGCACCTGCGACATGGCGGACTCAAAACTGGCCGCTGTCGTGACCGCCGCCGTCCCAAGACCTGTCACCGCCGCCGTAACCGGGAGCAGTTTCTTCCCTGTGGAAGAGATGTTGTCTCCCACTGTTTTCAGCTTCTCCCCGGAAGCGGCAATCTTCTGCAATGCCGTAGCGGACTGGTTTGCCTGCTGCTCCAGCCTTTTCAGCTCATTCTCTGTCTCGATGATCTCGCGCTGCAGTGCATCATACTGTTCCTGTGAAATCTCCCCATTGGCAAGGGCAGTGTTCGCCTGCTCTGCAACCGTTTTCAGCGTCTCCAGCTTCTCCTTCGTCTCCGCCACCGCCTGTGAGAGCAGTTTCTGCTTCTGCGAAAGCAGCTCTGTATTGCCAGGATCGAGCTTCAACAGTTTTTCCACATCCCGAAGCTGTGACTGCGTATTTTTAATTTCACTGTTCACGCCCTTCAAGGCGGTCTGCAGCTTGGTGGTATCGCCGCCAATCTCGACAGTAATACCCTTAATCCTGTTTGCCACGGCAGATACCTCCCTCCGTCAAATAAGCAATACCGAAAAACGGCATGAAAAAGCCCGGATTTCTCCGAGCATAAAGAAAGCACCGATTATTTCTAACCGATGCTATGTACTAAATCCATATTAAAATTATCTAAATACCACGAACACAGAAATTCTTCCCTTTTCTATTGACAAAACTTTTTCTTTCCATTAGAATTAATTACAAAGAGATGGGTTTTCACCGTACAGTTTTTACTCAAGCGGGCTGCTCGTTTCTTTTTTTATTGCCAGCAAGTCATAAAGATATTTCTTTCCATCCGCATCATGACGCACAAGCATTCTTGCGAAAAAGATATTATAACGGCAAACCTCACCACTTTTATCATCATATACAGGCAATGCAAACCTCACATCATACCGATACCAACCATACTTCGCATCCTTATCATGCTTCGGTTTCCTATTCTCCGAATATTCCTCATTTGTAGCAATCTGTATCAGTTCCGGTATTCCCTGCGCGGCGTTGGCCTTTGCCTTTGCAACAGCACCTTTTAGAGCAAGCCTACTTTCAGAACCGGCATATTCATCTGGGAAGCTACTGGAAATAAAGATTTTTTCAGATGTTTCTTCAATCTCATAAAATTCCCCGACATATTCTTTGAGGTAATCCTCCACCTCTTTCCAGTCCTCCTTCTTTTTGCCCTTAAAGCGAATATCGTTGATTAAGACGATCCTTTCTCCATTGAGTCCAACAATGATATTTACATTTCTATCCATAGTACCCTGCCCTTATCTTTATTTTATCCAGCTACTCTGACTACTTTTTACAATTACCAACTATTATATGATTGTAAGAACGAACTGGAAATACAGCAATATATAAAGCAAAATAAGAAGTGGTTTATCCTAATTCAAAATTATATTCTTGTTTATACTCACCTAGATGCAAGAAATTATTAGGAAATAATGATGCTAACCGCTCCCAACAACATTCTTCGCTGATTTCCAGCCTTTTTCCGCATTTAGTATAACAGAAAAAGGCTGTTCCTTCAATCAGCCCAAGCTAAAATAAGTCGAAATCGGATTGCTGCGCAATCTGCACCCATCCTTTAAATTCGTCATTCCTGCTCTCTGCATACATGTCATTGACCATCCCAATCGTGACCAAATCAAGGTCACGCAGGGACAGACCAAGCTGCACACAGCGGAGCAGGAACAATGGCGTTGTCATTTCCCGGTCAGTTGGGCGAAGTTTTTTTTAGACTCCACCTGCGTCTGGACATTCAGCCCCCATAACTGGATCAGTTTCGGCAGCACCTGGTAAATGGAAAATGTACTGAACCCATCCAGCCATTCTTCCGGCGTATCCGGGACTACCGGGTCAGCGTGCTTCGCCATGACAAAAGCAATGTTCTCAAACATTTCCAAAGAAAACAGGTCAAGATTTGATTCCTCCTCACTCCCGCTCCCAATGCTCTTCTCCAAAAGCCGCAGGTCTTTGTAAATGTCTCGGTGAAAACGCATCCTGTAAATACGCGGGATGGCGGCAGATGCTTTAAAAGCTACCTCGCGTCCGTCAATCTCAATATTCTGCTTCATGCTCATCAGCCTTCACCCTCCCCGCTCGTTGTTTCTGTTCCTGCCGCAGTCGGCAGGTACACGCTCTCATACCACTTCTGATATACCTCATCCGTGGTATCATCCCCGGTCTTTGCCTTCACATACCCGTTGGACAGCGGAGCCGCAGTCAGAGACAAAGTTTCCGTCTGCACCTCGATCTCCTCCTCATTGGTCTGGGACTCAATGGTAGGACGGGCAGCGGAACAGTTGTACAGCACATGGCGAATCTTCCGGATATCTCCGTCAAACTCAAAAAGCAGGGCAAAATTCTCGGTCTCCACGTTGGCATTCTCCACCAGGACGCTGTTGGCATCCAGTTCCTCCTTCAAAATATCTGTCCGGAAGCTCTCCGGAACCATTGCAAGCTCCAGGTCGCCGTCATACCCCATGTTATTGCTGATGGTGTAGTAGGCATACCCGTCCGCATAAAAATTGCTTGGCTCACCGTTCGGGTCAAGGGACAGCGACACCGCCCCCGGCATCGCCACAGGCGTCTCGTAAGAGAACGTGCCGTCCTCCGCCACCGTCAACAGCGCATAATGCACATTGCAGATATTAAATTTCACTTTATTCTTCTTCGGCATTGTTTCTTCCCTCCTGTTCAAAAGAATATAAAACCTCATACAGCTTTTCACTGTCTATCCAGGTTTCCGACCTGTCATAAAAAATACTATGTGCGTCCAGAACATCCTCAACCGCCCGTTCCGCCGCCAGGTCTCTCCTGTCGGTGTACAGTTCCAGCCGCACCTCGTCTGCCTTAAAATAAATCCTTCCGTCAGCAGCAAAATTATGGCTGCCCGGAAGCAGGTAACAGATAAACGGCGGCTCCGGCGATTCCCCCTCTGCGAAATGGTCATATGCAAAAGGGATGCCTGTTTCTTCCAATATTTCCAATAGTTCCTCCACAGCCTATCCCTCCAATGTTTTCTGTATTTCCTTCTCCAGTTTCTCAATAGCAGACTCTTCCGCAGGGGCGATATGCTGCTGCGCCGCCACACGCCCACCGCCCCGCTTCGCATGCCCGAATTCCAGCAGGTGCGTGAGCTGGTAACGGTTTCTGGAATACACCGTGACTGCCAGTGAATTCGCCGTTTCTTTCGTGTTTTTCACTGCCCAGCTCTTCTGGTAAGCTCCCGTATCCTTCGGTGCATTTGCCTGAATGTCTTTCTTCACTTCGTTTTCCGCCTTCCGGACAGCCTTTTTCAGTTCATCCGTAGCAAGGTTCGCATATTCTGTCAGCCCCGCCATGACTGCCGCCGCAAGGCTGTCAACCGTCACCCTGTCAGCCATCCTTACCGCCTCACTTTCTTGAATTTGAATTTCAGAGCTTTCTTTTTGTAATTCATGTGGTCGATGGAAACGATATTGTACAGTTCATTCCCAAATACTACACGAAACCCATCCACAGTAACCCCTGCGGCCTTTTTGCAGTAACGGACGGTAAAAGACAAATCGGAATCCTCCACGACCAGCCCCGCCACAGCCTTTTCGCTGCCGCCCTCGCCGCTGACCGTAGCATGGCAGGAATAATAATCCTCCCATGCGTTCGTATGGTTCCCGATGGCATCCGTCACAACTTTATTCTTCTGGAACATAATCCCCACATTCAGAAGTGCAATATCCATCTAAAATTCCTCCCGCCGGATGCCGGACAGCAGCGCCCGCAGAGTCAGCGTCATAGCATGATGGTCAGCCTCCTCCCGGTGTTCATACAGGTAAGCCACCGCATACATGACTGCTATCCGTGCATTTTCTTCCGCAGCGAAGGTTTGCTCATCATCCATCCTCGCCACATCCATGCACAGTTTCTGGGCCGCACCAATCAGATTCTCGATCAGGGCATTGTCATCCTCAAAATCCACACGGAGGTAATTCTTCATCTCATCCACCGTCACAAGCATATCCATCACCTCACAGAACCGGGATGCTGCTTATATTACCTTACAGCACCCCATAATCATCACTGCCATCCGCTATACAGCGACTTATGCCGATGCCAGTTTCAGAATCTGCACCGCTTCCGGCAGCACCAGCTTGCCGTCCACACGTTCCTTCGCCACAAAACCAACCATGCCGTTGCCCGCAAACAGCTCCTTCAGCTCCGCAAAGGAACGGGTGCCGCGGTCACCAATGTTGTAATAGCTGTAGTCACCGAAAGCGATAGCGTCAGCCGGAGCATAGGCGGAAGTGTGTACTGTGTAACCAAGCAGACGGTCAGGCTCACCCGCCTGGTAGGAAGGCTGCCAGATATATGCGCCGTTGTTGTCCTTCAGTTTTCTTAAGGAAGCAAGGGTCTGGTCATTTAGGATAAAAGACGCCTTTCTGCGGTACGGACGCTTAAGTGCGTACACAAGACCGATTAGGTCATCGGACTTCACAGCCGCCGTCAGCGTATCCGCCACCGTGCCGCCGCCCGTTTCCGCAAACAGGCCCAGAGGCTTTCCGGTGCCGTCACCATTCAGGAACGCATCCTCCTCCGCATTGGCAAGCGCCCTGCCGAACTGCGTGATGATGTAGTTCTCCAGGTTGAAAGCGTTGTCATAGAGCAGCTCCTCTGTTACCTTGATGGCAACGTGCAGCTTGTAGGCATCGAGGAAAATCTGTGCAAAGGTGGCATCCCCAAATGTCAGTGCGCCGCCCTCCTCAATCCAGGAGTAAGTATGAAAAAAGACGTACCTTAAATCGTTTATTTTTTTCTGATACAATACTCTCCAGATAATGGAGGTATAAAGATCATGGATACAAATGAATCAATCACCAAAGATAAGT
>JAETNQ010000097.1 GCA_021772075.1 Lachnospiraceae bacterium
GAGATAGCGGCGGCACTCTCCCGAAGCCCCCAGACCTGCAAGCGTTCCTTAAACGAACTGGAACAGGCCGGGATGATTATGCGTGTCCGTCAGGGAATCGGGGAGGTCAGCCACATTTATATCCTGCTCCCAAAGGAGGACATCGCCCATGAATGAGAAGCTGGAAAAACTGAATCAGGAGATTGCAAAGACCGAAGCAAAACTGCGGCGGGCGGAGCATAAGGAAAAAATGCTGGAACACCAGATAAAGACACTGAACCGGAAGGAACGGACACACCGGCTCTGCACCAGAGGGGCAATGCTGGAAAGCCATCTCCCCCATCCGGAATCCGTGACAGACGAGCAGGTCAGCACCATCTTAAAAGTGCTGTTCTGCCGGAGCGACACCAAACGCCTTGTGGCACAGGTTCTTACAGAAAACCGGAAGGAGGACACGGAATGAAATTTTCAAAAAGCGAACTGGACATTATCTACCAGTATGCCGCACCGACCAAGGAGGAAACCCTTGCGGGCATGAAGGAAATCGTGCCGGTGATAAAAGACTTACTGACAAAGGCAATCGTGGAGAACGCTATCCGAAAACTGGAAAAGATACCGGAACCGGAGTGCAGCCAGTTTGTTGCCGCAACAAAAGTACGGTTCCTTGCAGAGCGTGATAATTCCATCCGCCGGCGTCTTGCGGCGGCAAAGGTACAGGAGCCGATTATGCAGGGGCATGACCTGTCAGGAAAAGAACGGTTCCGACCGGAAACCCGCCACATGATTACACTGGAAGTACAGAAGGATTGCTTTGTCGGCTTTAAGGGGGAGCGGTTCCGTTTCTATCTCTCCGATGAGGGCTACCGGAACGCAAAGCACAGCGAACAAGAAGGGGAAATCAGGATAAAGAGCCATGCCGCCGTTGTTGCCGGGAAACTCTATCCTGACAAAAAGCCCAGACAGCAGGAACGGTAAAAATAGCAGCGAAGTCCTAACGTGGACGCGCCGAGCGCGTTCACGTTGACAGTTTACTATGAGTAGAAATAGCGCAATCGGTACAAATGATTCCCAACTGCCGGAAGTTCCGCTTACAATTATGACTTCAAAAGTAACAAGCCGGAAATTCCCCCTCTGAAAGAGGGCGCAATTATACACCACTTGGGGAAGTGGTGCATTGCGCCCTGCCGGGAGCGTCCTGCGGACAGCAGATGATTTCCGCGCTGCTCCAATCATCACAGGGGAAGCTACTCTTCCCCTGCGCTGGCATACGCCAGCTACCCCTTTGTGGACTTGCCGAGCGGAATCAATTTACGCTACAAGCTGTTTCCGTTCGACAAGTTTTCTGAAATCCGGCTATACTTTTTTTATGAGATAGCGTATAATGGAGCCAGCGACAAATCGGAATTTGTAAGTATGAAAGGTGGTAACAATATGGGAAACAACAATTATATTATTTTTGACATTTTAGGAGTTAAGCATGATGGCTTAATGAACTCTTTTACATTTGACAAAGATGCAGAATGTGTAATCAATAATGACCAATTTATAAATAAAATAGTAGTATCGTCCGATATTAGTAAGGCGACTTTTTGCCTGCATGACTCGATTGAAATTGTAGATAATCAAATTTCAGA
>JAETNQ010000098.1 GCA_021772075.1 Lachnospiraceae bacterium
CCAAGGGGCGGCTGCCCGCCGCAGAATTTCCCCTGGCGGGAGCGTGTCATGCGCCCAGCCAGCACTTTCTTTGAAATATCCCGGCTGTACATATCATTCAGGATATTTTTGAACGGCGTAATATCCATTTCCTGCCTTGTCAGACTGTCCACGCCGTCCGTGACCGCAATATACCTTACATTGTGCTTTGGGAAAAAGATTTCGATATAACTGCCCGCTTCAATGTAGTTCCTCCCAAGCCTTGACAGGTCTTTGGTTATCACGCAACCGATTTTCCCCGCTTCAATGTCAGCAATCAGCCGCTTAAAAGAAGGGCGGTTGAAATTCCGTCCCGTATACCCGTCATCAACGTAATACTCATACCGGGGCATACCGTTCTTTTCAGCGTAATCCTTCAGCAAGAGTTTCTGGTTCGAGATACTCATGCTCTCATTCTGGCTGCCGTCATCAAGGGAAATCCTGCAATAGAGGGCGGTTATTTTTTGATTCAACAGATTATTTTTCCTGCTCATAGGCTTCTCCTTCTATGAACAGGGACACGATACTATGATAATACCATGCCCCGCCATTCTTTCAACTGTTTTATGCCGGATTTCCGTTTTTCTCTGGTTTCCGTCCTTTAGCTGGCTTGCCGCTTTTGCCATTCCTCAAACCGTTCACAGGTCTGCCGTTCAATAAGCTGCTCAAAGGCTTCACGCATCTGCTCTTTGGTTACGCCGGGCATAGTCCCGGCACAGTATTTCTTTTCATCGTGCCCCGCCTCCTTTCTGTGGTGAAAAAAGACACCCGAAGGTGCCTAACAGCCGTACAGGTCATGGTTGACCTCGGCACGGTAATAACTGTCCATTGTTGCCGGGGCATTATACAGCGCTGCCAGCAGGTATGCCTTGATGTTCCCGACTTTCGTGGTGTTCCCGTCGATACAGTCAAAGACATACTCCAAGTGGCCGGAATTGATCTTCAGGAAACGGCTCTTTACCACCTCCCTGGGAAAATCATCCCCGGCTATACGGATATATGGCCGTTTGGATAAGACCACTTCAAGCATAAGCTCCATAGTCTCGTCCAGGCGTTCTTTCCCATACCGGGAGACCATACAGTCATATTCAATATTTTCTTTGATGATCTCGCGGTATGCCTCTATCAGCTCAATCCGATCCATCCCATCCGGGCGGCCTGCCGCCTCCGGCTCTGCCGGATAGATTGATGGATGGGTCCTTGATATATCCGTTTTTAATTTTTTAGTTTTTAATGGATTAGTATTTAATTGTGCGGGATTTTCCTGTCCAGGTTCCGCCTGTTCAGGTTTTGCCTGTTTTGGATTTACCTGTCTTGGATTTTCCCGTTTAGGTGGAAAAGCCTGTTTTTCAGCGTTTACAGGCTTTTCATGGATTGTATATTCAATATCTCCGAGCTGCCCATTCTCATAGCGGAGGCGCTGCCTGGTGAGATACCCGTGCCGCTCCAGTTCTTTCAGGGCGGTGGTGATTGAATCCACACCGTCCTTACAGATATGGGCGAGCCCCTTTGTGGTATAGTCCCAATCTTCCGGCAGCGACAGCATGAGGGAGAGAAGCCCCTTTGCCTTTAAGGACAGTTCCGTATT
>JAETNQ010000007.1 GCA_021772075.1 Lachnospiraceae bacterium
TGTCGCCAAAAGCCCGCCATGAGCCCGGATGGCGAATCGCGGGCGGTTGCGTCCGGCTGATACTGCTTTACCCGGAATATTTAGAAAATCCATTTCCCGGAGCCGGTACGGTGAAACTATTCCTAACTTATTTCCCCGCTGTTCTTCCCCTGCCGTTCTCCCGCACCGCTTCCTTCCCGCCCAGCCCCCGGTCTGACAAAATTGATTTCCCTGTCCTGCCATCAAAAACCATTGCATACTTAGGGAATTCATGTTAAATTAGTTAAAGTATTGGAAATTTTTAAGGAAATATATATAGTAATAGTAAATGATATTTTTTGAATAGTAAATAGCAGCAGGGAAATTTATTTTTTAAGGGAATGGAGCTTCGGCGGTTTGGGTTTCCGGGGGCGGCGGTTTTTGTCTGTTGCGGACAATCGGCCATTTTACTTATGAAATGGTTGATAACCTAAGGGAAAATCGCCATGGATGGCGATTTTAGGAAGCGCAGGACAGGGATGTCCTTCGCTTCCGACCTGATCGTTTCCAAAGTTTTGCCCATTTCATTAGTAAAATCCGATTGGAAGCTCCAGCCAAAAACCGCCGCCCCCGGAAACCCAAACCGCCGAAGCGGTGTCCCCCTAAAAAACAAATTTCCCGCCAAGCGAAGGAAAGGAGAACATCCATGCGTTTACCCGGTGAAAGCGAAGAAAAAAATGCCAGATTATCGATGAAGTATATGATCATGGGGGTCAGCCTGACTATTTTGCTTATCCTCGGCGTGGTAGTTTATACGAATAAACAGGAGGAAGAGAGAAGGAGGCAGCGCCGGCAGCAGGACGCGACCGTGATGACGCTGGATCACGAAGAAGGGCAGGAAGGCAGCGGCGCGGAAGGCGAAGCAGGAAGCACGGTGACGGAAGAGGTTCCGGTAGTCGGTTATGCGGGAAGGAAGAGTATGCAGGAAGTGGAGCGCCTGTATGAAGAAAATAAGCTGAAAGCCTCGGATCTGGATTTCTGGGATATGTATCCGGAGAGGCCGGAAGCGGCAGAAAGCAGTGAAACGGGAAATTCCGGGAAAACGGAGGATGAAACCGGCGGGGAGGGGAGCGGCGCCAAGTACGAAGAGGAAGCAAAGAGGGTGGAAGAAGAGGAAATCGCAAATGACCCTGCCAGAGATGGAAAACACACGCTTCTTACTTATGCGGACGGAACCGAGGAATGGGTGCTGATCAATCCTTATCTGGAACAGAATACTTATGACTATACCAATCTGCAGATGAAAGGTGATAAGATGTCCTATTATGATAATGGAAGGGATGTCTCCTATCTTGGACTGGATCTGTCTAAGTATAATGGCGATGTGGATTATGAGGCTTTAAAGGCGGAAGGCATTGATTTTGTAATGATCCGTCTGGGAGCGAGGGGATATGGCAGCGGACAGATTACATTGGATGAAAAATTTGAAGAAAATATCACGAAAGCGATAGGGGCTGGCCTGGAAGTGGGCGTTTATTTCTTTTCCCAGGCGATTACAGCCGAGGAAGCGGTGGAAGAGTCCAATTTTATTGTGCAGACTCTGGCTAATTATAAGATCACTTACCCGATTGCTTTTGATATGGAATATGTGCAGAATGACAAGGCGAGAATCGAGGCTTTGTCCAGAGAAGAAAAGACAGCGGTGGCCAAAGCATTTTTGCAGAATACAAAGGTGGCGGGTTATCAGCCGATGATTTATGGGACAAAAGAATGGCTGATCAGGGAGATCGACCTGACGAAATTGACGGAGTATGATATCTGGCTGTCCCAGCAAAAGGATGTCCCGGATTATCCGTATAAATTCCAGATGTGGCAGTATAGCCTGAAAGGGAAAATAAGCGGCGTAAGCGGAGATGTGGGATTGAATATCAGCTTTGTGGATTATTCTGAAAAATAGAAAGAAATCATGTGTTTTCCGGCGTAAGCCGGAAGATGGCGGGAGAAATCTCTAATTTTGAGTAAATATCGGCATAAACGGCAGGAGAAAGCCCTTCGATATAATTTTGGGCGAAATTGCGGTTTATGCCGTTTTTTTTCAGAATATCGGCCGCCTTATTATAAGCGATGGCAGCCTCTGTTTCTTCTTTATAAATGCCCACCACATAGCTGCTCCTGATATGGATGCGCACTTTATAAAGGAAACCGCTCCGGTCTTTGGAGGGAATGCATGTCAGGCCATGGAAACGGTTCAGGACCTCAATATTTTCGTAACGGAAATCGGTGGCGTCGCCATTGATAAAACGGTAATCCTTCCCGCATACCGCATAATTTTTAATGCCATAGCGATTCAGGATGCTGCATTGCATGCCATAGTCATTCACAAAAAGCCGTCCGCCCCGGCACATGATTTTTTTGGAGGAATAATAAAACAAATCGTCGATATCGAATTTCAGGCAGCGCGAAGGACTAAGATAATAAAGAAAATACTTATTCTTTAAATAAATCGGCATAGCAAAATAAAGCCCGTTATCCCGGAAATTAACAAGAACTACCCATTTAGAAAAAGAAAGCGAAGAAGTGTCCGCATAATCCTCCAGTTTTACCGAATTCGTGCCGCTGATCATACGCGCTTCCTTATAAGCCATATGTGCTTCCGATTCTGTCGGGTAACTTCCCAGACTGATATGTTTTTCCCGAACCGTAACGGAAGCCCGGTAATAAACGGAACGGTCTTTTTTTCTTGCGATAAATACTCCCGGCAGACTCATGCCTGATTCTTTCCTCCTTTCAGCATATGACCGGCGGATTCCCGTAACATTACTCCTTTGCAGCAACCGCCGTCCTATTTATGCATATTTTGACACATTTCAACCATAATTATACCATTTCAGAAAAAAGAATGCAAATTTAGAAATTTTTTAGAAATAATTTCAATACTCTTTGTATAGAATATTAAAGAAGTGTTACATTTCTATGACAAAAAGTTACGCAGAGTCATAGTAAAACTGAGCCAGCGCCGCCGGTTCGGAGCGGTGCGGAAACGAGGAAAAAATGTACAAGTATAAAAAGAGTATTATCTTATTGGTGTTGTGTCAAATGATTTTTGCAGTAGCCTGGTTTAACTTGAAAGAGCTGAAGATCAACAGGATAGCGTCTACGCCGGCATTCCAGATACGTTTTATGGAGGAACAGGCGGATCTGGATGCTTCCAGTTTTATGGGAATGGTGGCGGAAGCATCTTCCGGGCAGAGGGTAGTGGATTATAATCTGCTGGAAAGGGAAGCGAAATATACGTTGAATCAGGAGGATTATGATATCCTGCTGCGCATCGTGGAGGCGGAAGCAGGATGTGAGGATGTTAAAGGAAAAATGCTGGTGGCAGGAGTGATTATGAACCGGGTGGAAAGCAGCAGGTTCCCGGACAGCGTGAAGGAAGTGGTGTTCCAGAGGGGGAACGGCACTGTCCAGTTCTCTCCGGTGAAGGATGGGCGGCTGGACAGGGTAAAGATCAGCGAGGAGACGAAGGAGGCAGTGGAAAGAGTCCTATACGGAGAGGATATTACGGAGGGGGCATTGTATTTTGCCGCCCGCAAATATGCGGATCCCGAGAGGATGAAATGGTTTGACAACAGCCTGACGCTTCTGTTTTCCTATGGCGGCCATGAATTTTTTTCCTGACAAAGAGCCTCTTAAGAACCCTTAAGAATCCTTAAGAACCCTTAAGAACCCTTAAGGGGGGGAATATTTTCTGCGGAACATTTTCCCGGCATTGCGCGGGCAGGGAAACTATGCTATACTTAACGGCGTAGCGGAGTCGGCGAATGAATCCGGCTGATGACAGGACAAGCAGGAACGGAGAGGAAAGCGGAATGGAAGTATGGTATAGCAGTACAAGAAACGGCAGGATACGTATCAAGGCTTCAGAGGCTATTTTAAAAGGCTTATCGGAAGACGGAGGTTTATTCGTGCCGGACCACATACCGGAGCTGGAAAAAAGTTTTCAGGAACTGGCAGGGATGAGTTATCAGGAAACGGCTTATGAGGTTATGAAGCTTTATTTGACGGATTTTACAAAGGAGGAACTGGAGAACTGTATCGCAAGCGCGTATGATTCCAAGTTCGATACGGAGGAGATCGCTCCTTTGGCTTACGCGGACGGAGCCTATTTTCTGGAGCTGTTTCATGGCTCTACTATTGCTTTTAAAGATATGGCATTGTCGATCCTGCCTCATTTGATGATAACGTCGGCAAAGAAAAATAAGGTAAAGAATGAGATCGTGATATTGACAGCTACTTCCGGGGATACGGGAAAGGCGGCCCTTGCCGGATTTGCAGGGGTGAAGGGAACGAAGATTATTGTATTTTATCCGAAAGACGGCGTCAGTCCGATACAGGAGCGGCAGATGGTGACGCAGAAAGAGGAAAATACATACGTCGTAGGGATTCGCGGCAATTTTGACGATGCCCAGACAGGAGTAAAGAAGATATTTGCCGATAAGGAGCTGGAAGAGAGGATGAACAGTCAGGGATATCAGTTTTCCTCCGCCAATTCCATTAATATTGGACGTCTGGTTCCGCAGATCGTGTATTATGTATATGCTTATGCCCGTCTTTTGGGAAAAGAAGCGATCGCGGAAGGAGATAAAATAAACGTAGTGGTTCCTACGGGGAATTTCGGCAATATTCTGGCGGCGTTTTATGCAAAAAATATGGGAGTTCCGATCGGCAGACTGATCTGCGCTTCCAATGAAAATAAGGTACTGTATGATTTCTTCCGTACAGGGGAATATGACAGGAACAGGGAATTTGTGCTGACCAGTTCGCCTTCCATGGATATATTGATTTCCAGCAATCTGGAGAGGCTGATCTATCGGATCGCGGGCAATGACCCGGAAAAAACGGCGGATTTCATGAAGGCTTTAAGCGGGGAAGGCCGGTATGGGATTACCGGAGAGATGAGAGAAATGCTGGGCGATTTTTACGGCGGATACGCTTCCGAAGAGGAGACGGCGGAGACAATCCGTGAACTACAGAAAAAAACGGGTTACGTGGTGGATACCCATACGGCGGTAGCGGCATGCGTATATCGGAAATACGTGGAAGAAACGAAAGACCGGACGCTTTCCGTCATCGCTTCTACGGCAAGTCCCTTTAAGTTTACCAGGAGCGTCATGAACGCTATAGCGTCGGCAATAGCGCCGGCTATAGCGCCGGCCGATGCCGGGAAATATGACGCGATGACTGATTTCGAGCTGGTGGATGAACTGGCTGCCCTGGCGGGAAAAGAGGTGCCGGAAGCGATTCAGGAGATACGGACGGCTCCGGTGGTGCATGACCATATATGCGAAAAGGATGAAATGCGCCGGACGGTGGAAGAATTTTTAGGCTTGGAATGATGATGCACAAAGGAAGCGGCATGGAGGTTGCGCATGGGAAATATAAATATATTTGATCTGTTGATCGGAGCGAGCGGAGTTTACCTGATTTATACGGCATTAGCAATGAAAAGGACCGGAGAGATAAAGGCCGGGGTACTTGTCAGCAAGGAAATGGACGTGAACAGGATGAAAGATAAAGAAGGATTTATTAATTATATGTTCGGCAGGGTGCTGCTGGCGGGAGTGCTTATCGTTTTGTCGGCTGCCGCAAGCCTGGCCAGGACGGGGCAGAACGGCCCGACTTGGCTTTCTGTGGCAGGAAATGCAGGGTTTGTTGCGGCGCTTATTTTGTACATGGTGTCATATGCCAAAGCAAAAAAGATGTTTATCGACTAATCGGCACATGTTCGGAAAATAAAAATACCAGATACCCATTGTTCCATAAAAGAAATGGGTATCTGGTATTTTTCCGTGCAAAAGGAGCGTTTGCCGGAAAACGGCGATTACGGGCGGGAATGCATGCCTACGTAAGTATGGTCTGATCCTATAGGCTTATAAGCCGGGCGGATGATCTTGCCGTTGTTCGCCAGTTCTTCCATACGATGCGCGCTCCAGCCGGAAATACGCGCCATGGCGAAAATAGGGGTATATAATTCCATAGGAAGCCCCAGCATATGATATACAAAGCCGGAATAGAAATCCACGTTAATATTGACGCCTTTATAGATCTGCCGTTCTTTGGCGATGACCTCGGGAGCCAGGCGCTCGACCAGGGAATAAAGAGCGAATTCCTTCTGCAGCCCTTTCTCCTCCGACAGCTTTTCCACAAAAGATTTAAAAATAACGGCCCGGGGATCGGACTTGGAGTAAACGGCATGCCCCACGCCGTATATGAGTCCCGCATGGTCGAAAGCTTCTTTGCGGAGAAGCTTCAGCAGATAAGCCGATACTTCTTCTTCATCCGTCCAGTCGAACAGGGAGTGCTTCATTTCCTCAAACATCTGTACTACTTTGATGTTGGCTCCACCGTGCCTCGGCCCTTTCAGGGAACCGATAGCCGCCGCGATGGCGGAATAGGTATCGGTCAGGGAGGATGTCACCACATGGGTTGTAAAAGTAGAGTTATTGCCGCCTCCGTGTTCCATATGAAGCACGAGGGCAATGTCGAGTATCCTGGCTTCCAGAGGCGTATAAGAACTGTCAGGCCTTAAAATATGCAATATATTTTCCGCTGCGGATAATTCCGGCAGCGGCGAATGGATATACAGGCTTTTCCCGTCATGGTAGTAGCTGTACGCCTGATAGCCGTAAATGGACAACAGCGGAAACAGGCTGATCAGCTGCAGACACTGCCTCAGTACATTGGGCAGGGAAGTATCGTCGGCGCGGTCGTCATAGGAATAGAGCGTAAGGACGCTTCTTGCCAGCGTATTCATCATATCCCTGCTGGGCGCTTTCATAATAATATCACGCACAAAGGAGGTAGGCAGGTTGCGGTAAAAACTGAGCAGCGAGCAAAAACTGTCCAATTCCTCCTTATTAGGCAGTTTATCAAATAATAAAAGATAGGTGACTTCTTCAAAACCGAAGCGGTTTTCCTTCGTAAAACCATCAACCAGGTCTTTGACATTATAACCTCTGTAAAACAAATCCCCATGAATAGGTATCTGTACGCCGTCCACGATCCGGTTGGCGCGGACATCGGAAATACGGGTGAGCCCTGCGAGCACGCCCTTTCCATTCAGATCCCTGAGCCCTCTTTTTACGTCATATTTTGTAAAAAGCTCAGTCTCGATAATATCAGCTTTTTCGCTCATTTTTGCAAGTTGTATGATTTCAGGCGTGACTTCGGAATAAATATTGTGATCCATAGCTGGCCTCCTTTCCGGTGTAATGAATTCTTTAGGTGTGATAACTCCTTTAGGTGTTATAATATCATAAAAAAGTGGAGGATTGTAGAAAAAATTGAAGATTTGTGAAAAATTAATGGTTTAGGGCGGCGGGCTTCTTCCCTTTTTAGGAAAAACATATTACAATAAAAAGAAATGAATGTGAAAATCATGAGAAAAGAGGACGAAAAAATGAATGCAGTGATACAAAACAGGCTGGCGTTGCTCAGGGAAGAAATGAAACAGGCGGGTGTGGATTATTATATGATTCCTACTGCCGATTACCACAATTCGGAGTATGTGGATGAGTATTTTAAGGCAAGGGAGTATTTTTCCGGTTTTACCGGATCGAACGGAACGTTGGTAGTCGGAAAGGACATGGCGGGGCTTTGGACGGACGGAAGGTATTTTATCCAGGCGGCCAGGGAACTGGAAGGAACCGGCATCACGCTGTTCCGCATGCAGGAGGAGGGTGTTCCGGAAATTCCCGATTTTTTATATGGACAGATGGAAAAAGGGCAGACCCTTGGCTTTGATGGAAGGACGGTCAGCTGCAAAGAGGGCCGCAAACTGGAAAAGAAGCTGGCGGAAAAAGGAATCGGAATCGCGTACGGGGAGGACCTGGCGGAAAAGATATGGAAGGAAAGACCGGAAAAACCTTGCCGGAGCATAACAGTGCTTCCAGAGGAGGTCAGTGGAAAAAGCACGGCGGAAAAGCTGGAAGAGGTGAGAAGGAAAATAAAAGAGGCCGGGGCGGAATATCTGCTGTTGAGCAAGCTGGATGATTTGATGTGGCTGCTGAATATCAGGGGCAATGATGTGGAATGTAATCCGGTGGCGTTGTCCTATGGGTTTTTGACCCAGGAAGAAATTTACTTTTTTGCCCAGAAAGCCGCGGTAACGGAAGAATTTGAAAAATATGCGCAAGAGAACGGCATTATATGGAAGGATTATGACGGGATCGAGGATTTTCTGGAAAGATATGACTATCAAGGAAAGGTATTTCTGGATGAGAGAAACAGCAATTATGCCTTGTTTAAAGTGATTGGTCAACGGACAGGGCATGTGGACGGGGATAATCCGACGGAATGGATGAAAGCGGTGAAAAACGAGACGGAGCTGTCCAGAATGGAGGAGGTATACCGGAAGGACAGCGCGGCGGTGATCAAATTTATTTACTGGCTGAAAAAGAACATAGGAAAAACGGAGATCACGGAATTGTCCGCAGCAAAATATCTGGATGACCTGAGGCGGAATACGGAGGGATTTCTCGACCTGTCTTTTCCTACGATCAGCGCCTATAAGGACAGCGCGGCAATGATGCATTATGAAGCCACGGAAGAACACCATAAGACGCTCGCCCCGGAAGGAATGCTTCTTGTGGATTCCGGCGGGCAGTATATGGGCGGGACGACGGATGTAACGAGAACCATCGTTCTTGGCGCAGTAGAGGATGAAATGAAAAAGCATTTTACCTTAGTGGCGATCGGGATGCTGCAGCTGACGGAGGCAAAGTTCCTGTATGGATGCACGGGGCGGAACCTGGATATCCTGGCAAGGCAGCCCCTTTGGAGCCATGGCATCGACTATAAATGCGGAACCGGACATGGGATCGGATATATGCTGAACGTTCACGAGGGGCCGCAGAATATCCGCTGGCGTTTTACGGACTCCATGAAAGAGGCAGTGATCGAACCCGGGATGGTTGTTTCCAATGAGCCTGGCGTTTATATCGAGGATAGATACGGCATCCGGACGGAAAATATTCTCGTTGTCAGAAAGGATCAAAAAAATGGAGACGGGCAGTTTTTGCGTTTCGACACGCTTACTTTTGTACCCATCGACAAAGAAGCCATTGATACCGCTTATATGCAGCCGGCGGATGTGGAGCGGCTGAACCGGTATCATGCCCAGGTTTATGAAAAGACGCAGGAATATCTGACGGAGGAAGAACGGGAATGGCTGGCCGGAGCTACAGCACCGGTGCAGATGCAGCACTGATTCGGCCGGATGGAAGTATTGCCGGACAGTTAAAAAAATTTAAAAAAGAATGAGGGAATCTTGACTTTTAAATTCTATTCTGACATAATACAGTAGATGTACTAAGTTGTCATAAACCGTATTTTATAAATGTTATAAAGCATATGTTATCTGGCATAAACAACAGCTACATATAAAATGCGGTAAATAATATCAATAACAAATAATATAAGGAGGACATAACATGTCGACAAAAGCGTATTATCCAATTAGTGAAATTGGCGCAGGAAAAGTTGGTTTTTCCAAAACAAGATCTATCATCGAAGCTGCTTTTTATGGAAATAATGTAGTAAAAGTAAATACCTTAAAAGAAGCTTATGAAATGGCTAAAAATTCCCCCGGTACAATCGTAACGGATATGAAAATTAAAGATGGCGAGACATTTGGTTTGGAGAAGGATTCCAGAGTACTGTTGTTCAACGACGGCGCGGTAACCGGCCGTTATGCAGCGGCCCGCCGTATCAAAGGGGAGCCGGGCGTAGACGAAGTAAAGCTCGACAAAGTTGTTATGGATGCTGTTTATGAGACACGCTGGAAAACCATGTACCATGCGGAGTGCTTTATCGGCCTTGATCCTGAGTTTATGGCAAAAGCCCATCTGCTGATTCCGGAAGGAGAAGAGAACCTTCTCTATAACTGGATGCTGAACTTCCAGTATATGTCCGATGAATATGTAAAAATGTACAAGAATTCCAAACCGATCGGCGACGGCAACGAGCCGGACATCTATATTTTTTCTGATCCCCAGTGGACGCCGGGAGAAAGGCCGGATGTTGATTACAGCTGCTTGAGCGATCCTCTGACGCTCTGCTATTTCGATACGAACCAGAACTGCGCGGCGATCCTCGGCATGAGATATTTCGGCGAACATAAGAAAGGCACGCTGACGATGGCATGGGCGCTGGCAAACAGGAACGGCTATGCTTCCTGCCATGGTGGACAGAAAGAATATCTGCTTCCTGGCGGAAAGACTTTCGTGGCATCCGTTTACGGCCTGTCAGGTTCCGGCAAATCCACATTGACCCATGCAAAACATGGCGGCAAATATGAGATCAAGGTTCTCCATGACGATGCATTCATCATCAACACGGATACTTGTGCATCCGTTGCCTTGGAGCCTACTTATTTTGATAAGACAGCAGATTATCCTACGGGCTGCGCGGACAATGAATATCTGCTTTCCGCCCAGAACTGCTCTTGTACGCTGGATGACGAAGGCAAGATCCAGCTGGTAACGGAAGATATCAGGAACGGCAACGGCCGCGCGATCAAATCCAAATTGTGGTCCCCGAACCGCGTAGATAAGATCGATGCTCCGGTTAACGCTATTTTCTGGATCATGAAAGACCCGACCATTCCTCCGGTAGTAAAATTAAAAGGCGCTGCGTTGGCTTCCGTTATGGGCGCTACGCTGGCAACCAAGACTTCTACCGCAGAGCGCGTGGCGGCAGGAACCGATTTGAACGCTCTTCGTATCGTTCCTTATGCGAACCCGTTCCGGACATATCCTCTGGTGAACGACTATGAGAAGTTCAAGAAGCTGGTGGAAGAGAAGAACGTAGACTGCTATATCATCAATACCGGCGACTTCATGGGCAAGAAGGTAAAACCTGCGGATACCCTTGGAATCCTTGAGGCAATCGTAGAAGAAAGAGCTTCCTTCACACAGTGGGGACCTTTCGAAGATATCGAGATCATGGATTGGGAAGGCTTTGCGCCTGACCTGAATGATGCGGAATACAAAGCGGCATTAAAGAGCGCTATGCAGAACCGCGTGGACGCTGTGGAAGGCTTCGCGACAAAGAAGGAAGGCTATGACAAGCTGCCTGATGAAGCGCTTACAGCGGTTAAGAAACTGGTGGATGCCCTCAATTAATCTTGGGAGTTCCTGAAAAAAGATAAAAAAGATACTGCCTGTAGCTTTGGGGCTATGGGCAGTATTTTTTTCTTTAATAGTTCTGTAAGACAGTGGAATTCTTCTGGTTTTTGTGTGATATTCTTACCAAAAGATCTTGATATCATCATTTTATCAATATATAATTGTATTAAATAGCAATATAGGCAATACAACTGGCTGGTTTGGCCTTCATGGTACGAGCGGGAGCAGTATTGGAACATCGAGTGTTCGTGTTACTGGTTATCCATCAGATAAAAGCGGTTATAATATGTGGACTTGTACCGGGACAGTAAGTAATATTACTACAAATCGTTTTATGCATACTGCAGATACTTTTGATGGACAAAGTGGTTCACCTACATATTTTTATAACAGTAATTATGGCAATCAAGTAGTAGGCATACATACGCATGGCGGTAATTATAGCAGAAGGATTACTAATACTTTAGTAACATGGTTGAAAAATAATGGATTTGCAAGTTAAAAGAAAAAGGATATCTATATTAAGCACTGTTTTCATAGTCATAATATTATTTTGTGGCATAACTACTTTTGTGTTATGGGATAAAAAAGAAGATCAAAAAAAATTCATGGAGGGTACTATTACAGAAAGAGCGGATGATTATTTGTCGATACGCGATGAAGCGGGTATCATATGCGACATATCTTTAGAAGCAGATTATGAAGGTGTGCCGTTAGATACATTAACTGTAGGTGATTGGGTAAAAGTCTGGTATAGAGGTGAAATTGCAGAAACTTCTCCCAGGCAGATTGTTGCATTTAAAATAGAGAAATGAGAGTATACGAGGGTGTCGTAAAGTCATGTCAATGGATATTAGGGTGGATGCCCTCAATTAATCTTGGGAGTTCCTGAAAAAAGATAAAAAAGATACTGCCTGTAGCTTTGGGGCTATGGGCAGTATTTTTTTCTTTAATAGTTCTATAAGACAGTGGAATTCTTGAGGGGCATTACCGTACAATAACAAGGGGAGGCATGATTTTGAAGATTTTGCAAATAATATTGCAGAACGCTTGCAATGTGCAAGCAAACTGAGTATAATGTAATCAGAGGTGATATTTATGTCAAGAACATCTAATGTATTTACGAGAGTTGAGCCTGAAATCAAAGAACAGGCAGAAGATGTATTGAACAAGCTCGGAATTTCTATGTCCAATGCGGTCGGTATGTTTTTAAGACAGGTTGTGATTCAGAGGGGCATTCCCTTTGAGATAAAACTTCCAGTAAATGAGCCACTCGCAATCGGCAATCTTACAAAAGAGCAGCTTGATGTTGAAATCGCAAAAGGTATGGCTGATATAGAAAACGGCAGAGTCTATACAGTTGATGAAGTAGAAGCAGAAATGCATAGGTTATATGGTATATGAGTTATACGGTTAAATATTCAAAGCAGGCTCGTGAGGATATTCAGTTGATATATGAATATATCGCATTTAGGCTTCTCTCACCGGACACTGCCGCAGCCCAGATTCACAGGATATATAAAACGGTAAGAAGCCTTGACGAAATGCCGATGAGGTTTCGACTGTACGAGGATGAGCCTTGGCATTCCAAGGGCTTGAGGGTTGCGCCGATAAACAATTATGGCGGGCTTGTCAATGTGCGGAAATCAGAAATACGGGAACCAGGCAAAAGAGACCGTTGCTCCTGTTTCATTTTTATTATATAATTTTCCATATAAGCATACGATGAAAAAGGAATAGGAGGCGGACTTTATGAAGACAGTAATCATCGGCGGCGTTGCGGCTGGGACGAAGGTAGCCGCAAAGCTGAAAAGGGAAAACCCGCAGGACGAAATCGTGATCTATACGAAAGGAAAGGATATATCCTATGCGGGGTGCGGCCTTCCGTATTATATCGGGGGAGCGATTGAGACGGAGGAGGAATTGATCGTAAATACTCCGGCCAAATTCATGGGGCTGACGGGCGCGGAGGTACATACGGGCTGTGAAGTGACGGCAGTCGATCCTGCGGGAAAAACGATTACGATTGGAAACGACGGGGAAGAAGAGGTCAGCTATGATAAGCTGGTGATTGCGGTGGGCGCGGAGCCGTCGGTACCTCCGGTGGAAGGAACAGGGCTTCCCGGGGTATTTACGGTCAGAACGCCGGAAGATGCCATCGGGGCAAGAAAGTATGCGGAAGAGTACGGATGTAAGAAGGCGGTCGTTATAGGCGGCGGCTTTATCGGGCTGGAAGTGGCGGAAAACCTTATGGCAAGGGGGATTGCCGTTACGGTGATGGATATGGCTCCGCAGCTTATGCCGAATATTTTTGACAAGGAAATGGCGGATTATGTCCGCAGACAGCTCCAGGGAAAAGGGCTGCGCATCCTGACAGGGACGGCGCTTCTTGCCATCGGAGGCGGAGAAAAGGTGGAAAATGTACAGACGGGAGCGGGGGCGCTGCCGGCGGATATGGTTGTCCTGGCGGCGGGAATCCGCCCGGCTACGGGATTTTTGAAGGACAGCGGACTGGAGATGGAAAGAGGCTGCATCATTACGGATGAACGCCAGAGAACAAATCTGCCCGATATTTATGCCGTGGGCGACTGCGCCCTGGTGAAAAACCGGATCACCGGAAAACGGCAATGGTCGGCGATGGGTTCTACGGCTAATATTGCGGGCCGGATGCTGGCGTTGAATCTGGGCGGAGAAGAAAACGAATACAAGGGATGCCTTGGGACGGGCGTGGTGAAGCTGGCGGAAGGGCTGAATGCGGCGAGAACCGGATTGACGGAGGAACAGGCGAAGGCGGAGGGGTTTTCTGTCGTTTCCGTTGTCTGCGTCAACGATGACAAAGCCCATTATTACCCGGATTCCGGCAATTTCATTACGAAGCTGGTTGCGGACGGGGAGAGCCATAAGCTGTTAGGAATGCAGGTAATCGGCGCAGGAGCCGTGGATAAGATGGCGGATATTGCCGTTACCGGGATTTCCCTTGGCTGTAAAGTGGAAGATTTTGCAACGATGGATTTCGCTTATGCGCCGCCGTTTTCCACGGCGATCCATCCTTTTGCGACGGCTTGCAATATTCTGACGAATAAGATCAGCGGCCGTCTGGAATCTGTGACGCCGGCAGAGTATGCGGCAGGAGCGGCGAAGGATTATCGTCTGGTCGATGCCCATCCGGCGCCGTCTCTGCCCGGGGCGGAGTGGATTAACCTGGCGAAGGCGGGAGAGGCTGCCGCAAAGTATCAGAAAGATGAGAAGCTTCTGTTGGTATGCGCAAGGGGAAAGAGGGGCTATCTGACCCAGAATAAGCTGCGGGCGCTGGGATTTACCAATACCAGGGTATTGGAAGGCGGCGCTGCGTTTAATGTGATCAAGAGAACGGTTCCTGCGGGAGGAAAGCTGCCCCCGGAGGAAATCAAACGAGTGAAAGGTTTGGGCTGTCTGCAGGATAAACGTTATGGAGATGTATTTAACGTCCGAGTGATTACAAGAAACGGCAAGATTACAGCGGATGAACACCGGGCGGTGGCGGAAGCGGCGGAGCGCTTCGGCAGCGGCGAGATTACGATGACAACCCGCCTGACGATGGAGATCCAAGGGGTTCCTTACGATAACATTGATCCGCTGATCGCTTATTTGGCGGAAAATAACCTGGAGACAGGCGGAACGGGCTCCTTGGTGCGCCCCGTGGTTTCCTGCAAGGGAACGACCTGCCAATACGGCCTGATCGATACTTTCGGGCTGAGCGAGAAGCTTCATGACCGCTTTTATGAGGGATACCATCATGTTACTTTGCCTCATAAGTTCAAGATCGCTGTAGGAGGCTGCCCGAACAATTGCGTGAAACCGGATTTGAACGACCTGGGCATTATCGGGCAGAGAGTGCCGCTGTTTGATTTTTCCAAATGCCGGGGATGTAAAAAATGCCAGGTGGAGACGGGATGTCCGATCAAGGCGGCGAAGCTGGAAGACGGTATGCTGAAGGTGGACAATGAAGCATGCAACGGCTGCGGGCGATGCAAAGGAAAATGTCCTTTCGGCGTGACGGAAGAGTATACGGACGGCTATAAAATTTATATCGGAGGGAGATGGGGCAAGAAGATTGCCAACGGACGGCCTCTGGATAAACTTTTTACCAGCGAGGAAGAGGTTCTGGATACGGTGGAACGGGCGATCCTGTTCTTCCGGGATGAAGGAATGACAGGAGAGCGTTTTGCCGATACGGTGAACCGCCTTGGGTTTGATTATGTACAGGACAAACTGCTGCATGGCAATATGGATAAGGCTGCCGTACTGGAGAAAAAAGTAAAAGGCGGGGCAACTTGCTGACAGGGACGGAACGAGGATGAGAATGAAAAAAAGACATATTATTTTAGCTGCAATGTTTGCGTTTCTCTGCTGCCTGGCCGCTTGCGGCCGGGCGGCCGGGCCGGCGGCAGAAAGCATTTATACGTTTACCGATGATCTGGGGAGGGAGGTTTCCGTGGATTCCTGTGAACGGACTGCCGTATTATTAGGAAGTTATGCGGATATGTGGATACTTGCCGGGGGAAGCGTCTGCGCCGCGCCGGAGGATGCTTTTGACGATCTGGATCTGCCTTTGGCGGAAGATACGGTCAATCTGGGCGCTACCAAAAGGCTCAGCCTGGAGCTGCTGCTTTCCAGCGATCCTGATTTCGTGCTTGCCAGCACCAATACCCCGCAGCACCTGGAATGGCAGGAGGCCATAGAGGGGGCGGGAATTACGGTGGCATATTTCGATGTTTCCTGTTTTGAAGATTATCTGCGGATGCTGGAAATCTGCACGGATATTACGGGAATGCCGGAACGCTATGAGAAATATGGAACGGATATACAAGAACAGATTGACGAAATATTGGAACGCAATGCGGACCGGCCGCCGCAGACAGTTTTGATGATGCGGGCTTCCGCTACGAGCATACGCGCCAAGAAAAACGAAGGAAACGTACTGGGGGAAATGCTGGAAAGCTTCGGCTGCGTGAATATTGCCGATAGTGATGAAAGTCTTTTGGAGAATTTAAGCCTGGAAAGTATTATGCTTCAGAATCCGGACAAGATACTCATCGTGCAGTCCGGCGACGACATGGAAGGAACGAAGGAAAATATTGAAAATATGTTTCGGGAGAATCCCCTTTGGAATGAGCTGGAGGCTGTAAAGAACGAACAGGTATATTTTCTGGACAAACATCTTTATAATCTGAAGCCAAATGCGCGGTGGGCGGAAGCTTATGAAAAGCTGGAGGAGATTTTGTATGAAGAATAGGAACCGGAGGCAGTTCCTGTTTCTGTGCGCCGGGATATCGGGCTGTCTGGCGGTTTCCGTTTTGAGCCTATGCCTTGGAAACGTGCATTTCCCTCCGGCAGATCTGCCCGGTATTCTTGCCGGGGATAAGGGGGCGATGAGCAGAAGCATACTGCTTTATGCCAGGCTTCCCCGTATGTTCGCCGCTTTGCTGGCAGGGGCCGCTTTGGCTGTGTCCGGCGCGGTGCTGCAGACGGTGCTGGCGAACAGGCTGGCATCGCCGGGGATTATCGGTGTGAATGCGGGAGCCGGCCTGGGCGTGACGCTTTGCTGCGCGGCGGGGGTTTTATCCGGCTATGCGGTTTCCTGCGCGGCTTTTGCGGGGAGCCTGCTAACAGTGGCTGTCATTTCCCTCTTCTCTTATCGTACAAGCGCCTCAAAAACCACCGTGATTCTGGGAGGAGTTGCATTGAACAGTATTTTAAATGCAATCTGTGAGTCGGTGACGGTTTTGGACACGGACATCGCGATGTTAAGCATTGATTTCCGGGTGGGCGGTTTTTCTTCCGTTTCCTATATCCGCTTAATCCCTGCGGGTCTTTTGATTCTTGCGGCTTTGGCCGTGCTGTTTACTTTATGCAATGAACTGGATGTGGTCGCCCTTGGAGATGAGACTGCCAAGGGCATCGGCCTGCCGGTAGGACGGTACCGGCTGGTTTTCCTGGCCCTTGCCGCCCTGCTTGCCGGCGCGGCGGTAAGTTTTGCCGGCCTGCTGGGTTTTGTCGGATTGATCGTGCCGCATTTTGTCCGCCGGTATACGGGAAATGAGAGCAGGCATTTGCTGCCTCTTTGTGCCATATGCGGTGCGGGCTTCGTAGCTTTTTGCGATTTGGCTGCCCGTTTGGCGTTTGCGCCTTACGAACTGCCGGTGGGCATTCTGATGTCAGTGATCGGCGGCCCTGTTTTCCTGTTCCTGTTAGTCCGTTACAAAGGAGGGCGCCGTTATGATTGAAGTCAACAATATATCGGCAGGATATGGGAAAAAGGAGATTTTGCAAGGCATAAGTTTTAAAGCGGAAGAAGGAAAGATAACGACTTTGGTGGGCAGCAACGGAAGCGGCAAAAGCACATTGCTGAAAGCTCTTCTGGGGCTTATTCCATGGAGCGGCGGCGGTATTACGGTTGACGGAATGCCGGTAAAAGGAATGAGCCGGGCGGAGATTGCCAGATGGATTGCTTATCTGCCCCAGGGGAAAAATGTACCTGATATATCGGCAGGGCGAATGACGCTCCACGGGCGTTTTCCTTACCTGAGTTATCCGAGAAGATACCGGGAATCGGATTTTCGGATCGCGGAGGAAGCCATGAGGCAAATGGGCGTCTTGGAACTGGCGGACAGGCAGATGGCCGAACTTTCGGGCGGCATGCGGCAGAAAGTGTATCTGGCTATGGCTCTGGCGCAGCAGGCTCCGGCAATTGTGATGGATGAGCCGACCACTTATCTCGATATCGGACAGCAGTTTAAATTTGCGGAGATAATAAAAAAATTGTCAGAAAGCGGGAAAACGATCGTCCTTGTCCTGCATGATATTTTGCTTGCCTTGAAGATTTCCGACCATATCGCGGCGGTTCGGGATGGAAAAATAATCCAGTGCGGAACGCCGGAAGAAATCTTAAAAACGGATATTATGAGGGAATTGTACGGTATAACAGTAAAGTCTGTCAGGACGGAGAAGGGAATACAGTACTATTATGAGTAAGCGGCATATGGCGCGGACATATATTTTGCATTTATACCAAAATTTGCAGTTGTATTTTGTATAACGATTGGATATAATAGAAATAACCTGGAATGCACGATAACTCTTGTTATTTTGAACCTACATTTACTTTAAACGGGATTCCTACATTGCCTTGCGGCTGTCAAGCCCCCACTCTTAGAGGATTGGAGGGGAAGACAAAAGTAAGGTTGCGGTTACCCACCTGGCTTAGGCTAGGAGTCAAAGTACAAGAACCGGCATTTTGGGGAATATATTGTAGTATACTACAAAAGAAAAAGCAGCCTTGGAGGCTGCTTTTTTATAAGAGGGGGATTATGAATGAGAGGGAATAACAGGATTCTTGTCAAGATATTGCTGACTTTGGCCGGATGTTTCATCATCGGCTATATTTTTGCGGTCAGTATACGGATGAATATGGTCAGGCAGCCGGAGGGCGGGTACATAAGGCTTCAGGATGCGTTGATTCTGGCGGAAGCGATGGAGGAAGGGCTGGAAGAGGGAAAAGGGACGGAGTTGTATGAAAGCTGGCGGGATTTGCTGGAAGCGGACAGCGAAAGCAATCTTACTTATGGACAGTTTTCCGGCTGGCTGGATGGAATGGTTTTATATCTGGAAGAGAGGATGGAGGAAGAGGGCGGCGGAGAGGGTTTTTTGTTTTCCGAGGAAAAAGAAGGAAGGAAGGAAGCCGTTGGCGAATTGCGGCGGGAGTACCAAAAAAAATACAGACAGGATTTCCAGTTCCTTCAGGCGGACTGGTATCGAATGTATGATTTGCTTTTGTCCTGTTTCGATATGGAAGACTCCATACGGAAGACGAATGTGACGGTGCTTGGATGCGGAAGCGAGGTAGTGGATGAAGAAGGAAACGAGATGGCGGACGGAAGGCTGCTGGCGGAAGAGGGGGAATATTTTTACCGTTCGGATGTGTTTGAGAATAGTAAATACCAAGGTCTCCGGGTATATCAGAAAGACGATGTGCTGTTAGCTGCGGCGGATATAGCGAGCAGGGGAATGGATCTGAAGAATATGTGGATCGTGGAAGCGCAGGAAGGGGAAGGACTCCAGGTTTTTTATAAAGGATACGAGGTTCGGTTTCCCTATGAAAAGGCGGAAGCCGGACAGCGGGAGCAGATCGGCGATCTGGCATTTGCGGACGGGGCGCTGCGGTCGGTGAAAATAAAAGGGGAAAAAGTGAGCGGAAAGCTTTTGAGCATAGGAAACGGAACCATAGAAATTGAGGGAAAGGGAAAATTTCCCTGCCAGGAGGATATGGCGGTTTATAAGCTGTACGGAAAACTGAGCGGGGGAGGGCGGACGGATTTAAGGATCGGCTACGATTTTACGGATTTTGTATTGGAAGACGGGACGGTTTGCGCCGGATTGGTCACTAGGGACGAGGCCATGGAAAATATCAGGGTGGTGATCAAAGATACGGGATATGGAGGAGCTTATCATGAAAGGGTGGAACTGACGGCGGATACCGCTTTTACGCTGCGGTTTGGAAATTATGACAGTATGGAAAGCAGGGAATACGAAGCGGGGGATATCGTATCCATCGATGCGGGAAGCGAATTTTTTTCCGGTGAAAGGATTTATATCGAACCGGAAGCGCTGACCGGGAGGATTCAGCTTCTTTCCGTGGAGCGGGCGCAGGGAAATCCTGAATACAGGGGAAAAATGGAGATTTCCAGGACGGCGGAGGGGTTGGTAGTGGTCAATGAGCTTCTGCTGGAAGAATATTTATATTCGGTAGTGCCCAGCGAAATGCCGTCTTCCTATCCGTTGGAGGCGCTGAAAGCCCAGGCTGTCTGTGCGAGAACTTACGCATACCGGCATATGCAGCATTCAGGAATCGCCGGATTCGGAGCCCATGTGGATGACAGCGCGGCCTATCAGGTATACAATAATATTGCGGAAAATGCACAGAGCACGAAGGCGGTAAAAGAAACTTCCGGGAGCCTTTTGTATTATGGCGACGAACTATGCGGTTCTTATTATTATTCCACTTCCTGCGGATTCGGGACGGATGCCGGCATCTGGAAGTCGGGCGGCGATGAAGATACTTCTTATTTGCAGGCGAAGCGCATCGGAGAAGGAGAACCGGGCTATGATGGAGGGGAGATGGCGGAAGAAGATAATTTTGCCTCTTTTATTTCCAGGGCATATGATTCCGATTATGAAAGCGGGGAGGCCTGGTACCGGTGGACTTATGAATCAAAAGAGGCAGACGGGGGCCGGCTTCTTGCGGCCATGCAGCGGCGGTATGAGGTGAATGACAGGCTTGTGCTGACCAGAAACGACGAAGGGGAATTCGAAAGCAAGCCGGTGAAGCGGCTGGGGAAGGTGAAGGATATTTCTATTATAAAGAGGGGAAGCGGGGGCGTGGCGGACGAACTGCTGATTGAGGGAACGGAAAATACTTTTAAGGTTATTTCCGAACATAATATCCGATATGTATTAAATAACGGGGTAAGCAAAGTGGTCAGGCAGGACGGCAGCGAAGTCGCTTCTCCCAGTCTGCTTCCCAGCGGGTATTTTTCGATTGCCACTAGCAAAGAAGACGATATTGTGGTAGGATATATTTTGTCCGGCGGAGGATATGGGCATGGAGTGGGCATGTCCCAGAACGGGGCGAAGGCGATGGCGAAAAAAGGATTCAGTTTCGGCGAGATTCTGACTTTTTTTTATCGCTCCTGCGAAATACGGAATGTTTACGGCTCCGGGCAGTAAACGACATACATATTCGGATATCGGCCGGGAAAAAGTGTGGATAGGAATGGGAGTTTATGGTAAAAAGGTTGATTTATATCGGCAGGGATTTCAGCCGTCAGATGAATAAGAAAAATATAAGCGCATTTGCGGCAAGCACGACGTTTTTCCTGTTTTTGTCTTTGATTCCTATGCTGGTTTTGCTCTGTTCCATTATTCCTTACACTTCATTGACAGAAGCGAATCTTATGACTTTTATTACGGATTTGACGCCGGATGCGGTGGATTCCCTGGTGGTATCCATTATCAGGGACGTATATGCGCAGTCGGCGGGGGTGCTTTCCATTGCGGCGGTGACTACCTTATGGTCGGCGGCAAAGGGGATGCTCGCTATGAGCCGCGGATTAAATGAAATCAATGATGTGGATGAAGACAGGAATTATGTAGTGGTAAGGGGAATCGCTGCTTTTTACACTGTTTTATTCCTGGCGGTGATCATGCTTTCCCTCGTGGTCATGGTATTCGGGAACGCTTTAGTGAACGGGGTCATCCGTTATATTCCGCAGACGGAGAAAATTTTTGATTTTATGCTGAATTTTCGGCTGCTGTTCGTACTCGGCGTCATGATCATCGGGTTTGCCATGATGTACGCGTACATACCGAATAAAAAATTGAGGTTTGTTTACCAGATTCCCGGAGCGGTGTTTTCGGCGGTTCTATGGAATGTTTTTTCCTGGGCGTTCTCCATTTATGTGGAAAAAATTAATAATTTCAGCACATATGGGAATCTGGCGACGATTGTTATTATCATGCTGTGGCTGTATATGTGTATTTACATTATTATGGTGGGGGCTTATGTAAACCGGTATTTTGAGCCGGTGTACCAGTTTTTTTCTTATTATAGAGAGGTAAAAAAGGGAAGGAAAAGAGAAAAAAAGAGAAATGGAAGATGAGAAAAAAAGCACAAGCGAAGATGCTTCCTATTAAGGCGAAGCTGTTAGGGACGATATTGCCGGTAGTTGCTGTCATGGTATTGGTTATTGCAGCGACTTCTTATTTGATTTCCAAGAATATCATCACGGAATATTCGCAGAACCTGTTAAGCTCGTCCATTGGAAATCAGGCGAATGAGATTGAGTCGTGGCTGGATGAGAATTTGTCCGCCTTCCAGACCGTAAAGCAGGCGATTGAAGGGACAAATCCGGACGAAGCGGCTCTGCAGCGCATACTGGACAGTTATTATCAGTTTAATGATAATTATCCGGAAGGGCTGTATGTGGCGGATGCAAACGGAAAGCTGATGAAAGCGGCAGGATCGGACAAGACAGAGAGCAATCTGTTGGAATCCGTGTGGTACCAGGACGGCATCACACGGCTGAATATGGCATTTACAGATGCATATACAGATGAGAACGGCGAAGCGCTTGTCAGCGCCTCCGGTATTTTGGATGATGGCTCTGATGTTTTGAAAGTCATTTCAGCAGACTTGTCCCTGCAGCGCATCAGTATTATCGTAAACAGTTTTATTGAGATGGAGGATGCGCAGGCGTTTTTGGTCAATTCCAAGGACGGCACGATACTTGCCCATAGGGATAACAGTCTGATTTCCACGAGGCTTGCTGATGCCGGCGATGCATTTATGCAGGATGTGGACGAAAAACTCAATCAGCATGACTATCGGATGACGGAAATAGCTGACCGGATGACAGCATTTACGGAAATAGAAGGAACGGACTGGATTCTGGTTTCCTATATTCCGACGGAAACGATTTATGCGGATATTAACGGCGTCAGAATCCTCATGGTTGTGATTGGCCTGGTATCGCTGCTGCTGCTCGCTATTTTGATCGAGCGCGTTGTCCAGATAGTGATCAAGCCGGTCAAGGAGTTGACAAGAATCATTACTGCCATGACCGACGGTGATTTTACGGTTTGCGTAACAACAAAGAGCAACGATGAAATCGGTGTTATGAGCCGGGGCGTGGAGCGGTTTATCCAGTCCATGCGCAGCATGATCCTGTCCATCCACGGCGTGTCTGATAAGCTGCATATCCAGGCGGACAACAGCAACGGTGTTTCCGGTGAAATGTATAATGCCTCCAAACTGCAGAGCGAGTCGATGCAGGAGTTGAACAGGACGGTAGGACAGCTTTCTCTTTCAGTGAATGAGATTGCGGAAAATGCCAGCACGCTTGCATCGGTAGTGACGAATACGAAAAAAGACGGCGGGCAGGTAGACCTCAAGATGAAAGCGACGGTAGAGGTTTCCCGCCAGGGAAAAGCAGACATGCAGGATGTCGGTGTTGCAATGCAGAGCATCAATGAATCGATGATGAAACTTCAGCAGGCGATCGACAAGGTGGGAAAGGCATCTGAGGAAATTACGGATATTGCAGGGGTGATCAGCGATATTGCGGACGAGACTAATCTGTTATCATTAAATGCTTCGATCGAGGCGGCCCGGGCAGGAGATGCAGGAAAGGGCTTTGCGGTAGTCGCAACACAGATCGGGAAGCTGGCGCAGACTAGCTCGGATTCCGTACATAATATTGAAAGCTTGATTTCCGAGATCATTGTTCTCGTAAAGGACGCAGTCAGCCAGGCGGATGACAGCGTTAACAATATCCAGAGCAGCAGCGAGCTGGTGAATAATGCATTGAAGACATTTGATGTGATCTTTAATAATATTGACGAGGTTAATAATCTGGTACATCAGATGATTGAAAAAGTGGAGCAGGTAGACCATGTGGCGATCAATGTGGCTGCCATTTCAGAGGAACAGGCGGCAAGCTCCGAAGAGATTCTGGCGACATCGACTACGATGGTAGAGCAGGCGCAAGGCATCACCGGAAACAGCGAGACGGTTGCGGAAGGAGCAAAAGAGCTGACAGAGTCTGCGGTAGAGCTGGCAAATCAGGTGAACATGTTCAAGGTGGATAGGGAGGATAAGGTATGAGAAAAAGGCTGGGAATATTGTTGAGCGTGGTGGTACTCGGGATGCTGGCGCTTACCGGCTGCGGGAGCAGCAAAGGAGTCGCTTCCAATAAGGACATAAAAATCCTTCTCGTCCTGAACCAAATGGACAGCTTCCGAGGGACGCTTGTTGCGGCGGCAGAGGAAACTGCTGAGGCGGAGGGCGCGCAGTTTGATTTCAAGGATGCGGAGGGTTCCATTGAAAAACAGGTGAGTTATCTGAAATCTGCAGGGCAGGATGGCTACAATGTAATTCTCTGCTGCCCGGTATCGGCGGAGACGGTTGTGGAGCTGAAGGCGAGCGCGGGGGACATACCGATTGTTTTTATCAATGGCTGTCCGGATGAAAAGCAGCTGAAGGAAGGGGAATACATCTATGCCGGTTCCGATGAATTTGTGGCAGGGCAGTTCCAGGCAGAATATGTGCTGGACAAGCTGGCGGGCCGCCAGGAGATTAATGTGGTGCTGTTAAAAGGCGAAAAAGGCCATTCTGCGACGGTAGGGAGAACCAAAGGGGTAAAGCAGACGTTAGAAAGCAGCGGAGAGACGATCCGTTATGTGTTTGAGGATTATGCTGACTGGGACCAGGAACTGGCGAAGCATCTGTTTGAAACATTTTTAAGAACCGGATCGCCGGCAGACTGTGTGCTTTGTGAAAATGATGCTATGGCTCTTGGAGTGATTGAAGCGTGCAAAGAGGCAAATATTGATCTGAGTACCCTGCCGGTGCTTGGCGTGGATGCGACTGCCGATGGATGTGCGGCGATCAAAAACGGAGAGATGGCATTTACCGTTTACCAGTCCGGGGTTGGGCAGGGAGAAGCGGCGGTAAAAGCGGCGATCCGGTTTGCCCGTGGGGAATCTGCCGATTCGCTGGAGGGTGTCAGCGAGGATGGGAAATACGTCTGGGTTCCCTTTGAAAAAGTAGATAAGACAAATGTGTCGCAGTACAGCAATTAACGGTTTGGAGGGGCTTTTGCACCCGATGGCAGAGTGAAAAACCGGCATTTGCCGGCAGTTCTCTTTTATCTGATATGCTCTTTAGGGTTATCGTCTTCAAATTCAAACACGCACCGCTCATAAGCGTTGATGATATGGGTGTCCTGGTATTTGTCATACCGTTTATGGCCTCTTCCATAAGACATGTGGACATGGCCATGAAGGAAAAATTTGGGCCGGTATTTTTCCATCAGCGTCCGGAATACCTGGAATCCCTGGTGGGGCAGATCCCTCCCGTCGTTCAGCTGATAGGCGGGGGAATGAGTGACAAGGATATCGAAACCTCCTTTTCGAAAAAGCTGGAACCATAATTTGGCTACTCGCTGCCTCATCTGCCGTTCCGTGTACTGGTGCGGTCCAGGTTTGTAACGCATGGAACCGCCCAGACCCAGGATACGGACGCCTTGGTAAACGAAAATCCGATCTTCGATGCAGGTACATCCTTCCGGCGGGAATTTTTCATATTTCCCATCATGGTTTCCGTGTACATACAGCACCGGTACGGTGGAAAGCGTTACCAGAAAGGAAAGATAAAGCGGGTCCAAGTCGCCGCAGGAGATGATCAGGTCGATTCCCTCCAGTTTGCTTTTTTCGAAAAAGTCCCATAAGTACTTGGATTCTTCATCCGCGATTGCCAGTATTTTCATGCGTATGTTATCCTTCCTTTTTTACTCCCTGCTGATCGATAACAGGCACAGCCTGCTCCGTTAATTCTTTTTTGGTCGGTATGGTTCCGATGATATTTTCCGCCAGCCAGTCCATAGTCATAATTTCTTCAGGGGAAAGAACCCTGTCCGGCGAATCGGTGACAAGACCCGCCTGGGAATATAATATGCCGGAAAACGGGTTGAATTGTTCCGAGCAGATGGTGGCTTTTAACAGTTCTGTCAGGCGCTTCGTACCGATGGGCAGATGCTGGGAACAAATAACGTCGATTACGCCGGAAGCCATTCCCCACCAGTAATTGATGGCTTTTGTGGAGGCAGGATTGTCGTCGTACTTCCATTTTCCGTCCATAATGGTGCGGATCAACTGTTCGTAAAATTTTCCCCAGTGGTACAGCGGCATGGCCAGATTCCTAGGGTATCCGCTGTTCATATGATAAAGGCCGAAAAACCGGGAGCCTTCTTCCGGTATTACCATGTCTTTGCCGGAAATGCAGGAAGGGTTGATTTCGCGCATTTTTTCCTCGATATCCACTTCCTTCATGGTGGACCATTCCAAATAAACCTTTGCCCTTGGGTTGATCATTTTTGCCCCGAGGGCGAAAGCATTAATATTGGCGATGGATCCATAAATCGGATAATCGGCGATATAGGCCAGCCGGTTGTTATCCGCCATTGCTCCTGCAATAGCCCCCATCAGGAACTTGGCTTCGTGCATCCGCGCATAGTAAGTACGGATATACCGATGGGAGGTATTCAGGGAACAGCTCAGAATGCGGGTTTCCGGATGCGAGATCGCCGCCTTCACGCTTGCCTGTACAAAAGCAGGAGTCGTGGTGAAAACTAGGTTGCAGCCGGAAGAAATTGCTTCCTCAATCAAAGAATCCACATTTTCCGGCGTTCCGTTTTCATAACATAACGTATGCACTTCTTCGGGGAACGTCTGGTCCAGATAAAGCCTCCCGAGTTCATGGGCATAGGTCCATGCCGAAGTTCCCGGTGTTTTTTCATATATAAAAGCGATTTTCTGTTTTGTGCTGAGAGAAAGCAGGAGGTTGAACAAAGGTTTCTTCTCCTGGTTGGGCTGCATCTTTAAATCGATGTACTTTTCTTCCTGTAAAAGCTTGAATTCTTCCCAGCTTTTCAGCATTAATTCCTTCAGTTCGTTGGTAGTCTTTTCTTCCGTTTTGTCGTAACCGTGCAGCGTAATAAAGGAAAGGAAAGCATCGCCGGGCGTGATATGCAGCTTGCTGCCTCCGTTTGCCTTATATTCCGCGCTGAACCGGGTATAAAACGCGCTGAATTTTAACAGGTCTTCATCCGTCCACATTTCCCCCGGCTCTTTCCCTACGGCTTTTTGCAGTTTGGCAAAGCTGCCCTCTTGGGAGAACCAGATATAGTTGATCGGGGCGCAGCGGTAGAAATCCATGAATTCATGGTATATCTTATTTTCTTTTTCCTCCGTACGCCTTGGTACAATGCGGATCACATTTCCGGGAATGGAAACGACTCCGAAATATTTCATGACGCTGACCCGTTTATTCCCTTCCAGCACATAGAATTTATTCATATATTCATAAGCCTTGATCGGTTCCCGGATTCCTTCTTTGATATGGCTGGTGCTAAGGGCCGACCATTTCTGTGCAAATTCTGAATTCTCGCGCAGAATGGGCATGAAATTGCCCGCAAAGGAGTTGCTTCTTCCGATCGTTTTCGTTCCTACAATCTGGTCTGCAGGAATCTGGACGAGTCCAAGCGGCTGCTCGGAGTAAGAACCTTTCTCGGGCATGATATCGTCGAGAACCTGAAGGGTCGGCTTTACGCCATGAAGCATGCGTGACTGATAATCCTTTTTTCCTAATCGAAATGCTTTGCTGTATTCTTCTCTTCCCATAATGCCATAATGCCCCCTGATTTTGGATTTTATGCCTTCATTTTACTATAAGGTTTTGGTTTAGTAAATAGTGAAGAAGAGAATGTATAAGGAAATCGATTTTGCCAGGCCGTTCCCCCTGCCTTCCTTCCGCCGCCCTCTTCCTGTCTGTCCAGCCCCGGCCTGGCAAAATTGATTTCCCCGGAGAATGTATTTTTGCCCTTTATAGTTTTGCCAAAAAGAAAATAAGGTGATATAATGAAAACGGCGGCCGGAGAGGGCGGCATACCGAAATTCGCGCATGGAGGGTACTTATGAGGAGAAGAACGAGAAAATTAAGCATTAAGATGAAGATATTGTTAAGCACGAGCTTCATGATGGTTTGCCTTTTTTTGGCGCTGGGGATCAGTTTTTATAAGAGCATGGAAAGCAATATGATCGATATGGGGATCGAACAGGCGCAGGTGGCGGCTAAAGTGGCCGTCAGCAGGGTGGATGCCTCCGTGGCGGATCTGCAGCCCGGGGATGAAGATTCGGAAAATTATGAGAGGATGCTCCTCTCTCTCCGGGAAGCAAAAAGCACATGCAACATGGCCTATCTGTATACGCTCAGCACGGATGGAAACCAAGTTTTTTATGGGATCGATACCGATGAAACGGATGCGAAATGTGCGATCGGTGATATTTTTGAATATTCTTATGAGGAATTAAGGCCAGTATTTGAAGGCAGTACATATGTCCAGGACTATATCGATTCTACGGAAAACGGAGACCTGATTACCGTTTACATGCCGGTCCTGGATGAGGAAAACCGCGTGGCGGTGGTTCTCGGCAGTGATTATGATGCTTCTGAGATTGTGAAAAGATTAAACCATATCAGGATCTGGATGATGCAGATCGGCGTGATAGGGGTTCTGGCGGCTCTTGTGGTTTCCCATTTGATTATCAGGACGATTACGGGCAGCCTGTGGAAGGTGAACCAGAAAATTTATGAGCTGGTCAACAGCGAGGGGGATCTGACCCAGAAACTGCAAGTCAGGACAGGGGATGAGATGGAGCTTATGGCGGATAATGTGAATGCGCTACTAAAATATATCCGCGAGATCATGCTGCATATTTCCGATGATTCCAATAAACTGAATGAGTCAACGAAGATCGTATTCGGGAACCTGACGAGCGCGGGGGAAAACGTCATGGAAGTTTCCTCTACTATGGAGCAGATGAGCGCGGCTATGGAGGAAAGCACGGCTACCTTAAGCCAGATCGGCGAATCTATGGGGGAAGTTTATACGAATATTAACTATATAGCGGAAAAAGCGGAAACGGGCAATCAACTGACAAGGGATATTAAGGGAAAAGCCCAGAAAATATATGACTATGCCGAGGAAGAACAGGTCAATGCCCGTACAGCGGTTCAACAGTTGGCCGATTCGGTCAATGATAAGATCCGGAAGTCGAAATCGGTGGAAGAGATCAATCTGCTGACGGAAGATATTATCAGCATTACAGGGCAGACAAACCTTTTGGCATTAAATGCCAGCATAGAAGCAGCCAGGGCAGGAGAAGCAGGGAAAGGCTTTGCGGTGGTGGCCGATGAGATCGGAAAGCTGGCATCGACTTCGGCGAATACTGCTGCCCAGATTAAACAGGTCAGCGCTGTCGTGATCGCGGCGGTGGAAGGGCTTGCTTTAGAAGCGGAAAAAATGCTCCAATGCATGGAAGAGACTGCGATGGAGGGATACCGGAAGCTGCTTTCCACAAGCCAGGGATACCGCGAGGATGCGGAGAATATCCATGGCATGATGGAAAATTTTGCGGAGGATTCGGAGCGGCTGGAACAGTCGATCAACAATATAAAGGATGCCCTGCAGTCGGTAAGCACGGCCATCGAAGAGAATGCGAGAGGCGTTGTCAATGTGTCGGAAGTTTCCGCCCAGCTGACAGAGAGCATGAGGGATATTGAGAAGAGGGCGGACCAGAACAAGAAGGTCGGGGAACAACTGGCGGCGGAAGTCGGGAAGTTTAAGCTGGAGTAGTCAGGAAGGGATTACATAAGAGAAGAAAAGGGGGAACGAAAGGTGGGAGGGAAGAAGGGAGAACTGGATGAGATTTCCATTTCGCAGGGCTGCTTCTTGAATATGCTGAAAGAAAGCAGCGGGAATGGGAAAAGGTTCTGCTTTATTCTAGGTTCCGGGGTGTCCAAGAGTTCGGGAATCCCTACGGGGATCGATATGTCGAAGACATGGGTCAGGGAGATTGAGGAACGGTATAAAGGGAACGACAAGGAAAAAGAAGATTTGATGAAGCGGCTGGAAATCAAGGATATTTCCATCAAGAGCGAGAATTATTTCGATATTTACAGTCTGCGGTTTTTCCCTGATTATGGGAATGGTTATGCCTATTTAGAAAGGAATATGGAAAACGCGGAACCGGGATTCGGCTATTACCCTTTGGTAAGATTTCTGACAACGACGGAGAGCAATCTTGTGATTACCACGAATTTTGACAGTCTGGTGGAAGATGCGCTTTTTATTTATACGAAGAAGAGGCCGGTCGTCGTGGGGCATGAGTCTTTGGCGGAATTTATCGATGTGAACACGAAAAGGCCGATCGTGGCAAAACTGCACCGGGGGCTGTTCTTTAATCCTTTGAACAGGAAGGAAGAATTGCAGGAACTTTCGGAGAAATGGAAAAAGGTGCTGAGAATGGTGTTCCGTGTTTTTACTCCCATCGTGATCGGATATGGGGGAGGGGACAGGACGCTGATGAAGTTCCTGACGGATAAGTCGGTGGAACTGAACGGGATTTTCTGGTGTTATGTGAGGGGTGAAAAAGAGGAGGACGGGCCGGGGGATGAAATCGTCAGCCTGGTAAAGAGGCACAAGGGATATTTTGTTCCGATTGCAGGGTTTGATGAGATGATGTTTATGCTGGAAAGAACCTTTCAATATGAAAACCCCGATGGATGGCTGCGGAAGGCGGCGGAAGATAAGATTGAATTATATAACAGGCGGTTCGAGGAATTCAGCAATAAGATGGATGAAATCGAGGAACCGACCGAAGAGCAGAAAGAAGTGAAGGCTTCGTTAGGGGATTATGCGGATAAGGAAAAGGCGGCTTTGCTGGAATTGATAAAGAAAGATCCTTCGGCTGAAAACTATTATAAGCTGGGGAACCGCGAGAGGATGAGTAAAAATTATCAGAAGGCGGTGGAGTACTACACGCAAGCGATAGAATCAGGGCTGGAGAATCCATTGGTTTATAATAACCGTGGAAACAGTTATAGGGATTTAAAAGAAAACAGAAAAGCGATCGAAGATTATAATAAGGCGATAGAACTGGATCCCAAATATGTATATGCTTATAATAATCGTGGAAATATTTATGGTGATTTGAAGGAATATGAGAAATCAATAGAAGATTATAATAAAGCGATAGAATTAGACCCCAAGTATGCAACTGCTTATAATGGTCGTGGTGTTAGTTTTCATAATTTAGAGAATTATGAAGAAGCGATAAAAAATTATAACAGAGCGATAGAGTTAAATGGTGAATATGCTATGGCTTATAATAATCGTAGCCTTTGTTACCAAGAAATGGGTGAAAAAGAAAAAGCCGAGAAAGATTTTAAGAAAGCTGCAGAACTGGATCCGGAATATAGAAAATGATTTTCGCTATACTGTTACTTTGAAATATGGATAGGAAAAGCTTCCCTTTTCCGCTCATATCCCTTATAATAAGCAAGGCAGAGTTTGAGCCGGCGGGATGCCGGACAGGGGATATAAATAAACGGAAGAGAAGGTAAGAGTCTGCGTCCGCGCGGCATCCGCAGACTCGTTAATAAAAAGCGGCGCAGAAACGAGGATAGCTATGGAAAGAAGAGTAGGAACTATTTCAAGAGGAATCCGTTGCCCGATCATACGGGAAGGGGATGACCTGGTAAAAATTGTAACAGACAGCGTATTGGAAGCGGCGCGGAGCGAAGGCTTCGAACTGAGGGACAGGGACGTGGTTGCGGTGACGGAGTCGGTGGTTGCCCGTTCCCAGGGCAATTATGCATCGGTGGAGGATATCGCGCAGGATGTCAGGGAAAAACTGGGGGGAGAGACGATCGGCGTTATTTTCCCGATCCTTTCCAGGAACCGTTTTGCCATCTGCCTTCGGGGAATTGCCAAGGGAGCGAAAAAGATCGTGCTGATGCTGAGTTATCCCAGCGATGAGGTGGGGAACGAGCTGGTTTCGTTGGACAAACTGGACGATGCGGGGATCAATCCCTACAGCGATCTGCTGACATTGGAAAAATACAGGGAACTTTTCGGGGAGAACAAGCATCCTTTTACAGGAGTGGATTATGTGCAGTATTATGGGGACATTATCCGTGAAGAGGGGGCTGAAGTGGAGATTATTTTCGCCAATGACTGCCGGAAGATTTTGAAATATACGAAAAATGTGTTGAACTGCGATATCCACAGCCGTGCCAGGACAAAGAAAATCTTGCGGGCATGCGGGGCGGAAAAGGTGTGCGGCCTGGATGATATATTGAATCAGTCCGTAAATGGAAGCGGATATAATACGAATTATGGACTGCTCGGCTCCAACAAATCCACCGAAAGCTCCGTCAAGCTGTTCCCCAGGGAATGCACGGATCTTGTGCTGGATATCCAGAAGGTAATACTGGATCGGACCGGAAAGCATGTGGAAGTCATGGTATACGGCGACGGGGCTTTCAAAGACCCGGTCGGAAAGATCTGGGAGCTGGCTGACCCGTGCGTATCCCCGGCAAGCACGCCGGGACTGGACGGGACGCCGAATGAAGTGAAACTGAAATATCTGGCGGACAACGATTTTAAAGATTTGTCCGGCGAGGAATTGAAAAAGGCCATTGAAAACCGTATCCGGGAAAAGAAGGATAATCTGGTAGGAGATATGGCATCCCAGGGAACGACGCCGAGGAGGCTGACGGATCTGATCGGTTCCCTCTGCGACCTGACCAGCGGTTCCGGGGATAAGGGAACGCCGGTTATTCTGATACAAGGCTATTTTGACAATTATGTGAGCTGATACAAGCATGTTTCGGTATGGAGGATTGGAGTGGTCATCGGGATATTGGCGCATGTGGATGCGGGAAAAACAACTTTATCGGAAGCGATGCTCTATGTCAGCGGAAGCATAAGAAGGATGGGCAGAGTGGACAACGGGGACGCTTTTCTGGATAACTACGAATTGGAGCGGAACCGCGGAATTACTATTTTTTCCAAACAGGCGGTTTTCCGGCTGGGGGATATGCCGGTGACTCTGCTGGATACTCCGGGCCATGTGGATTTTTCGGCAGAGATGGAACGCGCGCTCCAAGTGCTGGATTATGGAGTGCTTGTCATAAGCGGAGCCGACGGCGTGCAGGGACACACCCTGACGCTGTGGCGGCTGCTGAAAAGGTACGGCATACCGGTATTTCTGTTCATCAACAAGATGGATCAGGAAGGAACGGACAAGGAAGCGCTGATGGCGGGGCTGCAGGAAAGGCTGAGCGGGGAATGCATTGATTTTACGGAGAAGCGGCCCGGGCCTGAAAGGCAGAAGTTTTACGAAAACATTGCAATGGCCGAGGAAGAAACGCTGGAGGCCTTTTTGGAACAAGGGAAGATTGCGGAGGAAGAAATCAGGCGACTGGTTGCGGAACGGAAAATATTCCCTTGTTTTTTTGGTTCTGCCCTGAGAGGGACAGGAGTGGAAGAGTTTCTTGCCGGATTGCGGAATTATGTCCGCGAGAGGGATTACCCGGACGGATTCGGAGCGAAAGTATTTAAGATTGCCAGGGATAACCAGGGCAGCCGTCTGACTTTCCTGAAGGTGACAGGGGGGAACCTTCCGGCACGGATGGAACTGGAAGGAGGCGGAGAGGGGAATGAGTGGAGGGAGAAAGTAAACCAGATCCGCATTTATTCCGGGGAAAAATATAGCGTGGCGGAAGAGGCGGCGGCCGGGAGCATTTGCGCTGTCACCGGTTTAAGCCATACCAAGCCGGGGGAGGGGCTGGGAGAAGAGCGGGAGTCCGTCCTTCCGGTGCTGGAACCGGTGCTGACTTGCAAGATGGAACTTCCGCCGGAATGCGATCCTGCCCTGCTGCTTCCCAAACTTCGGCTGCTTGAGGAGGAGGAACCCCAGCTTCATCTGGTATGGAACGAAACATTGCGGGAAATACAGGCGAAGATCATGGGCGAAGTGCAGACGGAAGTCTTAAAGAGCCTGATCATGGAACGGTTCGGCGTAGAGGTAGAATTTGGCGAGGGAAATATCGTATATAAGGAAACGATCGGGAACGCAGTGGAAGGCGTGGGGCATTTTGAGCCTTTAAAGCATTATGCGGAGGTGCATCTTCTTTTAGAACCGGGGGAACCCGGAAGCGGGCTTTCCTTTGCTTCGGATTGCAGCAGTGATATGCTGGAGCGGAACTGGCAGCGGCTGGTACTGACTCATTTGGAAGAAAAAGAACATAAGGGAGTATTGACCGGCTCGCCTCTTACCGATATGAGGATAACGCTGATCGGGGGAAGGGCTCATCAGAAGCATACAGAGGGCGGGGATTTCCGGCAGGCGTGTTACCGCGCGGTGCGGCAGGGGCTGATGGAAGCGCAGCCGGTGCTTTTGGAGCCGTATTATGATTTCCGCTTGGAGGTGCCGGAAAAAATGATAGGGCGCGCCATGGCGGATATGGAAAGGATGAGCGGAACTTTTGATATGCCCCTGCGGCAGGGGGATACGGCCATTTTGGCGGGGGAAGCTCCGGCAGCGTCCCTGCAGGGATATGCGAAGGAACTGGCGGCATATACCAAGGGGCACGGAAAGTTGTTTTGTACATGGAAGGGCTATAAGGCCTGTCATAATACGGAAGAGGTTGTGAAGAAGATCGGTTATGACGCGGAAAGGGATACGGACCATCCGGCCGGTTCCATTTTCTGCGCCCACGGGGCGGGTTTTTATGTGGAATGGGACGAAGTAAAAGATTATATGCATGTGGAAAGCTGTTTTCGGAGAGGAAAACCGGAGGAAGAAGGCAGCTCTGTGCAGCGTGGAGACGGCACAGGGGATGCCCTGCTGCAGACGCGGAGGAAACGCGGGAAAGGGCAGGGCGCGGATTCCGGCCAATGGCTGGGTACCGAAGAAGTGGATGCGATTTTGGAAAAAACATTATATGCCAATAAAAAAGCGGGCAAAGCGGCCGGAAAGGGATTTGGAAATAGAAATGACGGAGCGTCTGTCCGCACTTATGGGCAGAGCGGGAAAGAAAACAGCAAAAAGGCGGAGAAGAGGGAAAAATATCTGCTGGTGGACGGCTATAATATTATTTTCGCCTGGGAAGACTTGAAAGAGCTGGCCGCAGTCAGCATTGACGGGGCGAGGGGGAAGCTGATGGATATTCTCTGCAATTACCAGGGAATGCGGGGATGCCATTTGATCCTTGTTTTTGACGCTTACCGGGTGCAGGGACACGATACGGAACTTTTCGATTATCATAACATCCATGTGGTATATACGAAGGAAGCGGAGACGGCGGACCAGTACATCGAAAAATTCGCCCATGAAAACGGGCGGAAGGCAGATGTAACGGTAGCTACTTCGGACGGGCTGGAACAGATTATCATCAGAGGCCAGGGCTGCTCCCTGCTTTCTGCAAGGGAATTGCGGGAAGAAATCCAAAGGGTTTCAGAGGAAATTCGCGGGGCATACATGGATAAACAGACAGAAGGCAGGAATTATTTGATGGATGCGGTGGCGGAAGAAACGAGGGAACAGTGGAATCGGATTCTATGAAACAAGGAGAGGACAGAGGAATGAAGAAAAGGCGTTGGCTGGGGCGGGCATTTGGCGCTTTGGCGGTTATATGGATTTTGGCGGAAGCATTTTCAGGGCGCAGTATGGCGGCAGAAGGGGAAAACCGCGTCAGCATATTGTTTACCCATGACATGCATTCCCATATTAACAGCTTCCAGACAGTATATAAGGGGGAAGATGTGAATATCGGAGGGTTTGCCAGAATTCAGACGATTATCGACAGGCAGAGAGAAAAAGATCCGGAAACTTTGCTGGTGGACGGCGGGGATTTTTCGATGGGGAGTCTGTTCCAGACGGTGTATGAGACACAGGCATCCGAGCTTCGGTTGATGGGGGCTATGGGATATGACGCGACGACATTTGGCAACCATGAATTTGATTTCCGCTCGGAGGGGCTGGAAAATATGCTGTATACGGCGGTCGGCAGCGGGGAAGAACTGCCTATGCTGCTTGTCTGCAATGTGGATTGGACAGAGGCGGGAGAAGAACAGGAGGAAATCCGGGCCGCCTTTGAAGAATATGGGGTCAAAGATTATGAAATCGTGGAAAAAAACGGGGTAAGGATCGCCCTGATCGGCGTATTCGGGGAAGACGCTTTCGCCTGCGCGCCCACTTGCGCCCTTTCTTTCCGGAATCCGGCCGAGGCGGTGGCAGAGACCGTGGAAGAGATCCGGGAAAAGGAAGATGTGGATATGCTGGTCTGCCTGTCCCATTGCGGAACCAATGAGGACAAGAAAAAATCCGAAGACGAAATCATCGCCCGGAAAGTGCCGGAACTGGATCTGATTATCAGCGGCCATTCCCATACGACGCTGGAGGAGCCGATGGTATACGGGGATACTTATATCGTGTCTGCCGGGGAATATGGAAAGGCGGTAGGTTCTTTGTCTATGGTGGAAAAGGAGGGCGGCAGATGGAGGATAGAGGATTATGAACTGATCCCGACGACGGAAGAGATTCCCGGGGATGAAGAAATAAAAGAGAAAATCGCCGCATTTGAGGAAACGATCGATGAGGATTATCTGTCCCTTTTCGGATATACGGCGGATCAGGTGCTGGCTCATAATGAATATGCATTCAGCACGGTACAGGATCTGGAACAGCTGCACACGGAACATAATCTGGGAAACCTGATGGCGGATGCATATATTTATGCGGTGGAGACGGCGGAGGGATACGACGGGATACCGGTGGATATGGCAGTGGTGCCGAGCGGTACGGTGAGGGATACTTATGTGCCGGGGGATATTACGGTGGAAGACGTTTATAATTCCTTTTCCCTTGGGATAGGAAAGGACGGGGTTCCCGGATATCCATTGATCAGCGTTTACCTCACGGGGAAGGAACTGAAGACAGCGGCGGAGATCGACGCTTCGCTCACGGATTATATGAAGACGGCTCGGCTGTATATGAGCGGGATGCACATGACTTACAACCCGCACCGCCTGATTTTGAATAAAGTAACGGATATTTATTTGACGAAGGGGGATAACGGCTTGGCGCTGCCCGGCGGTTCAGGGGGAAGCGTGGAACGGATGGAACTGGAGGACGATAAACTGTACCGGGTAGTGGCGGATTTGTACAGCGGGCAGATGCTTCGTGCGGTAACGGATATGTCCTATGGAATTCTTTCGTTGGAACCAAAGAATGCGGACGGCACTCCGGTAGCCGATTTCGAGGACTGCATTGTTTACGATGGAGATATGGAATTGAAAGCATGGGCGGGAATCGCCAAATATATCGCTTCCTTTGAGGCGAACGCGGATGGGGTTGCCGAAGTGCCGGAATACTACGCGTCTCCTCAGGGGAGAAAGAATGTGGAGGATGCGAAGGACATAGGAAGTTTGATGAAGAATCCCAATAAGTATGCGGCGGCGATTGTGGCAGTCCTCATTCTTGCCATAGCCCTTCTGGCGGCATTATTAATTGTCATGATAAAACTGGTGAAAAAAGCAGCGGCAGCGCTGCGGGAAAAACAAAATCGGAAAGGGTGAAAGAAATGCAGAGGGATCTGACGCAGGGACCGATAACGACAAACCTGTTGCGGTTTGCCGTCCCGCTGATGATAGGCAATTTGCTGCAGCAATTTTATAATATAGCGGATACGTGGATTGTCGGGCAGTATTTGGGGGCGAACGCATTGGCGGCAGTAGGGTCGTCCTATACGCTGATGGTGTTTCTGACCTCGATTCTTCTTGGATTGTGCATGGGAAGCGGGGCCGTATTTTCTATTTATTACGGGAAAAAAGATGAAGAACGGTTAAAATCCAGTATATTTCTGTCTTTTACCATGATCGGAACCGTGACGCTGGTACTGAATGCGGCTGTGTTTGCGGGGCTTGGCCCGATCATTCGCCTGCTTCAGGTTCCTGCGTCTGTGGTTCCGATTATGAGCGATTATCTATGGGTGGTCTTTTGGGGGATTCCCGCTACTTTTTTATACAATTATTTTTCCAATTTATTGCGGGCCTTGGGTAATTCGGTAACGCCCCTCATTTTTTTGGGTGCCGCCGCGGCGCTGAATATTTTGTTGGATCTGCAGTTTGTGCTTATGTTCGGCATGGGCGTGGAAGGGGCGGCTGCGGCTACAGTGCTGGCCCAGTATCTTTCCGGCGCGGGGATTATGTGCTACACGCTTTTGCGTTTCCCGCAGCTTCGGATACAAAGAAAACATAGGAAGTGGAAGAAAAATATCCTGCGGGAGATCGCCGGATTATCTTTTTTAACTTGCGTCCAGCAGTCTGTAATGAATTTCGGGATTTTGATGGTACAGGGGCTGGTGAACAGTTTCGGTGCGGGGATCATGGCGGCTTTTGCGGCAGCGGTCAAAATCGATTCGTTTGCCTATATGCCGGTGCAGGACTTTGGCAATGCATTTTCTACTTTTGTCGCGCAGAATTACGGAGCAGGAAAAAGGGACAGGATACGGGAGGGAATCCGCAGATCGGCGGCAGCTGTATTTTTATTCTGTGCGGTAATCAGCAGCCTTGTCTGTCTGCTGGCTCGTTCCCTGATGATGATTTTTATTCCGGCTTCTGAGACGGGGATTATCAGGGAAGGAGTGCGTTACCTCAGAATAGAAGGAGCCTGTTATATCGGTATCGGCTTTTTGTTTATGCTTTACGGGTTTTACCGCGCGGTGCGGAGGCCGGGGATGTCCGTGGTGCTGACCGTCATTTCTCTGGGAACGCGGGTAGTTCTTGCCTATGCCCTGTCGGGTATACCATGGATCGGCGTCACGGGCATATGGGCTTCCGTGCCTATCGGCTGGCTGCTGGCGGATATGGTTGGAATCGGCTGGTATTGGAGAAAGAAGGGAGATTTGCTTGCCATTCCGGATGATTGCTCCCAGGAATAAAAAACCCCGGCATTTATGCGGATTTCTATTCATCCATCATAAATGCCAGGGTTTTTATAGAGCAGACGCATTTCTGGACGAACTGCGTTCGTGGGCGACTGCCGGGTGATAAGGAATCCCCCCACTTCGTGGGTCCCTCCTTACCACAATACATGGAGATAACGGGACTCGAACCCGCGGCCTATGCGTTGCGAACGCATCGCTATCCCAGCTTAGCTATATCCCCGTACAAATCTATTGTAGCACATTGGGGATAAAAAGCAAGAAAAATTTTAGCAGAAAACAATAATCCTTTCCGGCGTGGTTTGCGGCGGAATGCTTCTAGTGGTGGCGCTGTAGTAGACCATCAGAAGATTGTTTCCGATGCCGCAGACAAAGCGCTGGCCGTTAGCCGTCGTTACGCGGGTATCAGGGCCGATATTCAACTGCAGCGGATTTTCGGAAGAGAGGAGCCGTTCATTAAAATAAGCGACCACAACGTTTTCGCCAGGTTCTGTGCGGGCGATGAAGGCCGCCTGGTATTGGGGCGGATAGATCAACGGGACTGGCTGGCTTGTATCGTAAAAAGCGGTCACACGCATACCGGCGCGCAAAGGAGTGTTGTCTGTGACATAGGTTCCGGGAGAGAGGACGAAGCGGATCATCCCGTCCATGGTACGGATGGAAATCATTTGATTGCAGCATTCGCTGCGTAAGGGTTCGATCCGTTCGATGATGCCCGTAATTCCAGTATAATAAGTAGAAGGTCTCATAAATATTTCCTGGTTTCTTTTACTATAAAATATGCATTTGCGTGGAATATGTGTAGATGCGGGCTTGTCTGGATCAGAGGATTTCCTTTTCCGCTTATAAATTCATTCCTATTATGGAAAAATAATGTTATAATCTTTAAAATAATGCAAATGGAGAAAGGACAGGGATATGAGAATAGGAACGGGTTATGATGTGCATAGATTAACGGCAGGGCGGGATTTGGTGGTCGGAGGGGTAAAAATACCTTATGAAAAAGGGCTGCTCGGACATTCCGACGCGGATGTGCTGCTGCATGCGATTATGGATGCATTGCTTGGTGCTGCGGGGCTTGGCGATATTGGCAAACATTTTCCCGATACGGATATGGCTTATAAGGGAATTTCTTCCATAAAATTATTAGAACATGTAAGGGAGCTTCTGGAGAAGAATTGTTTTCTGATTGAAAATATTGACGCGACCATTATCGCGCAGGCTCCGAAGATGCGCCCCTATATCGATGCGATGAGGGAAAAGATTGCATCGGCGCTGGATATGGATATATCCCAGGTGAATGTAAAAGCGACGACGGAAGAGGGGCTTGGCTTTACCGGAAGGGGAGAGGGGATTTCCGCCCAGGCAGTCTGCCTGTTGACCAGCCCGATTAATTATTATACGGAAGATGTGACGGACCAGGATAAATGCAGGGGATGCGGGGGCTGTCCGAAAAAATAGAAAAGAGGAGCGGAAGATGGAGGAAATGTTATGGATGGAGGAGATGGAAGGGGATGACTGCCTAAGGCTGCGAAGCCTTTGGGAAGAAGTGTTCTGGGAGGACTCAAGGGCGTTTACGGACTATTATTTTGAGGAAAAAGCGGTGCGCAACCATGCTTTTGCGTTGAGGGCCGGGCAGGAATATGCTGCCATGCTTTATCTGTCCCCTTATCCGATGATGCTGCGGGCCGGGGAGCGGTTTGTTTGTCGGGAGATCTATTATATCGTCGGAGTGGCGACGAAAAAAGAATACCGCCACAGAGGATATATGGACAGGCTTTTAAAGAAAGCGCTTGCTTTTGCGAGGGCGAAAGGACAGCCTTTTGTTTTTTTGATGCCCGCCGATCCTCAGATTTATACGCCCTATCAGTTTTCTTATATTTATGACAGGAGAATCTATCGGTTAAAGGAAGACCAGACAGAAAAAAGTTTTTTGGGGATCCATCCTTTGGAAGAAACGGAAATCCATGCCCTGGCAGAACGTGCTTCTTCTTTTCTGGAAAAGTATTATGATGTTTTTATCCGGAGGGACGGATCGTATTATCGCGGAATGGAAAGGGAGCTTTGGGTCCAGAATGGAGGGATCAGTCTCATAGGGGATGGGGAAGGTTATTTTTTTTATACGGAAGAAGAGGGCAAAGGGGAAATCTTAGAGGCAGTGCTGCCCGAAGGGGATAAAGAATGTATTGTTTATGATTCCGGGAAAACAGAACCGGCGATTATGGCGCGGATCGCGGACGTTTCGTCCATGCTTTCTTTGTTGTATGCGGAAAATGAAGAAATTTTCCTGTCTTTGCTTGTAAGGGATCCCCTTTTGCAGGAAAATGAAGGGGTTTGGAAGTGCCATATGACTTCCGGCAAAGTTTATACAAATAAGGAAGAAAAAGATGTTTTAGAGAAAAGCGGAGCGTGGCCGGAATATGAGTGCCAGGCGGATATCGGACAGCTTGCCGCATGGATATTCGGATACCAAAAGGAGGAGGAATGCTTCCTGTTTCCCGATGCTGCGGACAAGGAGGCGGTGCTGCGCAAATTGCGCGGGATCAGGCGGCCTTGCCGGGTTTTTATCAACGAGATCGTATAACGGGATCATATAGAAGAAAAAATAAAAGGTCTGCGGACAGAAAGAAAGGCATAGTTGTAAAGATGGAAGAAAAAGAAAGAGCGATTTTAGTAGGAGCGGATACGGGGGAAGACGAGGATTTTGAACGTTCCATGGAAGAACTGGGAGAGCTGGCAAAGGCTTGCGGCATGTCGGTGGAAGGAACAGTAGTACAGAAGATGGACAGCGTCAACAAAGCCTTTTATATAGGGACGGGAAAGGTGCAGGAGGTGAAAGAATACGCAGAAGCATTGGAAGCGGATATGATCCTGTTCGATAATTCCCTGACGCCGTCACAGCTGCGGAATCTGCAAAAGGAAACGGGAAAGCCGGTGATGGACCGTACCGCGCTGATTCTCGATATTTTCTCCCGCAGGGCCAGGACAAGGGAAGCGAAGCTCCAGGTGGAAACGGCAAGGCTTCAATATTTGATGTCCCGCCTTGTCGGCATGCACGATGCCCTCACAAGGCAGGGCGGGGCCAGCGGAAGCATGAGCAGCAAGGGAGCCGGGGAAAAGAAACTGGAACTGGACAGGCGGAAGATTGAGAAACGGCTGGCGCAGCTGCGCAGGGAACTGGAAGAGGTGGAAAAGGAAAGAGAAAACCAAGGCAAGAAAAGGGCGGAGTCAAGGGTGCCGAAAGTTTCCCTGGTCGGTTATACCAACGCCGGAAAATCCACCTTAATGAATGCCATGATCGACAGATATATGCATGACGAGGAAAAGAAGGTTTTGGAAAAAGACATGCTTTTTGCCACCTTGGATACTACGGTACGGAAGATCGATATGGGGAACCAACGGGAGATTTTACTGTCCGATACAGTGGGATTTATCCATAAACTTCCCCATGGGCTGGTGAAAGCGTTCCGTTCTACGCTGGAAGAGGTGAAAAATGCGGATTTGCTTCTTTATGTGATTGATTATTCCGACAAGGAATACCAGCAGCAGATCAAGGTGACGGAAAAGACGCTTCTGGAAATCGGCGCGACGGGAATTCCTGTTATTTATGTTTATAATAAAGCGGATTTATGCGACATGGAGCAAATGCCAAAGGTTCTGGGCGATAAAATCTATATGTCTGCCAGAACATCCCAGGGGCTGGAAGAACTTGCCGGGATGATTCTGGAAAAAGTATATGCGGGATATGTGCAGGCAGAATTTTTGTTCCCGTACAACCGGGGAGGAGAGGCGGCTTATTTTATGGATCATACACAGGTGCTGGAACAGGAATATCTGGAAAACGGCATCCGCTTGAAAGTGAACTGCCACCGGGCCGATACGGGAAAGTATGCGGAATTTCTGGCAGAGTGAAAGTTCATAAGAAAATTATTCCAAAAATATTGCTATTTTTGTGTGAAATTTATATAATATATATAAATAGAATTAGTGGATTGGGAAAGGCACTAGAAAGACGGCAAAGTCATAGAATATAATAAATTGACTTTGGGGGCGCCTTTTGAAAACCTTTCAGAAACCTTTAACTGCGGAAGAAGAAGCCCGTTATATTCAGATGCTGCAAAAAGGGGGCAATGAAAAAGCCAAGGAAGCAAGGGAGATTCTTATTGAACGCAACTTACGTCTGGTTGCCCACATTGCCAAGAAATACCAGAATGTGGACGAAGAAATGGAGGATCTGATATCAATAGGAACCATAGGGCTTATTAAGGCGGTTTCTTCTTTTGATTCCAGTAAAGGCAAGCTCAGCACCTATGCGTCCAGGTGTATTGACAATGAATTACTGATGTTGCTGCGTTCCAAGAAGAAGACTTCGAAAGAAGTGTCTTTGTATGAGCCGATCGGAACGGATAAGGAGGGCAATGAAATCAACTTGCTGGACATTATAGAATCGGAACAGGTTGATGTGATAGACCGGATGGAGCTTGCCGTCAATTTAAAAAAGCTTGGGAGTATTTTACAGAATCTGGAAGAAAGGGAGAAAGAAATTATTTTTTTGCGGTATGGGCTTGCCACTGGAAAGGAAGTCACGCAGAGGGAAATCGGGGAAAAGCTTGGGATATCGCGCAGTTACGTATCGCGGATAGAAAAAAGGGCGCTGAACAAGTTAAGAAGAGGGTTTGAAAAAGAATAAGGACGACAGATAAGGGAGGAGCAGTATGCTTTTTGTCAAGACGGATGGATTAAAACAAGGGATGAGGCTGGCAAGGCCGATTTATAACAGGGACGGAGTTCTGCTTTACGAGCGCAACTCCAAGCTGACGGTTCAGGGAATTCAGAGTATAAAGACATTCGGGCTTCTTGGGTTATTTATATTGGAACCGGCGGAGCCTGTGCCTCCGATGACCCAGGAGGATATTTTATTTGAGCGTTTCCAGACGATGACGGTGTTTGCCTTGAGGGAAGAACTGAACAAAATCAAGCAGGATAAAAAGAAGGGCAATAAGCTTCATGTCATCGTAAATAATATTATGCAAAGATATGGAAATAAAGATAGTAAGATCAATTTTATCCAAAATCTGCGCAGCAAGGAAGATTACATATATAAGCATTCACTGAATGTGGCTATTTTGGCAGCAATGATGTCCCATGTACTGAATATAAAAAGGGAAGACCAGATGAATATCATTACGGCGGCGCTGGTTCATGATATCGGGAAGATGTCCATACCGGCCGCAGTGGCCAAAAAGGACTATTGGAACGAGGATGAACAGGAATTAGTAGCTACTTATGAACAGGCTGGTTATGAACTGATCGGTAATGTATTTTACGGCGAATCCGCCATCAAAAGGCTGTGCATTCAGATGAATAAGGCGCTGAAGGGCGCGGAGGAGGTTCAAGGAAAGATATCTCTTGGAGCCAAAGTGCTGATGGTTGCGGAAACTTACGATACGATGACGGCGATGCGGTTGAATCTTCCGCCGGAGTCTGAGGTTGTGACGCTTAAGTATCTGCTGAATGACCCGCAGAAGTATGATCCGGCCATTGTAGATGCGCTGGTTCAGTCGATTAATATCCTGATACCGGGTGTCAGCGTGGAACTGAACACAAGGGAGAAGGCTATTGTGATCCGTAATAACGAAGATAATGTATTAAGGCCTATGGTATTAGGATTCAGGGACAATAATATTATCGACTTGGAAGATAAGAACTATAAAGATATAGAAATTACGGATATTATGAAGACGATGGATAACCGTTATGTCATTGATACGCAGACATTGATCGACAATGGCTTCCATGTGCCGGTACCGAAGGAGGCCGAGATGCATATAGGGATCGCCCAGGAAGAAGCGGAAGAAGGGGCGGCTGCGGAAGAATGGAAAGCAGAAAAATTTGATACAGAAGAAAGCGCCGGAGAAACAGCGGACGCAGCGGCAGAGTAAACGACGTATATTTTTCCAGTCACGGCCGGCATCAGGCCGGCCGTGTGGAAACAATCATTTCAACGGGAATTCTCCCGATATTTCACATAAAAGATAAAATTTAAAACAGGAGGATAGGTCATTCATGTTTAGTACAATTACATCGGCGATGATCTTTGGCGTGGAGCCTGTGCTTATCCATGTGGAGGTCGATATTGCCCAAGGGCTGCCAGGGTTTATGCTGGTAGGATATTTGAGCGGGGAAGTGAAGGAAGCGGGAGAACGGGTGAGGGTGGCGCTAAAAAATACAGGAATTGTTTTGCCGCCTATGCGTGTGACAGTCAATCTGTCGCCCGCAGGCATACGGAAAGAAGGGACAGCTTTTGATCTGCCGATTGCAGTGGGTATCCTAAGAGCCCTTGGACATTTGCCCGGGAACAGCACGGAGGGAATGCTGATCATCGGCGAGCTTGGATTAAGCGGAAAGGCAAATCCGGTAAGGGGCGTGCTGCCTTTGGTAAAAAAGGCCAAGGAGGAAGGATATAGCCGTTGTCTCCTTCCGGCAGGAAATTATGAGGAAGGAAAGCTGATCGAAGGGGTGGAGATCATAGGGATACCGGATATCAATGGAGCAATGGATTATTTAAAATGGGGGAAGCGTTGCGCATGTCCGAAAAAAGCGGAGTCGCCGGGAGGGCGGGCAGATCATGGAGACGGAAAAAAATTGCCGGATTTTTCTGAAGTCAGAGGCCAGGCGGCGGCAAAAAGGGCAGCGGAAATTGCGGCTGCCGGTTTTCATAATCTGCTTTTGACAGGGCCGCCGGGCTCTGGGAAAACGATGATCGCCAAAAGAATTCCCGGCATCCTGCCGCCCCTTACGGAAGAAGAAAGCCTGGAGGTGTCTTCTATTTACAGTATTGCAGGGCTTTTATCCGATGGACCGTCGCTGATCAGGCAGCGTCCTTTTATGAACCCGCACCACACAATAACGGCCCAGGCACTGGCGGGCGGAGGGAATTCGGCCAAACCCGGCATGATCAGCCTTGCCCATAAAGGCGTATTGTTTATGGACGAGCTGCCGGAATTTAAAATGGGCGTAATCGATATGCTCCGGCAGCCATTGGAAGAAAAAAAGATACGCATTGTCCGTTTGGGAAGGGACTATACATTTCCCGCTGATTTTATGCTGGTGGCAGCGATGAACCCGTGTCCCTGCGGTTATTATCCGGATTTTGGGAAATGTACTTGCACTTTGTCTAAAATCAAAAGATACCAAGGGCGTATTTCCGGACCAGTGCTGGATCGTATCGATTTATGCGTCGGAGTATCCGGGGTTACAGCAAAACAGCTGTCGCAGAAGCGGGAAGAGGAATCCAGTGAATGCATAAGAGAAAGAGTTTTTGCGGCGAGAAAGATGCAGGAAGAGAGGTACCGGGACAAGCCGTACCGGTTTAATGCCTTGCTGCCTCAGGCTGACTTGAAATTTTACTGCAGGCTTGGAAAAAAAGAGGAATATTTGATGGAAAAGGCTTTTGCAACGATGGGGATGAGCGCCAGGTCATACTGCCGCGTTCTGAAAACCGCGCGCACAATAGCGGATTTGGATGGAAGCGGGGACGTGAAGGAAATTCATATAGAGGAAGCGCTGGAGTATAAAGCGGGAGAGGCGAGGATGAGATTTGAAGGAACAAAGCAGGAAAAATTATAGCGAAGGCTGGGAGCAGCAGCAGCCTTATATCCATTGGATGACGGGAGTGGAAGGAATCGGGAGCCGTACTATAGAGAAACTGATAAGGCATGCCGGTTCCCCCAAGGCAGTTTATGGAATGACGGAGTCGGAGACGGCGGCAATCATACCGGCCGGAAAAGCGGCCGCTTTGGCAGAAGCCAGGAGGCGGGGGGATGTCCTGGAAAAATACCGGGAAATGGAAGAAAGAGGCATTCGTTTTTATTCCACCTATCATCCCCGTTATCCCGACCGTCTGCGAAATATTCCCGACAGTCCTTATGGAATTTATGTAGAGGGGGAACTGCCGGAGGAGGAAGTTCCTTCGGTTGCCATCATCGGGGCGAGACAATGTTCCGCTTATGGACGCTTTATGGCGGAACTGTGCGGAAGAGAACTGGCGGAGGCGGGTATTCAGGTGGTCAGCGGCATGGCGAGGGGAGTCGATGGCATCAGCCAGAGGGCGGCGCTGGAGGCTGGGGGGAAAACCTATGCGATTCTTGGGAGCGGCACCGATATATGTTATCCTCTGGAAAACCGTTCTATTTATAGGAGGGCGAAAGAGAACGGGGCGGTAATCTCGGAGTATCCTCCCGGCACGCCGCCCGCCCCGCGGCTGTTCCCGCGCCGCAACCGCATTATCAGCGGGCTTGCCGACCTGGTGCTGATTATAGAGGCAAGGCGTAAAAGCGGTACAGTGATTACGGCGGATATGGCTCTGGAACAGGGAAAAGACGTTTATGTCGTCCCCGGACGCATAACAGACGATTTGAGCCAGGGATGCCATCAGATGCTGAAGCAGGGGGCAGGGCTTTTTACTTCGGTGAAAGATATGCTGGAGGAGACTGGTCTTGCGGCGGAGGCAAAACGGAGAACCGGGCAGAAAGGATGCCCTTTGGAGCAGTATGCGGAACCGGCGTTTCAAAACAAAGAGGATAAAACTGCCAAAAAGGTTTGGGATGCTTTGGATTTTTATCCGAAGGACATCGACTGCCTGATGGGGGAGACACAGATGGATTACCGGGAACTGGTCCATATCTTGTCGAGGTTTTGCCTGGAAGAAAAAGCAGTCCGACTGACTGCCGGACAATTTGTTAAGAAAATATAAAAAATGAGAAAAATTCTATAACAAGCTAATTTCTATGCACAATAAATATGAATTTTTCATAATATGACTTGCAACTGGTAAAAAATTATTGTATAGTGGTGCAAGTTGAATGCAAAATCGATAAACGCTTCGGCCTGGAGGTATTTATGGCGAAATATTTGGTGATTGTGGAATCGCCCGCAAAGGTGAAGACAATAAAAAAATTTTTAGGGGCTAATTATGAAGTAGCCGCCAGCAACGGCCATGTCCGTGATCTGCCAAAGAGTCAGTTAGGGGTGGATATCGAGCATGGTTACGAACCGAAATATATTACGATCCGGGGGAAAGGGGATATTCTTGCCAATCTCCGCAAAGAAGTAAAAAAGGCAGAAAAAATATATCTGGCAACGGACCCTGACCGGGAAGGGGAAGCGATTTCCTGGCATTTATTAAAAGCGCTGAAGCTGGAAGGGAAAAAAGTATACCGCATTACTTTTAATGAGATTACGAAGAATGCGGTCAAGGAATCGTTGAAGAACGCCCGGGAAATCAATATGGATCTGGTAGATGCGCAGCAGGCGAGAAGGATGCTGGACCGTATGGTGGGATACCGCATTTCCCCGCTGCTCTGGGCAAAAGTAAAAAGAGGATTAAGCGCGGGAAGGGTGCAGTCCGTGGCGCTGCGCATTATCTGCGACAGGGAAGAGGAGATCAATGCGTTTATTCCGGAGGAGTACTGGACGCTGGATGCTCTTTTGCGCGTTCCGGGCGAAAAAAAATCTCTTACGGCCAAATACTACGGGACGAAAGAGGGCAAGGCGAATATTTCTTCCAAGCAGGAACTGGATGCCGTTATGGAAGAACTGAAAGGCGGCAAATATACGGCATCAGAGGTGAAAAAGGGAGAACGGGTGAAAAAACCGCCGCTTCCGTTTACTACCTCGACTTTGCAGCAGGAGGCGAGCAAGGTGCTGAACTTTTCCACGCAGAAAACGATGCGCATTGCCCAGCAGCTGTATGAGGGAATTGATATTAAGGGAAATGGAACCGTAGGCATTATTACGTATCTGCGTACTGATTCCACCAGAGTATCGGAAGAGGCGGAGAAGTCCGCCAGGGAATATATTGCCGGAACCTATGGGGAAGAATATGCGGCAGTGGCGGCAAATGAAAGAAAGACAGATAAAAAGATACAGGATGCCCATGAAGCCATCCGGCCTACGGATATTTCCAGGACGCCGCTCCAGATGAAAGAATCCCTTTCCAGGGAGCAGTTCAGGCTTTACCAGCTCATCTGGAAAAGATTTGCGGCAAGCCGCATGAATCCGGCGAGATATGAGACGACGTCGGTGAAAATAGACAGCGGCCGCCACCGTTTTGCGGTATCCGCGTCCAAAATGCTGTTCGATGGTTTTATGAGCGTATATACGCAGGACGAGGAGAAGGAAGAGAACAATATGCTGGTAAAGGGGATAGAAAAAGGTACGGAGTTCCAGTTGGATAGTTTTGACAGCAAGCAGCATTTTACCCAGCCTGCGCCGCATTATACGGAAGCCTCCCTCGTAAGGGCATTGGAAGAACTGGGCATCGGGCGCCCGAGTACTTATGCGCCTACCATAACGACGATATTGGCGAGGCGGTATGTAGTAAAAGAAAACAAAAATCTTTATGTGACGGAGCTGGGGGAAGTTGTCAACCATATGATGAAGGAGGCTTTCCCGAGCATTGTAGATGTAAATTTTACGGCTAACATGGAGGCGCTCCTGGACGGCGTGGAGGAAGGCACAGTAAACTGGAAAACTGTAATTTCTAATTTCTATCCCGATCTGGACGAGGCAGTGCAAAATGCGGAAAAGGAACTGGAGCATGTGAAAATAGCCGATGAATTATCCGATGAAGTCTGCGATCTCTGCGGCAGACAGATGGTGATCAAATACGGCCCCCATGGAAGATTTCTTGCCTGTCCCGGATTTCCGGAATGCCGGAATACAAAACCTTATTTTGAGAAGATAGGCGTTGCCTGTCCGCAGTGCGGAAAGGATATTGTCCTGAAAAAGACAAAAAAGGGGAGAAAATATTACGGATGCATCGATAATCCGGAATGCAGTTTCATGGTCTGGCAGAAGCCGTCCGGCCAAAACTGCCCCGGGTGCGGTTCTATTATGCTGGAAAAAGGAGCGAAGCTGGTATGCTCTAACGAAAACTGCGGTCAGATTATGGAGAAAGCCAGTCATTAACAATTCTGGCAAAAAATATATTGAAGTCTGAAATTGTTTGGAAAATAATTGAATTAAAAAAAATCACCCTGGAATTATTGATATTGAGAAAACAATATGTTACAATACAAAAGATAGGCAATAGTTTCGGGTAGCAGATGGAACTGTACCCAGGCCGGATGCAAAAGGGGAAAGCGGAGGAAAGTTCATGAGCAGTGTACAGTTGTTGGATAAAACGCGTAAGATAGGGAAGCTGTTGCATAATAACAGTTCGAGCAAAGTGGTTTTTAACGATATTTGCAATATTTTATGCGAGATTTTATCCTCCAATGTACTCGTAATCAGCAGAAAGGGAAAGGTTCTCGGAGTAGGGGCCGCCCCGGGGATGGGGTCAATCAACGAACTGATTGCGGAAAAGGTGGGCGGTTTTATTGATGCCATGCTGAACGAAAGAATGCTTGCCGTGCTGTCTACGAAAGAAAACGTAAATCTGGAAACCCTTGGCTTTGAAGGCATAGATGTGAGGAAGTTCCAGGCAATCATTACTCCGATCGAAATTGCAGGGGAGCGGCTGGGAACGCTTTTTATCTATAAGTGCGACCAGCAATACGATATAGACGATATCATTCTCTGTGAATATGGAACTACCGTGGTCGGCCTTGAAATGCTACGCGCTGTGAATGAAGAAAGCGCGGAGGAAAGCCGGAAATTGGCGGTGGTGCGGTCCGCAGTCAGTACCCTGTCTTTTACAGAACTGGAGGCGATTACCCATATTTTCGACGAACTGGGAGGCGTGGAAGGAATCCTGGTGGCAAGCAAGATTGCGGACCGGGTGGGAATTACCCGTTCGGTGATTGTGAACGCGCTTCGGAAGTTTGAAAGCGCAGGGGTGATCGAATCCCGTTCTTCAGGAATGAAGGGAACATATATCAAAGTTTTAAACGATGCGGTGTTTGGCGAAATTGAAAAGATAAAGGAAGAAAGCGGAAAGAAATAGATGGAATGGATGCCGTCTGGATATAAAAGGATTTAGGAAATTAGTCATAAATCCTTTTTTATTACAAAAAAATCTTGTCTTTTTTTATAAATTATTTATAATAGAAGAGAGTGGTCGGTAATACCTTTGAATAGACTGTTGTAAAAAGGAGAGTATCATGTTTAATACGAGCGTATTTGATTACATTAACGTGCTGCAGAAAACGGCCGACGCAGCCTGGATCCGCAACGATGTGATAGCCAATAATATAGCGAATGCTACAACGCCTGGTTATAAAAGGCAGGATATTGCGTTTGAGGATGAATTGTCCAAGGCATTGAGGCATTCAAGGTATAAATCAATGGATGCGAAGGTTGCTGATTTAAAAGTGAATCGGTTAAAACCCCGTACATATACGGATTCGGCCAATTATTCCTACCGCATGGACGGTAATAATGTGGATATTGAAACGGAAAACGTAACGCTGGCGGCGAACCAGCTGAAGTATAACGGGTTGACGGAATGCCTGAACCAGGAATTCAAGAATCTGCAGGCAGTTATGAAATAAAAGTGAGGAGAGGGGTATATGAGTATTTTTTCATCGTTTAATATTAATTCGTCCGGTTTGACGGCACAAAGATACCGCATGGATATTATTTCCCAGAATATCGCGAATGCGAATACAACACGTACTGCGGACGGAACGCCTTACCGAAGGAAAGTGGTTACTTTTGCGGAAAAAAATTCCCATACGCCGTTCAGCCGCGTGCTGAAATTATCAAGGGATAAATATTCGGGAGATGGCGTGAAGGTAGACGGGGTGCATGAAGATATGGAAACGGATTTGACGATGGTATACGATCCTTCCCACCCGGATGCGGATGAAAACGGATATGTGATGTATCCCAATGTCAATATTATTACGGAAATGACGAACATGATTGATGCCAGCAGGGCATATGAGGCCAATTCCACGGCTTTCAATGCAAGCAAAGCGATGGCGATGAAGGGATTAGAAATCGGGAAGGCGTAATAAACAAGTAAAAGGGTCTTAAAATGGAGGGAAATATGGATATTTCATCACTTTACAGCATAGGGTCGCCCGCCATCAGGCAGGCGGCTGAGAACAGTCCGATCGGGAAAAAAGTATTGGAAAAACCGGATTTGTCTTTTGACAGTGTTTTGAAGAAAGCCGTAGAGAATATAAATACCACTAATAGTTATCTGTCAGATATGGAAAATGAGGAAATCAGATGGGCGCTGGGAGAGACAAACAGCACCCATGAGTTATCTGTTGCGATGAACAAAGCGGCAACGGCGCTGCAGTATACCGTCGCGGTTCGTGATAAATTGCTGGAAGCATATAAAGAACTTATGCAGATACAAATCTAAAAAATCTGATGAAGAAAATCAGATAAGGAGACAGAACGATGGCAGATAGATTGAAAGGGCTTTTAAATAAAGTTCTTGAATGGTGGAATAAGTTTACGGCAAAACAGAAAACAATTATTATTTCGGCCGCTGCAGGCATCGTACTGGCGATTGCGGTTCTTGCGGCAGTGCTGACCAGGCCCCAGTATGTATCCCTGATACAGTGCGAGACGACGAAACAGGCGTCCCAGGTAGTGGAATTACTGGAAGGGGATGGGATTACTTATACGGTTTCCAGCGACGGCCTGCAGGTGAAGGTTCTGGAGAAGCAGGTATCGGATGCTGAACTTCTTCTGGGAGCGAACGATATCCGTTCCGATACATATAGCATTGATAATGTGACGGATGGAGGCTTCAGCACAACCGAATCGGATAAGCAGAAAAAATATCAGCTTTATATGGAGAATAAGCTGGAGAAACAGTTTATAGGCATGTTTTCCGCAGTTAAGAGCGCGAAAGTAGAACTTTCCATTGCCGAGAATGACGGGACTCTGATCTCTTCGGAAGAAGAGTCTTTTGCCAGCGTAGTATTGGAACTGGACGGCGAATTTACAGGCGATAACGCAGCATTTCTGGCCAGGGCGATAGCGACGGCGATCGGCAATAAAACGACGAATAATATCGTAATTATGGATGCCGAAGGGAATATGCTTTTTTCCGGCGATGAGAATTATACAATGTCAGGGATGGCTACTTCCCAGCTCAATGTAAAAGCACAGGCTGAGAATCTTGTCAAAAATGAAGTAAAGAGAGTTTTGCTTGGAACCAATGAGTTTGACAACGTAGAGGTTGCAAGCAATTTGTCGTTGGATTTTTCCTCATCGGAGTCTACAGAGCATACGTATACGCCGGCGGACGGACAGTCGCAGGGGCTGTTGAGCCATGAGGATATTTTCAGTTCGGAGAGTACGAATTCCAGCGGCGGCCCTCCTGGAACGGATTCCAATACGGAAAACAATACTACATACCAGTTTCAGAATTCGGCGGACAGCAATGAGACGGTGAGCGAGCAATCCAGGGATTATGTGCCGAACGAGACGATTATCAACAAGACGATCCCGGCAGGGCTGATTGTGTATGGGGATTCTTCTATTTCCGTTACAGCTATTGATTATAATGTGGTAAGAGAAGAAGATGCAAGCAGCCAGGGGCTTCTTGACGGCATAACATGGGAGGAGTATAAGGCTTCGAACCAGGGAAGAACAAAAATAGATGTAGACCAGGATCTGTACAGCGTCGTAGCCAATGCCACGGGGATCAGCACGGATAATATTACTATTCTGGCATACAGGGAAAATGTGTTCTTTGACCGGGAAGGTTTCAGGGTATCCGCTACGGATGTCGTGCAGGTGGCTTTGATTGTTGTCATACTGGCGTTGCTGGGTTTTGTCGTGTTCAGAAGCATGCGCGGCGAGAAAGAGGAAGTGCAGGACGAGGAACTGTCGGTGGAATCCCTGCTTCAGTCTGTTCCTGAGGACAGAGAGGATATTGTTTTTGACGATCAATCCGAGACCAGGAAGCTGATCGATAAATTTGTGGATGAAAATCCTGAAGCAGCTGCCAGTCTGCTGAGAAACTGGCTCAATGAGGACTGGGGGTAGAAGATAATGGCCAGAGCCACAGAGGAGAAGATTACAGGTCTGCAGAAGGCGGCGATTCTTTTAATTGCGCTGGGGCCGGAAAGATCGGCTTTGATTTTTAAGCATTTAAAAGAAGATGAAATAGAAGAACTGACGTTAGAGATTGCGAATACAAGAAGCGTCACGCCGCAGTTAAAAGAAGAAATCATAGAAGAATTTTATCAGGTGTGTCTGGCGCAGCAATATATTGCGGAAGGCGGTATCGGTTATGCGAAGGAACTGCTGGAAAAGGCGCTTGGCTCCGACAAGGCGATGGATGTGATCAGCAAGCTGACGGCATCGCTCCAGGTAAAGCCGTTCGAGTTTGTGCGAAAAACGGATGCATCCCAGCTTTTGAACTTTATTCAGGATGAACATCCACAGACAATCGCACTGATTATGTCATATTTATCTCCGGCGCAGTCGTCGATGATCCTTTCCGCCCTTCCGCCCGAACGGCAGGCGGACGTGGCAAAGCGTATCGCGGTGATGGACAGAACAAGCCCGGATGTGATCAAAGAGGTGGAGAAAGTATTGGAATCAAAGCTGTCAACTTTAGTCAACCAGGATTATACCATTATTGGCGGTGTAGACGCTGTGGTAGAGATTTTGAATACGGTAGACAGGGGTACGGAGAAACATATTATGGAAACCCTGGAAATCGAAGAACCGGAATTGGCAGACGAAATCAGGAAAAAGATGTTCGTCTTCGAAGATATCCTGCTGCTTGACGACAGAGCGATACAGAGGGTACTCAGGGATGTGGACAACAACGACTTGGCGATTGCGCTTAAGGGTTCTAACGAACAGGTGCAGAATGCCATCTTCAATAATATGTCCAAACGTTTGGCCGTAATGATCAAGGAAGATATGGAATTTATGGGTCCGGTACGTATGAAGGATGTAGAAGAAGCGCAGCAGAAGATTGTTAATATTATCAGGAAACTGGAAGATTCTGCTGAAATCGTTATTTCCAGAGGCGGAGGTGACGAGATTGTTATATAATCATACGAATAGTTATAACAATATATACAAATTCAATCAGGTCAATCTTCAGTTCGACGATACGCTTCTTATCGATAATAATGAAAAGATAGCGAAAAAGATAGAGTCGTTGGAAACGCAGATGATGAGGGAAGTCAGGTATGACGGAAACGGGGAAGCGGATCCTCTGGATGGATTTTCCAGCGGCCTGGATCCGGACGAAGTAGAAGCTTTGCTTGGTGAATTAGAGAATACGCAGGAGGAAGCCGGCGCCCCGGCGCCGTCCCAGAACCAGGAGAAGGAAGAAGCGTTTGAGCCGTTTCAGGATACAGGGGAGGCTTTGTCCCTGATTTCCGCACAGGCACAGGAAATATTAGCTTCTGCGCGCAAAGAGGCGGACAGCATCAAGTCGGGCGCGCTCGTAGAGGCGCAGGCGGAAATTGAAAATCTGCGCCGGAGTACATACGAAGAAGCCAGAACTCAAGGCTATGACGAAGGCTACCACGAAGCCATAGAGCAGGTGGAACAACAGAAGCAGCAGCTTGCGGACGAACAGAAACGGCTGGAGGAAGAATACGAGGAACTGGTGCGCGGCCTGGAACCCAAGTTTGTAGAAACGCTGACAGATATTTACGAAAAAGTTTTTCAGATTGATTTGCAGAAAGAGCATGACATTATCATGCATCTGATCGCATCTACTATGCATAGAATTGAAGGAAACAGCAATTATCTGATTCATGTTTCCAAGGAGGATTATCCTTATGTGAATATGAAAAAGAATGAAACGCTGCTTTCTTCCGTATCGGCAAATGCTTCGGTGGAACTGGTAGAAGATATGACCCTGGGGCCGAATGACTGCATTATTGAAACAGACGGGGGGATTTTTGACTGCGGCCTCGGTACGCAGCTGGAAGAACTGACACAGAAGTTAAGGCTATTATCATATAGGGTGGACTGACATTGAGAGCATCGGTTAATTTTGTAAAATATGAAAGAGCGGCCGAAGGAATTTTTTATAAGATGAAGGGAAAAGTGGTCAATATTGTAGGGCTGACCATAGAATCTTTAGGGCCGGAGGCGAAGCTAGGGGATATTTGTTTGATATATCCCGATTCAAAAGAAGAAATGAAGCCGGTCATGGCGGAAGTAGTGGGCTTTAAAGACAAAAAAACGCTGCTGATGCCGTATGAAGCGGTAGAAGGCATTGGTTTTGGAAGCATGGTGGAGAACACGGGGCTTCCTTTAACGATCCAGGTGAGCGAGGATCTGCTGGGACAGACTTTGGATGGGCTGGGCAGGCCTACGGGAGATGCAGCGCCGGTCAATGGAAAGGTGTATTCCGTAGAAGCGCCGCCGCCGGATCCGATGAGCAGGGATATTATCGAAGATGTGCTTCCGCTCGGAGTAAAGGCGGTAGACGGATTGATTACGATAGGCAAAGGGCAGAGGATCGGTATTTTTGCCGGTTCGGGCGTAGGCAAATCCACATTGCTCGGCATGTTTGCCAGAAATACGAAGGCGGATATAAATGTGATCGCTTTGATCGGCGAACGCGGAAGGGAAGTCCGCGAGTTTATAGAAAGGGATTTGGGGCCGGAAGGAATGAAGCGTTCGGTGGTGGTAGTCGCTACATCCGATAAACCGGCTTTGGAAAGAAATAAAGCGGCAAAGACGGCGACGGCGATCGCGGAGTATTTCAGGGATCAGGGCAAGGACGTTTTGCTTATGATGGATTCCCTGACCCGTTTTTCCATGGCGCAGAGGGAAATCGGCCTTGCCAGCGGGGAACCGCCGGTATCCAGAGGATATCCTCCCAGTGTTTATTCGGAAATGCCGAAGCTGCTGGAGAGGGCGGGGCGTTCTAAGACAGGCTCTATTACCGGGCTTTATACCGTGCTGGTGGATGGGGATGACTTTAACGAACCGATCACGGATACGGCGAGAAGCATATTGGACGGCCATGTGATGTTAAGCAGGAAGCTGGCTCATAGAAACCATTATCCGGCGATCGATATTCTGCAGAGCATTTCCCGCTGTATGAGCCAGATCGCGGACCGGGAGCATAAACAGGCGGCCGGGAAATTGAAAAATGTGCTGGCCACGTATAATGAGGCGGAGGATCTGATCAATATCGGCGCCTATAAGAATGGGAGCAATCCGAATATTGATTACGCGATTGAGAAAATAGATGCTGTCAATGCGTTTTTGATGCAGGCGGTGGAAGATAAATTCAGTTTTGAAGAGGCTGTAAGCATGATGAAAGAGCTTTTTAACGATTAGAGGGATTCATGGCGAAGTTTGTATATAGAATGCAGAACATATTGAATCTGAAGTTAAAACTGGAAGAGCAGCAAAAAATGGAATTTGCCGCCGCCAGGAAGCGTTTAGATGAAGAAGAGGATAAGCTTCATCTCCTTTTCCGCCGGAAGGCAGGTTATGAAGAAGAAGGAAGGCGGCTGAGGGAAGATGATCTGAATGTCCAGGACATCCTTGATAACCGAAATGCGTTGATACAGATGGATGATTATATCGCATTTCAACAAATCCAGGTATCGAAAGCGGAAGCAAAGCTGGAAGAGGAACGGCAGAAACTTCAGGAAGCGGTGCAGGAGAGGAAGATCCAGGAGAAGCTGAGGGAGAATGCTTTTGAAGTATTTATCAGGGAAGAGAATGCGAGGGAAAGCAAGGAAGTGGATGAGTTAGTCAGCTATACCTATGGACAGAAAAGAAGGTGAAGGAAATGGCAGGAACTGAAGTAATTACGGATATAGACGCGAAATCCGAGAAGCAAAGGCTGGCCGAAGAGAAGAAAAGGCTGAAAGCAGAGCAGAAGGAACAGAAGAAAGAAGCAAAGCGCAGGGCAAAAGAGATTGCCATGCAGGAGGAAGAACTGGGGGAAGATGAAGTAGGAGGCGGTGTTCCCGTTTTTCTGGTGACGGCATTAATCGTGGTCGTTTGGATCGCTATTTTGTGTCTGCTGATCAAATTGGACGTAGGCGGATTCGGTTCCGGCGTATTGACGCCAGTGTTAAAAGATGTGCCGGTGATCAGCAAAATACTTCCCGCAGCGGATGAAGAAGTGGTAATCGAGGAAGCGGAAGACGATTCTTACGGCGGCTATACTAATCTGAAAGAAGCAGTGGACTATATTACCGAGCTGGAACTGGAGCTGCAAAGAGCCCAGTCATCAGGAGCCGAGAGTTCCGAGGAACTGGAAAAGCTGAGGGCTGAGGTGGCGAGGTTAAAGACTTTCGAGGATAATCAGGTGGAATTCCAAAGAATAAAGACGGAATTCTATGAAGAAGTCATTTATGCGGAAAACGGGCCGGGAGAAGAAGCTTATAAAAAATATTATGAGAGTATCGACCCGGCGACGGCGGAATATTTATATAAGCAGGTAGTGCAGCAGGTAGAAGAGAGTAATGAAGTAAAGGAATATGCCCAGGCATATTCGGAAATGAAGCCGAAAGCGGCTGCAGGGATTATCGAAGAAATGACGGATAATCTGGCGTTGGCGGCAAGGATCCTTTCCGTGATGAGCGCGGAGGACAGAGGCAAGATATTGGAGGCTATGGACGCTAAAGTGGCGGCAAGGCTGACGAAGATTATGGATCCGGAGTACTGATGATATAATTGCGGTTTTCCGCATTTATATAAATATATGAAAGGAAAGGAGGGAACAGGATGACGAGTTCACCAGTAAAGGGGATGGATCCGCTGATGAATTTTGTGTCGGCGAAGAGCAAAGGGAATCTTCAGGATAACTTGTCCGGTAATTTTTCGGAGGCGTTCAACAAAGCGTCCGGGCAGCAGAATATGGTGCTTCAAAGCGAGAAACAGACGCAGGGGAGTTCTAAGGTCCAGGTGCAGAATACGGACAAAAAAGGTTTGGATAACGGCAATGTGCAAAAGGCTGACCAGAAACAAACCGAAAAGCAGGAAACCGTACAAAATGGAAAAGTGACGGAAGAGGCGCAGAAAGCCGGAGAAGAACTGGTCAAAGAAGTAGCCGAAGAGCTTGGCGTGTCGGAAGAGGAAGTGCTGGCAGCAATGGAAATGCTGGGGCTTACGATGGTCGATCTGCTGAATGCGGATTGTATGACGCAGCTCGTGCTGGCTGTGGAAGGCGAAGATATGCTGGCGCTGATGACGGATGAAGGTCTTTACCATTCTTTGCAGAATTTGCTGACAATGGTTTCGGAAGCGGTTGACCAGATCGGGGAGAAAATGGATCTGTCGCCCGAGGAGTTAGAGGCTGTATTGGAACAGGCAAAGACTCAGGAGATGGAAGAAGATCCTGTGGCCGTGGCAGACAGCGGGAAAAAACCCCAGACGCCGGAAGGACAGGAAGACTATACCGTTACGGTGGAACGTAATGGCGAAACCGTAAAAGTCAGTGTGGAAGTGGACGGGAGCAGCCAGACGGAAAGCACGGAAGTGACCGGGCTGAAGCCGGAAGCAGTGCAGGAGGAGGCAGCCGCAGATTCCGGCAAAGGAGACAGCTCCAAGAAGGAAGGTTCTTCCCAAAGGGAAAATGCACAGGAAACGACTCATGGAAACATGCTTCTGGAAAGTCTTTTAAACAGAGGCGGCGCAGTGAAAAGCGAAGCGGTATTTGAAAACGCTATGGCTCAGAATACGGCGGATACGCAGAACATCATGAACCAGATCATGGATTATATGAGGGTTCAGGTAAAAGCGGATATGACCCAGATGGAACTGCAGTTGAATCCGGCCAGCCTGGGAACGGTAAATATCAATATTACCTCGAAGGCGGGCGTGATTACGGCACAGTTCTTAACCCAGAATGAAACGGTAAAGGCAGCGATCGAAAGCCAGATCGTCCAGTTGAAGAACAGCTTTGAGGAACAGGGGCTGAAGGTGGAAGCGGTGGAAGTTACCGTGGCAAGCCATTCCTTTGAAAGGAATTTAAACGGCGACGGCAACGGACAGCAGCAGACCCAGGATGGGAAGAAAAGAGGAAACCGGAGAGTGAATCTGAACGGACCGGCTATGGAAGAGGAACCGGCGGCAGAAGAAGAACCGGCCATGATGGGCATGGAAGGAAGCACCGTAAGTTTTACGGCATAGTAAAAAATAAAAAAGATATGGCATGTCCATACGGAAAGGAGTAAGATATGGGAGCGATAGCACAAATCAAAGACGGAAAAGTAGTAGAAAGCAATTCTGCGGCTTCTTTGGCAAATGAGACGAAGAAAAACGGCTCTACCATGGATAAGGAAGCTTTCCTGAATCTTCTGGTGGCTCAGATGAAATACCAGGATCCTTTGGAACCTACTTCCAATACGGAATTCGTGGCACAATATGCGCAGTTCTCCGCTCTTGAGCAGATGCAGAATATGAGCGCTACGCTGGAATTATCCAGGGCTTCTACCTTGGTCGGCCAGACAGTCAGCGTGAATACGACCGACAGCACAGGAAAAACGACGACGATTCAGGGCATGGTGGATTATGTGGTTTATGAAAACAACAAAGCCTATGTATCAATCGAAGGCAATCTTTATTCGCTGGATGATGTATACGGAGTGGCGGATACGAAATATCTGGATGCTTATGATAAGGCAGAAACCCTTGCAGCAGCGATCGTAAAACTGCCGTCCTACGAGAACCTGACTTTGGACGACAAGGAATATGTTGATGAACTGAAAGAGATTTATGACGGCATGTCCAAATACGAAAAATCCTTTATGGCGAACGCTCTTGTGGATCGCTTGAACAAGGCCTCCGACAGGATGGATGAGCTGGTGAAGGATATGATCGGCGATTTCATGGAGGCGATGGATGAGCTTCCCTTAAAAGAAGACCTGAAGCTTGAGGATAAGGAAAAGATCGACAAGGTAAACGAGATGTACAATAATATGTCGGAGTTTGAAAAGAAACTGGTATCCAAAGAGCATAAGGATAAGCTGGAAGAATACACGAAGTATATGGAAGAGCTGGGAGCCGGCGCATAAGTAAAAATGGAGAAGGAATTCTCAAGGAGGAGACGGTTATGAAGATTCAGAATAATCAGTTCCTTTCCATAGAGCAGCTGCAGGCAAAATATTTTGCACAGTCGAAGCAGGGGAAGATCAGCACGGATGCGGGCGAGAGCCTCAGCTTCCAGGATATTTTGAATAGGACTGCGGAAAGCGCGGAAAAAACAGCAGGAGTGAGGTTTTCCAAACATGCGGCCAACCGTCTGGAGGAGCGGAATATAAAGCTTACAGACAATCAGATGGAACGTTTGCAGGAAGGAACCATGAAAGCGGGCGCGAAAGGAATTAACGATTCGCTGGTTCTTGTGGATCAGCTGGCGTTTATCGTGAATATACCGAATCATACGGTAGTAACGGCGATGAACCAGACAGAAGCAGATGAAAACATATTTACCAACATTGATGGCGCTGTCATTATGTAGCCGGACCTTACAGGAGGCGGATGCCCCGGAATGACGGAAGGGGCAGGGAGCGCATCATGGCCGCCTTGGCGGCATGGCAATCATTTAGGAGGTCATGAATTATGATGAGATCATTGTTCTCTGGTGTGGCAGGTCTTCGGACGCACCAGACAAAGATGGACGTTATCGGTAATAATATCGCTAACGTCAATACAACAGGATATAAGTCGCAGTCGGTCACATTCCGCGACCTGATGTACCAGACGACACAGTCGGCATCGGGCGCCAATGCGGAAACAGGACTGGGCGGTATCAACGCAAGGCAGATCGGTCTCGGCGTTACGACCGGCGCGATCAATACGGCGATTGCGCAGCAGGGTTCCGCGCAGACGACGAACAATCCCTTCGATATTATGATTTCCGGGGACAATTTCTTTGTTGTCAGCAACGGAAGCGAGAATCTGTTTACGAGGGACGGCTCTTTCTATATTGACGGAGCCGGGAACCTGGCGATGACGAGTACCGGATACACTGTTATGGGATGGCCGGTGGATGAAGAGACAGGAGCACCGAAGCCGGATACGGTGACTGCCCTTCAGATTATGAATGAGAGTGTTATGACATATGATCCGGCAGCGACTACGGATGCCAGAGTGACGGGCATTGTGGACAGATACGATAAGAATGTCAACAGTAGTAGTGGCCGGATGATGAATTTTGAATTTTATGATAATTCCGGATATTTGTATACAGCAAAATTCAGTATTCATTCAACGAGCAGCAATGGCAGTTATTATATCGCGCTGGAGGATATCAAAGATTCGACGGGAACATCGTTGCCTGATGATGTCAAAAGCAGAGTGACATTTGGGACAACGATGGAAGTGGAAACAAATATTCCTTATACGCCGAAAAATGGGGCGGCAACCGTGCATGGGACCCTGGATTTTACGGGGGCAGCTACTGGAACGGTTCCAGAGAAAGATTTTGGTGTGCCTACCACTAATATTGATGCGGCTTTGCTGAAAAACGTATATGGGATAGATACTACGGTAACTACCATTACAGAAATAAAGTATGATCAAAGTGGCGGTTTAACTGTTTTACAGCCCAAAGATGCAAAACCTTCATACTATTCCCCGTTACCCGGGGTAACGGCAACATTTAAGGTTACAACGGTAGATGTTCCGAACGGGACCGGTGGAACGACTCCGGTAACTCCCGGCGCGCCTGTTGCTGTTCCGGGAGCGGCTCCTTTGGATGCAGCAGGTTTACTGGATTTGTATGGACTGGATATTGTGGCAGAACAGGTAAAAGAAGTGCAGGTCAATGAAGACGGAAGTATCACAGTAACAAAGAAAAACGTGGATAAGGCCGCAAGCTTGGAATTCAACCCCGGCACCGGTAAGTTCGTCAGCATCGGCGGAAACGGCCAGGGGCTGATCACTCTTGGGCTGGCTGCGGCAGACGGCGATCGTTTTAAAGACATCAGCATGGATTTTTCCACCTGCTCCAACGTAAACAACAACGGTTCCAGCACGATCAGTTCGGCAAAAGGCACGAGTGCCGGTTTAGGTTCAGGACGTGCGCCGGGCGAGATGATATCCATTGCCATTGACCAGTCGGGCGTGATTACCGCTTCTTATGACAACGGCATGAGCAGATGCCTCGGCCAGATCGCTACGGCGGCTTTTGCCAATCCTTCCGGCCTGGAGAAGGTGGGGGATAACCTCTACACCGCAACCAATAACTCCGGCGATTTCGACGGAACGGGCGTGGATATTACTGCAGGAGGCGGCAAGATGCAGGCCGGCGTGCTGGAAATGAGCAACGTGGACCTTTCCCAGGAATTTACGGAAATGATTACGACTCAGAGGGGCTTCCAGGCGAACAGCCGAATTATTACGGTTTCCGACACGATGCTGGAGGAATTGACAAACCTGAAGCGTTAGTAATATAATGTAAAGGCTACAACTGAATGGGGAACTGATAAAAAAGTTCCCCTTCTGTTTGAAAAAGGGACGACTTCCGGCGGCAGAGGAGCATGGGGAGCGGGTTCATGAGGGAAACCCGGCAGCGAGGAGAGTATAAAATGATTGAGGTAACTAAGATAAACGGAGTCAAGGTTTTGATTAACCCGGATTTGATGGAATTGGTGGAGGAAACTCCTGACACGGTCATTTCATTCACTACTGGTCGTAAAATAATTGTAAAAGAAAGTAGACAAGAAGTGAAAAATCTAGTAAAATCGTATAGAAAGGATATTTTTGCGGATTGACGCAGAAATGTGGGTGAAGATTCGTGGATATAGCATCAATTTTAGGTTTGGTATTATGTGGAGTCGTATTTATATTTGGTATTATTTCCAGCGGTGGTATTGGGGCGTTTGGTGATTTCGTCGATCCCCCATCCATATTTATTACATTTGGCGGATCTTTTTTCTGCGTGCTGGCATCCTATTCTTTGAAGAATTTTAAGGAAGGGGTTGCGAGCATTAGGCTCATTTTTAAGACACCGACGATCGATACGCCGCAGATGATTACGAAAATAATTGAATTGTCCAACATCGCCCGTAAGGAAGGGCTTCTTTCCTTGGAAGAAGCGGCGGCTGACTTGGACGATGAATTCCTGAAAAAGGGTATATTGCTTATTGTAGACGGAACGGATCCGGAACTTGTCCGCGCGATTATGGAGACAGAGCTGATCAGTATTGAAGGAAGGCATAAGGCAAAAATCGGATTCTGGGATACGCTCGGTTCGATGGGGCCGGCTTGGGGTATGATCGGTACGCTGGTTGGTCTGGTTAACATGTTGAATAAGATGGATGATCCGTCGGCGATCGGGCCGAATATGGCAGTGGCGCTGATCACTACGTTATACGGTTCGCTGCTGGCAAACTGGGTATGCGCGCCGGTTGCAAGTAAATTGAAGGAAAATAACGGGGAAGAAGTGATGATCAAGGAAATCATGATCGAGGGGCTTCTTTCCATTCAAGCGGGTGAAAATCCGCGAGTTATAGAGGAAAAATTGAAATCATTCTTGTCGCCGAAAGACAGACAGATGCAGCAAGAAGAAGGCGGAGGTGAAGAGGTTGGCTAAGAAAAGGCAGGAAGACCCGCCAAAACCAGCGGCCGCGTGGATGAATACATTTGCCGATCTGATGAATCTTCTGCTATGCTTCTTCGTTTTGCTGTTTTCTATGTCCACGGTGGACGCGCAGAAGTTTGAACAGGTAGCGGCTTCTTTTGCCCAGAGTTTTAGCATATTCACCGCCGGGGCATCGGCAATCGGCGATGGTATCCTTGTAAGTAATGGGGTAAGCCAGTTAAACGAGCTGGATCAATATATGAACAGCACGGGAAAGGCTACGGACGGTGACATTGTTCCGGAGACACTGGCAGAAGCGGCAGCGCAGGTAGAACAGGCTAAAATAGAAGAATCGGAGCAGCTGGCGGAAAAGGTAGAAGAGTCTATTCAGGAAGAAAGTTTGGATGGGGTAGTGGATATCGATATTACTTCTCAGTATGTGCAGCTGACATTGCAGGGATCGTTGCTTTTCGATTCGGGCAGCACTGTTTTAAAAGAAGAATCTTTGCCGGTTTTGGATAAGATCGGCGTAATGCTGGAACGATATTCAGAAAGCACGATTGAAATAGAGGGGCATACGGATAATGTGCCAATGTCCGGTGCGAAATATTCCAATAATGATGAACTGAGCGGAGGTAGATCTCTTTCCGTATTTAATTATCTGATAGAACATACAAACTTAGATCCGTCTATGGTAAAGCATTCGGGAAGAGGTGAGTATATGCCGATAGCGGATAATTCGACGGCGGAAGGCAGAGCGATGAACAGAAGGGTAGAGATTCGCATCTATAACTCGTTGAGTTCTTATTAAAAGAGTGGGAGGAAATTTCACATGAAAAAAAACATATTGTCTATATTGATACTTGCGTTGCTGATTGTGAATATCGTATTGACATCCATTATGATGTTCAGTGTAGTCGGCGCATCAAAAAAGACAACACAGCTTGTAACGGATATTGCTTCGGTGCTGAAGCTTGAACTGAGGGGAGAGGACGGAGAAGTTATAACGGTTCCTATGGAAGAGACGGACGTATATAATATTACCGATTTGACGATCGAGCTGCAGCCGGATGCCGACGGGACTACCCATTGGTGCCTGCTGGGGGTGACGCTTTCCATGAATATGAAGGATAAGGGGTACAAGTCCTTTGGCACAGTGGAAAATCTGGATGCAAAGAAGCCTCTGATGTCAGAAGTTATTTTTGATGTGATCGGCAGTTATAAATTGGAAGAGTTGAAAGGCGGCAACGGCGAAGAAGAGGCAAAAGCTGAAATTTTAAGACGCATCCAGTCAATGTATGATTCCCAGTTTATATTCCGCGTTTCCTTTAGTGACATTAAATACCAATAATCTCCCATGCGTAATAAGTGCGTATTGCGCAGTAAGCGCATGATGAATGAACAGGCAGGAGGTGACATGAGTGGGTGAGGTACTGTCACAAAGCGAAATAGATAGTTTGCTTGCGGCACTTAGCACGGGCGAACTGGAAGTGGATGAAACACAGCAGGAAAAAGAAAAACAGGTAAAAAATTATGATTTCAAACGTCCTGCGAAATTTTCCAAGGAGCATTTGCGTACTCTTGAAATTATATATGAGCATTATGGCAGATTAGTATCAACCAATCTGGCAGTATATTTGAGAAAGAATATACAGATCAGCGTGGCCAGTTCGGAAACGGTAACTTTTTCTGAATTTTCCAATGCGCTGTCCAATCCGGTTATCTTAGGGATTATAAATTTTAATCCTTTGCCTGGGAATATTCTGATCGACATATCCTGTAATCTTGGGTTTGCGATGATAGACAGAATGTTGGGAGGCCAAGGGAATCCGTTAGAGAAAAACAGAGAATTTTCTGAAATAGAGATGGCTATTTTGGAAAAATTGATTATAATATGTATGCAGATGATGCGGGAGCCATGGAAGAACGTACTGGATATCAATCCGGTTATGGAAAGGATTGAGACTAATTCGCAGTTTGCGCAGATGATAGCTCCCAGCGATATGATAGCAATTGTTACCTTAAATGTTAAAATAGGTGACATTGAAGGCCTTATGAATATATGTCTTCCCTTCTTTACACTGGAAGATATTATAGATAAATTGAATACTAAGTTCTGGTATTCGACGATGCAGGCAAAGAGCAGTGAGACATACGGAGAGCATATCGAAGCACTAATTAGAAGGGTGAGCATCCCTGTTAAAGCTGTTTTGGGGAAGAGCAGTGTTTCGGTTAATGATTTTGTTAATTTACAGCCGGGAGATATTATACGGCTGGATAAGGGTGTAGATAGTGAACTGAACATTTATGTCGGAAATTTAAGAAAATTCACCGCATTGCCGGGTTCCAGCAAGGATAAATATGCTGTAAGAATTACCTCGGTAATCAGAGAGGGGGAGTAGTATGGACGGAATGTTATCGCAAGACGAGATAAATGCATTATTGAACGGGATGGATCTGGCGGATGAAGGCGATGATGATGCCGAAGCCGTGCCGGGAAGCGAATCCGATGAAATAGATGAAAGCTTGCTTTCTGATGTGGAAAAGGATGCGATCGGCGAGGTGGCGAATATCAGCATGGGGTCTTCAGCCACTACGTTATATTCCCTTGTAAACCGTAAGGTGGATATTACTACGCCGACGGTCAGCCTGGCGAATTGGACGCGCGTATTGAATGCATATGAAAGACCTTGTGTATTTATTCAGATTAAGTATACGGCGGGTTTGGAAGGCTCCAATATACTTGTATTAAAAGAACATGATGTAAAAATCATTACTGACCTTATGATGGGCGGAGATGGTACGAATACGGAAGGTGAGCTGGGAGAACTGCATCTGAGCGCGATTTCAGAGGCGATGAACCAGATGATGGGTTCGGCTGCCACATCGCTTTCCACGATGCTTGGCAAGATGATTGATATCAGCCCTCCGGATGCAAGCCTGGTTGACTTGAATGATTTCGAGTCGGGCGAAGATATCGCTTCCTTTTTAAAGGGTACTTTTGTAAAGATATCTTTCCGGATGCAGATAGGGGATTTGGTAGACAGCACGGTGATGCAGATATATCCGCTGGACTTTGCGAAAGGTCTGTATGACGCTTTCATGAATAATCAGCTGGGATTAAGCGAACCGGAACCTGAACCAGCTCCGGCACCAGCGCCGACTCCGGCACCAGCGCCTATGCCAGCTCCGGCTCCTGCTCCGGCGGCAGCACAACCGATGATGCAGCCGCAGATGGATATGTCTCAGATGGCAATGGGCGGAATGCCGCAGATGGCAATGCCGCAAATGGGAATGCCCCAGATGCAGATGGCGATGCCGCAGATGCAAATGCCGAATATGAATATTCAGCCGGCACAATTCCAGAATTTTTCGGCAGATTACAGCGGGATACAGAGCAATGAGAATATCGGGCTCATTATGGATGTACCGTTAGAGGTTACGGTGGAATTGGGGAGAACGAGCAAATCCATTTCGGAAATTTTGGATTTTGCGCCAGGTACGATTATTGAGCTTGATAAGATTGCAGGAGAACCGATAGACGTTTTGGTAAACGGCAAGTTTGTAGCAAAAGGTGAAGTAGTGGTAATTGAAGAAAGTTTTGGTATCCGTGTAACTGAAATTATCAAATAAAAGAGGAAATAGGAGAAAGAAAGATGGCGAAAAATATTTTAATTTGCGACGATGCGGCATTTATGCGTATGATGATTAAAGATATCCTGACAAAAAACGGATATAACGTTGCCGGAGAGGCAGAGAACGGGGCAAAAGCGGTGGAAAAGTATAATGAACTGCATCCCGATTTGGTACTTATGGATATTACGATGCCGGAGATGGACGGTATCCAGGCATTAAAGAAAATTAAAGAGGGAAATCCTGGCGCGCTTGTGATTATGTGTTCTGCAATGGGACAGCAGGCGATGGTTATCGAATCCATTCAGGCGGGTGCAAAAGATTTTATAGTAAAGCCTTTCCAGGCAGAGCGCGTATTGGAAGCAGTGAAAAAGGTAGTCGGTTAAGATGCTTCTTACGGTATCCAATGGAATGAACTCATTTTTGCAGTTTTGTACGGTGCTTTTGATCTTTCTGTTCGTATTGGCGGTTACTTGGGCGGCCACGAAATGGATTGCAAATTTTCAAGGCGCCAAAATCGGCGGGTCGAATATTGAGGTGGTGGAGACTTATCGTCTGTCTGCGAGCAAGTATATTCAAATTATAAGAACCGGAGAGAAATATTTGGCAGTGGCGGTATGTAAGGATACAGTGACAATGCTTACGGAGATATCTGCCGAGCAGATTCATTTGCCGGAGAGACCAGCGGATTCTATGCCAGACTTTAAGAAAATTTTTGAAAAAGCTAAGATATTGGATAAAAACCAAAGGAATGAAGAATAGGCAAGATATATGAAAAGACATTTTTCCGGAAAAAGATTTTTGGGGATAATATGCCTGCTGTTTTCGGTAGGCATATTGTTGTATATATGCAATCCGGTTCCGGTATATGCAACGGAAAGAGAATCCAATCTGACCGGAACGACGGATGAGCGAACAACGATGCGCAATCCTGGGGAGGCGCAGTCGCAGGAAGAACTGCAGGAACTGAATATAGGCAATACTTTCTCGATAACTTATAATGATGGGAATGGCCAGATAAACGGCACGCTTAGAATATTGATTACGCTGACGCTGATTGCGTTGGCGCCGACGCTGATCCTGATGCTGACTTCGTTCACCAGAATCATTATTGTTCTGCATTTTACGAGGGCGGCTTTGAATACCCAAACAGCACCTCCCAATCAGGTGATGATTGGGTTAGCTTTGTTTTTAACCTTTTTCATTATGCAGCCTACGCTGAATGCTGTTAATGAAAATGCTGTTATCCCTTTTGAAGCAGGAGAAATTGATCAGGAAGAGGCGCTGAAAAGAGGCATGGAACCTTTTAGGGATTTCATGTATGGACAGACGCAGAAGAAAGATGTCCGTCTGTTTATGGAAATAAGCGGTACGGAGTGGGATGGGAATCTGGACAGTATACCGAGCAGCGTATTGATTCCCAGCTTTATTATCAGTGAATTGAGGAGCGCTTTTATCATTGGCTTCTTCATTTATATTCCATTTATTGTTATTGATATGGTTGTGGCATCCACTTTGATGAGTATGGGTATGATGATGCTGCCGCCTACTACAATATCCATGCCGTTTAAGATACTGTTGTTTGTGCTGGCGGATGGGTGGAACCTGATTATAGGGAGCCTGGTGAAAACTTTTTATTAGCAATTTTACCAAAAGGCGAGTGTTGAACCAATGGCTGTGGTAAATAAGAAGGGAGGCAGAAGATGTCAATAGATGATGTGACTGCGGTTGCAGGAGAGGCTCTTTATCTGATCATTAAGACTGCCGCTCCGGTATTGCTCGTTTCTCTTGTCGTCGGGTTGATTATCAGTATTTTCCAGACAGTGACTTCCATTCAGGAGCAGACGCTTACTTTTGTACCGAAGATCATCTGCGTATTTCTGGCTATTATAGTCTTAGGGCATTGGATGATGAATGGAATGACGGAGTTTATGACCAGGCTCTGGACTGATTTTAGTATCTATATACGGTAAATGCGATGATTAACAGTACTTTTTCCTATGCGGATCTTGAATATTTTTTACTTATATTTACGCGAGTGACATGTTTTATTTTTATCGCTCCTTTTTTTGGAATGAGTAATACGCCAAGAAGGGTAAAAGCGGGATTGGGTATTTTTGTGTCTCTGCTTATTTTCAGCGGGATAACGCCCCACGAGACGATGGAATATGAAACTTTGCTGGAATATTCCATTATGGTAATGAAGGAAGCTGTGACGGGATTTCTGATAGGCTTCGGTGCAACGCTTTGCAGTTCTATCGTATCTTTTGCCGGCCATATTATTGATATGGAAGTTGGTTTATCCATGGTCACGCTGATGGATCCGACGACAAGGGAAGGGGCGAGTATTTCCGGTGTTTTTTACCAGTATATGGTCATGCTGATGCTGATTATCAGCGGGATGCATGAGTATTTGCTGAAAGCGTTATTAGAAACTTTTACGTTGATACCGGTAAATGGCGCTATTTTTGATATGGATTCCCTGATGGCTTCTATGGTTCGCTTTATGAGCGAATATATTATTGTCGGATTCCGTATATGCCTTCCTGTCTTCGCAGTAATGATTCTGTTGAATGCCATACTTGGAATCCTGGCAAAGGTTGCTCCGCAGATGAACATGTTTGCGGTCGGCATCCAGCTGAAAGTTCTCACCGGATTGACTGTGCTTTTTCTGACGGTGGGGATGCTGCCGGGGGCTTCCAATTTTATTTTTACACAGATGAAGAAAATTGTGGTATCATTTGTAGAAGGAATGATGTAATGCTAATATATAACCTTCAGTTTTTTGCGAAAGAGGGGCCCGGAGGGGAAAAGACAGAACCGGCTACGGATAAAAAATTAAGGGATGCAAGAAAGGAAGGCCAGGTTGCCAAAAGCAAGGAGATTGGAAACGCTTTCGGGCTTCTTGCATTATTTCTGGTTTTAAAGTTTTATGTGGGTTTTATGGGCAATCGTTTTATCGGCGGTTTCAGCAGCGTATATTCCCAGATTCCGGAATACATTAAGATGTATGACGGGCAGGTGCCGGTGACGAATATCAATCAAGTGTTTGAACATACGGTATTGGATATGGTACTTATTATGGGGCCGATCCTGATCGTGGGAGTGGTAGTCGCCTTTCTGTGCGATGTGGTACAGGTAAAATGGCGGCCCACAGGAAAACCTCTTATGCCCAAATTCAGCAAGTTGAATCCGGTCAAGGGTTTTAAAAAGATTATATCCAAAGAAGCGATCGTGGAATTGATTAAGTCTATATTGAAGATCGGCTTAATTGTTTATGTGTTATACTCTTATCTGAAGGATAAATATGCGATTATTTTTTCATTGTATGACATCTCCATGAAGCAGGCAATCGGTTTGATCGGGGAGCTGGTTACGGAATTAGGAATACGTGTTTCTGCAGTCTATCTGATTGTCGGGTTTTTAGACTATGTGTATCAGAAATATAAGTTTAAAGAAGACATGAAGATGACCAAACAGGAAGTGAAGGATGAATTCAAGGATGCCGAGGGAGATCCCCAAATCAAGGGTAAACAGAGGCAGCGCATGAGGGAAGCGGCTCAGCGGCGTATGATGCAGAAACTGCCGGAAGCGGATGTGGTAATTACGAATCCCACCCATTATGCCGTGGCGATCAAATATGATCCGGAGGAATACGAAGCGCCTATGGTTCTGGCAAAAGGAGAGAACTATCTGGCGCAGAAGATTAAAGAAACGGCGAAGGAACACCATATTGAAATCGTCGAGAATAAACCTTTGGCAAGGATGCTTTATGCGAATGTGGAAGTAGGGGAGCTGGTGCCGCCGGAACTGTACCAGGCAGTAGCGGAAGTACTGGCGTTTGTATATCATTTGCAGGGTAAAGTCTGAAGGGACAGACAGGAAAGAGAGGAGAAGTAAGTCGTGAAGAAAGCGGATATAGGGGTTGCTTTATATATACTGGCAGCATTTATTATGTTTATCGTTCCTATTCCGAACTGGCTGCTGGATATTTTTCTGGCTTGTAATATAGCGGTGGCTTTTACAGTTTTATTCAGCTGTATGTTTGCAAAAGAAGTGCTGGATCTGTCCTTTTTCCCGACCATTTTGCTGTTTACGACGATTTTCAGGATAGCGCTTAACGTTTCATCCACCCGACTTATTCTGCTGACGGGGGATCCCGGAAACGTAGTGGCTACTTTCGGAAGTTATGTGGGCGGCAATGATATCGTGGTCGGCGTGATTGTATTCATTATTTTGATTTTGATCCAGTTTATGGTTATCAATAAAGGTTCTGAAAGGGTGGCGGAAGTAACGGCAAGGTTTACGCTGGACGCGATGCCGGGCAAGCAGATGGCGATCGACGCGGATTTGAATACGGGAGCGATCACGGATGAAGAAGCGAAGAAGCGCCGTGATAAGATACAGGAAGAATCGAGTTTCTTCGGTTCCATGGATGGTGCCGTGAAGTATGTGAAAGGGGATGCTACGGCAGGACTTATTATTACGTTTGTAAATATCGTCGGCGGAATTGCGATGGGCGTTCTGCGCCAGGGGATGGATTTCGGTGCGGCAGCAGATAAATATATGATCCTGACAATCGGCGATGGTCTGGTAAGCCAGATCCCGTCCCTTCTGATTTCATTGTCTACGGGTATCCTTGTGACCAAAGGTTCCAAGGATGCGGATTTTGGAACAGTGCTGGTAAGCCAGCTTTTTGGCGTTCCAAAGGCTCTGTATTTTGTAGGTGCTATTCTGATCGGATTAGGTATTGTTACTCCGCTGCAGACGCTGGTCTTCCTGACGGTCGGCCTTATCTTTATTGTCAGCGGCAGGGTGATCGCCGGGACGATTGAGACATCCAGGATCGAGACGGAGATCGATACGGACGAAGTGGCGGCGGACGAGATACGGCAGCCGGAGAATGTTACCAGTCTTTTGCAGGTGGATCCGATCGAGCTGGAATTCGGCTATGGGATCATTCCCCTTGCAGATGTCAACCAAGGCGGCGACCTCTTAGACCGTGTTGTTATGATACGTAGGCAGATCGCTTTGGAACTCGGTACCGTTGTGCCGATCATCCGTTTGAGGGACAATATCCAGTTGAACCCGAATCAGTATATTATTAAGATAAAAGGTGTACAGGTAAGTGAAGGGGAGATTTTATTCGATCATTATATGGCAATGAACCCTGGATATGTAGAAGAAGAGATTACAGGTATTCCTACCTTTGAACCATCCTTCCATCTTCCGGCCATCTGGATTACGGAAGGCCAGAGGGAGCGGGCGGAAAGCCTTGGGTATACGGTGGTGGATCCTCCTTCTATTATTGCTACCCATTTGACAGAGATTATCAGGCAGTATATCGCGGAGCTTCTTACCAGGCAGGATGTGCAGAGTCTTATCGAAAATGTCAAAGAGACCAATCCTGTTCTTGTGGAAGAATTGGTACCGAAGCTGCTTGGAATTGGAGAGATACAGAAGGTATTGCAGAATCTTCTGAAGGAAGGCATTTCCATCAGGGATTTGCTTACGATTTTTGAAACGCTGGCAGATTATGCGCCTACTACAAGGGATACGGATATCCTGACGGAGTATGTGCGGCAGAGTTTGAAGAGAGCTATTTCGGGCAAGTATTTCCCGGCGAATGAGACTACGAGCGTGGTGACATTGGATCCGCAGATGGAACAGGAGATCATGAACAGTGTAAAACAGACGGAACAGGGGGCTTATCTGACGCTGGATCCGGAGAAGACAAAAGCGGTGATCGCATCGGTGGGGGAAGAGGTACAGAAACTGGAGAATCTGGGAAAGAATCCGATTATTATTACATCACCGATCGTGCGTATGTATTTTAAACGGCTGACGGAAGACTATTACAGAGACCTGATAGTCGTTTCCTATAATGAGATAGATTCAAATGTTGAATTACAATCTGTTGGGATGGTGACAATAGCATGATAATAAAGAAATTCCAGGGAAAGACAGAAAACGAGGCGGTGGAAGCTGCAAAAAAGGAAATGGGCGGTAATATTGTTATTATGAATGTGCGGGATGTGAAGAAAAAGAGTTTCTTCCATTTTTTCAGCCGCCGCCAGGTAGAGGTGACCGTTGCTCTTGAAGAAGAGGGTGAAAAATACAGTCCGGTGAAAAGGGAGGAAAGCAGGGGAACTGTCCCGGCAAGATACCCTTTGCCCCTGCAGAATGAACAAGGAGAGAAAAGGGAGAACAACGCCGTATTGGAAGAGAAGCTTGACAATCTGCATGCCCTGTTAGAACAGCAGATACAAAAGCCGGAGGAAGAAAAGCCGAAGGAGGAACCGGAGGCTCCGCCCAGCGAATTCGAAAGGCTGATGAAGCTTTTGTATAATAAGCTGCTGGATAACGAGGTGGATGAAAAATATGCCAACCAGATTATTGATGAAATGGAAAAGAGCGCAAAGCCTAATATGCCTTTTGAGTATGTCCTTACAAATGTGTATCAAAAGATGGTATTAAAATTCGGCAAGTCGGAAGGAATTGTCCCGGCGGAAAACGGGACTAAAACAGTTTTTTTTATCGGACCTACCGGCGTGGGAAAAACGACGACGATCGCGAAGCTGGCTTCCCATTTTATTGTGGATGAGAAAAAGAAGGTGGCGATGATAACGTCGGACACGTATCGTATTGCGGCGGCCGAGCAGCTGCGGATTTATGCAAGCATTTTAGAGGTGCCTTTCCGGGTAGTGTATTCGCCGGAAGAGATCTTACAATGCCTGAGGGCATTTACCGGTTTTGATTATCTTTTTGTGGATACTTCCGGGCATTCCTATCAAAACGAGGAACAGAAACAGAATATGGAAAAGATTGTCCATGCGGTGGACGGGGAAGCAGAAACGGAAGTATACCTTGTATTAAGCGCGACGACAAAATATAAAGATTTGCTGAAGATCGTAGAGACGTATTCGGAAATTACCGATTATAAGCTGATATTTACCAAACTGGATGAAACAAGCGCGTTAGGAAATCTTATGAATGTGAAGCTTTATACGGATAAAATGATATCCTATATTACCTGCGGACAGAATGTGCCGGATGATTTCAGGGAATTCAATCCGCAGGATGCGGTAAGACAATTACTTGGAGAGAAAGTTTAGGAGGAAATTACAAAGCATGGATCAGGCGGAACAGTTAAGGAATATTATAAAAGCCAATGCTCGGGCGCAAAAGCCTGAGGCTCGCGTCCTGACCGTGACCAGCGGAAAAGGCGGCGTCGGCAAATCGAATACGTCCATTAATCTGGCGATACAATTCCGCAAGATGGGGCAGAAGGTGATTATTCTGGATGCGGATTTCGGGCTTGCTAATATAGAGATTATGTTCGGCGCAGTGCCTAAATATAATTTATCCGATTTAATATATGAAGGAAAGGGAATTAAGGAAATTATTACGAAAGGGCCGATGGGAGTCGGATTTATTTCCGGCGGATCCGGCATCTCCAGCTTATCGAATCTGACGCAGGATAATATACAGTGTATTGTGCAGAGCCTGGCGGAGCTGGATTCGCTTGCAGAGGTGGTAATTATCGACACCGGCGCAGGGATATCCGATGCGGTCATGGAATTTCTGGTAGCCAGCGGGGAAATACTTCTGGTGACAACGCCGGAACCTACGTCCATTACGGATTCCTATTCTCTTTTGAAAGCGCTCAGTATGCATCCTAAATATGAGAGGGAAGAGACAAAGATTAAGATGATCGCTAATAAGGTGCAAAAAAGCGGCGATGGGGGAGAGTTGTATAAAAAATTAAACGTAGTAGTAGAAAAATTTTTGAAAACTCCTATGGAATATCTGGGTGAAGTGCCGGAAGACGCGCATCTTGTAAGGGCAGTGATGCAGCAGAGACCGGTATCGATGGAGGATCCTTATGCAAAGTCAGCAATGGCATATAAGCAGATTGCGATGCGTCTGGCAAATAAGGAAGTAACGGAAAAAATAAAGCGGAGAGGGATGGCATCGTTCTTTTCCCAGGTTTTCAGCGTAAAAAAAGCGGAGTAGGTGGGATATGGCAGGCAAATTATTAACAAAGTATGTAATGCTGGGGAATAAAGTCGAGATAAGAAAAAAGAAAAAAGGAAAGACCGACGGGGAGGAGCCGGAAGTAGTTATATATTACAGCCAGGTATGCGACATTGTAGCGGAAGACAGGGTCGATATTACGATGCCTATGGAAAAAACGAAAATTGTTCTTTTGCCGGTAGGGGTAGAATATGAGTTGTATTTTTATACTCCTAACGGGGTATATCAATGCAGGGCGAAGGTGGCGGACAGAGTGAAAAGGAACAATGTGTTTATGCTGACCATGGAGCTTACCAGCGAACTGCGCAAGGACCAGAGGCGGGAATTTTACCGTTTCAGCTGTGCCTTGAAGATGGATTCCAGGGCCTTGGGCGAGGAAGAGATCGAATTGATGGAGCGGGAAGGCACATTGGAAGAGGCAGGGGGAGAATCGCTGAAGCAAAGCGTCATCGTCGATATCAGCGCCGGAGGCCTGCGCTTTATGTCCAGTTACAGATATGAGGAAGAAAGCATTATTTTATGCAAGTACCAGCTCGATACGGAAAAAGGGGTTAAGGAGTATGAGATATTGGGAAAGGTTCTCAGCGTCCAAGAGTCACAGACCCGCCGGGGCGTATTCGAACATAGAGTACAGTATGTGGATATAGACGATACAGCCAGGGAAGAGATTATAAAATTCATTTTTGAAACAGAACGAAAAAACCGTAAAAAGAGCATGGAGTAAATAATATGTTTTTTCTGAGAAATATATATTACCAGGGCAGCGTGGAGGAATAAGTATGAAAAAAGTTTTAGTCGTTGATGATTCTGCACTCATGAGGAGGGTACTCTGTGATATAATAGAACAGGATAAGAGGTTTCAGGTAGTTGCAAACGCTACGAATGGTTTAGAAGCTCTTGAACTGTTAAAAAAGAATACTTACGATGTCGTTGTATTGGATGTCAATATGCCTAAAATGAACGGGCTGGAGCTGCTGAAGGAATTGCAGAAGAATAAGATCGCGGCAAGGGTCGTTATGGCGAGCACCGATACGAAGGAAGGCGCGAAGACAACTCTGGATGCGTTGGAATTAGGAGCTCTTGACTTTGTGCATAAGCCGACAAGTGCCTTGGAGTGCCGGAGGGATCTGTTCCGGACCCGCTTGCTGCAGATTTTGGCAGCGGTAACGGAGAGCAGGACTCCTTCTTTTACCAAAGCTTTTTCCATAGAAGATGCCAGGGCATCGAAAAAAATGGTGGAGTTGGTGAGCCGGCATGCAGGGAAGGTAAAAGGGAGCAAGGTGGTTGCCATTGCAAGTTCTACAGGAGGGCCTAAGGCTCTGCAGTCCGTGGTTCCAAGAATACCATCCAAATTAAACGCTCCGGTAGTGATCGTGCAGCATATGCCGGCCGGATTTACGGCATCTTTGGCGGAACGGTTGAATTCCTTAAGCGAGGCAGAGGTAAAGGAGGCTGCGGAGGGGGATGTCCTTCTTCCGGGAAAGGTTTATATCGCCAAAGGCGGCATGCATTTGAAGATACGCTATAGCGGAGGCAGGCATGTAGTTTACTATTCGGACGAACCGACGAGGGAGGGAGTAAAACCTTGCGCTAACTATATGTATGAATCTTTGGCGGAAAGCAGGTACGACGAAGTGGTTTGTACGGTGATGACAGGAATGGGCGCGGATGGAACCAAAGGGATCGCTTATTTGAAAAATAAAAAAGGAATACATGTTATTGCTCAGGACGAAGACAGTTGTGCAGTATATGGGATGCCGAAAAGCATTGTAGTTTCCGGACTGGCAAATCAGGTGGTTCCCCTTGAGCAAATTGCGCAGGAGATCATAATGAACGTGGGGGTAATGTAAAATGGATGTAAGCCAATATTTGGAAATTTTTCTGGATGAAACAAAAGAACATTTGCAGAGTTTGAATACGGAAATTCTGAATCTGGAACAGGATCCGGAGAATACGGGTACGATTAATGAAATATTCAGGGCGGCGCACTCGCTGAAAGGGATGGCCGGAACGATGGGATATAAGAGGATGCAGAATCTGACCCATGACATGGAGAATGTATTCTCGGAAGTTCGTAACGGGACAATCAAGGTAAAGGGAAATATGATCGATATCCTTTTCCAGTGCCTGGATGCTCTGGAAGAATATTTGAATAATATTCAGGAAACCGGCGATGAGGGGACGAATGAAAACGAGCCGCTGATCAAATTGTTGAATGATGTGCTGGATTCCAAAGAAGGCGGCGAACCTCAGAAGGAAAAGAAGCCGCAGGCAAAAGCGGAAGCTTCCGAAGAAAGCGACTCGAAATGGAAAGATATTAAGTTTGACGATACCCAGAAACGGGTACTGTCCGAAGCTGCCAGCCAAGGGAAAAAGGTTTATGGAATTACCGTGAAGGTGCAGGAATCTTGTATTCTGAAAGCGGCAAGAGCTTTTCTTGTGTTTAAGGCATTGGAAGAATTGGGGGAAGTGCTGATTTCCAACCCTTCGGTTCAGGATATTGAAGATGAAAGATTTGAATTGGATTTCAGCCTTATTTTTGTATCGGACAGTTCATTGGATAAAGTATTGGATTCGATAAAGGGAGTTTCTGAAATAGAAGGAGCGCAGGGCGCATTGATAGAAGATGAACAGATTATTTCCGCTGCGGCGATAGAAGTCAGCCAGAGCGAGGCTCCTGCTGTTGCGGCAGAAGAAGGTGAGAGTGTTCCTGCCGCAGAAAAAGCAAACCAGCCGGCTCCGGTTTCTAAAGCGGTGGAAAAGAAAGCTCCTGTTTCCAAACCGGTAGTGAACAGGACTGTCAGGGTGGATATTGAAAAGCTGGATGTCCTGATGAATCTGGTAAGCGAATTGATCATTGCGAAAAATTCACTGGTATCTGCTTCCGTGGGCGACAGGAACAACAGCGTGAACGAACATATCGAATATTTGGAAAGCGTAACGACGAATCTGCACGAATCCGTGATGAAGGTCAGGATGGTGCCGATTGAAAGCGTAGTAAATAAGTTTCCGCGCATGATCAGGGATCTGTCCAAGAAATTAGATAAAAAAATGGAATTGTATATGTCCGGGGAAGAAACGGAACTGGACCGCACGGTCGTAGACGAAATCGGCGATCCGCTGATGCACCTTTTAAGGAATGCGGCAGACCATGGACTGGAATCCGGCGCAGTCCGTAAATCCAAAGGGAAACCAGAGGTTGGTTCCATTTTCCTGGATGCCTACCAGGATGGCAATAATGTCGTAATAGAAGTAAGGGATGACGGCGCCGGAATCAATACGGCTGCAGTAAAGGAAAAGGCGATCATGAAAGGCGTGATTACGCCGGAGCAGGGCGAGAATATGTCCGACCAGGAAATTATCAATCTGCTGTTTAATGCCGGATTTTCTACTTCGGAGGTGGTTTCCGACGTGTCGGGAAGAGGCGTAGGACTGGATGTCGTAAAATCCAAGATCGAATCTTTAAGCGGCGAAGTGGAAGTGAAGAGCAAGATCGACGTGGGAAGCACATGGACGATCCGTCTTCCGCTGACTCTTGCGATCATCCAAGCCCTCATGGTGGATGTGGGCGGTGAAAAATATGCGATTTCCTTGGGATCTATCCAGACAATCGAGGATATTATTCCTTCAGACATTAAGACGGTGCAGAATAAAGAAGTGATCCACTTAAGGGGAATTGTGATTCCGCTTATCCGGCTGAGCGAAGTCCTTGATATTGCCAGCAAGAAAAATCCGGAAGACAATATGACAGTCGTTATCGTAAAAAAGGGCGACAGGCTGTCCGGAATCGTGGTTGATGAACTTATGGGCCAGCAGGAAATCGTTATCAAGTCGCTGGGGAAATACATCACCAGGTGCAAGGTGATCAGCGGAGCTACTATTTTAGGCGATGGCGAAGTGGCATTGATTCTGGATACTAATGCGTTATTTTAGGTGCATATTGTAGGAGGGCAGCGGAATGGAAGAAGTAAAAGTAGTTATGGATAATGAGACAACCCAGTTTATCGTAGTCAGGCTGGGCGATGAGCAATATGGGATAGATATTAAATATGTGGATAATATCGTGAGGATGCAGCATATTACAAGAGTGCCGAAGGTGCAGGAATATTTGAAAGGGGTTATCAATCTGCGCGGAGAGGTTATTCCGGTAATGAGCGCCCGCATTAAGATGGATCTTCCGGCAGATGAGTATACAAAAAGCACAAGGATTATCATTCTGAAACTGGAACAGCATGGGACGATAGGAATCATCGTGGATGAAGTAAAAGAGGTGGTGACTCTGGAAAACCAGCAGATCGACAAAGTGGCATACGACAGCAAGGAAGAAAAGGATTACTTTATTTTCGGGATCGGGAAATATGAGGACGGGGGGCTGATTTCCCTCTTGGACTTGAATGCGGTAGTATTGGATAAGGATAGTATATAGGAGGTTGGCAGTGGCTGAATTGAATTTGGAGACAGTGTCTCAGGAATATTATGATATACTGAGGGAACTGGGCAATATAGGAGCCGGAAATGCGACGACCGCTTTGGCGCAGATGCTTCAATGCAAGGTCGATATGTCCGTACCACAGGTAAAGCTGTTGGAATTTGGTGATGTGGCTACCCTGATGGGCGGGGAAGAACAGATCATGGCAGGTATTTATCTCGGAGTGGAAGGGGATATTACAGGGAGTATTATGTTTCTTTTGGAAAAAAAATCTGCCAGGCATTTAGTCGGGAAGCTGATGGGGATGGAGGCTGAAGGAGATGATTTTTCGGAAATGGAAATATCGGCACTTCAGGAAGTGGGAAATATTATCACAGGTTCTTATCTGAATTCCTTGTCCATGATGACGAATCTGAAGATCTGCCCGACAATCCCTTCCCTGGCAATCGATATGGCAGGAGCAATCCTCAGCGTTCCGGCTATTGAATTCGGGATTTTAGGAGATCATATCCTGTTAATACAAACCCAGTTTTTTGATGAGGTTCAGTTGGATGGATATTTTATCCTTATTCCTGATCTGGAGTCTTATGGAAAGATTCTGTCGTCTTTGGGCATTTCGGTAGACTAGCGGCATGAGGAAAATGAAATCGGGAAATGAGTCGGCATATGTATAGGCGGATACGCTGTAAAGTATAAAGTATAAGAGACATATTTCATAAGAAAAATGGGAGACTTGGGAAGGTTATGGGTGAGATAATTAAAGTCGGAATGGCGGATTTAAAAGTATGTGTCAGTCCGGATGCTGTTACTACATTGGGATTGGGATCCTGTGTAGGAATAGCGATCAGGGATCCGGTTACGAAGATCGGGGGATTGGCACATATTATGCTGCCGGATAGCACGCAAATAAGAAATAATAGCAATATTCCTAAGTTTGCAGATACGGGTATTGCTGAACTGGTAAGACAGATGGTGGCAAAGGGGGCAAAGCAGAGCCGTATGGTGGCAAAGATTGCGGGAGGAGCTCAAATGTTTTCCTTCCAGAATAAATCGGAAATGGTTCGCGTAGGGGAGCGGAATGTAGAGGCGACGAAAAAAAAGCTGGCGCAGCTGAAGATACCAATTTTGGCTCAGGATACAGGGGACAGCTATGGGAGGACGGTTATTTTCTATCCGGAAACAGGAGATTTTATCATTAAAGCTGTCGGAAAGGTGCAGAAGACGATATGAAAAGCGAAAAAAAGAGGCGCAAAGCAATGAAAAGAAAATTGATACCGCCTTTTTTGATGCTGTCTGCAGGGGCAGTATGCAGTATTATTATGCATTTTAATTATTATGAGACAAATAGAATGCTGATGATTCTGCTGGCGGTAATGGTTGTCTTTTACATTGCAGGGAATCTGTTTATGATGATGTTGAATATTTTTGATAAGAAAAACCAGCCGGAGGAAGAAATTCAGGAAGAGGCTATTGAAGAGATCGTATCGGGTGAGGGAATACCGGTTGATATGCAAGAAGGACAGGTGAAAACGGAAGGATAATTAAGTAAAGGTGGCTGACGAAGTATGGACGAAACGGGCAGAAAGAAGTTGTGGGAGGAATACGCGAAAGCAAAATCACCGGATATACGTGAAAAACTGATTATAGAGTATGCCCCGCTGGTAAAGCTGGTTGCAGGAAGGCTCAGCATGTATTTGGGTTATAATGTGGAATATGATGATCTGGTAGGTTATGGTATTTTCGGTCTGATCGATGCGATTGATAAATTCGATAGTATGAAAGCAGTCAAATTCGAGACGTATGCAAGTCTGCGGATCAGAGGCGCTATTTTAGACCAGATCCGTAAAATGGATTGGATTCCAAGGACGATCAGGCAGAGACAGAAGAAAATTGACGCAGCCATCAAAGAAATAGAAGCGGTTCGGGGAAGAAACGCAACGGATACGGAAATAGCGGAGGCATTGGGAATTTCTGAAGATGAATTTGGGGAATGGCAGTCCCAGATGAAAATTACAAATGTAGTGTCTTTGAACGAATTTATGGAGCAGGGAAGCGAAGTCCCTGCAGAGAATAATAAAAACGCTCATTTTGACAGTCCGGAAGAGGTAGTGGAAAAAGAAGAGCTGAAGAAAATATTAGCGGAGGCGTTGGAACTGCTGACAGAGAAAGAGAGAAGAGTGATTGAGCTGTATTACTACGAAGAGTTGACATTAAAAGAAATCAGCAGTATTTTGGAGGTGTCCGAGTCGCGGATATCGCAGCTGCATACAAGAGCATTGCAGAAAATGAAGACGAAAATGGGAAATTATATAGGAATATTGTCATAGAAGCAGGAGAACAGAGAACATGAATGGATATTTTCAATTAGTATGCGGTAATAATCAAACTTATTTGCACGTGTTTCCGCCTACGGACGGCGGTATGACAGTTGCAACAAGTGAAATCGGGGAATATTTGGGCAATAAGGGTATTTCTTATGACAGTTCTGCTATTTCTGAGATCGCGGGGATGAGCGGGAAATTCGAGGTCCTTATTAATCATATTACCTGCGATGAAGTGCGGGAAGGCTATAAGCTGATAATCAGCCCGGATAAAATGAATGCGGTGGTTCGCTTTTATCCGCCATCCTTAAAGGGCGGGGAATTGAGCAAGCAGGAGTTTATTGCCGACCTTAGCTTTAAAGGCATTGAATTTGGCATCCAGGAAGAGGAGATCGACCGTTTTTTCAATAATAAGAGATATTGCGAAGATTACATTGTAGCCGTTGGCCAGCAGCCGAGACACGGATCCGATGCGTATATTGAATATTATTTTAATACGGACTTGAGCGCGCGCCCTACTTTAAAGGAAGATGGAAGCGTGGACTTTTTTCATTTGAATACGATAAGCCACTGCCATGAAGGGGATGTTCTCGCCAAGCTGTTCCCTGAGGATCCCGGTGACGTGGGCTATAATATTATGGGGGAGAAAATCAAGCCCAGGGAGGTAAAGAAGAAAAAGCTGAAATTCGGAAGAAATATATCGATTTCCGAAGATAAGCTGTCTATGATATCGGATGTGGACGGCCATGTCACTTTAGTGGATGACAAAGTATTTGTTTCTGATATTTTAACGGTGGAGAATGTGGACAGCTCTACCGGAAATATAGAATATGACGGGAACGTCCAGGTTAACGGCAATGTATGTGCTAATTTTTCCGTAAAAGCCAAAGGGAACATTGAGGTTTCAGGCGTGGTGGAAGGCGCATTGGTAGAAGCCGGCGGCGATATTATTATTGCGAAAGGAATGAACGGCATGGGAAAGGGAATCTTAAACGCCAAAGGAAACGTGGTGGCAAAATTCCTGGAAAATGCAACGGTTACTGCTTTGGGCTATGTGTCTTCGGAGACTATTCTGCATAGCACGGTTTATGCGGGGGATGAAGTTACGGTCAGCGGAAAAAGAGGTTTTATCACCGGAGGGCGCGTATGTGCAACGAATTGCATCACGGTAAAAACGCTGGGTTCTTCTATGGGAGCAGATACAATCGTAGAAGTAGGGGCGGATCCGACGATCAAGGTCCGCATCCAGAATTTGCAATGGGATATTGCCAATGCGACGAGAGTCGTTAAATCCGTAGTGCCTTTGATCGAAGCTTCCAAGCAGAAACGAGCAAAAGGAATTAAAGTGACGCCGGAGCAGTTACAATATGTAAAATCGCTGGAAGTGCTTAATAAGGTGAAAGAAAAAGAGATAGAAGCAAAAGCCCAGGAGATGGAACACCTGCAGGAATCGATCGGTGTTTATTCCAATGCAAAGGTTATGGTAACGGATACTGTATTTCCGGGTACCAAGATCAGCATAGGGGATGTATCTATGGTAGTTCATAGTGAAATGAAATACTGTAAGTTTATTAAATTGGACGGCGATGTCAAGATGACGGCGATTTAAGGGTAAGGAGGTTCTAAAATATGTCGATTAACCGTATTGAGCTGCAGGGTACTATTACGAGAGCGCAGGATTATACGACAATAAAACATAATGAAGATAATAAAGGGATGGTCGATCAGACGAATTTCCAGACCCAGTTCCACAAAGTAGTGGAGGGCAAAGCGACACAGGTTCATCAGGGAGATAATACGGAGAACAATAAGAAGAAGTTTGACGCGAAGGAAAAGGGCAATGGGGAATATTCCGGCGATGGAGGAAAAAAGCGCCGGAAGGATCAGGAAAAAGACGCGGACGGAAGAGTAATACTGAAGGGCATCGGAAGATTTGATATGAAAATCTAGGAGAATAGAAATTATGGGATTGACAGAAATCGTTCTTATAATAGTTGGGGTTGTTTTTCTCATTCTCAGTTATGTGCTTCCAATGGGGAAAGGGGAGAACATGGATGAAGCAGGAACGAGGATCGATGAGGGACTTATCCGGAGCCTGGTAGAAAAAGAGGTCGGGAATGCGAAGAACCATATTAACGATATGGTAGATGAAACCCTTTCGTACTCTATGGAAAAAACTGAGAGGGCAATGGAACGCCTGACAAATGAGAAAATAATGGCGGTTAATGAGTATTCGGAACAAGTATTGGAAGGCATTAACAAGAATCATCAGGAAGTCATATTTTTATACGATATGCTGAACGATAAGCATGAGAAGTTTGTCAGAACGGTAGGAGAAGCCGATCGGAAAATGAAGGAGATCCGGCAGGAAGTGCAGGATCTTGAAATAACCGTAAAGGAGGCCGCAGGCGGCCTGGAAGTGGGGACGGAGCAAAAAGAGGAAGAAGAAACGGGAGAAGGCATCCTTTCAAAACCCGAGAAGGAGGAAAATCGAGAGGAGGTCTTATTTGTGCCGTTTACGCCTGAAAAAGCAGATGATTCCGGAAAGGTTCTTCAGGGAACCGTTTCCCTTGGGAAAGAGAAGACGGAAACCGGGACGGCGGATGTAAAGAAAGAGGAACCTGAGAAGAAAAAAGAGCAGGGACATAACAATAATGAAAGAATATTGCGGCTGCACAAACTGGGAAAATCAAAGACTGCAATTGCCAGGGAGCTGGGTTTGGGCGTTGGGGAAGTGAAGCTGGTCATTGACTTATTTGAACAGTCCCAATAGGCATCCTGAAAAGTATGGGCGGATAGGAGCAGTTATGAATTTGAAATATTATTTAAGAGGGCTGGGACTGGGCATCGTTATGACGGCGATCATTATGGGAATAGCGGCGCACGGAAAAGAGAAAAGCCTTACGGAAGAAGAGATCGTTGAGAGGGCAAAAACGCTGGGAATGATAGAAGAAGAACAGCTGGAGGAATATCTGGAGGAGGCCAGGGCGGAAACGGAAGAGCGGGTCAGGAAAGAGATTACCCAAGAGTCCGGGGCGGCTTCTGCGCCGGCAGGGGGAAGCGGCCGGCTGGAAACGCCTGGCGGCCAGGAAGGTACCGGAGTCCAGGAAACCTCGGATGGCCAGGTGCCGGAGAGCGGACAAGAGAGTGAGGGCGATCAAAGCCGGACAGGGAACCAGGCGGAAGCGGCCGGCGGAACGGATCCGGTGGAAGATGTCCAGAGAGGGCCGGACGGCAGGACATATCCGGCCGGGGATGATATTGGCATAGCAGGCGATCAGGCAGAGCCGGAGGAGGATCCGGAGCAGGAGATCGTTTTTACGATAAAGAAAGGGGAGACGCCTTACAGCATAGGAAAACGGTTGGAGGAAGAAGGCCTGTTGCCGGAGGATGCCAATTTTGATCGATTCCTAGTAGATAACGGGTATGATATGAAGGTGGTGGCTTCCGAATATCGGATTCCGACAGATGCTGATATGGAAACGATTGCTAAAATTATTACGAAGCAAAGATAGATAATATCTCCTTGCAAGCAAAGGGTTATTATGATACAATGTATCCGTTGTGACTAAAAAACACGTATGTTCATTCAATGTCGGTGCTCTTTAGGCACCTTTTGCCGGAAAACTTGGATGTCCGGCAGAAGATACCGGAAACAAAGGGTAGGCAGTGGAGCATAAGGCATACGGAAGCAAATGAACCAAATGGAGGTAGAAACATGAGCGTTATTTCAATGAAACAGTTATTGGAAGCCGGTGTCCACTTTGGACATCAGACAAGAAGATGGAATCCTAAAATGGCTCCTTATATCTTTACCGAGAGAAACGGTATCCATATTATCGATTTGCAGAAATCGGTAGGCAAAGTGGACGAGGCATATAAGGCGGTGTTTGATATTGCATCCCAAGGCGGTACAATTCTTTTTGTCGGCACGAAAAAACAGGCGCAGGATGCGGTCAGGGCAGAAGCAGAACGTTGCGGCATGTTCTATGTGAATGAAAGATGGCTGGGGGGAATGCTGACAAACTTTAAGACGATCCGCAGCAGAATAGAAAGGTTAAAGCAGATCGAGATCATGTCCCAGGACGGAACTTTTGACGTTCTTCCGAAGAAGGAAGTGATTGCGCTGCGCAAAGAATGGGATAAGCTGGAGAAGAATTTGGGCGGCATTAAAGAAATGACGAGAATTCCTGACGCTATTTTCGTAGTGGATCCCAAGAAGGAAAGGATTTGCGTGCAGGAAGCCCATACGCTTGGCATTACGCTGATCGGCATCGGGGATACCAATAGTGATCCGGAAGAACTGGATTATATCATTCCGGGAAATGACGATGCAATCAGGGCGGTAAAATTGATCGTTTCTAAAATGGCCGATGCGGTTATCGAAGCAAATCAGGGCGAAGAGATGGTGACAGAAGACGTGGCTGCGGAGATGGCGGAAGCGGCTGGGGCATCCGAAGCGACTGATATGGAAGAAATAGCGGCAGCTGAATAAATAAATCTGCCTGAAGCCGGGAATACGGCAGGGCAAGAATGGAGGATGAAAATGGCTATTACGGCAGCAATGGTAAAAGAATTAAGAGAAATGACTGGCGCAGGTATGATGGACTGTAAAAAGGCGCTTACCGAAACCAATGGCGATATGGATGCAGCAGTAGAGTTCCTGAGAAAGAACGGACAGGCAAAAGCGGAGAAGAAAGCGGGCAGGATTGCAGCAGAAGGCCTTTGCCGCGTGGCAATGGATGGCGATCAGCGCGCAGCGGTTGTAGAAGTAAATTCGGAGACCGATTTCGTAGCTAAGAATGCGGATTTCCAAAGTTTTGTAGAGGCGGTAGCGGCTCAGGCAGTGAATTCCGATGCGGCAGATATCGATGCTTTTTTGGCAGAAAGCTGGAAAGAAGACGCTTCGAAGACTGTAAAGGATGCTTTGGTAGAAAAAGTTGCAGTAATTGGTGAAAACCTGAATATCAGAAGATTTGAAAAGGTGGTTGCTTCGGAAGGCTGTGTAGTATCTTATGTGCATGGCGGCGGAAGAATCGGCGTTATCGTGGAAGCAGCTACGGATGTGGTAAACGATGCGGTGAAAGAGGCGCTTACGAATATTGCTATGCAGGTGGCGGCGCTTTCTCCGAAATATGTGTCTACAGCGGATGTTTCCGAAGAATATAAGGCGCATGAGAAAGAAATCCTTATGGCACAGATCGCCCAGGATCCCAAGATGGCCGGAAAGCCGGAGAAGGTAATTGAGGGCGCGGTGACAGGCCGTTTGAACAAAGAACTGAAGGAAGTATGCTTATTGGAGCAGACTTACGTAAAGGCAGAGGACGGCAAGCAGACGGTTGCACAGTACGTGGCACAGGTAGCGAAAGAAAACGGCGCGGCGCTTTCCATCAAAAAGTTCGTCCGCTTCGAGACCGGCGAGGGATTGGAGAAGAAGGAAGAGAACTTTGCAGAGGAAGTGGCAAAGCAGATGCGTTAGTGAACTTTGCGGCGAACTATATAATGACATGAAAAGAATCTATGGGTGAATGCTCATAGGTTCTTTTTTAAATTCCTGTATGAAAAAAATTTAAGTTGAAGTATAATAAAGGTAAAATAAAAATTTGAGAAGGTGGATAGAGTGAGTTATCTTAGAATGTATAGAGAAAAATTTGTGGAGTCTAATGATTTGGAATACATTTATGCGAATCAATCTTTAAAATTTGTGGATTATATGGAGCAAATTGGATTGGGAGATAAAATAGTTGAAATTGGAAGTCAACAATTAAAAGATTCAGTTTCATTCTATCATGGAAAAGGTCTCATTCAAACGGTTAATACGATGAATAACCATTTGAATGCAAAAAAAAAATTTTTTGTTTATCTCTATAAAGAAGGAATTGCTGATAATATTTTTAATAAAATTGCAGATTATGATGCTTTTAGGGATGAGATAATTACTGAGAACAATTTAAAACCTTCTGGTAATAGAGGATATATTGATGCAGATCAAATAAAAGAATTATTAGATTATTTTAATAGCTATCCTAAAAAATATAGTAATATGACAATGATAGGGTTCTTTTTTAAGATTACATTATTGGTTCCTGCAAAACGAAAAGTAATCGCTAATTTGAAAGTGAAAGATTTTTCAGATGATTTTGAACTGCTATATCATAATGGTATTAAAATCAAGTTAACACGAGCGCTTAGCCAAGATATAAAAAGGGAGTTAGAAAAGATAAGTAAAGAAATTTGTGGGGAGGATTTATTTTTTGAATTGTTTTGTAGTTGTAAATATTCAGAGAATGTGTTTAATACACCGTTTTATTATGCACTGAGAGAAACTGGATATGATGTTCCAGAAGATAAAGATACTTTTTCAGTAGAGTGTATTAGAAATACTGGAATAGTGAATTTAGCAGTGAATGGTGCAAATCCCTATTTAATTGCACGGTTAACAGGATTAAGTTTGGGAAGTTTGGATGTATTATTGCGTAGATTTGAGGTTAATATTGATGAACAAAGTAATATTAGCGAAATGATAAATCGGGAAATTAGTAAATTTCAATTCTATCAGGATATATAATTGGATTTGATATATTCAAGATTTTATAATGACATTTTAAAAACAAATGGATTTAGTGATTCTGTTAAATTTGTCAGACACTGTCTGACAAATTTAAGTGGGGTAATATATGGACGAAATAAGATTAAATACATTATTAGAAGATCTAATTTTAAATATTGAAGAAACGGTAAAAAGATCAAAAGAGAACTTAGCAGGTGTTGTTAATAGCACCATGACAGAAACCTATTGGCTGATTGGGAAATATATTGTGGAATCAGAACAGAATGGCAATATTAAAGCGGCTTATGGAAGTAAATTACTTACTACGCTTTCTAAAGAATTGACGTTGCGTTTAGGTAAAGGATATAGCCGACCTAATCTGAATAATATGAGAAAGTTTTATTTAAAGTATCCGGATTATCATTTAGTATCTGATAAATTGAGTTGGTCACATATCTGTGAATTGATAAAAATTGATGATGATTTGGAAAGGAGTTTTTACGAAAAAGAAGCGGTTAGTGAAAAGTGGGGTGTTAGGGAACTACAACGTCAAATGGATTCTGCGCTTTTTCTTCGGCTGGCAGTAAGTCGTGATAAAGAAGGAATTTTATCATTGGCACAAGAAGGAATAGAAATTCAAACACCCGAAGATGTTATTAAAAACACTTATACTTTAGAATTTTTAAATATACCGGAATTGAAGCAATATTCGGAAGGCGATTTGGAACAAAGGATTATTGATAATCTTCAGATATTTTTGTTAGAGCTTGGAAAAGGTTTTACCTTTGTTGGACGACAATATAAAATTACAGTGAATAATATTCATTATCATGTGGATTTAGTATTTTACCATCGTATTTTAAAATGTTTTGTGCTAATTGATTTAAAGAAAAATTCAGTAAGACATGAAGATATAGGTCAAATGAATATGTATCTAGGGTATTTTGCAATGGAAGAGAATATGCCAGATGACAATGCGCCTATTGGGATTATTTTAAGTAAAAATAAAGATGAGTTGCTTGTTGAATATGCTACTTATGGGATGGATAGTAATCTATTTGTTTCAAAATACGAATTGTATTTACCCAACAGGAAAGAATTAGAGAAGTTAGTTTACAATATTCTGCATGATGATATATAGGATATACCTAAATAACCATATAATTCAGAAGAAGGAAGCAGGTATAAATGGATATTGAAAGATTAGCAGTATGTGCAGTAATAGATGTAATAGCCAGAACAGATTATTTATCTCCTTTTGTGAATTCCGGGGATAAAGAACCTTCTTGGGATGGACATATATATGCGTATTCAAATATTTCAAAAAGTAAAAAATACTCTAAAGGTCGTGCGCCTGTGCAAGTGAAAGGGACACTGCGTAAAAGATTTTCTAAAGATAAATTCTGTTATCGAGTTGAAATTGCAGATTTGCGTAGTTACCGCAGGGAAGGAGGGACGGTATATTTTGTAGTGCAAATTAGTGGCGACGGAATTAGAAAAAAGATATTTTATAATGCATTGTTGCCATATGAAATTAATCAATTGCTTCAAAATAGTAATGATGATGGAAAAGTGTCGGTGACTATGTATGAATTTCCAATTGATAAGAATGAAGTGACAAATGTTATTTTTGATTTTATAAGTGACAGGGAACGGCAGGATTTATTGAAAAAAGGAAAAAACATCTCTATCGATTCCATTGTTCAACATATTGGCTTAGAAAATTTAAATTTTGGATTTTCATGTGCTGGCATAGGATATGACCTAAATAAACCATATGAATATTTGTTTAACCATGATATATATTTATATGCTGAAAACAAAGACATTAATTATCAGGTTCCTATTTGCCATATGTGGAGGGCTGAGTCGGCACAAACGAAAATGGAAGTGTCTGTATGTGCAAATGGAAAAGAATATTTCAGAAGCTGTGAAATTTTACATACATCAGATTGTGACGAAATTCATTTTGGAAAAAGCATAATAATTAAAGAACCGCATAAGGGTAATCCAAGTTTGTGCTTTTCATTGAAGGGAAATATTAATGAAAGAATATCGTCAATAGAATTTTTATTAGACATGGTTGATGGAAAAGGGATTATGGTTGATGGCAAAAATATAAAAACAGAGTTCTATGCACAACAAATTGAAGAATCTGGTTTAAATGAATTGGAAGGTCAGTTGCAGTATTTAAAAGATGTGAAAGATGTATTGGAATCTGTAGATGTTCAAATTCCTTTGGAATGTGATAATATAACAGATAAAGATGAAAGTTATATTAAAATGCTGCTACTTGGAATTAAATATGGAGAGCCAATTAACTTTAATGATAAGAAGGTTCCGCCTATTGGATATATAGCCATAGCAAATTTGAACATTATACTCCATTTTATTGAATCAGAGGATGGAAAGTATAAGATTGAGAATTTTGCTGACAGTATAGCAGATTGTAAATCAAATTATGCTGATGGAGAGTTTTTTGATACATCTAAATATACGATACTGCGTGAAAAAGATTTTATTAAAATATCCAATTTGAGATTTGATAAAATGGAAGAAGAGATATTTTCCATAGAAAACAGAGGACATTTAGTGCGTGTGAATTTAATGATGTTAGAAATGATTTGTGCATATGATGTAAATAAAAATGATGCCATTATTCAGTCTGCAATAAGAATTGGCATATGGCTTATAGATAAAGATAATGATGCTGACTTAGCGGTTCTGAACGTTTATCAATGCTATTATCGTATCCGTAAGCTGTCAGATAAAGAATTAGATATTTTGGAAAATATTACACAGAGAAGAGAAAATAATCCATCTGTAATGCTGTTGCGCCCCTCTCAGCCTGACTTACAATTAACTTAGTTGCCTGTCGCAGAATTAACCGATATACTGTCACCAAAGAATAAAAAAGAAAGGATCCTGGAACCTTCTTCTTTGGCG